>CANJLK010000053.1 GCA_947475465.1 Caulobacteraceae bacterium | reverse complement strand
TCCACAACCCCGCCGACATGCCCGTCCCGGTGAAGATCGCCACCAGCGCCGAGCCCTGGATCAAGGCCACCATCCTGACCCCGGACGAGTACCTGGGCAGCGTGATCAAGCTCTGCCAGGACCGCCGCGGCTCGCAGCGGGAGCTGTCCTATGTCGGGTCCCGGGCGCTGGTGGTCTACGATCTTCCGCTCAACGAGGTGGTGTTCGACTTCTACGACCGGCTGAAGAGCGTCTCCAAAGGCTACGCCTCCTTCGACTATCAGATGGAAGACTACCGGGTGGGCAACCTGGTGAAGATGTCGATCCTGGTGAACTCGGAGCCGGTCGATGCGCTTTCCATGCTGGTCCACGCCGACCGCGCCGAAGCCCGCGGCCGCGGCATGGTCGAGAAGATGAAGGACCTGATCAGTCCGCACATGTTCCAGATCCCGATCCAGGCGGCCATCGGCGGCCGGATCATCGCCCGCGAGACCGTGCGCGCGCTGCGCAAGGACGTGACGGCCAAGTGCTACGGCGGCGACATGAGCCGCAAACGCAAGCTCCTCGACAAGCAGAAGGCCGGCAAGAAACGCATGCGCCAGTTCGGCAAGGTCGAAATCCCCCAGGAGGCGTTCATCGCCGCCCTCAAGATGGACGCGGACTAGAGATGCCCCACACGCAAGGCTCCAGGCTCACCCTCGCCCTGATGCTCGCGGCCAGCCTTGCGACCGCCGCCGCCGCGCAGCCTGCGCCCGCGACGCCGCCGCGCGCGGCGGCCCCCGCGGCCAAGGACGGGCCCGTGGTCTATACCGTCGCCATGCTGCTGTGCGGTCCGCTGTCTCCCGCGATCCTGGAGAAGCTCAAGCCGCTGCACGATCTGCAGGCCGTGGAAGCCCTCTACAAGGCCAATCTGATTCCGTTTTCCTGGGCCCAGCGCGACCTCAACACCTACGACATGCCGCCCGAGTTGGCCGAACAACTGGCCGCCCTTCCCGCGAAGGACGTGTTCCTGACGCAGCAGGGCAACGCCTGGATCGCGGGCGAAATTCTCAGCCGCCGCTGATCCTGGCCGCCTCGGCCTACTTCCGCGGCACGCCTTCGGGACCGGTCCAGGTCCAGGCCGCGATCTTCCAGCCAGCCTTGCCCTTCACCAGCACGAAGGTCATCTGCGACACCTCATCGTAGGTGACGCCCTTCTGCTTGTAGGAATGGGTTGCGGGCGCGATCACATAGGCCTTGGCGCCCGAGATAACCTCGCGGATAGGCGCGCTCACCGCCACCGTTCCGTCGGCCTTGCCTTGCACGGCCTCTTCCTTGCCCGGGTCCGCCAGCCAGCCGTTAGGCGTTCGGCCTGCCAGCCCCCATATGACGTTCACACGCCGTTGGACGGGCGCCGCCACTCAAGCGGTTGAGCCGGTCTAACGTGGCTGATGTCGTTCGAGCCTCCATGTCCCTGCTGTTCATTGCCTCCGCCCTCTGCGCCGTGGCGGCCATCGCCGCGCCCCTGGCCTTCAAGGCCTTCCGCTCATGACCGCGCCGCCCGAAAGTCTCGAGCGCGCCAATGAATACCTCCGCGCACGTGTCGCCCAGCTGACCGCCGACATCGTCGACCTGACCGCCGAAAACGAGCGCCTGCGCCAGGAGCGCGAGCGCCTGCACGGACGCATGGCGGCCCGGCCCAATCCGCTCTCCGGCGGCCAGTAGACGGCGGCCCGACCGCGACGGGGTTAACCCAAGCTTGACTGTGGACGTCTGGCCCGCCAAATCCCTGCCAGGGGACTCTGGGAGACCTTGAATGCGTAAACTGATCGTGCTCGCCGCCGTGGCGTCTGCCCTGTGGGTGGCCGGGTGCAATACTGTCGCCGGCGTCGGCAAGGACGTCCAGGCCGCGGGCAAGGCCGTCACTAACACCGCGGAAGACGCCAAGAAGTAGATTTGGCGGCCTCTCCGGGGCCGAACCTCCGACATAGCCGGGAACCTGAGCCGCGCGTCAGCGGTTTAGCCGCGCGCAATCAATGGAGGTTCCCCCAATGAAGACCATCGTCCTGGCAGGCGTCGCCTGCCTTGCGCTTTCGTCTGTCGCCGCCCAGGCACAGCCCACTGAAACCACCACCACCGTCGTTAAGGAAAAGAAGAGCGGCGCCGAAGGTGGCGCGGCCGCAGGCGCCATCGCCGGCGCGGTTGTCGCAGGTCCTGTGGGCGCGGTTGTCGGCGGGGCGGCGGGCGCCATCGTCGGCCACACAGTTGCGCCTCCGACCGAAGTACGCACCGACATCACCACGCATGAAGCTGCGCCGGTGACCTACCGCGATGAGATTGTCGTCGGACGCCCGATCACCGGCGAAGTGACCTGGCTCGAGGTGCCGAGCTATCCCAAATACCGCTGGGCCTATCTCAACGGCGAGCGGGTTGTCATCGACACCGACACCCATAACGTGGTGGCAGTCTACCGCTAGGACCGGCCGCTTCTCCCGTCCGGTCGCAAGATCGGGCGGGGATGTGGCGTCGCGTCATCTTCCCAGGGCGCGCGCCAGGGGCCATATGGATAGGCATGGCTGAGTTCATCCATCCACTCCGGCGCTCGGTCATGCGTGGCCTGCAAGGCCATTGCCCGTCCTGCGGCAAGGGCCCGCTCTTCTGGAAATACCTGAAGGTCAACGGCCGCTGCGAAGCCTGCGACCATGACTTGGCCCGCTATCCGGCCGACGACGGCCCGGCTTACCTGACCATCCTGCTCGTCGGGCACCTGGTGGTGGCGCCGCTGCTGATCTTCCCGATCATCTGGCGCAGCAATCCCGTCTATTCCCTGCCCCTCATCCTGATCCCCCTGGCGGTCTTCACACTGCTGCTGCTGCCGCGGATCAAGGGTGGCTGGATCGGCCTCATGTATTCGCTGGGCGTGCGGGATACCGACCAGCGACTCCACACCGCCGACGCCGCCGACTAAGCGCACCGGAACCTCTGCCGTAGCCGCCCGTTTCCGTGGCCCAAGCCTGGCCATAGGAGATCACCGTGGGCACAATCCTGATCATCATCCTGATCCTGCTTCTGGTCGGCGCCCTGCCCACCTGGGGCCATTCTCGCAACTGGGGCTACTTCCCCTCCGGCGGCCTTGGGCTGATCCTGGTGATCATCATCGTCCTGGTCCTGCTCGGCCGCATCTAGGCCGAGAGGCTTTGGCCTAGGACAGGAAACCGCTTAGCATCCCCTCCCTTGAACCGGGGGGATGCATGGCGGGCGCGGACGCGGGGGCTTCGGCTGAGGGCAGGAGCCCGCTGCGGCGGATCAAGGCGATCCTCGGCGGCTCAGCCGGCAATCTGGTCGAGTGGTACGACTGGTTCGCCTATTCCGCCTTCACCCTCTATTTCGCCGACCATTTCTTCCCCAAGGGCGACCAGACCGCCCAGCTGCTGCAGGCCGCCGCGATCTTCGCCGTGGGCTTCCTGGCCCGGCCGATCGGCGCCTGGGCCATGGGTTACTACGCCGACCGGATCGGGCGGCGGGCGGCCCTGAGCCTGGCGGTGGCCCTGATGAGCCTGGGCTCCTTCGCCATCGCGCTCATCCCCAGCTACGCCAGCATCGGCGTCTGGGCGCCGCTGGCCCTCACCTTGGCCCGGGTGCTCCAGGGCCTCTCCGTCGGCGGCGAATACGGCGCGGCGGCCACCTACATGTCAGAGATGGCGGGCAAGAGCCGGCGGGGATTCTGGTCCAGCTTTCAATACGTCACCCTGATCATGGGCCAGCTGGCCGCGACTCTGGTCCTGCTGGTCCTGCAGCATACGCTCACCAAGCTGCAGCTTCAGGAGTGGGGCTGGCGCATCCCCTTCGCCATCGGCGGTGTCTTGGCCATCGTGGTCTTCTGGATCCAGTCCAACCTGGAGGAGAGCGCGGCCTTCGAAAAGGTTCAGGTCGCCGACCGCGCGCGTCTCGACCCGGCCCACATGCGCTGGGTGATGATCCTTCTGGCGGTCGCCTTGGCCATCTGCGCCGGCCTCTTCGCCACCCACCACCCCAACGCGCTCACGCTGTCGGTGGTGGTCCTGGTGGTCTGGCAGCTCAGCCTCGCCACGCCGCTCTTCAAGCTGCATTCGCGCGAAGTCCTGATGGTCTTCGGCCTGACGGCGGCCGGGTCGTTGTCGTTCTATGCCTACACCACCTACCTGCCGAAGTTCCTGGTCAACACGGCGGGCTTCACCAAGGACTCGGCGACGGCTGTCTCCGCCGGTTCGCTGCTGGTCTACATGGTCCTGCAGCCGCTGGTGGGCCACCTCTCCGACCGGTTCGGTCGCCGCGCCACCCTGATCGGCGCCTTCCTGGCCGGGACCGCCCTGACCTACCCGATCATGGCCACGCTTGCCCACACCACCAGCCTGTGGCCGGCCATGGGCCTGGCCAGCGTCCTATGCCTGATCCACTCCGGCTATTCGTCGGTCAGCGCGGTGGTCAAGGCCGAACTCTTCCCCACCGCCATACGCGCCATGGGGGTCGCCCTGCCCTACGCCATCGCCAACACCGTGTTCGGCGGCACCGCCGAATATGTCGCCCTGTGGTTCAAGTCGCAGAAGATCGAGAACGGCTTCTACATTTACGTGGCCGCGATGATGGCGGTGGCCCTGCTGATCGCGCTGAGGATCCGCAACACCAACGTCACCAGCCTGATCGAGGAAGACTGAGATGGATACCTTGAACATCGCCGCCTTGGCGCTGTTCGCGGTGTGCTGGCTGTTCTACCAGCCACTGCTCAAGCTGCTGTCGCGCCAGGGCGGCGCCCTGAACACCGACCTGACCGTCATCCGCGCGGCCTGGATGCGCAACATGGCCCGGCGCGAGAACCGGTTCATGGACGGACAGCTGCTGGCCCAGGCGCTGAATTCCGCCTCCTTCTTCGCCTCGTCCAACCTGTTGCTGATCGCAGCCGCGGCCGGCGCGCTATTCAACGGCGACGCCACCTTCCGCCATGTGTCGAGCCTGGCGGTGATCCAGACCTCGTCGCGCTTGCTGTTCGAGGGTCAGCTGTCCCTGGTGGTCGTCGCGCTGGCCCGTGGCCTGCTGGATTTCATCTGGGCGATCCGCCAGATGAACTACACGATCGCGGCGATCGGCTCGATCCCAGAGGGTCTGGACGACGCCGGCCATCACCGATTTGGCGACCTGGCGGCGCGGCTGCTGAATCCGGCCCTGTCCTCGTTCAACGCCGGCGTGCGCGGCTACTATTTCGCGCTCGCAGCCGCCGCCTGGCTGTTCGGGTCCGTCCCGTTCATGATCGCGACCGTGGGGGCGGTAGGCCTGCTCCTGTGGCGTCAGCGCGCTTCCCCGGCGGCCAGGGCCATCGCCGATCTGCGCACGGCGCTCGAGACCCACGCGCCAACGACGCGACCCAAGGGGCGCGATCCCAGCGCGCCGGCCTAACTGGCGTCAGGCCTCAGGCGCCGACCCCAAGACCGATCGGGCAAGTCACGCCCGTGCCGCCGATCCCGCAATAGCCGGCGGGGTTCTTCGCCAGGTACTGCTGGTGATAGTCCTCAGCGAAATAGAAGTCCCCGGCGGGGGCGATCTCGGTGGTGATCTTGCCGAAACCCCGCGCGCTCAATGCCTGCTGGTAGGCGGCCTTGGAGGCCTCGGCCGCCGCCGTCTGGGCATCTGTCGTCGGATAGGCGCCTGAACGGTATTGGGTGCCGATGTCGTTCCCCTGGCGCATGCCCTGGGTGGGATCGTGGCCTTCCCAGAAGACCTTCAACAGGGCCGGATAGCCAATCACCTTGGGGTCGTAGACCACCAGCACGGCCTCGGTATGGCCGGTCCGGCCCGAACAGACCTCCTCATAGGTGGGGTTGGGCGTGATACCGTTCACATAGCCTACGGCGGTTACATAGACCCCGGGCAGGTCCCAGAATTTCTTCTCCTCACCCCAGAAGCAGCCCATGGCGAAGACCGCCCGCTCCGTCCCTTCGGGGTAGGGCGGCTTCAGGGGATGGCCGTTGATGAAGCTCTCGTCGGCGGTTGGGATGGCATGGGCCCGGCCCGGCAGAGCGTTGGCCTCGGTGGGAAGTTCCAGGGTCTTTCGTCCAAACAGCATCGGGAGCCTCCATTCCAAGGTCTCTGAAGATAGGCGCTGGCCGCGCGGTTTGCACCCGGGGGGCGGCTGACGGACCGCCGAATTCGTGCCAAGCTCTGCCTTGGGAGCCTTTCCGGGAGGATCTGATGCGACGGTTTTTGAAACCCGCCCTGTTCGCCGGCGTCGCCTTTGCGCTGCTTGCGCCCGCTGCGGTGGCGTCTGGCGGCGGCGGGGGCGGCGGCGGCGAGATGCCCAGCGCCTCTGCCCCGGCCTACGACCCTGCCGCCGAATACGCCAAGGCGGTCGCGGCGCTCCAGGCCAAGGACTACAAGGCTGCGGCCCGCGCCCTCGACCACGTAACCCAGGCCGCCCCCGACAATGTCGATATCTGGCGGCTGCTGGGCGACACCCGCGCCAACCTGAACGACTGGAAGGGCTCGCGCCGAGCTTACGAGAAGGTCGTCAAGCTGGCGCCCACCGACAGCGCGGGCCATGCGGGCCTTGGCCTGGCGCTGGCCAACCTGAAGGACGGCAAGGCGCAGGCCCAACTCGACTGGCTGAAGGCCAAGGCGGAAGCCTGCGGAGACACCTGCCCGGACGCCGCGGCGCTCAAGGCGCAGTCCGCCAGCCTGCAGGACGCCATCGCCGGCGGCGCCCCGCCCAAGCCTAGCGCCATGCTGGAGGGTCGCAGCCTACTGTTCGCCGGGCCGGCGGCGGGTGACGCGGCCTATGTGCAGGCGGTGAGCCTTATCAACGAGCACCGCTACGACGACGCCCTGGCGTCGCTGGCCCGCGCCGAAGCCGCCTTCGGCCCGCACCCAGACATCATCACCTATCAGGGCTACGCTTGGCGCAAGAAGGGCGACTTCGCCCGCGCCGAAGTCTTCTACCGCCAGGCCCTGGCCATCGCGCCGGACCACCGGGGCGCCACCGAATACTACGGCGAGCTGAAGGTTGAGCGCGGAGACATGGTCGGCGCCAGGCGGTTGCTGGCCCGTCTCGACACCATCTGCGCCTTCGGCTGCGCCGAGGCCGAGGAGCTGCGCCGTTGGATCGATTTCGGACGCGACCCGCGGTCGTAGTCCTGGGCGCACTGGCGCTCGCCCTCGCGGCGGCCGGCGCCTGGGCCGGACGGGCCGGCCCGCCGATCCGCGCCATGCTGTGGATCGCCAGGGACGCCGACCCGGTCCGCGCCCTGGGCTCGACGCCGACGGAATGCCTGAAGCCGCCCAGCGACGCCGCCCAGGCCCGCGCGGTCGAAGTCGGCCGGGCGGCCTTTCGCACACCTGTCGTGCTCGGCGGCCAGGCCGCGCGCGCCGGGATCGCCTGCGAAAGCTGTCATCGCTCCGGGCGCACCAATCCAGACTTCCAGTTTCCTGGCGTCTCCAGCGCGCCAGGAACCGCCGACGTCACCAGTTCCCTGTTCTCATCCCACCGCGGCAACGGCGTCGACGATCCCAGGCCGATCCCGGACCTGAGCGGGCCGAAGGCGGCGTTCAAGATCGGCCAGGCGCCCGACGACCGTAGGCTGGAAGCCTTCATCCACGGCCTGGTCACCGAGGAGTTCGACGGGCCGGAGCCGGCGCCTGCGGTGCTGGCGGGCCTCGCGGCCTATGTGCGCAGCCTTGACCCGTCGGCCTGCCCGGCCCCGCCGCGCCAACCGCTGTCCCCAGCTCTGCTCATGGCTGACGCCCGCCAGTCGATCGCGGCCGCGCGGACCGAGAGCGCGGCCGGCGACACGGCGACCGCCGTCGTCATGGTCGCCGCCGCCCGCGCCCGCCTGGGCCTGATCGACGAGCGTTTCAATACCCCCGCCGTTGCCGCCCAGCGCCGGGCCCTGCGCGACGCCGACCGGCGCCTGGCGCAGGTTCAGGACGCGCTTCGGACGGGCCGGCCGGGCGCCGGAAGCGCCTTGGCGAACTGGCTAGACCGCGCCCGTCCGCTTGAGGCCGACCTGACGGCGCACCGTTCGGCCTCGCTGTTCGACACCGCCCGGCTGAGACAAGCCCTCAAGCTCCGCTTGCCCGGCTAGTCCCGCTTCGTATATGACCCGCCTTCCGCCGGGAGGCCTGCCTCCGCTGGCGTGTGGTGCGGTGGCCGAGTGGTTGAAGGCGCACGCTTGGAAAGCGTGTTTACGGGAAACCGTAACGTGGGTTCGAATCCCACCCGCACCGCCAACGCCCCTCGCCACAAATCTCTCTGCGCTCGTGGCGAGGCCGGAAAATCCCGTGATATTACAGGGTTTCCCCAAACGGGCTCCGCACTGCGCGTGCAGGGAAATGGCCG
>CANJLK010000052.1 GCA_947475465.1 Caulobacteraceae bacterium | reverse complement strand
GCGGGGGCCGCGGCGTCGATCCGCTACCTGAAGGCCCACGACGAGGTGCGTCAGGCCCACCAGGAGCGCGCCAGCGCCCTGAAGGCGCGTCTGAAGGCCGCCGGCCTGCCGGTGATGGACGAAAGCGTCAGCCACATCGTGCCGGTGCTGGTGGGCGACGCGGTCCACTGCAAGATGATCAGTGACATCCTGCTGGAAGAGCACGGCATCTACGTCCAGCCGATCAACTATCCCACCGTGCCCAGGGGCACCGAGCGCCTGCGCTTCACGCCCTCGCCCGCCCACTCAGACAAGATGATCGACGACCTGGTCGCTGCCCTGGAAACCCTCTGGGTCCACTGCAACATCCAGCGCGTCGGCGGAGTGGCCGCGTGATCCTGACTTGATCTATCGCAAGTCGGCCCCGCGAAAAGTGGCCGACAAGAGTTCCGGGCGGTCCTGCATCCCGCCCCGAAATGGTCCGAGGTCCCGCTGCCCCCCAGCGAAGGCCTCGGACCACGACAGTGCGAAGGGCGCCCCAGTCCTGCGCATTGGCCGAACGCCCCGGTTCATCCCGGGGCGTTTTTGCAATCGCCCCGGGCCGCCTTGTCAGATTGCGCCGGCGTGGCGCTTGGCCTCGGGCGCCAGGTGGCGGTCGAACACCGCGCAGACCGAACGGACCAGCAGGCGGCCGCGCTCGGTGACCGTGATCCGCATCCCGTCGCGCACCACCAGCCCATCGTTTTCGAACGGCTGCAGGGCCGCTATCTCGGTCGCCATGTCGGCCAGCCGCGACCCGTGGGCGGCGCAGACTTCGGCCAGGTCCACCTTGAGGCCGCACATCAGGCGCTCGATGATCTCGCCCCGGAACCGGTCGTCGGCGGTCAGGGCCACGCCGCGTGAGACCGGCAGTTCGCCGCGGCCGACCGCCGCGCGCCAGGCCACTTCCTGGGTCAGGTTCTGGACATAGCCCTGGGGTAGGGAGCCGATGGCCGAGGCGCCCAGGCCGAGCAGCGCGCCGGCGGTGTCGGTGGTGTAACCCTGGAAGTTCCGGTGCAGCCGGCCCTCCCTGGCGGCGATCGCCAGCTCGTCGGCCGGCAGGGCGAAGTGGTCGAGGCCGATGCGC
Source organism: Caulobacteraceae bacterium (assembly GCA_947475465.1). Lineage (GTDB taxonomy): Bacteria > Pseudomonadota > Alphaproteobacteria > Caulobacterales > Caulobacteraceae > Phenylobacterium. The sequence continues at coordinate 7,732 of CANJLK010000052.1, read as the reverse complement.
ACATAGCCGGAGGCGACCAGCCGCTCCGCCGCCGCCTCGCTCTGGTCGATCCGTTCGGCCGGGCCCGGCAGGGCCGCCTCGTGGATCAGCTGCTGATGGGGCTTCATCCAGGGCACGTGGGCGTAGCCGAACAGCGCGATCCGCTCAGGTCGCAGGCCGGCGATGGCGTCGATCGTGGAGAGGGTGTTCTCGGCGGTCTGGTGGGGCAGGCCATACATCAGGTCCAGATTGACTGACCCCACGCCGGCGCTGCGCAGCCAGCCGACGCAGGCGGCGATATCTTCCAGCCGCTCGACCCGGTTGACCGCCTGTTGCACGCGCGGGCTGAGGTTTTGCACCCCAAGGCTGGCGCGGCTCAGGCCATGCCGGGCGGCGGCGTCAACCCACTCGCGGGTCAGGACCCCCGGATCCAGCTCGGCGGCGACCTCGGCGTCCTCGGTGAGGTCGAAGGCGCCGCGAATGGCGCCGAACAGGCGGTCCATGTCGGCCAGGCTCAGCATGTTGGGCGTGCCGCCGCCCAGGTGGATGGCCGAGGCCTTCATTCGGCCCGGCAGGGCCTTGGCCAGCAGCCCGACCTCGGCTTCGAGCAGGGCCGTGTAGTCGCTGACCGGGCCCGGGCTGTTCACCGCGCGGGTGTTGCAGCCGCAATACCAGCACAGGCGCCCGCAGAAGGGGATGTGGGCGTAGAGCGACACCGGCTCGGCCGGCGAGAGGCTCTCGAGCCAGGCGCGGTAGGTATCGCCGGTGACCGCCGGGCTGAACTGCACAGCGGTGGGATAGCTGGTGTAGCGCGGCGTGCGGCCATCGTACTTGGCGATGAGCTGGTCGATGCTGAGGACAGGTTCGGCGATCTGGGTCATGGGCAACGAGGTGGCCCAGGCCGGGGTCGGGCGCCCTGACGAAGATCAAATTGCGCCCTAGAGGGGTCGGTCGTCGTCGCCGTCGAGCAGGATCCGGGCCGCGTCGCCGGCCGGGTCGTCGTACTGGTCGTGCCGCAGAGTCCACCAGAAGCCGGCGACTCCCAGCAGGCCCAGGAAGACCGACATCGGCGCCAGCATCATGAAAATGTTCATCGCCGCGACCTCAGGCGAAGGGCGTTTAGGGTCACCGCCAGCGAGGAGCCCGACATGGCCAGGGCCGCCAGGAAGGGATTGATCAGCCCCAGCATGGCCGCCGGCGCCGCCACCAGATTGTAGGCGGCGGCGAACCCGAAGTTCTGCAGCGCCAGCCGCCGCGCCTGCCGGGCGATGTCGAAGGCTTCGACGACCGCCGAAAGATTGTCGCCCGAAAACACCAGGTCGGCGGCGTTCTGGCTGGCGTCCAGCGCCGCGCCCGGGGCCATGGCGGCGTGGGCGCGGGCTAACGCGCCCATGTCGTTCAGCCCGTCGCCGACCATCAGCACCCGGGCGCCCTTGGCCTGCAGGTCGTCGACAATGGCGCATTTGCCGACTGGCGTGAGGCACGCGCGCCAATCGTTGACCCCGGCGGCCTGGGCCGCGGCGGCCACGGGCGAGGCGGCGTCCCCGGAGATGATCGAAACGGCCAGGCCGCGAGCCTTGAGCTGGGCGATGGTCTGGGCCGCGTCGGGGCGCAGGCGGTCGGAAAATTGGAAGCGGACCGGCGGGGCGCCTTCGAAGCCGAACCAAAGCTCGGTTTCCAGCGCCGCGGCGGACCCGGCGCCGACGAATTCGGCGCGTCCCAGCCGGGCGCGGCGGCCGTCGATGGCGCCTTCGACACCCTGGCCGGGGGTCTCCACGACATCGTCCGCGCGAGGGCCCGGGCCGGCCGCCGCGGCGAGCGCCTTGGCCAGGGGATGCAGCGAGGCCCGCGCCAGCCTGGCGGCGAGCGCGATCTCGTCGCCGCCCGCCCCGATCAGCGCCGGGCGGCCTTCGGTCAGCACCCCGGTCTTGTCGAAGACCACATGGTCGACTTCCGCCAGGCGCTCCAGGGCCGCGCCGGACTTCAATAGGACGCCGCGCCGGAAGAGCCGCGAAGAGGCGCTGATCTGGACGGCGGGCACCGCCAGCCCCAGGGCGCAGGGGCAGGTGATGATCAGCACGGCCACCGCCCGAAGCAGGGCCTCGCGCGGGCCGAGCCCCCCCGCCCAGCCGATCAGGAAGGTGGCCAGGGCCGCGGAGTGGACCACCGGCACATAGATCGCCGCCGCGCGCTCGGCGAGCTGGACATATTTCGAGCGCGACTGAGCCCCGGCCTCGACCAGCCGGGCGATGGCGGCCACCGCCGAGTCCTCGGAGCGGGCGAGCGCGCGCAGGCGGATGGCGCCGGTGAGGTTGAGCGCGCCGGCGCGGCAGACTTCGCCGGGCCGCAGGCTGACGGGCATGGTCTCGCCGGTCAAAAGGGCGTTGTCGAGCTCGGTGGCGCCGGACTCGACAAGTCCGTCCACCGGAACTCTTTCACCGGGCCGCACGATCAGCAGGTCGCCGACCTGGACCTCGGAAAGGGGCGTCCGCCGCTCGGCGCCGTCGGGGCCGATGAGGACGGCGGCCGGCGCCTGCAGGGCCAGGAGATCGCCCGCGGCGCTGCGGGCCCTGAGCTTCAGCTGGTGGTCGAGCCAGCGGCCGATCAGCAGCAGGAAGAGCAGGGAGACGGCGGCGTCGAAATAGGCGTCGCGGCCATGCTGCAGGGTTTCGGAGAAGCTGATGACCAGGGTCAGCAGGACGCCGATGGAGATCGGCACGTCCATGTTGGCCCGGCGGGCCTTCAGCGAGCGCCAGGCGGATTCGAAGAACGGCCGGCCGGCGAACAGGACGCAGGGCGTCGCCACCAGGGCGCACCACCACTGCATCACCACCCGGGTCGCCGGTCCCAGTTCCTGGCCGAACAGGCCGGCCCACAGGGGCACTGAGAACATCATGGTGTTCATGGCGCCGAAGGCGGCCACGGCCAGGCACAAGACCAGCCGACGGCCCTCGCGGTCGCTGGCCTCGCAGGCCAGGCCGGGATCGTAGGGCGTTGCCGGATAGCCCAGCCGGTCGAGCAGGCGGACCACGGCGCCTGGATCGGCATGGGCTGTGTCGTCGAAGGTGACCGTAAGCTTGCCGGAGGTGAGGTTGAGACGCGCCTGGGCGACGCCCGCGAGGTCCGCGGTCCCGCGCTCGATCTTGCTCATGCAGCCGGCGCAGCGGGCGCCTTTGACCAGCAGCTCAAGCGCCGGGCGGCCGCCGGCGCCGGGGCGCAGGAAGGCCGAGTGATCGGGGGCGCTCGACAGTTCCTCGATCAGGGCCATGTCAGTCGGCGCTCCGCCTCGAACCGATGGCCGACCGGGTCGGTGGCGACAGCCGAGAGGTCCCACACACCCGCCAGCCCGCCGGGCCGGGCCACATACCGCCCGGGCCGGGTCTCGTGGAGATTGAGGACGATCCGTCCCGCCTCGGTGGCCGGCCGCTCGAGCTTGCCGCTCACCGTCAGTCCGCTCAGGGGTTGGCCGTCGCGTCCGCGCATCTCGACGAACACGGTCCCGGCGTCCTGGCCGGCGATCGCGCGCCAGCCCAGGCGCTGCTGGGCCTCGAACTGCGCCACCGCCTTGTCATGCAGCAGGCCGTCCTCGTAGGGCGTCACCGAGACCTGGCCGGGGAAGGTCTTCACCGACATGATCACGAAGCCGGTGTTGATGGCGATATCGACACCGAAGAAGATCACGAACATCGCCAGCACGTGCCAGCCATTGATTCTGAATCCGCGCGGCTCGGCCTGGGGCATGAGGCTCATGGGGCGTCTCCGGAAACGAAGGTTGTCGGGACCGTCATGGTGCGCTGGCCGGCGCGCACGACGAAGGCGACGGCAGTGTTGGCCTGGCTCGTGGCCTTGCGCGGCACGTTGACGAACACCCGCTCGGACCTGATGGCGTTGGCCTTGACGGGGATCCGCACGATTCCGGGCTCGGCGATCTGGCCCGGAAGCTTCAGCCGAGCGCCGGCCGGCCCGCTGAAGCTGACCTCGACCATCTCGTCGTAGAAAGTCCGGTTGGCGATCTTCAGGGTGTAGCCGTCGCGGACGGAACCATCCTGCAGGCGCACGAACATCGGGTTGCGATCGCGCAGGACATGGACGGCCAGCGGGCTGCGGTGGGTCAGACCCCAGGCCATCAGGCCGCTGACCAACGTCAGGGCCGCGGCGTAATAGATGGTGCGCGGGCGAACCGGCTTGTAGACGGCCTTCTGGCCGCAGGACCGGGCGGCCACGGCCGCATCGGTGTCATAGGCGATCAGGCCGCGCGGGCGGCCGACCTTGTCCATCATCTCGTCGCAGGCGTCGACGCACAGGCCGCAGTTGATGCATTCCAGCTGGGATCCGTCGCGGATGTCGATGCCCATGGGGCACACGGCCACGCAGGCCTTGCAGTCGATGCAGTCGCCCCGACCGGTCCAGGTCTCGCCCTTCTTGTGGGGCCCGCGGGTCTCGCCGCGGTCGCGCAGATAGGTGACCTGCAAGGAATGCTGGTCGAGCATGGCCCCCTGGATGCGGGGCCAGGGGCACATGTAGGTGCAGACCTGCTCGCGCATGAAGCCGGCGAACACATAGGTCGTGACCGTCAGCAGGGCGCAGAAGATATAGGCCGTGGCCGGCCCCTGGCCGATCCAGAACGTGCGGATCAGGGTTGGCGCGTCGTGGAAGTAGAAGATCCACGCCCCGCCGGTGCCGAAGGCGACGCCAAGCCAGACGGCGTGCTTCCCCGCCTTGCGCCAGAGCTTGTCGAAGGACCATGGCGCCGCGTCCAGCCGCATGCGCGCATTGCGGTCGCCCTCGAAGGCGCGCTCCACATAGATGTAGAGGTCGGTCCAGACCGTCTGGGGGCAGGCGTAGCCGCACCACAGCCGGCCGAAAAGCGCGGTGGTCAGGAACAGGGCCAGGGCGGCCATCACCAGCAGGCCGGTGATGAAATATACCTCCTGGGGCCAGAGCTGGATGAAGAAGAAGTAGAAGCGGCCGTGGGCGAAATCCACCAGCACGGCCTGCTGGGGCAGGTCGCCGGGACGCTTCCAGCGGATCCAGGGGGTGATGTAGTAGACCCCCAGGGTCACGATCAGCAGGGCCCACTTCACGCGCCGCCAGAAGCCGTGCGCCAGCTTCGGGTAGATCGGCACGCGCGGCTGGTAGAGCCGCCCGCCGTTGTCGGCGCGCGCCCGGGCCCGGGCCGCTACCGACACGGGCTCCATACGCGTCTCGGCGGTTTTCTTCCCGCGATCGATGACCACCGTCACTGGGGCTACTGACCCCCGGCGTTCACATGGACGTAGACGGCCAGCGCCTTGATGGTTTCCGGGTCGAGGCGCTTGCCCCAGGTGGGCATGACGCCGCCGCGGCCGTTCCAGATCTGTCCACGGATGTCACTGCGGGCAGAGCCGTAGAGCCACTCGCTGTCGGTCAGGTTGGGCGCGCCCTTGGTCTGGTCGCCCTTGCCTTCCGGCCCGTGGCAGGCGGCGCACTGGTCGGCGAAGACCTGGGTGGCGCGGGTCACGGCGGCGGGATTGGCGCGGCGGCGCGAGAGCGCGACCACATATTCCGTCAGGTCGTCGATCTGCGCGGAGGTGAGCATCTGGTCGCGGCCGAAAGCCGGCATCTTGGTGTCGCGCGCGCCGGGCTCGCCGGTGCGGACGCCGACGATGATGGTGTGCTGGATGTCCTCCAGCGTACCGCCCCACAGCCACACGTCGTCACGCAGGTTCGCATAGCCCTTGCCGCCGGTCCCGCCGGTTCCGTGGCAGGTGGCGCAGTTGTCGCCGAACACCGCCTGGCCGGCCGCCAGGGCGTAGGCCTGCAGCTCGGGATCATGCTCGATCTGCTCCAGGCTGGCGTTGGCCAGCTTGGCGCCCTGGACGCCGCGCAGGGTCTTGAGCTCCTGCAGCTTGCCGACCACCGCGACGCGGTCGGACTGGTGCAGGATGCCCTTGGTGTAGCCGTGCAGCCCCGGCCAGGCCGGCATCAGGACCCAGTAGACCACCGCCGCGGCGATGCTGGCGTACCAGGTCCACAGCCACCAGCGCGGCAGGGGGTTGTCCAGTTCGCGGATGCCATCCCACTCGTGACCGGTCGTCTCGACGCCGGTGGCTTCGTCGACCTCATGTTCAGACATGCTCGTCCTCGTCGTCTTGCAGGGGCAGGTTGGCGAGGTGGCGGAAGGTGTCCTTGTTCTTCGGCCAGACCGCATAGGCGACGCCCGCCAGGAACAGGACCGCGAAGTAGACGGTCCCCCCTTGCTGGGCGAAGCGCGAGACCGTCTCGTAGGTGAGACCGCTCATCGTTGGTTCTCCGGCGCTTCGGCGTGGTAGGTCTTGAAGTCCACCAGGGTGCCGAGCATCTGCAGGTAGGCGACCAGGGCGTCCATGTCGGTGACCCGTTCCGGGTTTCCGTCGAAGTCGCGCTGAGCCACCTTGCCGCCGTAGCGCTTCTTGAGCGCCGTGCCGCGGCTGTCGAACGGATCGGCCTGGGCTTCCAGGTCGTCGACCGCGTGGGCGACCTCGTCCTTGGTGTAGGGGACGCCGACCTTGCGCTGGGTTTCCAGGCGCTGGGCGATGTCGCGGTAGTCGAGGTCCTTCTTGGCCAGGAAGGCGTAGGGGGGCATCACCGATTCCGGGACGACCGCGCGCGGGTCGGCCAGATGCTGGCGGTGCCAGTCGTCGGAATATTTGCCGCCGACCCTGGCCAGGTCGGGACCTGTCCGCTTCGAGCCCCACTGGAAGGGGTGGTCGTACATGCTCTCGGCGGCCAGGCTGTAGTGGCCGTAGCGTTCGACCTCGTCGCGCAGCGGGCGGATCATCTGCGAGTGGCACAGGTAGCAGCCCTCGCGGATGTAGACGTCGCGGCCGGCGAGCTCGAGCGGGGTGTAGGGCCGCATGCCCTGCACCTTCTCGATGGTGCTCTCCAGGTAGAAGAGCGGGCTGATCTCCACGAGGCCCCCGATGGCGACGGCCACCAGGATGCCGATGAGCAGGACGAGCGAATGCCGCTCAAACTTGGCGTGATGCTTCCACATGGTTCTGCTTGCCTATTCCGCCGCGAAGGCGAGTGCGGGGGCGGCCCTGTCGGCCTCGGCCTGGGTCGCGTCCGGCGAGCGGATCGTACGCCAGACATTGAAGACCATGATCAGCAGGCCGGAGAGATACATGAGGCCGCCGAAGGCGCGGACGATGTTCTCGACGTGCTTGGCCGAGACGGTCTCGACGAAGGAGTTCGCGAGGAAGCCCTGGGGCGTGTATTCGCGCCACATCAGGCCTTCCATGATCCCGGAAACCCACATCGCGGTGATGTAGAGAAGGATGCCGGTGGTCGCGATCCAGAAGTGCCACTCGATCAGGCGGTCGGACCACATGGACTTCTTCTTCCACAGCCAGGGCACCAGGCAGTAGACGGCGCCAAAGGTGATGAAGCCGACCCAGCCCAGCGCGCCTGAGTGCACGTGGCCGATGGTCCAGTCGGTGTAGTGCGACAGGGCGTTGACCTCGCGCACCGACATCACCGGCCCCTCGAAGGTCGACATGCCGTAGAAGGCGAGCGAGGTGACCATCATCCGCACGACCGGATCGGTGCGCAGCTTGTCCCAGGCGCCCGAGAGCGTCATCAGGCCGTTGATCATCCCGCCCCAGGACGGCATCCACAGCATGATCGAGAAGGTCATGCCCAGGGTCTGGGCCCACTGCGGCAGGGCCGTGTAGTGGAGGTGGTGCGGACCCGCCCAGATGTAGATGAAGATCAGCGACCAGAAGTGCACGAT
>CANJLK010000051.1 GCA_947475465.1 Caulobacteraceae bacterium | reverse complement strand
GGTGTGCATCTCGTCGATGAACAGGATGATCGAGCCTTCGGCGGCGGTCACCTCGTTGAGGACGGCCTTCAGGCGCTCCTCGAACTCGCCGCGATATTTCGCGCCGGCGATCAGGGAGCCCATGTCCAACGACAGCAGCTTCTTGTCCTTCAGGCCCTCCGGCACGTCGCCGTTGACGATGCGCAGCGCCAGGCCCTCGACGATGGCGGTCTTGCCGACGCCGGGTTCGCCGATCAGGACGGGGTTGTTCTTGGTGCGGCGCGACAGGACCTGGATGGTGCGGCGGATTTCCTCGTCGCGGCCGATCACCGGGTCGAGCTTGCCGTCGCGGGCGGCCTGGGTCAGGTCCCGGGCATAACGCTTGAGAGCGTCATAGCCTTCTTCCGCCGAAGCGGAGTCGGCGGTCTTGCCCTTGCGCAGGGCCGCGGCGGCGGCTTCCAGGGTCGAGGCGCTCGCCCCGGCGTCCTTCAGCACCTTGGCCGCGTCGCCGCCTTCCTTGGCGATGGCGATCAGCAGGCGCTCGGTGGTGACGAAGGCGTCTCCGGCGGCCTTGGCCCCGGCTTCGGCTTCGGCGAAGACCCGGGCCGTCTCGGGCTTCATGTAGAGCTGGCCCGATCCGCCCTCGACCTTGGCGATCTTGCCAAGCGCCGCGTCCGCCGCCCGGTCGGCTTCGTCGGGTCGGCCGCCGGCGCTTTGGATCAGGGTGCGGCCAAGGCCGTCCTTTTCCTCCAGCAGCACCTTCAGAAGGTGCTCGGGCGCAAGCTGCTGGTGACTGCGGGCGAGCGCAAGGCTCTGGGCCGACTGGATCGCCTGTTTGGCGCGGTCGGAATAGACGTCAATATTCATGGGTCCCCTCGGAAGGCAGAACGGCATGGGTCGCCTTGATCAAGCGCAACCCGACCGCCTCGATGTAGTGTGGCTCAAAGGTCACACAAGGCCGATGGGACGGAGAATTGCGACCTTCAGTGTGAGGGCGGTCTCCGCATGCCAAATGGGTTTCGGACATAGTCCTTGGACAGGACGCCAAGTCCGAGAAGGAAAAGCCCCGCTCAGCGCTCTCCAAGAGAAAGGGCCGGCTGTCGCCAGCCGGCCCTCCTGTTGTCGTTCAGATCGGCGCTGGGCTTACTTGCCCTGGGCGATGATCGGGAAGCGCGGCGAGATCGCCGGCTGGCCCGGCGTCAGGCCGGCGTCGGCGTTGAAGATGTGGTGGGGAGCGCCGGTCCAGCAGGCGTCGCCCGGATAGCAGCTCATCAGATAGCTCCAGCGGGGCTTGTTGGTGGTGTTGGACGGCGCGCCGTGGATCACCAGGCTGGAGTGGACCGTGCAGTCGCCGGCCTTGAGGCTCATGGGCGGCGAGAGCGGGTAGAGCTTCTCGATGTAGGGCACGTGGTCGAGCAGACCACGGGCGTCTTCCATCAGGTTGCGGCGGCCGAGCGGGCCTTCCTTGTGCGAGCCGGACTGGAAGTGCATCACGCCCTGCTCGTATTCCATGTCCTCTAGGGCCACCCAGAAGGTCAGGAGGCCCGCGCGGTCGAGCGGGAAGTTCGGGAAGTCCTGGTGGAAGCCGGTCAGGTTCTCCGGCCCATCCCCCTTGGGCATCTTCACCGCCAGCATGTCGGCGTGCAGGCCGACGGGCACGTCGCGGCGCATGAACAGCTGGGCGTTGCGGCCGATGATCGGCGAACGGGTCAGGCTGTAGAAGGGCTCGATATCGTCGTCGCGGCCCAGGTTGTAGACGTCATGCCAGACGTCGCGGACGTGCGAACGGACGTTGTCGGCGGGCTTTTCGATGATCTCGACCTTGGCCAGGGCCAGCATTTCGGCGGCCAGCTCCGGCGAGATCAGCCGCTCCATCTTGACCCAACCGTTGTCGTAGTAATGCTGCAGCTCGGCTTCGGTTACCGGGCGCGCATCCTCCGCGATCTTCTTCTGGACTGCCTTGTGAGCGGTCTTCGCCGCATCCATTGTCATTGTCATTTCTGCATCTCCTGCCGATGGCTGGCCGATACCTACCTAAGGCCACCCATGGCGTAAATATGGGTTACTAAGCCCGGGTTTGACAGACACAGGCGCTTGATGAGCCGACGCTCCCCGGCTCAGTCCAGCCGCAGGCCGAGCGCGGCGGGGTCGATGGCGTGGCCGCGGACCAGCAGGGCGACGAACTGCCTCGCCACCCTTGGCCGCTCGGCCTCGGGCTCCCTTTGCAGGGCGTCGCACATGGAATGGGTGGCCAGGATGATCGACTGGGCCATCAGCGTGGCGTCCATGTCCACCACCACGCCCTCCCCCTGGCCGTCGCGCAGGACGCCGGCGAAGAGGTGCACGAAGGCCATCCGCTCCGGGAACAGCCGCTCGCGCTCCTGCGGCGTCACGCCAGGCCCCGCCTGCCAGTAGATGCTCGACTGCGGAAAGCGGCCCGTGGTGAATTCGAAATAGGTCTCCAGCATCCGCTGCAGCCTGGCCAGGGCGGGACCGCCGACCGACGCCTGGCGGACCCGCGTCAGCCGTTCCTCGTGGAACCCTTCCAGGATGCCTTCCAGAAGGTCGATCTTCTGACGGACGTGGAAATAGATGCTGCCCTGGGGCACCCCGGCCCGCTCGGCGATCTCGTCCAGGGAGGCGGCGGTGTAGCCCACGCGCCCGAAGACCTCGGTGGCGGCGCGCAACAGGTCCTCCCAGACCTGGACCTTGGTCCGGCGCGGGCTCCGTGGCTCTTCGCCTCCCGTGGGATTGGACGTCGAGGGCATGGCCACAGCATCGCCCGATCGTGGCCGCAGAGCCAGCCTGGAGACGCGCCTAGTTAAGTTCGGTCTTCTTGGGCGGCGGAGGCGGCAGGGGCGCCACGGGCACGCCGTCCTCGACCAGGGCCTTCACTTCATGGGGCGTGGCCTGGCCGTAGATGCCGCGCTCCTCGGCCTTGCCCTCGTGGATGGCGCGGGCCTCCTTGGCGAAGCTGTCCCCGACGTCGTCGAAATTGGCTTCCACGTGCTCGCGGATGCGGTTCATGGCTTCCATCACCACGGCCTGGGTCTGGGCCGCAGGGGCCACTTCGCCCTTCTTCTTCGTGCCGGCGACGGCGGGCGCCATGATCGCCTTGCGCACGGCCTTGGAGGCGCAGACCGGGCATTCCACCAGGCCCCGCTCGCGCTGGTCGTCGAAATCGGAGGACGCCGCGAACCAGCCTTCGAACTGGTGCTCGTGCTCGCACACCAGAGCGTAACGGATCATGCGGGCAGGACCGTGGGCTCGGCGAAGGGGCGAGCGTTGCGCAGGTTCGGAATGGCGGCGCGCGCCCGGGCCGACGCCGCCAGGTCGAGGTCGGCGAGCAGGACGCCCGGACGGTCATGGTCCAGCTGGGCCAGGACCTCGCCCCACGGCGCGACGACCATGGAATGGCCCCAGGTCGAGCGCCCGTCCTCGTGCCGCCCGCCCTGCGCCGGCGCCAGCACAAAGGAGCCTGTCTCGATAGCCCGCGCCCGCTGCAGCACGTCCCAATGGGCGCGCCCCGAGGAGACCGCGAAGGCCGCCGGGACTGTCATGACTTCGGCGCCGGACAGGGCCAGGGCGCGGTAGAGCGCCGGAAAACGCAGGTCGTAGCAGATCGTCATCCCGAGCTTCAGATCGCCGGCGCGCGCCGTCTGGGCGCGGTCGCCAGGCTCATAGATCGCCGACTCGCGGGCGACCTCGCCGTCCGGCAGGTCGACGTCGAACATGTGGATCTTGTCGTAGGTCGCCGCGATGGCTCCGTCCGGGCCGATCAGGAACGAGCGATTGGCGATCTTGCCGTCGCTGCGCGCGATCAGGGCCGAGCCCAGCAGGATCCAGACGCCCGCCGCACTCGCCGCCTCGCGCAGGCCAACCACCACGGGGTCGGCGTCGTCGGACTTCAGGATCGAGGCCAGGTAGTCACGGTCCGCCGACATCACGTTGGTGGTCTCAGGCGTGGCGATGAACCCCGCCCCGGCGGCGGCGGCTTCCCGCACCAGGGGCAGGACGTGATCGCGCGCCGCTTCCAGCGTCGTGGGCGTGCAGGTCTGGACCAGGGCCACCTTCATGGGCGCAGCCATAGCCTATCGCACCGGCGAAGGGGAATATCAGGCCGCCTTGAGCAGGGGGTCGAGCTTGCCGTCGCGTTCCAGGGCCATCATGTCGTCGCAGCCGCCGATATGGCGGTCGCCGATGAAGATCTGCGGGAAGGTGGCCCTGCCCCCGGACTTCTGCACCATCTCGGCGCGGGCCGAGGGGTCGAACGCCGCCTCGATCTCGGTGAAATCGACCCCCTTCTTCTCCAGCAGCGAGACCGCGCGGATACAGTAGGGGCAGTAGGGCTTGGTGTAGATGGTGACCTGGGTCATGGGCCTCTAGCGGACAGATTGTATTCGAAGCTTCATATGGTGAGTCCGGGCATCTCTTTAACCCGCGCCACCACTGCGACATCCACGCGCACCGCGCCGGCCACTTTCAACGCCCGCGCGCAGCCCTCCGCGGTCGCCCCGGTCGTCATTACGTCGTCAATCAACAGGATGCGCTTTCCCGCGACCAGGTGCGCACGGCCCTTCGGCACCTCGAAGGCGCCGGCGACGTTGCGGCGTCGGCCCGAGCCGGACTTGCCCCCTTGCGTCGCGGTGGCGCGGCGGCGGACCAGGGCGTCGGGCAGGTAGGCGACGCCGGTCAGGGCCGACAGCGGCCGGGCGATCTCGGCGGCCTGGTTGTAGCGCCGGCCCAGCAGGCGGCTGGGATGCAGCGGCACCGGCGCGATCGCATCGGCCTCGGCGATCAGGGGCTGCGCCGCACGGCTGATCCAGCGGGCCAGCAGGGGCGCGAGGTCCAGCCGGTCGGCATGCTTGAGCTTGAGGATCGGCTCGCGGCTGTGCTCGTCGTAGAGGCAGGCCGCGCGCGCGGCGTCAAAGCGGCGGGGGCTGGCCAGACAGGCGGCGCAGCGGACCCCCAGGTCGTATTCAAACGGCGCCCCGCAGCCGTCGCAGACCGGCCCGTCGAGGAATTGGATGCGGCTCCAGGCGCCTGCCGACAGCCCACCGGCCAGGGCCGCGCCGCCGTCGATGGCCTGGGGCGGAAAAACCGCGTCGAGAACGCCCCGCCACAGCGCCCTGGCGCGCGGTCCCGGTTTCAATCGGTGGAGGAAGAGGCCATCTTCCGCGCGCAATGTCCGGACCTCCCAAGCTTTTCGACCGCGCCCTGCACAGGAAGCGCCTGGACCGCGCGGCCCCTGGCTTCGCGGACGCCGACTTCCTGCAGCGCCGGGTGGCCGAGGACATCGCCGAGCGCCTGGCGCCGATCATGCGGGACTTCAGCCTGGCCGTCGACCTTTCGGCGCGCGGCGGCGCCCTGCGCCAGGCCCTGGGCGACCGCGTCGGGCTTCTGATCGAGGCGGACCTGTCGGCGGCGATGCTGGCCGGCCGCCCCGGACCCCGGGTCGTACTGGACGAAGAGCGGCTGCCGTTCGCACCGGCCAGTCTCGACCTGATCGTCTCGACCCTGGGGCTGCATTGGACCAACGACGTGGTGGGCGCCCTGATCCAGATCCGCCGGGCGCTGAAGCCCGATGGCCTCTTCGTGGGGGCCCTGCTGGGCGGCGAGACGCTGACGGAACTTCGCCAGAGCCTGGTGTCCGCGGAAGTCGAACTGCTTGGCGGCGCCGGCCAGCGGGTTTCGCCCTTCGCCGACATGCGAGACGCGGCCGGCCTGCTGCAAAGGGCGGGCTACGCCCTGCCGGTGGCCGACCTCGACCGGGTGAGCGTGACCTATGCCCACCCGCTGCGGCTGATGGCCGATCTGCGGCAGATGGGCGAAACCGGCGTACTGGCGGAGCGGCATCCCCGGGCGCTCACCCGCGCCCTGCTCGCGCGCACGGCGGAGATCTACCAGGAGCGCTTCGGCGACGCGGAGGGGCGAGTTCCGGCGACCTTCGAGATCGTCACCCTGACCGGCTGGGCGCCGCACGAGAGCCAGCAACAGCCGCTCCGGCCCGGATCCGCCAGGATGCGCCTGGCCGATGCGCTGGGGACCACCGAGCATCCCCTGCCCGGCGACTGAGGCAGGCCTAATCTGCCAAGGAACGGGCGCGCGGCGCGACCGTTACGGTGGTCCAACAAGGAGACCGCCATGCCCCATTCACCGACTGAAAAGCCCGTCGAGAAGCACCCCGGCATGATGGGCGACGGCACCGAAGAGCAGAACCTGAACCAGAAGGGTGATCCCAAGGCGCGGATCACCGAGGAAGAGGTCAAGGCCGCGTTCGAGGACGAGGGCGGGAAGAAGTCCAAAAAATAGACCCTCTCCAGGGTCGTCCGCAGACAGGCGCCGCGGCCGCGAGGCCTCGGCGCTTTTCGCGTTCAGACGAGGTCACGCAGCCAGGCCACCAGGGGCGCGTCGGCCGGCGGCATGGGATAGTCCGTCAGCTTCGCCGGCTTCACCCAGGCCAGCGCCTTGTGCTCCTTGGCGGTCACCTGGCCGTTCCAGCGCCGGATCAGGTAGAGCGGCATGAGCAGGTGGAAGCTTTCGTAGCTGTGGCTGGCGAAGACGAAGGGCGCTAGGCAGGCCTGGGCTACCTGGATGCCCAGTTCCTCCTCAAGTTCCCGGATCAGGCAGGCCTCCGGGGTTTCCCCCGCCTCGACCTTACCGCCCGGAAACTCCCACAGGCCGGCCAGGGCCTTGCCCTGCGGCCGCTGGCAGATCAGCACGCGTCCGTCGGCGTCAATCAGGGCGGCGGCGGCCACCAGCAGCAGGGATTTCTCGCTCATCCCCGCTCCATTCCCGCCTTGCGGCGCAAAGGCAACAGGTGAAGCCCATTCCGAGCGCGCGGGTTGACTTTGCGGCGCCGAACCCCGATGTGCAGCTTGCGTCACGAACTACGGCGCTATCGGCGCTCCAGCCGCGTGGGGTTTCTCTTCGAAGCCCAGCCTGTCGAGCACCGTAAGACCCATAGATCGCCCATCACGCGGGGCGCTTCCCCAAAGACCCCGCGACCCCGCGCCCTCGATAGGATCGAGCTGGCGCGTTCGGCGCATTTCTGAAAGACGAGCTTTGACTCAATTTACCGATTTCGGCCTCGCCGCGCCCCTCCTCAAGGCGCTGGCCGGCGCAGGCTACACGACCCCCACCCCGATCCAGGCCCAGGCGATCCCGGGCGTCATGGCCGGCCGCGACCTGCAGGGCATCGCCCAGACCGGCACCGGCAAGACCGCCGCCTTCGCCCTGCCGATCCTGCACCGCCTGGCCGCTGAAAAGCGCATGCCGGAACGCAAGGGCGCCCGCGTCCTGGTGCTGGCCCCCACCCGCGAACTGGCCAGCCAGATCGGCGACAGCTTCCGCACCTACGGCAAGTTCATGGGCATCTCCGTCGCCGTGATCTTCGGCGGCGTGAAGTACGGCGCCCAGCACAAGGCCATGGCCAACGGCGTCGACGTCCTCGTCGCCACCCCCGGCCGCCTGCTCGACCACCTGCAGGAAAAGACCATCACCCTGAAGGGCGTCGAGATCTTCGTCCTCGACGAAGCCGACCAGATGCTCGACCTGGGCTTCGTGGTGCCGATCCGCAAGATCGTGGCGCACATCCCGAAGGTCCGCCAGAACCTGTTCTTCTCCGCCACCATGCCGACCGAGATCAGCAAGCTGGCCAGCGAACTCCTGGGCGCCGATCCGCTGCGCGTCGCCGTGACCCCGCAGGCCACGACCGTCGATCGCGTCAACCAGCGCGTCCTCTTCGTGGAACAGGCCCGCAAGCGCGCCCTTCTGGCCGAACTCTTCGACGATCCGCAGTTCAAGCGCGTCATCGTCTTCACCCGCACCAAGCGCGGCGCCGACCGCGTGTCGCGTTCGCTGGAGCAGGTCGGCGTCGACGCCACCGCGATCCACGGCGACAAGAGTCAGGGCCAGCGCGAACGGGCTCTGGCCGACTTCAAGGCCGGCAAGGTCCGCGCCCTGGTGGCCACCGACATCGCCGCGCGCGGCATCGATATCGACGCGGTCAGCCACGTGGTGCAGTTCGAACTGCCCAACGTCCCGGAAAGCTACGTGCACCGGATCGGCCGCACGGCCCGGGCCGGCGCCGACGGCTCGGCCGTGGCCTTCTGCTCGGACGACGAACGCACCCTGCTGCGCGACATCCAGAAGGTGACGCGCCAGACCATCCCGTCCTTCGACCGCCGCAATGACAAGCAGCTGGGCGCCGCCTCCGCGGCCATGCCGGAACCGCAGGGCCTGAAGCCCGAGCGCGCCGACACCCGCGGCCAACCCGGCGGCCGCGGCGGCCCCAAGCGCAACCGCAACCATGGCGGCGGCGGCAATTCCGGCCACCGCCACGAGGGCGCCCCGGTCCGCAGCGGCGGCGGTGAGAACAAGGGCGGCGGAAACGCCCGCCCGGCCTTCAAGGGGCCGCGCCGCGAGGGCGCGGCCGCTCCGGCCCGCACCGGCGTCTGGTCGAACCGCTAGATTCGGGTCACACGAAAGAATGCAGAAGGCCCGGCAGCGATGCCGGGCCTTTTTCTTTGGCGCCGGCAACGTCCGCATTGGGTGGTGGGCGGACGTTTGCGCCGCATCCATCGAGCGCCGAGCGCGCGGCTGACGTGTCGCACGCGACCAAAGGACGAAGTTTGGTTCGAGAGGCGTGCGCCGGCAAAGCACAGGCGGCCCGCCTCGACCGAGGGACCTCCTTTGAGGCGAGATGCCCAGTCCGAGGCCATCCAGGGCGCGCGGTTCATATCGGAAGCGAGTTTTTCTTACCCGGGTTGCAAGTGATTGAAGCCTTGGGGGCCAGCCTGTAGCGCGGGATCACAACCGATCGGCCCAGGCGGGGCGCGGACAAAGGAATTCAAGAGATGAGCAATCGTTTTATGGCCGCGGGCGCCGCGGCGGCGGTGCTGCTGGCGGCAGGGCAGGCTTCGGCGACGGTCTACCACCTCACCTACAGCGGCCACGTGACCCAGGCCTCCGATTCCTCTCTGGCCGACGGCCCCAGCTTCCTGGGAACGGCCGCGGCCCTGGTGGGCCAGACGTTCACGGCGAACGTGGTGTTCGACAACGCCGTGCCGGGCCAGGGCCATTCCAGCAACGCCTTCGCGGACACGATCTATGGGCTGGGCGTTGCGACGGCCGACATCACCGTCGCGGGGCACACCTTCACGCTGGGATCTACCCGCGGCCTGGACGAGCGCAACGACTACCGGTTGGAACAGAATTGCATGGGCCCCGGGTGCGACACGGGCATGTGGTTGCTGGAAGCGGTCAACGAAACTATCAACCCGTCGCACATCTACACCTTGCAATACATCAACCTGTTCGCCCAGGGCGTTGAGGTCTCCGGCCTCGCCCACGACACGGCGCCAAACTTCACCAATCCGCCGGTCGGCCTCGGCGCGTTCATGTCGCTCTTCCAGCAGGACCAAGGCGGGGGGTCGCCACACACCCTCTATGACACCGACGTGAGCGTCCAGATCGACTCCATCACAGGCGGCGATCGTTGGGTCCCTACCGGCGGCGTGCCAGAGCCGGGAGCCTGGGCGCTGATGTTGGTGGGCTTCGGCGCTCTGGGCGCGGCGTTGCGCGGTCGGCGGCGGACGGGCCTCGCCGCCTAAAGGACACGCATCCCCAGATGCTCCCACCGAACGTCCGACATGGGGTCAAAAGCCGCCATCGTCCCGCGAGGCCTACGACCGATAGTCGCCGTTGATCTCGATGTAGCGTTTGGTCAGGTCGCAGGTCCACATGGTGGCGGCTGAGCGGCCCATGCCGACATCGACGGTGACCTCGAGCTCCTTCTTCTTCATGTAGGCGCTCATCTTGGCCTCGCTGTAGGTGGGCGAAACCAGGCCGTCCTGCGCGGCCACCAGGTCGCCGAACTTCACCATCATCGAGTCACGGTCCACCGGCTCGTCGGCGCGGCCCACGGCCATGACGATGCGGCCCCAGTTGGCGTCCTCGCCAGCGAAGGCGGTCTTGACCAGTGGGCTTTCGCAGATCGTCCGCGCGATCTTGCGGGCCGAGGCGTGGCTTTCGGCGCCGGTGACGGTCACCTTGATGAACTTGCTGGCGCCCTCGCCGTCACGGACCAGCTGTTGCGCCAGGTCCATCAGCACAGCCTCGAGCTTGTCGCGGAAGTCGGCCAGCCGCCGGTCGCCCGCGCGGCTGATCTTCGGCGCGCCCGACTTGCCGGTGGCGAACAGCAGCAGGGTGTCGTTGGTCGACCGGTCGCCGTCCACCGTCACCGCATTGAAGGTCGACCGTGTATAGAGGCTGACCAGGTTCTGCAGCGCAGCGGGCGAGATCGCCGCGTCGGTGACCACGAAGGCCAGCATGGTCGCCATGTCCGGCGCGATCATGCCCGATCCCTTGCAGATGCCGCCGATCCTGACGGTCACGCCGTCGATGTCGGCTTCCGCGTAGGAGCCCTTGGGGAAGGTGTCGGTGGTCATGATGGCGTTGGCCGCGCCGGCCCAGCCGTCCTCGGTCAGGCGCGGCTCAAGGTCGGGCAGGCGCTGGGTGATCTTGGCGTCGTCCAGCAGGACGCCGATGACCCCGGTGGAGGCCACCATCACGTCGCGCTGGCGGCAGTCGAAGCGCTTGCCGACCGCCGAACAAACGCGGCGCACGGCGTCGGCGCCGGGCCGACCGGTGAAGGAATTGGCGCAACCGGCGTTGACCATCAGGGCCCGAACGCCCTCGCCCTTGGTCGTTTCCAGATGCTTCTTGCACCAGTCCACAGGCGCGGAGCCGACGCCGTGGCGCGTGAACACCCCGGCGCAGCTGGCGCCGTCCGGAAAGGTCATCAGCAAGAGGTCTTCGCGTTCGTGCTTGTAGAAGCCGGCGCGGCCGGTCGCCAGCAGGACCCCGCCGATCGGCGGCATCTTTGGAAAGGGTACGGCGAGCGGTGAAATCGGCATGGCGGCGCCTTTCTTGGCGGTCTTGGTGGCCGGCGCCGGCGCCGGCGCGGTCGGGAATTGCTGGGCGTTACGGTCGGCGCGCTTAAGGGCGGCGCGCTTAAGGGCCGTCGCCAGGGGATCGAGAGCCCGCTCCAGGGTCTGTCCGACCACCTCCACCGGGCGGGCGGCGGCCTCCAGGGCCTTGGCGGCGGGCGTGCGGGGCGCGGCGGACGGCTTGACGGGCTTGCGGGTCATGGCCTGGTCGCCTTGGCAGGAGGAGCCGCCGGAACGGTTGGGGGAGCCGGAACCTTTGGCGCATCGGCGGGCGGAACGCCCTTGGCGCCCGGGTCGGTTTTGACCAGGACCTCGACCTTGGCGTGGCCGCGAAGCTTTTCGAGCAGGTCGCGGATCTGGTCGTAGGTCAGGAAGCGGACGATCTGCGGCCGGGCGGCCTCCAGCGTGATCGGCTGTTCCATGCGGACATCCTCGACCTTCACCAGGGCGACGCCGCCTTCCACGGGGAACGGACCAATCAGCTGGCCCGCCTTGACGCCCTTGAGCGCCGCGTCATAAGCCTCGGGCATGACATCGGTGGTGAAATAGCCAAGATCGCCGCCATTGAATCGGGTCGCCGCGTCGCGCGAGCGCTCCATGGCCAGCGCCTCGAACGACGCGCCGGACGCCAGCAGCTTCTTGACCGCGTCGGCCTCGGCCGGCGTCGCCACCACGATCTGACGGGCGTGGATTTCCTCCGACCGCTTCGCGAGTTTCAGCTGCTCCTGGTAGAGGCCCCGGATGGCGTTGTCGTTGACCGCGTCGGCGACCACGCTTTCCACCAGCATGTCCCCCAGGATGCGGTCGCGGGCCGCGGCCAGGCGCCGCTGGGCGACGGGATCCTTGTCGAGCTTGCGCTTTAGCGCCTCGGCGGCCAGCAGCTTCTGGTCGACCACCTCGTCCAGCACCCTGCGGAAGAGGTCCGAGCCCGCGTCCAGCGGCTCACCCTCGCCGATCAGCCCCTGGGCGACCGCCTCGCGCTTCACATCGGAGGTCCAGATGGTCTTGCCGTCCACCTTGGCGACCGCCTGGTCGCCGCGTTCCGGCGCCTTGTCGGCCCCGGCCCCGGGTCCACAGGCCGTCACGCCAAGCGCCAGGGCGGCCATCAGGCCGGCCAGGATCGCTGAGCGTAGGGGCCGGATGGCGGCCATGGCGCGGCTTCCTCTTGCTTGGCGGACAGGGCAGGACCTTTGCCTAAGGTCCCGCCCCGTGCCTAGCCACTTAAGATCGCCGATGCAAAGGTTGCGCCGAGGGCCGCCGCGCCGGGGACCGAATTTCCAACGGACGGGTCGGACGACCTGTCGCATCCGGGCCATGCCGGCCCTACATCTACGCCTTAGGCGCCCGCCTCGCGTTGACACTGGGGGGGGTGCTGCTTAAGTCTCCCGCGCCCTGAAAAGAGCGAATTCCTTCGGCAGGCGAAGGGTTTCGGCCACGCCTCCGCCCCAACCGGACTTTCCCCCTTGAGCATCTTCCAACGGTTCTTCGGCTCTTCCAATGACCGCAAGGTCAAGGCGATGGCCGCGCGCGTGGCCAAGATCGGCGCGCTCGAGCCCGCCATGAAGGCGCTGTCCGACGCCGAGCTGGC
The DNA here is from genome assembly GCA_947475465.1 of Caulobacteraceae bacterium. Taxonomy (GTDB): domain Bacteria; phylum Pseudomonadota; class Alphaproteobacteria; order Caulobacterales; family Caulobacteraceae; genus Phenylobacterium. Next base: position 431 of record CANJLK010000051.1, on the reverse strand, counting down.
GGCCAAGACGGTGGAATTCCGCGAGCGGCTGGCCAAGGGCGCCACCCTCGAGGACCTTCTGGAAGAAGCCTTCGCGGTGACCCGCGAGGCGGCCCGCCGTGTGCTGGGCCAGCGCCACTACGACACCCAGCTCGTGGGCGGCATGATCCTGCACCAGGGCGGCATCGCTGAGATGCGGACCGGCGAAGGCAAGACCCTGGTCGCCACGGCGCCGGTCTATCTGAACGCGCTCGCCGGCAAGGGCGTCCACCTGATCACCGTCAACGACTATCTGGCGCAACGCGACGCCGAGTGGATGGGTCAGGTCTACCGCTTCCTCGGCATGACGGTCGGGACCATCGTGCACGGACTGAGCCAAGGCCAGCGCAGCGCCGCCTACCTGTCCGACATCACCTACGGCACCAACAACGAGTTCGGCTTCGACTACCTGC
>CANJLK010000050.1 GCA_947475465.1 Caulobacteraceae bacterium | reverse complement strand
TGCTGGTCGTCGTGGAACACCGGGATGTCGAGCAGCTCCTGCAGCTCGGTCTCGATGCGGAAGCACTCAGGGCTCTTGATGTCCTCGAGGTTGATGCCGCCGAAGGTCACGCCGATGTTCTTCACGACGGTGATGATCTCGTCGGGATCGGTGGCGGTGCACTCGATGTCGATGGCGTCCACGTCGGCGAAGCGCTTGAAGAGCACGCCCTTGCCCTCCATCACCGGCTTCGAGGCCAGCGCCCCAAGGTTGCCCAGGCCCAGGATGGCCGTGCCGTTCGAGAACACCGCCACCAGGTTGCCCTTGGAGGTGTATTCGTATGCGAGGTCCGGATCCTTGGCGATCGCCAGGACCGGCACCGCGACGCCCGGCGAATAGGCCAGGGACAGGTCGCGCTGGGTGGCCATGGGCTTGGTCGCCGCGATGGCGATCTTCCCGGGCGTCGGATAGCGGTGGAAGTTGAGGGCTTCTTCGTCGGTGAAGGTGCGTCTCGAGTCGTCGCTCATGGGGGCAACGGGTCCTTGGGCGGCGGTTAAGGTGAGCGTCTGAACCTATAGAGGCGCGGCGGTCGAAACAACCTTGCAGGGCATATGCCTGTCCCCGGGGAAATATGGGGGCCCCGTCTGCGGTGCGCCGCTTTCCGTTGACCTCGGTGCGCAGGTCGCGAGACTAAGGGGTCCGTTCCCGGGAGAGACCGTTCTGCCCCAAGCTCCGATCAGGATCGCCGTCGCCGGCGCGCTGGGCCGCATGGGCCAGCAGGTGACCGCCGCCGTCCAGGACGACGCCCGCCTTGCGCTGGCGGCGCGGTTCGACCGGCCGGGCGCCGAGGGGGAGGGCCTGGTCGATCAGGCGGGGGCCTTGGCCCTGGCCGATGTGATCGTCGACTTCACCGCCCCCCAGGCCTCCGCCGCCCTGGCCCAGGCCTGCGCGGCGCGGGGCGGGCCGGCCCTGGTGATCGGCTCCACCGGCTTCGAGGCCCGCGAACTGGCGGCGATCGCCGAGGCGGCGCGGTTCATACCCATCGTCCGGGCGGGCAACTTCTCGCTCGGCGTCAACATGCTGATGGGCCTGGTGGAGCAGGCGGCCCGTGCGCTCGGTCCCGAGGCCTATGACATCGAGATCTTCGAGGCCCACCACCGCCGCAAGGTGGACGCGCCGTCCGGCACCGCCCTGATGCTGGGCCAGGCCGCGGCGGCCGGCCGTGGCGTGGATCTGGCCGAGGTTTCCCGGCGGGGACGCGACGGGATCACCGGACCTCGTGTTCCGGGCGAGATCGGCTTCACGGTCATGCGCGGCGGCGGCATCGTCGGCGAGCACAGCGTCAGTTTCGTCTCCGAGGACGAGACCCTGACCCTGTCCCACTCGGCCCGCAGCCGGGGCCTTTTCGCCGGCGGCGCTCTGGCCGCGGCCCGCTGGGTGGCCGGCCAAACGCCCGGCGAATACGACATGGGTGACGTCCTGGGCTTTTCGCGCCAGGGATGACCGGCCATGGCGGATGACCTCCTCAGCCGCGACGCCACCGACCAGATCGCCGCCCTGGTGTCGCGCCGGGTGTCGGCCGCGGAACTTCTGAAGGCCGCGCTCGCCCGCCACGAACAGACCCACGGGACGCTCAACGCCGTGGTCGCCATCGACCTGGAGCGGGCGCTGGAGCGGGCCCGCGCCATCGACGACCTGCGCGGCCGCGGCGAGGCCATCGGCCCCCTGGCCGGCCTGCCCATGACCATCAAGGACACCTTCGACGTGGCGGGCCTGCCGGCGTCGTCCGGCGTCGAAGCCCTGCGCAAGCGGATGGTCCGGGACGCCTCGGCCGTGCGTCGGGCCCGGGAGGCCGGGGCGGTGATCTGGGGCAAGACCAATGTCCCGGTGATGGCCGGCGACTGGCAGACCTTCAACAAGCCCTACGGGACGACCAACAATCCTTGGGACCAAGGCCGGACGCCGGGGGGCTCTTCCGGCGGGGCGGCGGCGGCCGTGGCGGCGGGGGTCACGGCCCTGGAGCTCGGCTCGGATATCGGCGGGTCGCTGCGCGTGCCGGCCAGCTTCTGCGGCGTCTTCAGCCATAAGCCGACCTGGGGTCTGGTCAGCCAGCACGGGCATGTGCCGCCCAGCCCCGGCTCCTGGTCGGAGCGCGACCTCAATGTGGTTGGGCCCATCGCCCGCTCGGCCCGCGACCTGCGGCTGCTGCTGTCGGTGGTGGAGACCGGGACCCTGGGCGCCCGCGCCGCGCCGGCGGCCTTGCCGGGGATTCGGATCGGCCTGTGGCTCGACGAGCCGAGCTTTCCCCTCGATCCCGAGGTGCGGACGGTCATTGAAACCTTCGCCGCGGACCTGGCGGCGGCCGGGGTGGAGGTGACGCCGGTCAAGGCGCCCGTTCACATGCCAAGCCTGATGGGCGCCTACCAGACCCTGCTGGGAGCGGTGCTGGGCGAGGACCTGCCGCCAACCCTGATTCGGCGCCTGGAGCTGCTGCGCGGCTGGGCGAAATGGGCGGTGGCCCGGGGCGCGGACGCCCATTCCAGCGCGGCGCTCACCTTGGCCTACACCGCCACCCATCGCGAGTGGATGGCCGCCGACGCGGTGCGCAACCGGCTGCGGCGCGAGGCGGTCCGGGCCTTCGAGGGCTACGACGCGATCCTGGCGCCCGCCGCGCCCGTCACCGCCTTCCCCCACAACCACCGCGCCTTCGCCAGCCGCAAGCTGACGGACTCCACCGGCCAGACCCTGCCCTATACGGCCATGCTGAACTGGATCGGCCTGGCCACCGCCCTGCATTTCCCGGCCACCACGATCCCGGCCGGGCTGGCGGCGTCCGGCCTGCCGGTCGGCGCCCAGCTCATCGGCCCCATCGGCGCCGACTCCCGCCTCCTGGCCATCGCCCAGGCCATCGACGAGAACGTTCGCGGGTTCGTAGCGCCCCCTCAATAGTTCTCGTCATCCCCCGGGAACTCGATGCTTCTGGATGGCCGGGCCTAGCCCGGCCATGACGAGCAGAGATCGGAGGCTAGGGCCTCTGCGGCGCCGCGCGCGTCCAGACGCCGTCGACGGCGGCCTGCATGTCCTCGCCCACGCCGCGGCGGACCAGGGACAGGCCTTCCAGCTCCACCTTGTCGCTGCGCAGGACGCGGGGATGCAGGCTGTAGCCCAGGAGGTAGAGGGCCCGGTCGGTCTTGGTCTGGCCGTCCTCGATGAACACCGTGACGATGCCGACCGGCAGGCGGCCCTGGGTTCGTTTATCGCCGCGCTCGCGCAGAGCCTTGGCAAGGCCGCCCTCCAGCCAACCCACTTCGATGCGGGGGTTGCCGGTGGTCTCGACCGCCTCGCCACGGATCGCCGCCGGGAAGGTGATGGCCTGGGTCTGGATCACCTGCTCGGGATGGGCGGCGGCGAGCCTCAGGCGGTCGCCGTCCGGGTTCGGATCGCCGGTCAGAACGAAAGTGAGTTTCAGCGCGCCCGCCTTGGCCTGGGCCTGGCGTTCCTGGGCGGCGGCGGCGCGCTCGCGGTCTTCCTGGGCGCGTTCGCGGCGCGCGTCCCAATAGCCGAGGCCGGCGATCGCCAGGGCGGCCAGGCCGACGATCTCGGCCAGGGTCAGCCAGCGGATCGGCAGTCGCCTGGGTCCGCTCACGTCCGCACCCCTTCAGCGGCCGGTCGAGCCGAAGCCGCCGGCCCCGCGGACGGTCTCGTCGAGGCTCTCGACCTCGGCCAGCCGGGCCTGGACGACCGGGGCGATGACCATCTGGCCGATGCGCTCGCCCCGGCGGATCACGAAATCCTCGGGGCCGTGGTTGATCAGGATGACCTTCACTTCGCCCCGGTAGTCGGCGTCGATGGTGCCCGGCGTGTTGAGGCAGGTGACGCCATGCTTGAACGCCAGGCCCGAGCGGGGCCTCACCTGGCCCTCGAAGCCCGCCGGGATCGCCATGGCAAGGCCCGTCGGCGCCGCGAACCGCTCGCCGGGGCGAAGCGTCACAGGCTCGTCCTCCGGAACCGCGGCGCGCAGGTCCATGCCGGCGGCGAGCGCCGTCTCATAGGCCGGCAGTGGCAGGCCCTCGGCGTGGGGCAGGCGCACGACGGGAATGGTCGGGGTCACGAAATCTCCTCGGCGATCCGTTGCGAGAGCCGGCGGGCGACCTCGTCCTTGGCCATCCGCTCCCATCGCTCGATTCCCCCGGCCTTGACGATGGCGACGGTATTGGCGTCGCCGCCCATGGCGCCGTCGAGGCTGACGTCGTTGGCGACGATCCAGTCGCAGCCCTTGCGGACCAGCTTGGCCTGGGCGTGGGCCTCCACATCATGGGTTTCGGCGGCGAAGCCGATCACCAGGCGCGGGCGGCGCGCGCCCTTGGCCAGGGTCTCCAGGATGTCGGGGTTTTCGACGAGGGTGAGCGGCGCGGGGCTGGCGCGGCCCTTCTTCATCTTGCGCTCGACGGCGCTGACCGGGCGCCAGTCGGCGACCGCGGCGACGCAGACCGCGATATCGGCCGGCAGCGCCGCTTCGGAAGCCGCCAGCATTTCCAGCGCGCTCTCCACCTGCACCCGCTTGACGCCGGGCGGCGCATTGAGCGCCGTGGGGCCGCTGACCAGGGTGACCTCCGCCCCAAGCGCCGCAAGGGCCTCGGCGATGGCGTAGCCCTGCTTACCCGACGAACGGTTGGTGAGCATCCGCACGGGATCGATGGCTTCGACCGTCGGTCCGGCGGTGACGATGGCGTGGCGGCCGACGAGCGGCCGGGGCGCCGGCGCCAGGGCCGACATGACAGCCTGGAAGATCGCCTCCGGCTCGGCCATCCGGCCCGGACCATATTCGCCGCAGGCCATGGCGCCCTCATCGGGGCCGACGAAGGACACGCCGTCCCGTTTCAGGGTCACGAAATTGCGTTGGGTCGCGGCGTGGGTCCACATCCGAACGTTCATGGCCGGGGCCATCAGCACCGGCTTGTCGGTTGCCAGCAGCGTCGTTGAGGCCAGGTCCCCCGCCAGGCCCTGGGCGGCCTTGGCCATCAGGTCCGCGGTGGCGGGCGCCACGACCACCAGATCGGCGGAGCGGGAAAGCTCGATATGGCCCATCTCGGCCTCGTCGGTCAGCGAGAAGAGGTCACCATAGACCTTGTCCTCGGCAAGCGCCGCGAGCGACAGGGGGGTGACGAACTGGGCGCCGGCCGCGGTGAGGACGGGACGCACCGCGACCCCGGCCTTTCTCAACAGCCGGGTGAGCTCAAGCGCCTTGTAGGCCGCGATCCCGCCGCCGACGATCAGGAGAACTCGCTTGTGGTCCAAGGCCTTCGCCCCTCATCCGACGCGCGGCTGCTTTAGGCCAGATGGGCCCGCGGGACAAATGACACAAATTCGGACTCGACAAGGCCGGGAATTTGTTCTTTCTTTGTTCCAACCTCTGCTTTCGGGAGAAAAGGCATGGCTGGGTTGAAGACGGCGCTGACCCTGGCGCTCGGAATTTCCACCTTGGCGCTGGTCAGCGCCTGCGACAACGGACCTTCGGCGGTGAGCAAACAGGCCGCCGGGACCCAGATGGCGACGGCCAGTGCGCCGGACCGGTCCAGCCGCTATGCGGACGACGCGCCGGCGGTCGATCACCGCAAGGATCCGGTGGCCACCGCGCCGGACGGCAAGCCCAGCTGGGCCGCCAGCAAGCGCAACTCGGCCGAGGAGGGCGCGGAGCGGGCTTTCGAGCGAAACGGCGAGGCCTTTGGCTCCAAGACCGTCGACCAGTTCATCCTCAAGGCCCACGCCTTCGTGGGACACCCGCCCAAGGGCACGCTGACGCTCACCCGCAAGAACGGCGACACGCTCTTCTACGACCCCAAGGCCAATGTCTTCGCCGTGGCCAGCAAGGACGGCGCGCCGCGCACCATGTTCAAGCCGGACGACGGCATGGACTATTGGGAAAAGCAGAAGGACCGCGAGGCCCACAGCCAGCAGGCCTCCAGCCGCAAACGCCGCAGTTCTGACGACGCGGCCTAGAGCCAACTCACGGTGTGTCATCCCGGTTTCGCCCCGGGCGAAGACCGGGACCGGGGGTCTAGCGGACCAGCAACCCGACCGCAAAGGCGGCCCCGGCGGCCAAGGCGCCCATGGCGAACCATAGCAGCGCCGAATGCTCGGCGGCGGGCTCTGGGGTCCCGATGGTCGCCGCCGGCGGGGTCTCGATCAGCCTTGCGAGGTTTTTGAGCGCCGAGGCGGCCTGGTCGGCGAAGTCCTTGACCCGCGCGGCGGGCGACAGTTCGCGGGCCATCCAGCGGCGGACCACCGGATCAGACGCCGACCAGATGTCGTGGTCGGGATAGACGCGGCGGGCGACGCCTTCGACGGTCATCATGGTCTTCTGCAGCAGCACCAGTTCGGGGCGCAGGCGCATGTCGTAGAGGGCGGTGATCTCGAAGAGCTGCAGCAGCACCCGGCTCATCGGCACCTCGGTGGCCGGGCGCCCGAACACCGGCTCGCCCACGGCCCGCAAGGCCTGGGCGAAGGCGGCGACAGAGTGGCGGGCCGGCACGTAGCCGGCGTCGAAGTGGACGCGGGCCACCCGCTCGTAGTCGCGCTCCAGGAAGCCCAGCAGGATCTCCGCCAGGTAGCGGCGCTCCGGCGCGCCCAGGCGGCCGATGATTCCGAAATCCACCGCCATGACGTCGGCGGGCGCGGCCACGAACAGGTTCCCCTCGTGCAGGTCGGCATGGAAAACGCCATGGTCCAGGGCCTGGGCCAGGAAGGCCTGGATCAGCCGGTCGGCCAGGAGCTTGCGGTCCAGGCCCGGCTGGGTGAGGGCGCCCGCTTCCGACAGCGGCCAGCCCCTGGCCCACTCCATGGTCAGGACCCGCTTGCCGACTCCATCCCAGACGATCGGGGGCGCGGCCATGTAGCCGTCGCGGGCCATGACCTCGCGCAGTTCGTCCGCGCCGGCCGCTTCCAGGCGAAGATCGAGCTCAAGGACCGTGGCGCGGATCACCGTCTGGGCGAAGGCCACAGGCTCCAGCCGCCGGGCTGCCGGGACCCAGCGTTCGATCAGCCGCGCGGCCAGGGCCAGGACGTCGGCGTCCTCGCCCACCCGGCGCTCGACGCCGGGCCGCAGCACCTTCACCGCCACCTTGCGCCCGTCCAGCAGGACGGCGGCGTGGGCCTGGGCCAACGAGGCGGCGGCCACCGGCTCGTCGTCGAAGCTGGCGAACAGGCTGTCGATCGTCCGGCCCAGGGAAGACTCCACCTGCGTCCTGGCCAGGCCGGCCGGAAACGGCGCCAGGCGATCCTTCAGCCGGGCCAGGTCCTGGGCGAACTCGGCGCCGAAGATGTCGGCGCGCGTGGACAGCAGCTGGCCGAGCTTGATCGCCACCGGTCCCAGTTGCTCCAGCGACCGCGCCAGCCGCTCTCCCGGCCGCCCCGCCCGCGCGCCGGCGCCCGCGAACAGGCGCAGCGACTTCGACAGGGTCCCGACCCAGCCGGAATAGAGGGGCGCCAGTTCGCGCGGCAGGAGCGCATCGTTGCGGACCAGCATCCAGCCGGCGCCGACCAGGCGGCCGAAGGCGGCCCAGGCTACCAAGAGGAGACCCCGCCCATCGGCCTAGAGCGCCCGTCCCGTATGGAGCGCGGCGACCCCGGCGGAGAAATTGGTGTAGCCGGCCTGGGCGAAGCCCGCCTTGGCGATCATGCCGGCAAAGGTCCGCTGATCGGGGAAACGGCGGATGCTCTCCACCAGGTACTGGTAGGAGTCCCGGTCGCCGGCCACGCGGGCGCCGATCTCAGGGATCACCTTGAAGGAATAGGCGTCATAGGCCCGCTGCAGGGCCTCGGTCACCGGCCGCGAGAATTCCAGGCAAAGGAAGCGGCCGCCTGGCTTCAGGACGCGGCGGGCCTCCACCAGGGCGGCCTGGACATCGGTGACATTGCGGATGCCGAAGCTGATCACATAGGCCTCGGCGCTGGCGTCGGGCAGCGGCAGGCGCTGCGCGTCGCCGACGGCCCAGGCCATCTCGGGCTCGGAGCCCTTCTCGCGGCCGGCGGCGATCATCTCGGCGTTGTAGTCGATCACCACCACCTTGGCGTCGGCGCCGCCCCGCCTAGATTGGGCCCGCCTGGCCATCTTCGAGAACCGCCGGGCCATGTCGCCGGTGCCCCCGGCCACGTCCAGGATGGTCTCCCCGGGCTGCGGATTGAGGCGCGCCGCCACGGCGTCCTTCCACAGGCGGTGGACGCCGGCGCTCATCAGGTCGTTCATCAGATCGTAGCGGCCGGCCACCCGGTCGAAGACACCGCGCACAAGGCCCGCCTTTTCACTGGCGTCCACGTCACGGAAACCGAAGGTGGCGGCGGGCTTGCTCATGCCGAGCGTCTTAGCCCCCAAACCCCGTAGGGTCCAAGGGCCTTGGCGGGCAGGGCCCGGCATGCCAAGCCAGGGCCATGCCAGAACTTCCCGAGGTCGAGACGGTGCGCGGCGGCCTTGCGCCGGTGCTCGAGGGCCACCGCCTGACGCATGTGGAAGCGCGCCGCCCGGACCTGCGCTTCCCCCTGCCCGCCAATTTCGTCCAGATGCTGACCGGCGCTGTCATCGTGAAGCTGGAACGGCGGGCGAAGTACCTACTGGCCCGGCTGGACCGGGAAGACACACTGGTGATGCACCTGGGCATGAGCGGCCGGTTCGAGATTTCCCGTCCGGACGGCGTCGAGCGACCGGGGGAATTCCACTACGCGCCCGATCCCGACCCTAAACATGCCCATATCGTCTTCCAGACCGAGGCTGGAGCGCGGGTGACCTACTACGATCCGCGCCGGTTCGGCTTCATGGACCTGATCAACACCGCCACCTTGCACCTGCACCCCTGGTTCGCCGGCATGGGCCCGGAGCCGCTGTCGGAGGCCTTCGGCGGCGCCCGGCTGAAGGAGGCGTTCAGGGCCCGCAAGCAGGGCCCCAAGACCCTGCTGCTCGACCAGAGGGTGGTGGCCGGCCTGGGCAATATCTATGTCTGCGAGGCGCTGAACCGGGCGCGGATCTCGCCGTTCAAGCCGGCGGGCGGGATTTCGCGGGCCCGGCTGGACCGGCTGGCCCAGGATATCCGCGAGGTCCTGACCGAGGCGATCGCGGCCGGCGGCTCCACCCTGCGCGACTTCGCCAAGACTGACGGCGCGCTCGGCTATTTCCAGCACCGCTTCCGGGTCTATGACCGCGAGGGCGAGCCCTGCGCCAACGGCTGCGGCGGAGTCATCGCCCGCAAGGTCCAGGCCGGCCGTTCCACCTTCTACTGCCCGGTCTGCCAGAAGTGATCCGCCGCCTTGCGCTGGGCCTGCTGGCGGCCCTGGCGGCGACGAGCGCGGCCTGGGCCCTGCCGCCGGTCTGGGTGGTGCGCGACCGGGACTCCGAACTGGTGCTGTTCGGCTCCGTCCACGTCCTGCCGCCGGGCCTGGCCTGGGAGCCGCCGGCCCTGGCCAGGGCGCTCAGGCGCGCCGACGACCTGTGGTTCGAACTGCCCATCGACCCGCGGACTGAGGCCTTGACCGGCCAGCTGGCCACGCAGCAGGGGATGCTGGCGGCGGACCAGTCGCTGTTCGGTCTCATCGGGCCTGACGATACGGCCCGGCTGAACCGTCTGGCCGCCGCCTACAGCCTGTCGCCGGCCCTCCTCGATCGGCTGCAGCCCTGGCTGGCGGAGATCGCGTTGGCGGCTGGCGCCTATCGCCAGTCCGGCGCAGGCGCCAAGGCCGGGGTGGAACAGACCCTCGCCGCCGCCGCGCCGCCCGGCGCCAAGCTTCACGCCTTCGAAACGCCGCAGGAGCAGATCGCCATGTTGGCCGGCGGGCCGATGCCGGAACAGATCGCATCCCTTCGCGAAAGCCTCCGGGAGATGGAAGACGATCCCGACCAGTACGCAAAGCTGGTGCGCGCCTGGACCCAGGGCGATGTCGAGGCCCTGGCGCGCGACGCCCTCGACCCCATCCGCGCCGCCTCCCCCGATCTCTACGAGCGGCTGGTTTCGTCGCGCAACGCGCGCTGGACCCAGATGCTGGACGCTCGCCTAAAGGGCCACGGTCGCACGGTGGTGGTGGTCGGCGTCGGGCACCTGATCGGGCCCGGCAGCGTGCCTGACCGGCTGCGCGCCCTGGGCTATTCCGTCCAGGGCCCCTGACCGCGGGAACGCGCCGGCGGCCGTCGAAGTGTCATCGTCATCGAACGGTCGCGAAGCGCCGCCTTCGGCCGGGTGGCGCTGAGGCCGACCGCGCCTCGTGAAATGAGGCGAGGAAAGCGCCGTCCCTCCATTGACCCGCCGCCGGTCCTTGCGTATATTCGCGCCTCCAATTTTCCCCGCCCCGGCTTGCCGGGTGCGTCCGTTTGAAGAGCTTCCAGAGAATGGCCAACACGCCCGGCTCCAAGAAGGCGGTCCGCAAGATCGCCCGCCGCACCGAAGTCAACACCGCCCGTCGTTCGCGCGTGCGCACCTTCCTGCGCAAGTTCGACGAGGCGCTCACCGGGGGCGACGCTGCCGCGGCGAAGGACGCCTTCGTCAAGGCGCAGTCGGAGCTGATGCGCGCCGTGTCCAAGGGCGTGGTTCACAAGAACACCGGCTCGCGCAAGGTCTCGCGCCTGGCCGCGCAACTGCGGAAAATGGCCACGGCCTGATCCATGTTAAGACCGGGGCCGCGGCGCGCCGCACCCCGGGATATTCCATAGTGTGAAGTCCTGCCAACGGCGTCCCCTGGGGCGCCGTTTTTCGTGCCTGGCGGGAACCCCAGGTGGCAATGGGTGCGACGAATTCTCTCAGCGTGCGGACGCCAAAACGGCGTTTCCCTTGGCCGCAAAAGGGCTCGGCGCGAGTCAACGAAAATATCCGCTGACGCGCGGAAGAATCACCGTTGACCCTCCAAGGTCGGCCATTAGTGTCAATCTTCTTACAGGCGTCTTCCATCTGATCCCGGATCAAAACGGGGTGCTGGCGGAGCGAGAGCGTTCGCCGGATAAGGGCCTGTGTTTGTTGAGAAAACGCATGGTTGTTACGTGGGGTGCGGCCATGTTGTGGTGGGCAGGACGGGGTTGGCAGGGATGATGAGCGGGGGTGCTGCGGGAGCTATGGCGAACGCGCCGGCCGGAGCCGTGTGGACCAAGACGTGCGTGGTCCTGAAGCGGGAACTTGGCGAAGCGACGTTCGGCTCCTGGCTCGGCCAGGCGGCGCTTCGGGAAACCGGGGAGGACCTGTGCCTGGTCGCCGCCACCGGCATGGCCCGCGACTGGATTCGCCGACACGCCTGGCGCCGGATCGGCGAAATCTGGGCGCAGAACGATCCGCTCGGCCGCCGTCTGGACCTTAAGTCCCGCATGGAATTCGATTCTTCCGACGCCGGCGCGGCCCAGGCCGCCCAGGCGGCTGCAAGCGCGGCCGCCGGGGCGAACCAGGAACCGGCGCAGGCGCAGGCGCCTCAGGTCTTCGAGATCGAAGCCGATCCCGCGCCGGTGGCGGCGCGTCAGGGCCGCATGCTGGGCCTGCAGGAGCGGTTCTCCTTCGAGACCTTCGTGCCGGGCCCCTCCAACGAATTCGCCTTCGCCGTCGCGCGCCGGGTGGCGTCCTGGTCGGACGGGCACTTCAATCCCGTGCTTTTCCACGGACCCTATGGCTTCGGAAAGACGCACCTTCTGAACGCGCTCGCCTGGGAGGCCATGCGGGCCGAGCCCTCGAAGCGCGTGGTGTACCTGACCGCCGAACGGTTCACCTCGACCTTCGTCAAGGCGATTCAGGACAAGCAGACCGCCGCCTTCAAGGACGAACTTCGCAACGCCGACCTCCTCCTGATCGATGACGTCCATTTCGTCGCCGGCAAGACTTCGACGCAGGAAGAACTGTTCCATACGCTCATCGCGCTGGTGGAGGATGGCCGGCGCGTGGTGCTCACCGCCGACCGCTCGCCGACCGAACTTTCGGAGATGGAGCCCAGGCTTCGCTCCCACCTGCAGGCCGGTCTGGTCTGCGGCATCGAGCCGGCGGACCGGACCCTTCGCCTGGGCATCCTGGAGCGCAAGCTGGCGACGCTCGCCCAACAGGGCAAGTTCCTGCCCTCGGCGCGGCCAGAGGTCCTGCAGTTCCTCGCCGACCGCTTCACCGACAGCGTCCGCGAGCTGGAAGGCGCGCTCAACACCCTGGTGGCTCGGGTCGGCGGCGACGTGGCCCGCCTCAGCCTCGACGAGGCCCAGAACATCCTGCGGCCCCACCTGTCGTGCAACGAGCGCAAGGTGACGGTGGACCACATCCAGAAGACGGTCGCCGAACACTACGCCCTGAAACAGGCCGACCTGATCTCTGAGCGCCGCGCCCGCGCGGTGGCCCGCCCCCGCCAGGTGGCCATGTGGCTGGCCAAGCAGATCACCACCCGGTCCCTGCCCGACATCGGCCGCAGGTTCGGCGGCCGCGACCACACCACCGTGTTGCATGCGGTCCGGCGGATCGAGGCCCTGAAGCTGGAAGACCCGCAGATCGCCCGCGACGTGGACCTGCTGTTGCGCAAGCTGCGCGGATAGCTTTCCGCCCGCTGGGGCCTGGAATGCTGTAAGGGTGCCGACGTCGCGCAATCGCGGCCGTCCAGCGTGAATTGCGTTCCATGTCCAAACGAGACCTCAAGGGCTCCGGCCTGACCGACCGCCTGTCCGCCGCCGCCGACGCCAAGGCCGCCCTGGTGGCGAAGTTGAAGCCCAAGGCCGCCGTCACCGCCACCAATCTCGAGAGCCGCGCCGCCACGAAGGCCGCCGAACTGGCCGCCGTGCGCCAGGCCCGCGCCGATGAGAAGGAAGCCCAGGCCGCCGCCAAGGCTGACCGGGCCGCCGCCGCCGAAGCCGCCCTGCTGGCCGACGAAGAGGCCCAGCTGGCCCTCAAGCGCGGCGCGCGCAAGGAACGCAAGCAACTCACCAAGGCCGAAGCCCAGGCCAAGCGCGACGCCCGCTACGCCGCCCGCAAGGCCAGATAGGCCGCCCCTCCTCACCTGACATAGAAAAGGGCGACTGCATCTCTGCAGCCGCCCTGATCGTTTCAGCAGAAGCTTGGGCGTCTAGGCGTCCGCGGCTTCCGCCTGCTTGGCCGAGAGGTCTTCACCAGTTTCCTGGTCGACGACCTTCATGGAAAGCCGCGTCTTGCCGCGATCGTCGAAGCCCAGGAGCTTGACCTTCACGGACTGGCCTTCGGAAAGCACGTCCGAGACCTTCGCCACGCGTTCGTTGGAGATCTGGCTCACGTGGACCAGGCCGTCCTTGGCGCCGAAGAAGTTCACGAAGGCGCCGAAGTCGACGATCTTCACGACCTTGCCGGTGTAGAT
>CANJLK010000049.1 GCA_947475465.1 Caulobacteraceae bacterium | reverse complement strand
GGATCTTCCAGGTTCATGGTCATCATCCGCAGGGTGTCGCAGATGAAGTCGACGGCGAAGTGGTCGTGCAGGATCTTCGGATAGCGCGAGAAGATCGAGCTCTCCTTGGGCGTCTCGATGTGGCTTTCCAGGGCGATCACGCCCTTGGACTTCATGGTCTTGGTGAGCAGGTACAGCAGGCTCAGGAGGTCGCGGTAGTCGGAGGGTTTCCACTTGGGGCCCTTGAAGACCTTGCCCATGCCGCCGCCGGTGGCCTTGATCACCGGCAGGGAGTTGGAGATCAGGAAGGCGGCGACGCCGGCGCCGCCGATGGCCATCATCTCGTGCGGGGCGGCGTGCAGGATCACGCCGATATTGCCGCCGGTCATGATGAAGCTGCCAAACACCAGGCCGAACAGCAGCACGATGCCGATTATCTGAAACATGGAGGTCCCCGCGGTCGTAGGGGTAACCATGGGGGTTATTGCTTAATGCCCCGTGAGCGCGGCCCAGATTTGCGCCGCCGGGCCATGCGACGTATCTGCGGGGGATGTCAGCCGCCGACGCCTCTCCGCCCTCGCCCTCGGCGCTGGGCCGCAGGACCTTCGGCATCATCTCCTGCGCCGCCCTGGCCTCGGCCATGGGCAACACCGGACTGATCTCGGTCCTGCCGACCATCGGCCGGTCGCTGCACATTCCCGATTCGATGGTGGCGGGGATATTCTCCCTGTCCTCGGTGATGTGGGCGATCTGCTCGCCGATGTGGGCCAGGGTTTCCGACCACCGGGGGCGCAAGCCTCTGATGCTGCTAGGCCTTTCGGGGTTCACCACCGCTTTCGTGATCTCCGGCCTGATCGTCAGCGCGGGCCTGCATCAGTTCGCGACGCCGACCGCGATCTTCCTGATGCTGCTGGTGGCGCGCTGCGTCTTCGGCATCTTCGGTTCGGCGACCAATCCGGCCACCCAGGCCTATGTGGCCGAGCGGACGCCGCCCTCCGGACGCACCCAGGCCCTGGCGAACCTGGCCGGCTCGCAGGGGTTGGGCACGGTGCTCGGGCCGGCGCTGGCGCCGCTTTTCATCCTGCCGATCATCGGCCTGGCAGGGCCGCTCTACTGCTTCGCGGCCATCGCCGCGGTCATCCTGGTCATGGTCTGGCGCTACCTGCCGGAGGCCTGGACCCCACCCAGCGCGGCTGAGCGGGCGGCGACAGCCGCGGCGGTCAAGAGCGGGCCGGCCATCTGGCGCGACGCCCGGGTCACGCCGTTCCTGATCTACGGCTTCGTGGTGGCGATCTGCCAGACGGCGCAGCAGCAGACCCTTGGTTTCCTGATCATCGACCGGCTGCACCTGGACCCTCGGGCGGCCCAGGGTGCGATCTCCATGGCCATGGCGTTCGGCGCGGTGTCGGGCCTGCTGGCCCAGTGGGGCCTGATCCGGATGTTCGAGATGACGCCGCGCCAGCTGCTGCGCTGGGGCGCGGTGGTGGCCGCCCTGGGCAACCTGGTGGTGGCGCTTTCACCCGACTATTGGATGGCGGTGGCCGGCTTCGTGATCTCCAGCCTGGGGTTCGGCTTCGCCCGGCCGGGGTTCACCGCAGGGTCCTCCTTGGCGGTGGACAGCGCCAACCAGGCCCGGGTGGCCGGGGCGATCGCCTCGATCAACGGGATCAATGTGGTGTTCGCCCCGCTGTTCGTCCTGATCTACGAGCGCGTCCACCGCGCGCCGTTCGTGATCAACATGGCGCTGCTGATGGCCATGCTGGCCTTCGCTTTCCGCAACCGGGCGCTTCGCAACGCCGACCCGACGCCGGCGACGCGGGAAGACACCGCCGTGGCCACCCTGGAGCGGGCCGACGAGGGCGGGGTCTAGTTTGCCGACGGCGCCGCTGCCTCCGCCTTCAGGCGTTCCACCATGGTCATGGAGAGGTAGCCGTCGGCGGTGAGGCCACGGGCCTTCTGCCAGGCCCGGAGCGCCTTTCGGGTGCCCATGCCGACCACGCCGTCGGGGGTCCCCACATCGAAGCCCAGAGCCGCCAGGGCGCGCTGGGCGGTCATCCGGTCCATGAGCGACAGGGGGGTCTCGACCGGCCAGGGGCGCACCAGCCGGCCCTCGCCCGCGAACCGGTCGGCCAGCAGACCGACGCCCAGGGCATAGGCGAGCGAGTTGTTGTACTTGCGGATCGCGAAGTGGTTGGGGAACAGCAGGAAGACCGGACCGGCCGCGCCGGTGGGGGCGACCAACTGGGCCTTGGCGGACTGGTCGGCGGCGGACCAGGGCAGGCCATCGGCGCGTTTGACACCCCTTTCGGCCCACCAGGCGGGGTCTTCCTTAGGCCCTTCGCTCAGGCTGAAGTCGAAGTCGGCCGGAACGAGGACCTCGCGGGCCCAGCCCTGGCCGGCCGTCCAGCCGCCCTTGGCCAGCAGGTTGGCGGCCGAGGCCAGCGCATCGGCGCTGGAGGCCCAGATGTCGCGCCTGCCGTCCCCGTCCCCGTCGACCGCCGTGGAAAGATAGGACGATGGGATGAACTGGGTCTGGCCCATGGCGCCGGCCCACGAGCCCTTCAGCTGGGCGCGGCTGGCCTCGCCCGAGGCGATGACCTTCAGGGCCGCGATGAGCTCGGTTTCCGCGAAGGCGCGGCGGCGGCCCTGGGCGGCCAGGGTGGCCATCGAGCGGACCACGTCATAGTCGCCCTGGATGGCGCCGAAGCCGCTCTCCGTGGCCCAGACGCCCAGGAGAACCTCGGCGGGCACGCCATACTGGCGCTCGATGGCCGGCAAGACGTCGATCCCGGCGCGCTTGCGCTGGCCGATGGCGATGCGGCCGTCGGTGACCACGCCCTTGATGTAGTCCGAGAGCGGCTTGGAGAATTCCGGCTGGCGGTTGTCGAGGCCGCCGACGCGCGGGTCGGGGGTCAGGCCCTTCATCTCGCGGTCCAGCACGTCGCGCGGAACCCCGGCGGTGATCGCCTTGCCGTAGAACTGGGCGGCCCAGGCGTCGAAGGTCATGTCGCCGGAGGCGGTGGGCGGCTCCAGGGGCTGGACCTGCGGCCGGGGCGGGGGCGGCGCGGGCGGTTGGGCGGCGACGGGCGGTGGCGCGGGCCCCACGGGCGGCGGGGACACCGCCGGGCTGGCGCAGGCGGCGAGCAGGGCCAGGAGGATGATGGGAGAGGCGCGACGCAACATGATCCAGAGTCTATCGGGCCGGGCGGCCGCGCCAAGCGTTGACTTCGCCCCACCCCCTAACGTATATGCGCCCGCTCTGTAGAAACCCCCGGACCTATCAGTCCGCGCGTCCGAGATTAGGTCATGAAGGTCAGAAGCTCGCTCAAGTCGCTCAAGACGCGTCACCGCGACTGCAAGCTCGTGCGCCGCAAGGGTGTTGTCTACATCATCAACAAGACGAACCCGCGCTTCAAAGCCAAGCAAGGCTAAGACCGCCCGCCGATGGGACGACCGGTTGCGGTCATCTGGGACATCGGCAACGTCATCGTGCGTTGGGATCCGCGCACGCTCTACAACCGCATCATGCCGGACGCCGCCCTTCGCGAGCGGTTCCTGACGCAGGTCTGCACCCTGGACTGGCATTTCCGCCACGACCTGGGGGTGACCTTCGCGGAGAACCGCGCGCCGCTGCTTGAGCGGTATCCGGAATTCACCGAACAGATCCTCGACTGGGAACGGCGGATGCCGGAGATGTTCTCCGGCGCGATTCCCGAGACCGAGGCGGCGATCGCGGCCCTGGCCGGGCGCAGCGTGCCGCAGTTCGGGCTTTCCAACATGAGCCACGAGATGATCGGGCCGATCCGCCAGATGAGCCCGGCGTTCGGGCATCTGAGGGACATCGTCATCTCCGCCGAGACGGCGATCATGAAGCCGGACCCCAGGATCTACGCCCAGGCCTGCGAACGGTTCGGGCTTGAGCCTGAGCAGGCGATCTTCATCGACGACAGCGCCAAGAACATCGAAGGCGCCCGGGCCCTGGGCTTCCACGTGCACCACTTCACCGATCCGGCGCAGCTGCGCCCGGCGCTGGAGGCGGTGGGGCTGCTCTGAAGGCCGCGGAGCGGCGACCACCGAAGGATTGGCCACGGAAAACACGGAAGGGCACGGAAGGCGTGGCTGCGATTCCGTGATTTCCGTGTCTTCCGTGGTTGAACCCGCTGAGCCGCCGCCGGTGCGGCGTCTCGGGGCTGGACCTTACTGCGCCGGCGCTGAGCCCGTGGGCTTGCCGCTGCCGAATTCGGTTTCGATGACGACGTTGATCTGGTCGCCGACGCCCATGTTGGTGCCGGGCGCCGGGACGCCGGAGCCGATGCCGAAATCGGAACGCTTGAAGGCGCCCTTGGCCGAGAAGCCGATCCGCGCGCCGTCATAGGCGTTGGCCGCCCAGCCGCCGTTGAAGGTCACGGCCAGGACCACCGGCCTGGTGACGCCGTGCAGGGTGAAGTCACCGGTGACATTGGCGGTGTTGGGGCCGGTGGGCTCGACCTTGGTCGACTTGAAGGTGATGGCCGGGAAGGCGCCGGCGTCGAGATAGGCCTTGCCGGTGATCTCCTCGTGGAAGCCCTTGGGCGGGGCGTTCAGCTCCAGAGAGGTTGGATCGACGGTCGCCTCGATGCTCATGCCCGCCGGGTTGGCCGGGTCGAAGGCGAGCTTGCCGCTGACCTTGGTGAAGCGGGCCGTGTAGTGGGAAAAGCCCAGGTGGCTGAGGCTGAAGGTCAGGCTGGTGTGGGACGGGTCGAGTTCATAGGCGCCGGCCGGGGCCGGTGTCGGCAACGGGGCCAGGACAGGTTCACCGGCGACAGGGGCCGGCGCGGTCGAGGCGGCTGTGGCCTCCTGCCTGGGGGCCTCGGCGGGCTTCTGGCAGGCGGCGAGCGCCAGGGCGGCGGCGGCCAGCATCAGTGCGGTCTTCATGGGCGTCTCTCCTGGTTTCCAGCCGAAGGACGCGGCAGGGCGCCACGATCCGACAATGCGATGTCCAACCCTTAGCGCAGCCCATTCGCCCGTCCACCCGAGCCTTGAGGGCATTCGCGCCGGTTCGCTCAGACCAGCGCTTCGAACTCGTCGACGAGGCGTTCCAGTTGCTTCATGCCGGCCGCCCAGAAGGCCTTTTCGCGGGGGTTGAGGCCGAAGGGGGCGAGGGCCTCGACGTAGGTTTTCGTGCCGCCGGCGGCCAGGAGCGCTTCATAGAGGGGCGCGAAGGCGACCGGGTCCTCGCGGCGCTTTTCCATCAGGGCGCGGACCAGCAGGTCTCCGAAGGCGTAGGCGTAGACATAGAAGGGAGCGTGGACGAAGTGGCTGACATAGGCCCACCAACTTTCGTAGCCGGGGTTGAGCCGGATGGCCGGGCCCAGGCTCTCGGACATCGTCTCCATCCAGATCGCGCCGATCTCGTCGGTTGAAAGCTCGCCGTACTGGCGTTGCGCGTGGAAGCGGGTCTCGAAGCGGTGGAAGGCGATCTGGCGGACGACGGTGTTGATCCCATCCTCGATCTTGCCGGCCAGGAGACCCTTGCGCTCTTCCTTGGAGGCGTTGGCCAGCAGGCGTTCGAACACCAGGCCCTCACCGAAGATCGAGGCGGTCTCGGCCAGCGTCAGGGGCGTGTCGGCCAGTAGGGTGCCGAGCGGGCTGGCCAGGGTCTGGTGGACGGCGTGGCCGAGCTCGTGGGCCAGCGTCAGGACGTCTCGCCGTTCGCCCATGTAGTTCATGAAGACGAAGGGGTGGTGCTCGGAGGTCACCGAGTGGGAATAGGCGCCCGACTGCTTGCCGGCGCGGGGACGGGCGTCGATCCACGGGTGGGTGAAGAATGTCTGGGCGGTGTCGGCGAACTTGGGCGCAAGGGCTGAGAAGCTGTCCAGCACCATGTCCCTGGCCTGGTCCCAGGAATAGGTGCGTGGACTTGCGGTATTGAGGGGGGCGTTGCGGTCCCACTGGTCGAGGGTCTTCTTGCCCATGACCTTGGCCTTCAGCCGGTAGTAGCGGTGGCTGACGCTCTCGTAGGATTCGACCACGGCGGCTTCCAGGGCGGCCACGGCGTCGGCGTCGACCTCGTTGGCGATGTGGCGCGAGGCGGCGGGGTCGGGGTATTTCCGCCAGCGGTCCTCGACCTGTTTTTCGAAGGCCAGGGTGTTGAGGCATAGCGCGAGCGTCGAGGCGCGCTTTTCCAGGGCCTTGGAGAGGCCCTTGGCCGCGTGCTTGCGCCGCTTGCCGTCGGGGTCGGAGAGGCGGTTGAGGGTTTCGGAAAGGGTGAGGCTCTCGCCCTCAACCTTGGCCGTCAGATGGGCCAGGGTCTCGTCGGAGAGACGGCTCCAATTGGCGACGGCGGGCCCCCGGTCGATCAGCATCCGCTCCAGGTCGGGCGACAGTTCGTGCGGGCGACTCAGCCGAACGCGGCGCATCCAGGGGCGCCATTTTGCGGCGGGCTTGTGGGCCTTCAGGGCGGCCGAGATCTCGGCGTCCTCCAGCTGGTTGAGCTCCAGGGTGAAGAACAGGCTCTCGGCGGCGATCTGGGCGGACGTGGCGCGGAAGTCGGCCTCGAACTTCGACCAGGCCGGGTCGCTGCGGGCGGTCGAGGCGGCCAGGCCCGCAAAGGCGCCGACGCCCCACAGGCCGTTGGTGGCGGCCTCATAGAGCTTGACCCCCTTGTCGATCAGCTGGCCCAGCGCCTTGGGGTCGGCGCGGACGGTGAGGAACTGGCCCTCCAGGGCGGCGAGTGCGCTGTTGCTCTTGCGGGCCTTTTCGATGTCGGCAGCGATCTTCGGATCGTCGCGGCCGGAATAGAGGTCGGCGAGACTCCACTCGGGGAGGGTCTGGGTCTTGAAGGGCGCGTTCATGGGAAGAGGTTAGCAGGTCCTTCCGCGGCGGGGGAGCGGTCAGCTACCTGTCGTCGCGGGCGCGGCGACGAAGGTTTTGAACCACGGAAAACACGGAAAGGGCACGGAAGGCGCATCGTCAGCCGGCCGGCTGCAGGTCAGCGACAATCGCTCAGCCCGCGGTATTGCGCGCTGCGCGCGCCGCGGCAGAGCGCCCTTCCGTGCGCTTTCCGTGGTTGCACTTTCTTGCGCTTCGCGGAGGAAAGCGGGCCCTACTTCTTCTTGTGGGAAGGGTTGAGGACGGAGATGACCTCGGGGGGCTTGGCCTTGGGCTGCTTGGGTTTGCGGGTTTCCTTGTTGGACTTCTTCTGACCCTTGGCCATGAGCGGCTCCTTGTCGGTCTGAGGGTTATCGGGTGCTGCGGCGGTCGTTGAGGACCTGGGTCTTCGGGGTCGAGGGCGAGGTGGCCCCGGAGGAGCGGGAATCGTTCAGGTCGCGGCGGCTGGGGGTGATGGTGCCCTTGTAGGTTTTCATGGCGCGGTCCGGTTCGCGCGTGACGCGGCCGGACGCGGGACGCGCTCAGCCGGCAGGGCGCGTCGTTGGGTGGCCGGACCCTAGCACATCGCGGTGAACCCGCGCGGCGTTCGCCGAGTTTATTTGCCGAAGTGGAGGAGATGTCGGCCCATGCGGCGGCGGCTTCATATGGCGGTGGCGGGCGCGCTCGGCGCGGGGTGGCTGATGGCCGGCGGGATGGCCGCCGCCGAGGTTCACCCTGGCGAGACGCGGGGCCTGGGGCTGATGGGGCTGGAAATTCCCGCCGTCCTGAAGACGGTGGCGGCCGATCCCTACCGTGCCCCGGCCGAGCCAGCCTGCCAAAGCATCCCCGCCGAACTGAAGGCGCTGGACGAGGCCCTGGGCTCCGATGTCGACGCGCCGGTCAAGGAACGATCGAAGATGGTGACCTGGGCCGGCGACTGGGCGCGGGGCGCCGTGCGCGGCCTGGTGCCCTACCGCGGCGTGGTGCGGTTCCTGACCGGGGCCGGGAGCAAGGACAAGGCGCTGATGAAGGCGGCCATGGCCGGCACGGCCCGGCGGGGCTTCCTGCGCGGACTGGAGGCGAACATGCAGTGTGCGGGGACGACGCCCCTGCAGGTGGCGGTGGCGCCTTCCATCGAGACGGTCGCCTCGCCCGCCGCCGCGACCGCCCAGGACCTTGGGCCGATCGACATCACGCGCCAGGTTCCAGAGCCCGTGGACAATGCGCCCCGGCCCATCCTGACGAGCCTGGATTCTGAGCCCGGCCGTTAACCCCTGAATAGGGTCTCCGAAACCCCGCCTTTACCGCTGTCCTGTATCAATTCGCGACAACAGGAGCCTTCGTCCAAAGAGGCGGCGGCCGGTTATGATGGGTGTTTTCAATATGGCCAGAACGGTCCTTGTGGTCGATGACGACCCGACTCAGCGTCGGCTGATCCAGGCGGTCCTGGAGCGCGAGGGTTTCGCGGTCGTCCACGCCGAAAGCGGCGACCAGGCCATCGAGCGCCTGAGCGGCGGCGCGTCGTCCATCGACGTGATCCTGCTGGACCTGATCATGCCGGGCATGTCCGGGCAGGACACCCTGATCGAGATGCGGGCGCGGGGCTTCCACCAGCCGGTGATCGTGGTCACCGCGACCGGCGGCATCGACACTGTCGTCCAGGCCATGCAGGCCGGCGCGCTGGACTTCTTCGTCAAGCCCGCGGCGCCGGAGCGGATCATCGTCTCGATCCGCAACGCCTTGTCCATGGGCGCCCTGAAGGGCGAGGTCGACCGGCTGAAGAAGCACGCGACCGGGCGCACCACCTTCGACGACCTGATCGGGGCCTCGCCGGCCATGACCATGGTCAAGCGGCTGGGCGAGCGGGCGGCGAAATCCTCGATCCCGATTCTGATCACCGGCGAGAGCGGGGTGGGCAAGGAAGTGATCGCCCGCGCCGTCCACGGATCCTCGGACCGGTCCGGCAAGCCCTTCGTGGCGGTCAACTGCGGCGCGATCCCCGAGAACCTGGTGGAAAGCATCCTGTTCGGCCACGAGAAGGGAAGCTTCACCGGCGCCACCGACAAGCACCTGGGCAAGTTCCAGGAGGCCAACGGCGGCACCCTGTTCCTGGACGAGGTCGGCGAGCTTCCGCTGGACATCCAGGTCAAGCTGCTGCGCGCCCTGCAGGAGAGCGAGATCGATCCGGTCGGCGGCAAGCGCTCGATCAAGGTCGATGTGCGGATCGTCTCGGCGACCAACCGTGACCTTTCGCAGGCGGTGAAGGAAGGCCGGTTCCGCGAGGACCTGTTCTACCGGCTCAACGTCTTCCCGATCGAGGCCCCGGCGCTGCGCGAACGCAAGTCCGACGTGCCCGCCCTGGTCGAGGCCTTCGTCAAGCGCTTCAATATCGAGGAAGGCAAGGCGGTGGCCGGCGCCAGCCCCGAAACCATGGCCTATCTGACGGCCTTCGACTGGCCGGGCAACGTCCGCCAGCTGGAAAACGCGGTCTACCGCGCCATCGTCCTGGCCGATGCGCCCTACCTGCAGCCGCACGATTTCCCGGCGATCTCGGGCGTCGCCCCGCCGGCGCCCAACGAGACGCCCGGCGTGCTGACCGCGGCGCTGTCCAATGTCGCGGCCCTGATGACCGAGACATCCCAGGAAACGCCGGTGCGGATTCTCGACGAGCGCGGCCACCTGCGGACCCTGGAGGAGATCGAGCGCGACCTGATCCAGCTGGCCATCGAGATCTACGCCGGGCACATGAGCGAGGTGGCCCGGCGGCTCGGCATCGGCCGCTCCACCCTCTACCGCAAGGTCCGCGAACAGGGATTGGAGGACGTCATCAAGGGCGGCGCCGACGATGCCGCCGAAGAGGCCGACGCGCAGGTGGCGTGAGCCTCGCGAAGCGACGGAAAAGAAAAACCACGGAAACCACGGAAGACACGGAATCGAGGCGGCGCTTTTGGTGTCATTCCGGGTCTTCCGTGGCTCAAAAATCGTCCTAGCCGCTCGCGCGGCGGGAGGCGGTCTATTCGTCCGCGGACTTCCCGCGCCGCTTGAACGGCTTGCGGTTGAACTCGCGCTTCTCGCCCTTGGCCTTGGTGGCGATCTCCTTGAGCTTGACGTTCTGGAGGGCCGAGAGCGCCTGGCCGGGGGCGCCTTTTTCAGGGTCGCCGAACGCGCGGCCGTAGGTCTTCAGGCGATCGGCGACGCTGCCCAGGAATTCGCCCTCCCATTCGGAGAGCTTGACGCCCATGCGGTCGGCCTGCCGCTGGGCGCGCTTCAGCGCATTGAGCGCCTGCCGCTGAGCCACCGCCTTGTGGTCGATGGGCTTGGGCGGCTTGCGAGCCTTCGGCGGCTTCGTGCTGAAGGGCTTTCGGATCAAATCTCGCCGATCGCCGAGAGGTAGAGGTCGAGGATGGCGTCCTCTTCCATGCGCTTGGCCCGGTCCTGCTTGCGGATGCGGATGACCTTGCGCAGGATCTTGACGTCGAAGCCGTTGCCCTTGGCCTCGGCGAACACTTCCTTGATCTGCTCGGCGATCTCCGCCTTCTCGGCTTCCAGCCGCTCGACGCGCTCGATGATCGACTTCAGCTGGCCCTGGGCAGTCTGGTTGAGGACATCGGGGTGGGCGGAGGCGTCGTCGGCCATGGGGAACTCGTCAGGCTGGAAAAGAAGTTGGCGCAGACCCTAGCCGGGGCCCCGCGCCCTGTCATCCGCCGCGGCGAGCTTGTCCCCATGAACCGTGTCCTTATGTTGGCCGTTAAGGCGCACAGCCGCGGAGGGGACATTGATGGCCGAAGAGCCGAAGACCAGGCCGACCCAGGAACAGGCGGAGGCCGCCGTCCGGACCCTGATCGAATGGGCGGGCGACGACCCAAACCGCGAGGGGCTGCTGGACACGCCGGCCCGGGTGGCGCGGTCCTACAAAGAACTCTTCGCCGGCTATGACGCGGACCCGAAGAAATACCTGGAGCGGACCTTCGACGAGGTCGGCGGCTATGACGAGCTGGTGATCCTGAAGGACATCCGGGTGGTCAGCTTCTGCGAGCACCACATGCTGCCGTTCCTGGGCAAGGCTCATGTGGGTTACCTGCCGCGTAACCGGGTCGTGGGCATCTCCAAGCTCGCCCGGGTGGTCAACGGCTTCGCCCGCAGGCTGCAGATCCAGGAGAAGCTGACGGCGCAGGTGGCCGAGGCGATCCAGGATATCCTCGATCCCAAGGGCGTCGGTGTGGTGGTGGTCTCCGAGCACAGCTGCATGACCATGCGGGGCGTCAACACGCCGGGGTCGCGGCTGACCACGAGCCACCTTCTGGGCGAGGTCCGCGACGACCCGCGCACCCGCCAGGAGTTCTTCGATCTGGTGCGCACCCCCGACCGCTGAGCCGGCTCGGCGCTTGCCATTTCCCCGGCGAACTTTAGTCACGGGTCCCCGCGCAAGGACCCGCCGGCATGGCTGATTCCGATACGGACGTTCCCGACGCCGGCAAGTCCCTGCCGGAGGACGACAGTCCGCGTGTCCGCGATGTGGCCCTGCCGCCGGACGTCCTGGCCCCGCTGGCGCCCTTCGCCGGAGAGCCGCCGCCGACGCCCCCGTGGTTCGCCAACGCCGTGGCGCAGGCGCCGGAGCGGTCGTTCGTCACGTCCCTGGGCACACGGATCGAGGTCCTGACCTGGGGCGAGGTCGGCAAGCCCGGCCTGCTGTTCGTGCATGGCAACAGCGCGCACGCCGACTGGTGGCGCTTCATCGCGCCGTTCTTCGCCGCCGATTACCGGATCGCGGCCATGTCGCTGCCGGGCATGGGGGCGTCGGACTGGCGCGAGCGCTACACCTTCACCGATTTCTCACAGGACGCTGAGGCGGTGGCGCGCGCGGCGGGGCTCTACGCGGACGGCGGCCGGCCGATCTACATCGGCCACTCGTTCGGCGGGGCCCAGGTGTTCTCGACCAGTGTGCGCCACCCAGAAAGGATGCGGGCGGCGATCCTGATCGACGTGGCGTTCGGCCGGCCGCCCAAGGCGGTGCGCGACCGGATCCAGCGCTTGTCGGAGACCCGCAACATCCCCACCGCTGACAGTCCGGCGAAGGTCTACGCGACCCTGGCCGAGGCGCTGGGGCGGTTCCGGCTGATGCCGCCACAGCCGGCGGGCAACCTGTTCGCCGCCGACTTCATCGCCCGCCATTCGCTGAAACGCGCGCCGCTGGAACGCGGGACGGGGGAAGGCTGGGCCTGGCGGTTCGACCCCAACATGTGGATCAAGCTGGACATCACCGACATGGGCCTGGGCGGGCGGCGCCGCGAGGACCTGGAGGTTCCGCTCGTTCACTTCTACGGGGCGCAGAGCCGGCTGATGGAGCATCGCCTGGAGACGGCCCGGACCCTGTTCCCGCCCGGCCACCTGGAGATCGAGATTCCCGACGCCGGCCACCACGTCATGGTCGACCAGCCGCTGGCGCTGGTGGCGGGATTGCGCACATTGCTGGCGGCGTGGCCACCGGCGGCTTGAGCGTGGCGGCGCTCTCGTGTAGCACCCGCCCCAGAGCGACGAATTCGTTAGAGAGAGCACGCGTCCCATGGCTGGCCAGGCTTCCGACTATCACCGCGGCGATATGGATATCGCCGAGCAGGTCTCGACCTTCCATCTGGTGATGGGCATCACCAAGTGGGGATCCCTGGTGATCGCTTCCTTCATCCTGATGATCACCCTGTGGTTCTGCACGCCGGCGGGCTTCCTGGGCGGTCTTATCCCGGCCCTGGTGCTGCTGATCCTGGGTATCGTCTTCCTGCGCAGCCGCGGCGGCGGGCACTAGCCGAAGCGGAGCTTCCGCCCCTCTGCCGGGGCGGGCTGGACTGACGCCGCCGCCGGCGAGACCGGCGGCTCAATGGGGAATTCGCCAACCATGGCTCTGATCGCCGTGACCACGGAACGCCGCGCCGGAGAAACCCGCGTCGCCGCGGTTCCCGAGACCGTCAAGAAGCTGATCGCCGCCGGATTCGCTGTGACGGTCGAGGCCGGCGCGGGACTGGCCGCGTCCTATCCGGACGCCGACTACGCCGCCGCCGGCGCGGTCATCGCCAAGACAGCCAAGGAGGCGATCGCCAAGGCCGACATCCTGTTCAAGGTGCGCGCGCCTGAGGCCGCCGAGATCGCGGCCCTGAAGTCCGGCGCCATCGTGGCGGCCGTGCTCAACCCCTACCAGGACAAGGACGCTCTGAACGGGCTGGCCAAGGCCGGGGCCACCGCCTTCGCCATGGAGTTCGTGCCCCGGATCACCCGGGCCCAGGTGATGGATGTCCTGTCGTCGCAGGCGAACCTCGCCGGATACCGCGCCGTCATCGAGGGCGCCGAGGCCTATGGCCGGGCCATGCCGATGATGATGACGGCGGCGGGCACCATTGCCGCGGCCAAGGTGTTCATCATGGGCGTGGGTGTCGCGGGCCTGCAGGCCATCGCCACGGCCAGGCGGCTGGGTGCGGTGGTGACCGCCACGGACGTGCGGCCGGCCACCAAGGAACAGGTGGAGAGCCTTGGCGCCAAATTCCTGGCCGTCGAGGACGAGGAATTCAAGAACGCCCAGACCGCCGGCGGCTACGCCAAGGAGATGAGCGCCGAATACCAGGCCAAGCAGGCCGAGCTGGTCTCCAGCCACATCGCCAAGCAGGACATGGTGATCACCACCGCCCTGATCCCGGGACGCCCGGCGCCGAAGCTGGTGAACGCGGCCCAGGTGGCCTCGATGAAGCCGGGCTCGGTGATCGTCGACCTGGCCATTGAACAGGGCGGCAATGTCGAGGGCGCGAAGCTGGGCGAGACGGCGGTCACCGCCAACGGCGTGAAGATCCTGGGCGCCCCGAACCTGCCCGGCCGGATCGCGACCGACGCCTCGGCGCTCTACGCCCGCAACCTGCTGGCCTTCGCGGGCCTGTTCCTCAACAAGGAGGGCGCGTTCGCCCCCGACCTGGATGACGAGATTCTCAAGGCGGCCCTGGTCACCCAGGGCGGCGCGGTCGTCCACCCCAACCTGAAGGGCTGAGGCTGATGGAAGCCGTCGATCCCACCGTCTTCCGCCTGGCGATCTTCGTGCTGGCGATCTTCGTCGGCTACTACGTGGTCTGGAGCGTGACGCCGGCCCTGCACACGCCGCTGATGGCGGTGACCAACGCCATCTCCTCGGTGATCATCGTGGGCGCCCTGCT
>CANJLK010000048.1 GCA_947475465.1 Caulobacteraceae bacterium | reverse complement strand
TGCAGGCCCCGATCCGCCAGATCGCCGAAAACGCCGGCGTCGAAGGCTCCATCGTGGTCGGCAAGATCCTGGAGAACGCCTCGCCGACCTTCGGCTTCAATGCCCAGACCGAAGAGTACGTCGACATGGTCAAGGCCGGCGTCATCGACCCGGCCAAGGTCGTGCGCACGGCTCTGCAGGACGCGGCCTCGGTCGCCGGCCTGCTGATCACCACCGAAGCGGCCATCGTCGAAGCCCCCAAGAAGGGCGGCGGCGGCGCCCCCGACATGGGCGGCGGCGGCATGGGCGGCATGGGCGGCATGGACTTCTAGTCCACGCTCAGCAGCACTTGAGATGGAGGGCGGGGCTGAAAGGCTCCGCCCTTTTTCTTTGTTCATGGGGCGGAGCCTTGACCCGCCATCCGGCGCGGTGGCGCCTTACGCGCCGGCCCTCACCCTGCCCTCTCCCGCGCACGGCGCGGGAGAGGAGGCGCTTATCCCCGTTCCCGGCGATCGTCCCTGAGGATCATCCCGCCGATCCAGCTGGCGACGCCGGTGATAATCGCCGCCAGCACGCCCGGGATCAGGCCGTTGACGTGAAAGCCCTCCAGCATCAGGGCCACCAGGCCGATCATGGCGGCGTTCACGACCAGCAGGAAGAATCCCAGCGTCACGATGGTGACCGGCAGGGTCAGGACCACCACGATGGGCCGCACGAAGGCGTTGACGACGCCCAGCAGTATGGCCGCCAGGAACAGCGACAGGTTGTCGTCGAAGACGATGCCGTGCACGTACTTGGACGCGATCCACAGGCCCACGGCCCCGAAGATCGCGCGGACGACGAATTTCACCAGCATGGCCTGCTCCCCGACGAGGGCCTGAGACTAGAACCGCGCCGCCCGGCTTGGAAACGGGTTTCGCGCCCGACATCGCCCAGGCGTATTTTGGCCTTAGCCATGCGATCAAGCTCGCACCCCACGGAGACCGCCCGCCCCATGCTTCGGACCCAATTGGCCAGCGCCCTGCTGACGGCGGTTCTTACCCTGGGGGCGGCGAGCGCCCTGGGCCAGCCGGTGGAGCAGATTCCGGGCGGGGCGCCGGAGGAGCGCGGCGCGCCGGACCGCGATCGCGCCGGCCCGCCAAGGCCCCGGCTGTTCATCAGCCCCTCGGGCGAACCCTTCCGCGGCGCAGACGGCCTTGGGGCCTGGCTGGCCGGGGCCGACACCAACCACGACGGCGCCGTGACCCTGGATGAGTTCCGCGCCGACGCCCAGCGCACTTTCCGCCTCTACGACACCAATGGCGACGGCAAGGTCGATGGCTTCGAGATCCAGGCCTACGAGACAGAACGCGTGCCGGAGATCGCCCAGTTCAACCTCGACGAGGGCGGCGGGCGGCGGTTCTTCGGCGGCGGCGGACGAGGCCGCGGCGGAGGCCGGCGCGGCGGCGGCGACGCCGCCTCCGACGCCCAGCCGATCAAGCCCGCCGGTCGCGAGGGCGCGGCGCGGTTTTCCCTGCTCAACGAGCCCCAGCCCCTGGCCCAGGCCGACGCGGACCTGGACGGCCGGGTCACCGCCGCCGAGTGGGCGCTCGCCACTGACCGCCGGTTCGCCAAGCTGGACCGCGACAAGACCGGCCGCCTGACCGCCGACAGCTTGCGCGGCGCAGGCCCGAAGAAATAGGCTTCAGCCGGCCGCCACGGTCTCGACGGACGGCACGGCCTCGGAGAGCCGCCCACCCATGCGGATCGGCTCCACCCGCCGCGCCAGGCCCGTGGCGTCGTCGGTCTCCACGAAGACGCCACAGATGGTCGCCGGGCCGCTGGCCGGCTTGTAGCGGCCGCCGGAAATGCGGGTGGTGAAGCGCCGCAGCGGCTCTTCCTTCTCATTGCCGATGACGCTGTCGTAGTCGGCGCAGGCGCCGGCGTCGGTCTGGTAGGCGGTGCCGCCGTTGAGGATCTGGCAGTCGGCGGTCGGCACGTGGGTGTGGGTGCCCACTACCAGGCTCGCCCGGCCGTCGCAGAAGTGGCCCATGGCCATCTTCTCGGAGGTGGCCTCGGCGTGGATGTCGACGATCACCGCGTCCGCCACGGCGCCCAGCGGGCAGGCCTCCAGCTCCTTGTCGACCGCCGCGAAGGGGTCGTCGAGGCTGTCCATGTGCACCCGGCCCAGCAGGTTGATCACCAGGATGCGGCGCCCCCCTTGCGTCTCGAACAGCTGCGCGCCGCGGCCGGGCGCGTCGGAGAAGGCGGAATAGTTCAGTGGCCGGATCAGGCGGGGCTCGCGGACGATATAGGTCAGCGCCTCCTTCTGGTCCCAGCTGTGGTTGCCCAGCGTCAGCGCATCGGCGCCGGCCTCGAACAGCTCGCGGGCGGTGGACTCGGTGATGCCGAAGCCCGCCGCGGCGTTCTCCGCGTTGACGATGACGAACTCCAGGCCCAGCCGCCGGCGCAGGCCCGGCAGGTGGTCGGCCAGGCCCTCGCGGCCGGCGCGTCCCACCACGTCACCAAAAAAAGCAAATCTCATCCGTGTCCTTTAGCGACTTCGATGAACTCCGTCTCCGTCAGGATGGCGTCGAGCCTCTGGTCGTGGCGGTCCATGGGGGCGGCGTCCAGTTCCTGGCCCGAATAGGCCAGGCCGAGCACGAATACCGGGCGCGCGGCCCGTAGGTTCGCCAGCGTCCGGTCATAGTGGCCGCCGCCCTGGCCCAGGCGGCCGCCCTGCCGGTCGAAGCCGAGCAGCGGGGTGACCACCAGGCTGGGCTCCACCTCGGCCGCCGCCGGCGCGGGCGAGGGGATACCATAGGCGTCGGGGACCAGGGGCTGGCCGGGCGTCCACAACCGGAAGACCAGGGCCGAGTGACGGTCGCGAGCCACCGGCAAGGCTGCCTGGGCCGCGCCTGGCTCATAGCCCAGGATGGCGCTGACCACCGGTTCCGGGTCGATCTCCGAGCCCTGGGCCACATAGGCGCCGACGATGCGGAAGCGGGCGAACCGCGACAACGGCAGGCGCCTGGCCGCACGCTGGGCCGCGTCGGGAACCTCGTCAGCCAGCCGCCGACGGACGCCGCGCAGGCGGATGCGCAGGGCTTGCTTGTCCATGGGCGTGCTCACGCCCCCACTATAGGGGAACCCCGACACGGGGGAAAACGGGTGGCGGCGCCGCGAGAGCCGTGAAGGACTGTTTCATTCCCTCGACCTGGTAGACCAGGTGGGCGCCGTGTGTTCGCAACCACGGTCACGAACAGGGACAGCTCCCTAAGAGTGAATTAAGGTCGCTGGAATATGTCGCCTTCGACGAGGGCCGCAGCAGACCCGCCGATTGGCAATGTAGGGCCTCGGACCCCCGTTCTCAAGCGAAGCCTTCCTGTCGTCAGACCGCGGCCGCCCCGCGTCGCCGGCGCAGAGCCACGCCGGCCAGGCCGAAGCCGCCGATCATCAGCGCCCAGGACGCCGGCTCGGGCGCGCCCGTGGCGAAGACGAAGGACTGGGTTGCGGCCAGCAGGCGGCCGCGGCTGTCCCGGACCGGGACCGGTGTGATCAGCTCGTAGTCGTAACCGCCGTCGCTGAAGCTGTTGAAATAGTTGCTTGGGTGGCTGCCAGACAGATTGTCGACAAGCAGGTCGAAGGCCGTGTCGTGGTTGATGCTGGTGACATTCAGGTTCGAGGCGACCTGCCAGATGGCGCTCTGCACGGCCGAGAGCACCGTATAGCGCTGGGCGATGGCGGTGTTGTAGGCCACGACCGCGGCGTCGTGGGCCGCCTTGTCGGCGTTGTAGGTCGCCAGCGCGCTCGTATAGGCGGCCTTGGCCGAGTCGTTCGCCGCCTTGGCCGCGTCGTAGTTGGCCTTGGCCACATCATAGGCCGCCTTCTGGACATTGTAGGCCGCCAGGGCGGTGTTGTAGGCGGCCAGCTTGGTGGCGTAGGCCGCCCTGACCGATGCGGAGGCGTTGAGCGCCGGCGGCGTCGGCGCGACCGGAGCCCTGGGCGCGGTCGGCGCCCTCAGCGTGAAGGCGGCGGGCGCCGTCGGCTTGATTTCTGTGAAGGCCGCGACCGGTGTCGGGGCGCTGTCGAAGACATCCTGGCCGTAGTTGGCGAGCAGGCCGATCTTCTTCGCATCGCCGACGTCCAGGAGATGTGGCGTCGGCGCGAAGTCGGTCTGCAGGCTGTTGGTGTCCGTATAGGTCAGGTTGGGGCTGTAATCGGCCAGGGTGATGTGGTGGTAGACGTCCACGCACCACGCCAGGAGGCTGACGGGCTTGCCGTCGTGGGTCGCCGTGAATTCCATGGGCGCGGCGTAGGCATTGCCAAGGCCGGAGATATTGACCACCCGCCTGCCGCCGGATTCCATGGTCCCGACGTCGAGAATGTAGGTCCCGGCGTGGGCCGCCGACGCAGCCGCCAGGCTGGCGGCCACGGCAAGGCCGGCGCAGGCCGACCTTAGCGAATGACGGAACTGACCGCGGACAGCGGACGCAACGGACTGCAGCACTTCGATAAACCCTTATCGCCGCCCATGTCGGGAAGGCGACCCCAAAACGAGACAATCGCGGGGGGAAAACCCTCGCATTGGGCGGGACGCGGCAAGACGGGCGCCAGGACCCTGGCGCCGGGGCCCGGGCGGGTGCGACCTTTTAGACGTCTTCGCTGGCCAGCTTCTCGATCCGCCTGGCGGCGCCTTCCAGGGCGGTGACGGCGCGGGACTCGAGGCGGACGCGGTCGGCCTGCAGGCGGGCGACCTCGGCCTGGAGTCCGTCCAGCCGCCCCCGCGCATCGGCCAGTTCGTCGGCCAGCAGCAGGGCCCCCATCAGGAACAGGCGGGTGTCGCCCAGCTGGCCCATATCCTGGCCGACCTGGCGCACCTGGCGGTCGAACATCTTCGCCAGCTCCATCAGGTGCTGCTCCTGCCCGTCCTCGCAGCCCACCGCATAGGGGCGGCCGTTCACGTCGACGGTGATCTGGGCCATGGCTTCAGGCTTCCGATGAGGGGGCGGCGCCGTTCAGGGCCGCGCGGATTTCGACGATGGCGCGGCCGAGCGCCGCGGAGGCCTCGGCGCCGGCGGCTTCCAGTTCGCGCTCGCGGGACCGGGCCTCGTCAAGCTGGGCGGCCAGGTTGGCGCGGTCCTGGTCGAACAGGCCGCCGGCGTCGGCGCCGGCCGTCTTGAGGCGTTCGGCCAGGCGCTGCTCAAGGATATGCACGGCGCGCTCCAGCCGTTTGGCCGCCAGGTCCAGGGCGCTCTCGTTGCCGCCGCTCATCGCCGTCCTCCGGGGAAATCTCGAGGCCCCGGGACTATGACCTGCGTCGGCGGACGGCGAAAGCGCGCGGTTTCCTTGACCCCCCACCTCCTTTTCTTGACCGGGGAGCCCCTGCGTGCGACCCCGCCGCCAATTCTTAACGCCGAGACTCCCACACGCCCATGCCTGCGCCCCTTCAGAAGATGGCCGACGCCATCCGCGTGCTTTCGATGGACGCGGTCCACAAGGCCAAGTCCGGCCACCAGGGCATGCCCATGGGCATGGCCGACGTCGCCACGGTGCTGTTCACGAAATTCCTCAAGTACGACGCGGCGCAGACTGCGTGGGCCGACCGCGACCGTTTCGTGCTCTCGGCCGGCCACGGCTCGATGCTGCTCTACAGCCTGCTGCACCTCACGGGCGTCAAGGCCGTGACCATGGACGAGATTAGGAACTTCCGGCAGCTGGGCTCGCTGACCCCCGGCCACCCGGAATACGGCCACACGCCCGGCGTCGAGACCACCACCGGCCCCCTGGGCCAGGGCCTGGCCACCGCCGTCGGCATGGCGATGGCCGAGCGGCACATGAACGCCCGCTTCGGCGACGACCTCGTGGATCACCGCACCTGGGTGGTGGCCGGCGACGGCTGCCTGATGGAGGGCGTCAGCCATGAGGCGATCAGCCTGGCCGGACGGCTGAAGCTCGCCAAGCTGACGGTGCTCTTCGACGACAACAACACCACCATCGACGGCGAGGCGACCATCGCCGAGACCGGCGACCAGATGGCCCGCTTCAAGGCCGCCGGCTGGTCGGTGAAGGCCGTCGACGGCCACGACTTCGGCAAAATAGCCTCTGCGCTCCGCTGGGCGGCCCAGCAGAGCCGGCCGACCATGATCGCCTGCAAGACCAAAATCTCGAAGGGCGCCGGCCCCAAGGAAGGCGACCCCCACAGCCACGGCTACACCCTGTTCGACCCCGAGATCGCCGCCTCGCGCGCCGCCATGGGCTGGACCGACGAGCCCTTCACCCTGCCCGACGACCTCGTCCGCTACTGGCGCGCCGCCGGCCGCAAGGGCGCCAAGGTCCGCAAGGCCTGGGCCGCCACCCTGGCCGCCTCGCCGAACAAGGCCGAGTTCGAGCGCGCCATGGCCGGCGACCTGCCGGCCAACGCCTTCGAGGCGGTCGACGCCTGGATCGCCGAGGCCGAGGCCTCCAAGCCCGCCGCGGCAACCCGCCAGCAGTCCGGCGCGGCCCTCGAGCGCCTGGTCCCGGCGATCCCCGAGATGATCGGCGGCTCGGCCGACCTCACCGGCTCCAACAACACCATCGTCAAGGGCATGGGCGCCTTCGACCAGCCCGACTACGTCGGCCGCTACGTCCACTATGGCGTGCGCGAATTCGGCATGGCCGCGGCCATGAACGGCATGGCCCTGCACGGCGGCGTGATCCCCTACTCCGGGACCTTCCTGGTGTTCTCCGACTACAGCCGCCCGGCCATCCGGCTGGGCGCGCTCATGGGGGCGCGGGTGATCCACGTGATGACCCACGATTCCATCGGCGTCGGCGAGGATGGGCCCACCCACCAGCCGGTGGAGCATGTGGCGTCCCTGCGGGCCATTCCGAACCTCAACGTCTTCCGCCCCGCCGACGCGGTGGAGGCCGCCGAGTGCTGGAAGCTGGCGCTGGCGGCCAAGTCGACGCCGTCCGTGATGGCGCTCTCCCGCCAGAAGGTCCCGGCGGTGCGCACCGTGGTGGCGGGCGAGAACCTGTCGGCCCGCGGCGCCTACCAGCTGGCCGGCGCCGGCCATCCGGCCCAGGTCACGATCTTCGCCACCGGCTCCGAGGTCGGCGTCGCCATGGCGGCGCGCGAACAGCTGGAAGCCGCCGGCATCGGCGCGCGGGTGGTCTCGGTCCCCAGCTTCGAGCTCTTCGAGGCCCAGCCGGCCGACTATCAGGCCCAGGTCATCGGCGAGACCGACGTGCGGATCGCGGTCGAGGCCGGCGTGAAGCAGGGCTGGGAACGGTTCATCGGCGAGACCGGCGTCTTCATCGGCATGACCGGCTTCGGGGCCAGCGCGCCGGCCGAGGTGCTCTACAAGCACTTCGGGATCACCGCCGAAGCGGTGGTCGCCGCCGCCAAGGCCAAGCTCTAGCTCTTTTTGCTGCTCGTCATGGCCGGGCCTGTCCCGGCCATCCAGACACGCAGGCGTAGGCTTCTAGGGCTCAGCCGACCGGTCGAGTGATATAGGCGCAGGTCGGCGCATCTGGATGGCCGGGACAAGCCCGGCCATGACGTCTGTGAAATGTTGGAGGCACGATGCGTCTCGGAACTCCCCTGTCTCCCACGGCCGTCAAGGTCATGCTCCTGGGCTCCGGCGAGCTCGGCAAGGAGGTGGCCATCGAACTGCAGCGGCTGGGCTGCGAGGTGATCGCCGTCGACCGCTACGCCCATGCGCCCGCCATGCAGGTGGCCCACCGCAGCCACGTCATCGCCATGACCGACGCCGCCGCCCTGCGCGCGCTGGTCGAGGCCGAGCGGCCGCACCTGATCGTGCCGGAAATCGAGGCCATCGCCACCGATGAGCTGGCGCGGATCGAGGCCGACGGCCTGGCGGTCTGCATCCCCACCGCCCGCGCCGCCCAGCTGACCATGAACCGCGAGGGCATCCGCCGCCTGGCCGCCGAGGACCTGGGCCTGCCCACCAGCGCCTACGCCTTCGCCTCCACGGAGGCCGAACTGGCGGCGGGCGCGCAAGGCGTCGGTTTCCCCTGCTTCGTCAAGCCGGTGATGAGTTCCTCCGGCAAGGGCCAGAGCTATGTGGAGAGCCCCGGCCAGATCGCGGACGCCTGGCGCTACGCCCTGGAGGCCGGCCGCGTGGCCGAGGCCCGGGTCATCGTCGAGGGCCGCGTCGACTTCGATTTCGAGATCACCCAGCTCACCGTCCGCAGCCTGAAGGACGGCCAGGTGGTCACCGGCTTCTGCGATCCTATCGGCCACCGCCAGGTGAAGGGCGACTATGTGGAAAGCTGGCAGCCCCAGGCCATGAGCCCCGCAGCGCTCGCCCGCGCCCGCGAGATCGCCAGCGCCGTCACCGACTCCCTGGGCGGGCTTGGCCTGTTCGGCGTCGAGCTGTTCGTGAAGGGCGACGAGGTCTGGTTCTCCGAGGTCAGCCCCCGGCCGCACGACACCGGCCTCGTCACCCTGGCCAGCCAGTACCAGAGCGAATTCGCCATCCACGCCCGCGCCATCCTGGGCCTGCCGGTGGACGTGACGCTGCGCGAACCCGCCGCCAGCGCGGTGATCTACGGCGGCCTGGAGGCGGTGGGCATCGCCTTCAAGGGCGTCGCCGAGGCCCTGGCCGTTCCCGGCGCCGACCTGCGCCTGTTCGGCAAGCCCGAAAGCTTCACCCGCCGCCGCATGGGCGTGGCGCTCGCCCGCGGCGCCGACCCCGACCAGGCCCGCGGCCGCGCCCGCGAGGCGGCGGCGACGGTGCGGGTGGTGGAGGGGTGAAGGCGGGCGGCTTGGGTCTTGGCGAGAAACGGACGAACTGACTCTCGGGCGCCGTCGCAAAGCCGACGTTTGGAATGCCGCCTAAGGGCCGAAAGCCGGCCTTTACCTCCCCCGCGAAGCGGCGGGAGGGGAACCGCTCGCCGAGGCCGGCGCCAGCCGGCTGAAGAGCGAGCGGTGGAGGGGGCGAGCGACCGCTCAAGCCTTTCGGCGACGCTTAGCTTACTTCGCTCGCGGCGCTGTCGCATTGAAGATCGCGAGCAGGATCAATGCAGCGGCCACAGCGGCGCACATTGCCAAGACAGCTATCAATTCTCGCTGTTGCGTGGCCCCGTCCACGTAGCACGACAACGTCTTCCCTGCGCGCATGTAGAACGGATCGGCCGCATCCGGTTGGTCCGGGCTGTTGCGACAAACGGCGAACCGCCAACCTTATCGTCTGGTCCGACCATTGATTGGTGTAATTTTGTGGCTGGCCGGGAGAACAGTGCAGGTGAGCGTCAACAAGGCCATCAGGGCGCGTGTCCTGCGGATGCTAGGCGGCGACGTTCAGGCGGCCGATCTCCGGAGTGTGTTGGCTGACCTGAGGTTCAAAGCGCGAACGCATCCTCAGGTAAAGGAGGTCGGACACTTCGACGCGCATCGGGAAAACAAAGACAACGGACTGGTGCGCATGCGCGCACACTCCATGTTCACGCACATCAAATTCTACGCATCTCTTTCGATGTTCAACGAAAACCCTTTGAGTTCGCCCATGTTCCGAGACGGCATCGTCGCGAATTTCGACGTCGTTGATCCGATCCTGTTTCGAACAACAGTCGGCGTGGGTAAGAAGCGCGCGCGCCGCCACCTCAACACTGCATTGGCAAAACTCGTGCAGGGCAAAGGTGGATCGTGGGAAGTCACGGCGCCTCTGATCCTGGTCGAGGAAAAGATGCTGAATTTTCTGGCGACGACGTTCGCGTCGCGCGCGGAGTTCAGCGACGCCTCACTTGTTGCTGGGCTCAAGTCATCCCTCACGGGCAATGACATCTTCGACCCAAACGAGTTGGCGGACATCGGAAGGCTGAAGTCGCCGCTGGCGCTCCACACCCTTACCGCCATGCACGGCAGCACGATCCTATTCCCCGATGGAACATCCGCCAGACCTGCAATCCGAGGCGGCTCTGGCGCAACACTTGAGATCGGCGCGCACACCGTGATCCCAATTCCGAAAGAGCCGAGGATCAATTTGGCTCTGTTCGCGACCTCGGTTCCCACCGAGGTCTGCGAGGGGCGCTTACTGGAAAATCTACCGCTCAGCGATCCAGATACGCCAGTGGAGGCAGTTGGCGATCGGCTACGGTACCTGGAGTGACCGCGAAAGCCAGCTCTTGGCGCAGCTCGGCCCCAAGGACCATCGCCTGCAAACCTCCGCTTTGGGTCGCAAGCGGCCCGACTCTCCGATGGCATGAACGCCAAACTTGACATCGGCCGAGCTCTAAGTTCTTGTTTTGTTCGTGCGCCTCGACACCGAACCCACCGCTGACGAACTGGGCCTCGCCGAACTGGCGGCCATCGACCTGCGCATGGCCAGGGCGTTTGCCGAGCGCGCGCTGGCGGCGGACGACGACGAGGCCGCCAACGCCCTGGCGCGGTCCTACCAGCGCATGGCGCGCTCCTATCGCCAGACCCTGGCGCTGAAGGCCAGGCTGGAACGCGACCGGCGTCGGCTCGGCCAGGAAGACCAGGCCGACGCCACCCGTACCCGCGAGACCAGCGTCGGGCTGCGCAAGGCGCAGGTGAAGTCCGCCGTCGAGCGGGCCGTCTGGGACGAATATGAAGCCGACGAGGCCGAGGCCATCCTCGACCGGCTGGACGACCATCTGGCCGAAGCCTGCCTCTACGAAGACTTCTGCGACGATCCTGTCGAGACCCACATCGCCCAGGTCACCGCCGACCTCGGCCTGCGCCCGGCGCCGGCCCCCGTCCTGGCGCAGGCCCAGCCCATCGCCGCCGACGGCCATTGGCGAAGCTCCGCCTGACGGCCCCGATTGAAGGCTCCTTCCCCTCGGCGGCCTTGATCGGCGCGATCCGCGAAGCGGAAGAGGGAATAGCCACGGAATACACGGAATACACGGAAGGGCGGCCGGCTCTGATTTCCGTGTTTTCCGTGTTTTCCGTGGTTCAAAAAATCTTCGCTACCGCTTACCCAGCGCCGGAAAGTCGCCCGCGACCCAATGCGCGCCACGACCCGCAAACGCCCCACCGCGCCCGCGCGCCGGCTCGCTCACCCGGCGTGAGGACTTGACTCCGCCCCCCCCGGCCTCAAAAACCCCCGCAATTCAAAAAAAGCCTCGAAGGAGTCTCCGTCCATGACCGTTCGCGTCGCCATCAATGGTTTCGGCCGCATCGGCCGGCTGGTCCTGCGTTCGATCGTCGAGCACGGACGCACCGACATCGAGGTGGTGGCGATCAACGACCTGGGCCCGGTGGAGACCAACGCCCACCTGCTGCGCTACGACAGCGTGCACGGCCGCTTCCCCGGAACGGTGACCACCGGCGAGGACTGGATCGACGCCGGCCAGGGCAAGATCAAGGTCACGGCGATCCGCGACCCCAAGGACCTGCCGCACAAGGCGCTGAACGTCGACATCGCGCTGGAGTGCACCGGCCTCTTCACCGCCCGCGACAAGGCCCAGGCCCACCTGGACGCCGGCGCCAAGCGGGTGATCATCTCCGCGCCCGGCGACAACGTCGACAAGACCATCGTCTATGGGGTGAACCACCACACCCTGACCAAGGACGACCTGATCATCTCCAACGCCTCGTGCACCACCAACTGCCTGGCGCCCGTGGCCAAGGTGCTGCAGGACCTCTGCGGCATCGAGCGTGGCTACATGACCACGATCCACTCCTACACCGGCGACCAGCCGACGCTGGACACCATGCACAAGGATCTCTACCGGGCCCGCGCCGCGGCCATGTCGATGATCCCGACCTCCACCGGCGCGGCCAAGGCGCTGGGCCTGGTGATCCCGGAACTGAAGGGCAAGCTGGACGGGTCCTCGATCCGCGTGCCGACGCCCAACGTCTCGGTGGTCGACCTGACCTTCGTGCCCGGCAAGGCCGTGACCGTGGAAGCCATCAACGCCGCCATGGAGGCCGCCGCGGCCTCCGGCCCGCTGAAGGGCGTGCTGGCCGTCACCAAGGACCCGCTGGTCTCCATCGACTTCAACCACGTGGACGCGTCTTCCACCGTGGCCCTGCCCCAGACCCAGATCGTCGACGGCGGCCTTGGCCGGGTGCTCAGCTGGTACGACAACGAGTGGGGCTTCTCGACGCGGATGGCCGACACCGCGCTCGCCATGGCGAAGCTGATCTAGCCCCGGCAGATGGCTTTCAGGACCCTCGACGACGCGGACCTCGCCGGCAAGCGGGCCCTGGTGCGCGTGGACCTCAACGTTCCCATGGAGGACGGCAAGGTCACCGACGACACCCGGCTTCGGGCCACCGTGCCGACCATCGAGAAGCTGCGCGCCGGCGGCGCCAAGGTGATCCTCTTGGCCCACTTCGACCGTCCGAAGGGCAAGGTGGTGCCGTCCATGAGCCTGAGGCCCATCGTTGCGCCCCTGTCGAAGGTGCTGGGCCTGCCCGTCGCCTTCGCCGAGGACTGCGTCGGGCCAAAGGCCCGCGAGGCGGTGAACGCCCTGCAGCCGGGCGAGATCCTGCTGCTGGAGAACGTCCGCTTCCACGCCGGCGAAGAGGCCAACGACCGCAAGTTCGCCGATTCCCTGGCCGCCAACGGCGACCTCTTCGTCAACGACGCCTTCTCCGCCGCCCACCGGCCGCACGCCTCCACCGAGGCGCTGGCCCACCGCCTGCCGGCCTATGCCGGCGAGCAGATGCGGCTGGAGCTCGACGCCCTGGACCGCGCCCTGGGCCACCCCGAACGCCCGGTCCTGGGCATCGTCGGCGGCTCCAAGATCTCCACCAAGCTCGACCTCCTGCGCCACCTGGTGACCAAGCTGGACAAGCTGGCGATCGGCGGCGGCATGGCCAACACCTTCCTCTACGCCCAGGGCCACGACGTCGGCGCCTCGTACTGCGAGAAGGACCTGGCCGACACCGCCCGCGAGGTGATCCGCCTGGCCGGCCAGAACAACTGCAAGCTCTTCCTGCCGGTCGACATCGTGGTCGCCGAGAAGATGGCGCCCGGCGCCCCGGCCCGGGTTCGCGACATCGGCCATGTGGACGAGGACGAACGCATCCTCGACGCCGGCCCCGAGACCGTCGAGCGCCTGTGCCGCGCCATGGGCAACTCCAAGACCCTGATCTGGAACGGGCCCCTGGGCGTCTTCGAGATTCCCCCCTTCGACAAGGGCACCATGGAAGCCGCGCGCCATGCCGCGTCCCTGGTCAAGGCCGGGAAGCTAGTGGCGGTGGCCGGCGGCGGTGATACGGTGGCGGCGCTGAACGCGGCGGGGGTCGTGGACGACTTCACCTTTGTCTCCACGGCGGGCGGCGCGTTTCTTGAATGGATGGAAGGCAAGACCCTGCCCGGCGTGGCGGCGTTGAACCAATAGGAACCAGGTAGAGGCGAATGGCCCGGATCACTCTGAGACAACTTCTCGATCACGCCGCCGAGCACAGCTACGGCGTGCCGGCCTTCAACATCAACAATATGGAACAGGCGCTGGCGATCATGGAGGCCGCGGAGGCCACCGATTCCCCGGTGATCATGCAGGCCTCGCGCGGCGCCCGCTCCTACGCCAACGACATCGTGCTGAAGCACCTGATCGACGCGATGGCGGAGTTGTACCCGCACATCCCGATCTGCATGCACCAGGACCACGGCAACAACGAAGCCACCTGCGCCACCGCGATCCAGTACGGCTTCACCTCGGTGATGATGGACGGCTCGCTGGCCGCCGACGGCAAGACGCCGGCCGACTACGACTACAACGTCAAGGTGACCCGGAACGTCGTCGACATGGCCCACTGGGTCGGCGCCTCGGTCGAGGGCGAGCTCGGCGTCCTGGG
Source organism: Caulobacteraceae bacterium (assembly GCA_947475465.1). Classification (GTDB taxonomy): domain Bacteria; phylum Pseudomonadota; class Alphaproteobacteria; order Caulobacterales; family Caulobacteraceae; genus Phenylobacterium. The sequence goes on along the minus strand of CANJLK010000048.1, from coordinate 751 downwards.
CAGCCTGGAGACCGGCATGGGCGAGAAGGAAGATGGCCACGGCTTCGAGGGCAAGCTCGGCCACGACCAGCTGCTGACCGACCCCGACCAGGCGGTCGAGTTCGTGAAGGCCACCGAGGTCGACGCGCTGGCCATCGCCATGGGCACCAGCCACGGGGCCTACAAGTTCACCCGGCAGCCGGACGGCGACGTCCTGGCCATGAACGTCATCGAGGAAATCCACCAGCGCCTGCCCAACACCCACCTGGTGATGCACGGCTCGTCCTCCGTGCCGCAGGACCTGCAGGACCTGATCAACAAGTACGGCGGCGAGATGCCCCAGACCTGGGGCGTGCCGGTGGAAGAGATCCAGCGCGGCATCAAGCACGGCGTGCGCAAGATCAACATCGACACCGACAACCGCATGGCCATCACCGCGGCGATCCGGAAGGTGTTCGTCGAGAAGCCGGGCGAGTTCGACCCGCGCGGCTATCTGAAGCCCGCCAAGGAGGCGATGCGCAAGGTCTGCGTCGAGCGCTTCGAGCAGTTCGGCACCGCCGGCCACGCCGGCAAGATCAAGGCCATCCCGCTGTCCGACATGGCGAAGCGCTACGCCGCCGGCGAACTGGCGCCCCGGATCGACGCGACCAAGGTCGCGGCCGAGTAGGAAGAGCTAATTCCTCCCCTCCGGGGAGGTGTCGCGGAGCGCCGGAGGGGGTTGAAGCCCAGAAGCCTCAGCCCTCACCCCCCCCTCAGTCAGCTTCGCTGACAG
>CANJLK010000047.1 GCA_947475465.1 Caulobacteraceae bacterium | reverse complement strand
TCGAGAACTTGTAGCCGCGGCGGTACTCGAACTTGTCGACCGCCTTCATCAGACCGATGTTTCCTTCCTGAATAAGATCAAGGAATTGCAGGCCGCGGTTCGTGTACTTCTTGGCGATGGAGATGACCAGACGCAGGTTGGCCTCGACCATTTCCTTCTTAGCCTGGCGGGCTTCGCGCTCGCCCTTCTGGACCGTCTGGACGATGCGGCGGTAGTCGTCGATCGGCACGCCGGTTTCCATCGCCAGCGCCGCCACTTCGTGCCGGATGTCGCCGATCTGGCTGGAGTCGTTCTCGGCGAACTTGGTCCAGCGGATGCCCAGCGCCTTGACCTGATCGGTCCAGTCGGGCCGCAGTTCGGAGCCGAAATAGGCCTTCAGGAACTCGGTGCGGCTGATGCCGTAGCTGTCGGCCAGGCGTAGCAGCCGGCCTTCCAGGCCCATCAGGCGCTTGTTGATCGCATAGAGCTGCTCGACCAGGGCCTCGATGCGGTTGTTGTTCAGCTTCAGGGTCTTGAGGTGCAGGACGATGGCGCCGGTGGCGGTGGCGTAGGCCGCGCGGTCCTTGTCCGACAGGTCCTCGCCCTTCAGGCGCTGGGCGACCAGCTTTTCCTGCAGGAGGCGGAAGCTTTCGAACTCGCTGGCGATGGCGTCCAAGGTGGCCATGACGCTTTCGCGCAGCTCGCCTTCCATGGCGCTGATGGTCGGGCCCGCGCCGTCGTCGAAATCGTCGTCGTCGTCGCTCTCGGCCTTGGCGACCGCCTCGCCGTCCTCATTGACCTCGGCGGACTCCTCGACCTCGGCCGGAGGCGGGGCATTGGCAGCCAGCTCCTCGGCGGCCGCGGCGCTGACGCCGCCATAGGTCTGCTCAAGGTCGATAACCTCGCGCAGCAGGATGCGGCCGGAGCCCAGTTCCTCGCGCCAGACCATGATGGCTTCAAAGGTCAGGGCGCTTTCGCACAGGCCGCGGATCATGGTGTCGCGGCCGGCCTCGATGCGCTTGGCGATGGCGATTTCGCCCTCGCGCGACAGCAGCTCCACCGAACCCATTTCACGCAGGTACATGCGGACCGGGTCGTCGGTGCGGTCGTAGGCAGCTTCCTTGGTGGTCTCGACGACGGCCGATTCCTCACGAACCGCAACCTCGCCGCCCTCGGCGTCTTCTTCGGCCTCGACGACGTTGACGCCCATCTCCGACAGCATCGCCAAGGTGTCTTCGATGGCTTCCGAGGTCACTTCCTCGGACGGCAGCACCTTGTTCAGCTCGTCCATGGTGACGTAGCCGCGGGCCTTGGCCTGCTTGATGAACTTCTTGACCGCGGCATCCGTCAGGTCGAGCAGCGGACCGTCGCCGCCGCTGGTGTTGGTTTCTGGCGTTTCCGCTTCGGCCGTTGTCGTGCTCATCTAGGTCTCCGAGATCGGCTGCCGAACCCCATGCAAGGTCCGGGCCGAAAATGGTTTACGGCGGAAGAAACGAAAGGCGCCGCGTCCTTACGACACGCCAGCCTTCAGATTCGTTCCCGATGTGAACGTAGGCGCTTCAGTGTGTCGCACCTGCTGACAGACGAAGGACGACCGCCAACTCCCGACAGGGCGCAAGACCGCGCACGCCCGTCGAAGGCGTCGCCCGACGCCGCCCCTACCAGGGACAGGCCCGACCACTGGACTTCCGCGCATCGAGGGAGACATCAGGATCTCTTACGAGGGGCGCGTCCGAGGTTCGCGACGGCCCAAATCGATGTCTGTCAACAGCGCGCTAAATCCGCACGAGGCCAGATGGCGTCGAAGGGCGCCTGAGTCAAGTCTTCGGGGACCGATCCGGCGGCGTGGTGGACAGTAAGTTTGCCCGATCGCCGGCCTGTGGGCCTAAGTCTCTGACAAGGTTTTGTTAATCTTCCGGGATCCGGCCTCCGGTCCGCAGGCTCCATCCACAGGAAATTGGCTTCGCGTGCCGGTCCTGGGCGCCGCGAGCCGGAGACGCAGGGCCTTGAGTCTTCACAGATCGCTTGAAGGTGCTTTGGGCCGGCGGCCCGTACCGGCCCACGCCGCCTGACCGTAGGGTCGGACATCGGCTTGCGGGAGATGACGGCATGATCGGCTGGATGAGACGGTCTGCGCTGCTGGCCATCGGCCTAGCCGCCCTGACGGCGACCGCCTCCGCGCGGGCGGAGGAAAAGGGCCTGTCCGGCCTTTGGCTGCTCACCCACGGCCAGTTCGGCGCCAACCGCGACATGCCGGCCCTGACCCCCGAGGCCAAGGCCCAGCAGACCGCCGACCGGGGCGCCGCGCCGATGAACAAGCAGCGCTGCCTGCCCGTGGGCGAACCGCGCATGCTGGTCAACGAACTGCCGTTCGAGATCATCGAGAGCCCGGAGCGGATCGCCATCATCGGCGAGCAGGCCGAGTTGGCGCGGACGATCTACATGAACACCGACAGGCACGCGACGGACATCCAGCCGGCCTGGAACGGCAATTCCTACGGCAAGTGGGTGAACGGGGCGCTGGTCGTCGACGTGGCCGGCTTCAACGACGCGGTGTCGCACGTGCCCGGCGCGCCCAAGGGCTCGACCACCACCCACATCGTCGAGACCTTCAAGGTGGTCGAGGACGGCAAGGGCCTGGTCATCACCATGACCTTCGACGACCCCAAGGTGCTCACCAAGCCCTACACGGTCTCCTACCACTACGATCGCCTGCCGCCGGGCTCGCAGCGCTGGGAGTATGTCTGCGACGTGGACGATCCCCAGTGGAACACGGCGCTGGGCTTCGACCCCGCAGCCAAGCCCGACTCCGCCAAGCCCGGCGCGACAAAGCCATGAGGACCATCATGATCAGGAACCCCGCCCTGGCCGCGGCGCTCGCGCTCGGCTTGGCGGCCGGCGCCGCCCCGGCCAGCGCCCACCACGCCTTCAGCATGTACGACAACGCCGTCTATACGAAGATCACCGGCACGGTGAAGACCTACAAATGGGCCAATCCTCACACCATGATCGACTTCGTGGTGAAGGGGCCTGACGGGGCCTTGCAGACCTGGACCGCCGAGTGCAGCCCGATCAACATGATCGGCCGCCGGGGCTGGACCGCCGAGTCCCTCAAGCCCGGCGACAAGGTCGATTTCGTCCTGCACCCCAACAAGAGCGGCGAACGCTACGGCCTCCTGGTCAGCGCCACCAGGGCCGACGGCGTCGTGCTCAAGGACAAGGACTGACGCCCCGCTCAGTGCGGCAGGACCGGGCCGTCGGCGTCGGGGTTGGCCCAGTCGCTGTTGATCAGCTTGCGGAGCTGATCGCGCTCGGTCTTCAGGCTCATCAGGGTGGAACTGTCGTGGTCGCGGTCCAGGTCGCGGGCAGCGGCTTCCACCGCGCGCTCCAGGCTTTCCAGCCGCATCAATAGGTCGAAGGCCTCGCGCCACAACATCCGCGCCCGTTCGCCCGTCTCGCGCAGGAAGGGCGCGCTGACCCCTGCCCGCCCCGCGTCGCGTTCCAGAACGCCCATCATCTCCGGCGGAAACCCCTTGGCCTGCAGGTGGCGAAGCGCGCCCTCGGCCTCAAGCCCGTCGGCCTCGTAGCGCAGGCTGACCAGCTCCTGGGCCAGCGCGTCCAGCTTCGCGTCGCCGAAGCCGTGAGCCCCCACCATCTCGATCTTGTCGTCCAGCACGCCCGGGTCGCGCACCGCGGCCAGGGCAAGCGCGGCGGCCAGGTTGCCCGGCGACTGGCGCAGCCGGCGGCTGGCGTCCTTCGCCTGCGACGTGGCCGGCCCTTGCGATGGCGCGTTGGGATTTCGGCGCTTGTCCCAGCGGGCGCGGGACATCTCACGGGCCGCCGCGCCCACGGTGTAGACCGGCTCGCGGGTCGGCCACAGCTGTTCGTAGCGGCCGAGCAGGTCTTCCTTGTAGGCCTGGGCCAGGTCCGCGTCGCCGATGGAGGCCGCCAGCTTGCGCAGCCGGGCCTTCAACGCCGTCTTGCGCTCCGGCGTGTCATAGGGCTCGGCGTCGCGTTCGCGGATGAACAGGGCCTCGGCGAAGGGCGTCGAGTTGGCCAGCTGGGTTTTCAGCGCTACCGGCCCCTGCTCGCGCAGCACCTCGTCGGGATCCTTGCCGCCCTCGACGATGGCGAACTTGAAGCTGCGCCCGGCCCGCAGCAACGGCAGCGCCCGGTCCATGGTCCTGGCCGCCGCCTGCCGCCCCGCCCGGTCGCCGTCGAAGCTCAGGGTCGGCTCCGGATGGTGGCGCCAGAGGATCTCCATCTGCTCCTCGCCCAGGGCCGTCCCCATGGCCGCCACGGCGGGGATATTGGCGCGCTGGCAGGCGATGACGTCCATGTAGCCTTCCACCACGATCAGCGGCGGATGCTCGTCGGCAGGCGCGGCGGCCAGGATCTTGCGCGCCTCCGCCAGGCCGTAGAGCTGGTGGCCCTTGTGGAAGATCGAGGTCTCCGGCCCGTTCAGGTATTTCGCCCGGGCCTGCGGATCCATGGCCCGGCCACCGAACGACACCACCCGGCCCCGAAGGTCGGCGATGGGGAAGATGATCCGGTCGCGGAACCGGTCGTAGGGCGCGCCGCCGTCCTCAGGCTGGATCAGCATGCCGCTTTCAACCAGTTCGCCGGGCCGGGCCCCCTTGGCGATCAGATAGTCCTTCAGCGCCGTGCGGCCCGGCGGCGAGAACCCCAGCCGGAAGCGCGCCCAGTCCTTCTCCGGCAGGCCGCGCTTTTCCAGATAGTCCCGCGCGGCCCGGCCACCCGGCCGCCTCAGCTCGGCCTCGAACCACTGCGACGCAAGCTCGAGCCATTCGGAGAGGCCCTGACGGACCTTTTCCTGCTCGGCCTGGCGCGAATCCACCGCCGGCAGCGGCACGCCGGCCTCCGCCGCCAGCCGCTCGACCGCTTCCACGAAGCTCAGTCGCTGGGTTTCCTGGACGAAGGAGATGATGTCGCCGGTCTTGCCCGACGAAAAGTCGAAGAACTGCCCCTTCTCGTCGTTCACGTAGAACGAGGGGGTCTTCTCCTTGTTGAAAGGCGACAGGCCGACATACTCCCGCCCCTGCTTGCGCAGCTTCACCGTCTTGCCGATCACGTCGGACGGGCGAAGGCGAGATTTTATCTCGTCGAGGAAGTGCTCGTCGAACCGCATGGCGCGATCATAGAGCCGCGATGCGAGCCGTCCGCAAGGCCTGTCGCGCGTCGGGTCTAGGGCGCCGAAACCTGGGTCTCCAGCAGGTGGCGCAGGGCCGCCACGACAAGGCCCGGCGCATGGCCGGGGATATTGTGGCCGACACCTTCCGCCACCGCGACGCGGATGGCCGGATGGGCCCTCAGAAGAGCTCGCTCGGCCTCGCCGACCAGGCTGGGATCCTGTTCCAGCGGCCGCTCCGGCATCAGGGGCACACCCCCCACGATGCACCAGGTCGGCGTCGAAAGTCCGTCGAGCAATGGGCGGTAGTCGCGGTCCTCGATGCGGTCGACGGCCACCCCGAAGACATTCCAGAAGAACGCCCGCTCCTCCGCCGTCGCCCGGGTGCGGACGAAAGCCTGGAAACGCGGCAGGGTCCGCCACAGGCCCAAGGTGCGCAGCGGCGGGTCCAGCGCCACCAGGCCGCGCAGGTTCGGGGCCCTGACCCCCATGCCCACGAGGCCGCCCACCGAGGCGCCGCAGATGATCGTTGGCCGGCCAAGCTGGGCCAGCGCAGCGCTGTAGGCGGCCGCATAGGCGCCGACCGACGCGCTCAGGAGGGGCGGACAGTGATTACCCGGTAGGTGGCCCACCAGGGCCGCGGCCTGCGGCAGGCCATCGCCCAGCCGGTCCAGCGCCTCAGGCTCCGCCGTGGCCCCGGTGATGCCCACGATCAGCGGCCGCTCGCCATCGAAGGCTTCGGCCTGGCCCTGAAGCCATATCTCGCCAAGCGGCGTCTGGAAGATGCGCGTCTCCACCGCCCGGACCTAGCCCGGAGCCTCGGCAGGGACAACGTCCCACCGGTCCGCCGACCGCCCCCCGGAATTGACCCCGCCGGGCCGAGGGCCGATGTTCCGGCCTCGCGCGGCATTGGAATCAGGGGGATGGCGCTTGTTGATGTGGCTGCGCCTCGCCGGGGCCCTGCTCTTGACCCTCGGGGCGCTGGGCGCGCTGGAATACCTCGGCCTGTCCCGCCTGTTTGGCGCCGGCGCGCCGGATGAGGTCAAGAACTCCACTCAGGGCCGGACGCGCGAGGCCTTCTGGTTCTTCGTCTTCACCCTAGCCATGGCGACCTCGCTGCTGGCCGCCGCGCGTCGCTTGGCGGGCCAACTGCTCCGCGGCCGCCACCCTAACTAGGCCGCCGAGATCGCGCGCACCCAACCCGGCAACTCAGAGATCGAACCCAGTTCGGCGAAGCGCTCGTGGCCAAGCGGCGCCTCGGCCATCTCGTGGGCCCAGGTCAGCGGATAGGGCACGTGCGCTGCATGGGCCCCGGCGGCCAGAGCCGGCAGGATGTCGGAGCGCATGGAATTGCCGCACATCACCGCCTGGGCCGCGCCGGTCCCGTGGCGGGCGAACACCGTGGCGTAGGTCGCCTCGTCCTTCTCGCTGACGATCTCCACCGCGGCGAAGCGGTCGCCCAGTCCCGACGCGGCCAGCTTCTGTTCCTGGTGCAGCAGGTCGCCCTTGGTGATCAGCACCAGCCGGTAGTCGTCGGCGAGGTCGGCCAGCGCCTCCGCCACGCCCGGCAGCGGCTCGACCGGATGGCCCAGCATCTCACGCCCGGCCGCCAGGATATCGGCGATGATCCTGCCCGACGGTGCGCCGCCGGTCAGTTCCATGGCGGTTTCGATCAGCGACAGGGTGAAACCCTTCACCCCGTATCCGTACAAGGATAGATTGCGTTTCTCGACGGCGGCCAGACGCGCGTCGAGCACGTCGGCGGCCGCCACGTCGGCCATGAGCGACCGGAACCGGTCCTGGGTCAGGCGGAAGATGGTTTCGTTGTGCCAAAGGGTGTCATCGGCATCGAGGCCGGCCGTGGTGATGCGCATGCGCCGCGTCTTAGCAGGGCCCGCTTCTCAGCCGAAGCCTGCACGATCGAGAGCCTGCGGCGCCCGAAAATGAGGCGCCCGCGCGCCCGGACGCCTTGAAGCCCCCGGCTTAAGACATCTCACCTTTCGGTTGTGGATCATACCGTCGGCCCGAGTCGGGATCGGGGCGTCGCCCGGCGTCGGGCCAATCGGCAGTAGGCTTGCGGACCGTGCGATGAATCCTTGGCGGCGTCTCATCCGATATCTCGCCCGCGACGAGATCGCCCGGGCCGAAACGGAAGCCCGGGTGGCGCGCGACCGGTTGCGCGACGCCATCGAGGCCATTCCCGAAGGCGTCGTCTTCCTCGACGCCGAGGGCCGCTACATCCTGTGGAACGCCAGCTACGCCCAGATCTACCACCGCTCGGCGGACCTGTTCCGGCCGGGCGCGCGGCTGATCGACACCCTGCGCGAGGGGGTTCGGCGCGGCGACTATCCCGACGCCATCGGCAAGGAAGAGGCCTGGCTGGCCGACCGGGTCGCCAAGCTGGCCACCGCCACGGGCCAGAGGCATGAGCAGCGCCTGGCCGACGGGCGATGGCTGATGATCGAGGAGCGGCGGACCTCCGACGGCGGGGTGATCGGCCTGCGGGTCGACATCACCGCCCTGAAGCGCCAGGCCGCGGCGCTCGAACAGGCGCTGGCCCATGCCGAGGCCGCCAACCGCGCCAAGAACGAATTCCTGGCCGACATGAGCCATGAACTGCGCACGCCGCTGAACGGCGTCTCGGGCCTCGCCCAGGCCCTGGAGACGACCGCCCTCGACCCCCACCAGCAATCCCTGGTCGGCGATATCCGCGCCTCGGCCCAGCAGCTCGAGCAGCTGGTCCATGGCCTGCTGGACTACGGCGAGGCCGACCTGGCGCCGAGCCAACCTTCGGTTACAGGGGCCCCGGCTGACGGCGAGGGCGTGCGGGTTTTGGTGGCCGACGACAATCCCACCAACCGCAAGGTGCTGGAGCTGATGCTGGCCGCGGCCGGCGCCCGGCCCACCAGCGTGGAAAACGGCCAGGTGGCGGTGGAGGCTTGGCGCGCGGCGATGTTCGACGTGGTGCTGATGGACCTGCGGATGCCGGTGATGGACGGGCTGGCGGCGATCCGCGCCATCCGCGCCGAGGAGGCCGAAACCGGCCGCGCGGCGACGCCGGTGGTGGTGCTCTCTGCCAACACCGCGCCGGAGGACCGCGACGCCAGCGCCCTGGCGGGCGCCGACGGCCACATCGGCAAGCCGGTGCGGCCCGACGAACTCTTCGCCGCGATCGGGGCGGCGCTCGGCGAATAGCCGCCCCTGCCACGCGGGCGCGCCAGTTTCATTGACCCGCAAAGCGGGACTGACTACCTACGCGACCGTTTGCCGTTAAGGAGTCCCCGTCATGAGCCGTGATCTGCTGCCCGGCGTGACCGGAGTCCTGGCGCTGGCCGATGGCACCGTCCTGCAGGGGATCGGCGTCGGCGCGGTCGGGGAGGCGGTGGGCGAGGTCTGCTTCAACACCGCCATGACCGGCTACCAGGAGATCCTCACAGATCCGTCTTACATGGCCCAGATCGTGGCCTTCACCTTCCCCCATGTCGGCAACGTCGGGACCAACGTCGAGGATGTGGAGCAGATGTCGGGGTCGGCGCAGACCGCGGCCCGCGGCGCGATCTTCCGCGATGTTCCCACCCCGCCCGCCAACTGGCGCGCCGACAGCGACTTCGCCGGCTGGATGGCCCGGCGCGGCGTCATCGGCCTGGCCGGCGTCGACACTCGCGCCCTGACCCGCACCATCCGCGAGACCGGAATGCCCCACGGGGTGATCGCCCATTCGCCGGAGGGGGCTTTCGACCTGGAGGCCCTGGTCGCCAAGGCGCGCGCCTGGAGCGGGCTCGAGGGCCTGGACCTCGCCAAGGACGCCTCCTGCCTTCAGCCGTTCGTCTACGACGAGGGCCTGTGGAATTGGCCGGAGGGCTACGCCAAGCCTGACCAGCCGAAGTACGAGGTCGTCGTCGTCGACTATGGCGTGAAGCGCAACATCCTGCGCGCGCTCACCAGCGTCGGCGCCCGGGCCACCGTGGTGCCGGCCAACACCAGCGCCGAGGAAATCCTGGCCCGCAAGCCCGATGGCGTCATGCTCTCCAATGGTCCCGGCGACCCGGCGGCCACCGGCGAGTACGCCGTCCCTGAGATCCGCAAGCTGGTCGACAGCGGCACGCCGGTGTTCGGCATCTGCCTGGGTCACCAGATGATGGCCCTGGCGCTGGGTGCGAAGACCGTGAAGATGGACCAGGGCCACCACGGCGCAAACCACCCGGTCAAGGACCTGACCACCGGCAAGGTGGAGATCGTCTCCATGAACCATGGCTTCACCGTGGACCGCGCGAGCCTGCCCGAGCCCGTGGTGGAGACCCACCTCTCCCTTTTCGACGGCACCAACGCGGGCTTGGCGCTGAAGGGCCGCCCCGTGTTCAGTGTCCAGCACCATCCGGAAGCCTCCCCCGGCCCCACCGACAGCCTCTACCTCTTCCAGCGCTTCGCCGACCTCATGGACGCGGCGAAATAGGCCCAGCCTGGACGATCGGCTCGTCGAACATCAGGGCGCGGGCGTACCTGGGCGGGGGCGAGCCGAACGACAGGACCTGGTCGTGGAAGGCCTTGAGGTTGAAGGCCGCGCCGGCCCGGCGCTGGGCTTCGGCGCGGATTTGGTCATGCTCGGTGACACCCACGAAATAGCTCGGCAGCTGGGTTGAATCGAGCCTGGCCCGCGTCCATTTGCCGGCCGCCTCGCGCTCCTGCTGGAAGGCGGTGACGGTCAGGAACGACATCACCTCGGCCTCGCTCGCCCCGTCCACATGGACCATCTGGTCCAGGATGGCGTTGGTGATCGAGCGGATGCGGACCTTCAGCTGCTGCATTCGGAACAACGGATCGCCGTCCATGTAGCCCGACCGCGCCATCAGGTCCTCGGCATAGACCGCCCAGCCCTCAACGAACGGCCCCGACCGCAACACCGCGCGCAGGGTCGAGGGGTGCCGGTTGGCGTGCCACAGCTGCACATAATGGCCAGGCATGGCCTCGTGGATGGCGATGTCGCTCAGCGTGCGGCGGTTGTATTCGCGCAGGAAGCTCTCGGCTTGGACCGGCGTCCAGTCCTCAGGGATCGGCGAGACGGCGTAGAAGGTCTTCTGGCCCCGGTCGAGTGGCCCTGGGCTGTCGCAATAGGCCACCGCCGAGCCGCGGTTGAACACCGGCATCAGCACCACCTCCACCGGCGCGTCCGGCAGGGTGATCAGGTCCTTTGCCTTCACGAACGCTGTCGCCTGGGCCAGGGCCGTGCGGGCCTGGTCCACCAGGCCGTCGCGGGCCGCGTGGTCGGCGTAGCCAAGCTCCAGACCGGCCTCGATGACCTTTTGCTCGTTGGCCGCGTCCGGCGCATCCGGAGCAGCCGGCGCGCCGGGCCGGCCCGCCAGCGCCTTGCGCGACAGGTCGTAGAGCTCGCTGCGGGCCATCTTCAACGCCGCCTGCGCCGCGGCCCGGATCTCGGCGCGCGACAGCGGCGAGACGAGCGCGAAGGCCAGCTTCTCGTCGTAGAGCTTGGCGCCCAGGCGGAAGTCGCCCCGGGCGTTCGGGACCAGCACCTTGTCCAGCCAGGCCTGGTGCTCGGCCACCGCGGTGCGCAGGCTCGCGGTGTTCGTCGCCAGCTGCGCCTGGTCGGCGGCCGACAGGACCTTGGCGTTGGGCGCGATCATCTCGTCGACGATGGCGAGGACGCCGGCGTTCTGTTTGGCCACCGTCTGGGCGTGGATCAGCGGCACTCGGGCCGGCTGCAGCTCGGCGCGGGCCTGGGCCAGAAGGGCCGGCAACTTGCCCATCCGCGCCACGGCCGCGCGCATCCGGTCCGGCAGCGGCGCGTAGTCCCGGGCCATCAGGCTGTACAGCGCCCCGCCCGCCAGGCTCGAATAGATCTGCGGGTCCCAGGCCCACGACTGCAGCACCTGGTCGGTCCACAGCTCATAGCGCAGCTGGTTCTTGAGAAGCGCCAGGTCGACCTGGTTCTCGCGGCTGAGGTCGCCGGGCAGGAAGGTCTGCGCCTGGGCCAGCAGGGAGCGGCTCAGCGCATTTCGGCGCACCCGCCCCATGGCCGAGACGTCGTCCACCTCGGCGTCGAACCGGTGATCGCCCAGTTGCGTGGCGCTGATCGGCTGCAGGGCCAGCATCTCGGAGAGATAGCGCTTCGCCAGGGCTGCGAACCGCGCATCCGACGGCAGGGCGAAGGCCGGGCCGGCCGCGGCGGCAAGCCCCAGGGCCGCAAGCCCGCGGCGGGTCAGGTCAGATCGGTTCATGCCCGATGATCAGCACGCCGGGCTGAAACAACCAAGGAGAAGATTGGCCACGGAAAACACGGAAACCACGGAATGAGAGCTCAGATAAGTTCTTGTATTGTTCTCATTTGAAGGTTGGCTTATCGTCGATGCAATGAGCCGCTCAAGTTCGGGAAACCTGATTTACGAAGAGGAGGCTTTTCGCATTCGCGGGACCGCGTTCGAGGTGTATCGCGAAATGGGCGCCGGGTTCCTGGAAGCCGTCTACCAGGAGTGTCTGGAGATCGAATTCGCGAAGCGTGGCATTCCTTTTCAATCGCTCAAAAGCATGGCTCTCGAATACGCGGGCCACCGGCTGAAGCAGATGTACGTCGCCGATTTCGTCTGCTTCGATCGCATCGTCATCGAGTTGAAGGCGGTTCGCACCATTGCGCCCGAACATCGGGCGCAAACCATCAACTACCTGCGCGCAACGGGGATGAAATTAGGTCTCTTGCTGAACTTCGGAACCACGCCACAAATGGAGATCGAGCGCTTCGCGCGGTGACCAACCTTCCGTGCTTTCCGTGTTTTCCGTGGCAAATCTAGCTTGCCGGCGACGCCCTAGATTTTGGCGAGCTTGCCCACGGCGGTGATCGGACCCGTCGGGGTGTCGACCTTCGGCGAGCCGCCGGGCGGTTCGAGCGAAACGGCCAGCGCCGAGCCGTCCACCAGGGATGGCAGCAGGGTCGACGGCATCGGCATGGAGCGTGTCTTGCCGGGCTCCAGGATGCCCAGCGGACGCGGCTTGCCGTCGGCGGGGATCACCCACAGCTCGTGGACGTGGCCGGGATCGTTGCCGGGCGTCACCAGCGAGGTGACGATCAGCGCCTTGCGGACCGGATCGTAGGCCGCGACGAACAGCGGCTGCGGCTGGCCGGTCTGGCTGACCAGGCTGGCGTTGAGCAGCTGGCCGGGCGGCGGCGCCTGGACCATCAGCGGCGGCTGGTTGGCGATCAGCACCGTCAGCACCATGGCCGCGGCGGCGAGGCCCAGGGACCCCACGGTCGCGCGCTTCCAGAAGCGCAGGTCGCGCATGACCTTCTCGCTGGCGTTGTCGTTGGCCGGCAGTTCGCGCTCGATGCGCGTCCATACGGCGGTCGGCGGCGTTATGGCGGCGACCTCGTCGATCATCGGTCCCAGGCGCTCGCGCCAGGCCTCCACCTGGGCGGCGAAGGCCGGGTCGGCGGCCATGCGGGTCTCGGCGCTGCGGCGCTCGACCGCCGACAGCACGCCCAGCGCGTGCTCGGCGGCAAAGGCTTCGGCTTCGGGCAGTTCCGGGGCTTCGCTCATTGCTCCAGACATCCCTTGAGCTTGGCGAGGCCGCGGCGGACCCAGCTCTTGACGGTGCCCAGCGGCGTATCCATCCGCCTGGCCAGGGCGTCATAGGTGACCCCCTCGAAAAAGGCGGTGCGGATGACGTTCTCGGTGCGGTCGTCCAGTTCGGACAGGCAGTTGTGCAGTCGGCCTTCTTCGCCGGCGGCGACCAGCAGGGCCTCGGCCCCGACCGCCTTGTCGTCCGGCAGGTCCATCTCCTCGACCGGCTCGGCGTAGGCCATGGGGCCGCGGGCGCGCAGCCGGTCGATCGACCTGTTGCGGGCGATCGTGGAGACCCACGTCATGACGCTCGCGCGGGACGCATCGAAGCGGTCCGCCCTTCGCCAAACTGTTACGTAGACTTCCTGCAAAACGTCCTCGGATTCCTCGCGGTCCGAGAGGATACGTAGGCAGACGCCAAAAAGCTTCGCGGAGGTCGCATCATAAAGCTGCCGCAAGGCGCCGCGGTCGCCGGCCCCGATGCGGGACATCAGTCTGGACAGGTCTTCGGGGGTGGTCGCGACGGCCAAGTTGGAGCTCAGGTTCTCTCTAGGTCAGGTGTGTGAAGCTGCCCGGTCAGGCGCACGCAGGCAAGCCCATAAGGTTGAGCTTGCCCCGCAATCCGACGTTGCACGCTCAGACCGCGGCCGTTCGCGATCCGCGGGCGGCGGCGCGCTTGACCTGGGCGGCGGCCAGCCTGGCCTCGCGGCGCTCCGCGGCGGCGGCTTCCAGCACGGGCAGCAATTCCGCCGCGGCCGCCTGCCGGGGGGTCGCCGCCTCGGCGCTCAGACGCCGCGCATTGTCCAGCAGGTTGACCACCTGCTCGTCGGTCAGCGTCGGGATCCTTTCGGCGAGAGACATGGCGCACCCCTTAAGATCGGCCGGCCCGGCGCGGGCGGCTGCCTTAGCTATATGGGCGACAGAGGGATTGGTTTCCGCCGCCGGGCCGAAATCTTCGCCCACCTTGCCTCCGGTTTGGAATTCCGTCACGGTGCCGGCCATCGAATTCGTTACGGTTCGGCCGACTTCCAACGTCCCCTCAAACGGGCGCCGGACCCGCCTCCCGACCTTTCCGAACTTTGATCGCCGGCTCAAATGCTTGGGCCGTTCGGCAATAACTTTCGAAGGACTTACGAAAATGGCTACCGGCACCGTCAAGTGGTTCAATGGCGCCAAGGGCTTCGGTTTCATCCAGCCGGATGAAGGCGGCCCCGACGTGTTCGTGCACATCTCCGCCGTCGAGCGTGCGGGCCTGCGCTCGCTGAACGAAGGCCAGAAGATCACCTATGAACTCGAGAAGGATCCGCGCAGCGGCAAGTCCGCGGCGGGCCAGCTCCAGGCCTAAGACCCCGATTTGCGGGCTTAACCCCCCGCCAAGTCACGACAGATGGGCCGGCGCCGCAAACGCCGGCCCATTTTCTTTGGCGCTGCGCGCTAAGGTGGCCACGGAAAACACGGAAGACACGGAAGAGCCAAAATCCGCCGAGCTGCGGGTGGGACAAGAGGGCGCGCTAAGCGCGCAGCAATCGCTCCAACGCCCTGGGGTTCGCCTTTCCGTGAATTCCGTGTTTTCCGTGGCCATCTTCCTTTGCGATCCCGCGGGCCGCACACCCCGCTTGCGCCCCACCGACTCCCTCTCTAAACGGGCGCCTTAACCTGCAGTTCTGACCTGGGGCCCGCGCTTGACCACGCGCAGGGCCTTCGCGCGCGAGAGAAGATGCCCAAGCGGACCGACATATCCTCGATCCTGATCATCGGCGCCGGGCCCATCGTCATCGGCCAGGCCTGTGAGTTCGACTATTCCGGCGTCCAGGCCTGCAAGGCCCTTCGCGCCGAGGGCTACCGGATCATCCTGGTCAATTCGAATCCGGCGACGATCATGACCGATCCGGACGTCGCCGACGCCACCTACATCGAGCCGATCACGCCAGAGATGGTCGAGAAGATCATCGCCAAGGAGCGCCCCGACGCGCTCCTGCCCACCATGGGCGGCCAGACCGCGCTCAACACCGCGCTCTCCCTCAACGCCTCCGGCGTCCTGGCGAAGTACGGCGTCGAGATGATCGGGGCCAAGGCCGATGCCATCGACAAAGCGGAAAACCGGATGCGGTTCCGCGATGCGATGACCAAGATCGGGCTGGAAAGCGCGCGCAGCGGCATTGCCAACACGATTGACGAAGCTTTC
>CANJLK010000046.1 GCA_947475465.1 Caulobacteraceae bacterium | reverse complement strand
GCCGCGCCACCTCCCCCAGAGGGGGAGGATCTAGACCGTGAAGCAGATCCTCACCCCTCAGGGGGAGGTGGCGCGCGGAGCGGAGCGACGCGTGACGGAGGGGGAATGCCCGAACCGTCACACCCCTGTCGGATCGCGCCTGCACGGTGCGTCTTTGAACCGAGGCCTTGATGGGTCAAGGTCACTGAAAACTCGGAGACGCCCCATGTCCTTCCACGGCCGCTTCATCTGGTACGAACTGCTGACGTCTGACGTGACGGCGACAAAAGCTTTCTATTCCAAGTTCTTGGGCTGGACTTTTGACGACATGGACATGGGCGGCCCGATCTATTCGGTCGTCAATGTCGAAGGCGCCGGCGTGGGCGGCATGATGGGCATCACGCCCGAGATCGCCGCCATGGGCGTGCCGCCGTGCTGGACCGGCTATGTGGCCGTGGACGACTGCGACGCGTCGGCGGCCAAGGTGAAGACGCTGGGCGGATCGGTCATGCGCGAGCCCGCCGACATCCCCGGCATCGGCCGTTTCGCCATCGTCGCAGACTCGGCCGGCGCGGCCATCGCCATCATGACCCCGCGCCCGCCCGAAGGCGCCCGGCCCGAGGTCCCGAAGGGGGCGGTCGGCTCGTCGGCCTGGCGCGAGCTCTATGGCACCGATCCCAAGACCGGCTTCAGCTTCTACGCCGACCTGTTCGGCTGGACGGCCGACGAGGCCATGGACATGGGCCCCGAGCACGGGGTCTACCAGCTGTTCTCCAACCAGGACGGCCAGGTCGGCGGCATGATGAAGAAGCCCGGGATGGTCCCGGTCGCCTGCTGGACCTACTATTTCCAGGTCGACGACGTCGATGCCCAGGTCGAGCCGGTGAAGGCCGGCGGCGGCCAGGTCCTGATGGGCCCGATGGATGTGCCCGGCGGCCGGGTCTTCCAGGCCACTGACCCGCAAGGCGCGGTGTTCGCCCTTTACAGCGGCAAGGCCCAGTGAGCCCTTTTCACCCATGAGCGGGGCGACGCCCGCCACGACAGCCCTGAACCGGGCGGGCGTCGTCTACACCCTGGCGATCTACGACTACGATCCCACCGCCGACCGGATCGGCCTGCAGGCGGCGCAGGCCATGGGCGTCGCGCCGTCGGAAGTGCTGAAGACCCTGATCGTGCACGCCGACGGCAAGCCGGCCTGCGTGGTCCTGGCCTCCGACCGGGAGGTCTCCATGAAGCGGCTGGCCCAGGCCCTTGGCGCCAAGGCCTGCGAGATGGCGCCGGTCGCCGAGGCCGAGCGGATCACCGGCTATAAGGTCGGCGGCGTCAGCCCGTTTGGCCAGAAGCGGCGCCTGCCCACGGTGATCGACGCCGAGGCCGCCGCCCTGCCCCAGGCCTTCATGAACGGCGGCCAGCGCGGGCTGCAGGTGCGCCTGGCGCCCGCCGACGCGGTGCGGGCGTTGGGAGCCAAGGTGGCGGCGGTGGCGGCCTAGCGGACGCCCAGCCGCGCCATCACCTCCCGCGGGATATTGTACTGGGCCACGATCTGGGCCCGGTCGCGCAGGCCCAGGACCTCGCGCTGCACCAGGAAGCACCAGACCGCGTCGGCGGCGGCCTTGACCACCTCGGCCCGCCCCTCGCCCTCGTGCAGGCGCAGCTTGACCAGCGCGGCCTCGGCCTTGCGACCCATCCGGCCGAGCGCGGCGGCCTGCTCCTCCAGCACTTCATGGCGGAAGGCGGCGTCGCCCTCGTCGGCGCCACGCAGGCGGTTGAGAAAGGCTTGGGGCATGCGAAGCGATGACATGGTGCGCCATGTTGGCGCCAAGTGCGTCGAGTGCAAGCGTCGCGGCTTCGCTTGGCGCACGATGACGCCTATAAGCGCGCCCGACGCCCTAGATTTCCGGACCCAGACATGACCGACCCCCAGCCTGCCTCCGTCTATGACCTGACTCCCTCCGAAGAGGCCGAGAGCCTGGCGACCTTCGCGGTGCTGGTGGACAACGAGCCGGGCGTCCTGCACCGGCTGGTCGGGCTGTTCGCCGCGCGGGGCTACAATATCGAGAGCCTCACGGTCGCCGAGACCGACCGCAAGGCGCACACCAGCCGGGTCACCATCGTCACCCGGGGCACGCCCCATGTCCTGGCCCAGATCGAGGCCCAGCTGACCAAGATGGTTTCGGCCCGCCACGTCCAGGACGTCACCCGCGACCCCAATGGCCTGGAGCGCGAGCTGGCGCTGGTGAAGGTCAAGGGCACCGGGCACGACCGGGTCGAGGCGCTGCGCGTCGCCGACATCTTCCGGGCCAAGGTGCTCGACACCGCGCTGGACAGCTTCGTCTTCGAGGTCACGGGCGCGCCCTCGAAGATCGACAAGTTCGTGGACCTGATGCGGCCGCTGGGCCTGGTGGAGGTGTCGCGCACCGGCGTGCTGTCCATCCAGCGCGGCGTCGAGGCGCTCTAGACGGAACCGTCCGGGCCGGCCATGCGGTTAGAGACCGTGCGTCCGCTCCTGATCCCTGCCCTGCTGGCCCTCGCCCTGGCCGCGCCGGCCCAGGCCCAGTTCGCGCGCCAGCGGATCGCCAATCCCTTGGCCGGCGCGCCCGCCGGGACGCCGCCGGCCGAGGCGGAGATCTGGCCCTTCCCCCCGCCCGACCCAAAGGCCTGGTGGGACGAGCCGCGTCCAAAGTCCCTTGAAGCCGCCGATCCCCTGGGCGGGCGCCGCATCCGGCGCGGCGAGCGCCTGACGCCGGTCGACAGCGGTGTCGATCCCTCCAGCTACCGCCTGTGGGGCCTGGCCCCGCTGCAATGGCAGCTGTTGCGCGGCGACGAACTGATCCTTGAGGTCTGGGTGCGGCCGGCGGGAACCGTGCGCCAGGCGGTCGCGCGGATCGTCGTCCGCGGCGACGGCAAGGCCTTCGTGGAGGCCCGCGCGGGCCTCGCCTGCTGCGAGGCGGGCATCGGCCGGCGCATGGGCTTCGACGCGGAGGCGCCGGAGGGAGCCGCGGCGGCGTTCCAGGGCCTGCGGACGCATCCCATGTGGGACGCCCCTCACGCCGTGCGGGTCAGTGAGGGGCCCGAGGTGACCTCCACGGTCTGCCTGGAGGGCGTGGCCTATGATGTGACCCTGCTGACGCAGGGCCGGTCACGCACCCTGCACCGGGCCTGCGAGGACGCCGAGGTGGGCCAGATCGCCGATGTCCTGGAGCCGATCGTGCGCGCCGCCCTGGGCCACGATCCGCGATTCGACCTGCTGTTCCCGCGCGGGGCCGACTTCAGCGCAGCCAAGCGGGCCTACGAGGCCCTGGTGCAGGGCGGCGGCGCGCTCAGGCCCGATCCGGACGCCCGCCCGCGGCCCGCGGACGGCGCGCCCCTGCCGGAAGCCCCCTAGGCCGGGCAGGCCGCCGTCGCGGCCTGGGCCTGATTGGCCCGGTGACGGCGCACGGCCAGGGTGCGCAGGGAGACGAACTGCACCGCGAACAGCGCCAGCTTGGAGGCCAGCGGCACGGTGGTGATGAAGGCGCTCCACACCGCGAAGCTGGCGAAGAGCGCGAAGCCGGCGTTCAGGGCTGCCGTCGCGAACATCATGCCCGCCCAGACGTAGCCCCAGCGGATCATCACCGACGGGTCCAGCAGTTCGCGTCCGCGCGGCGCCATGTAGGGCAGCACCCAGCCGCGCTCAAGCATGGCCGCGCCCACCAGCACATAGACCACCGTCGCCTTGGCCATCATGAAGCGCGGGTTGTGGGTGATCAGGGTGGCGGCCCCGGCCACCACCACCAGGCCCAGGCTCAGCCACTGCATGGCGTTGATGTGCTGGCCCTTCGCCCGCAGCCAGGCGACCCGCCCAAGCCCCGCGCCCAGCGCCACCACCGTGGCGATCATTGGATTGTGGGTTAGCGCGCCGATGGCCACGAAGACCAGGGTCGAGATCAAGTCGAGGGCCAGGGGGCGGGCGGCGTAGATTAGGTTTTTCATGGGCTTGCCTCAGATGCGAATGTCTGAGGACGAGGCTAGTCGCGGAGCTCGCCATGGACCTAGGCCACTGGCGAACCGCGCGCGGCGGTTCACGGAAAACACCGCGCCACTCACGCTGCGCGAACGGATTTTCCCATTCCGTTCTTCAATTCCCAACCTGTCGGCCCTATATTGGGAAGGTCAGGGCTTGCCCTGTCTATGGAGATAAACGCGCACGTAATAAGCGGACTGGACCCGGGTGCGATTCCCGGCGGCTCCACCAATCTTCTTCCGGAGTTATCGCCGGAGAGCCCATTTCTTTGGGTAGAAGCAGGGGGCCGATCAGCATCGACAGACGTGTAAAGGTGTTGCTTTCTCTCGGCTTGATCCACCGTTTCCGGGTCATTTTTCTAAATGCGAACGATAACTTCGCTGGAGAAGTCCGCCTGGCCGCGTAAGCGGTTCGGTTGATTTCGAATCTTAAGTCCTAGGGGTTCAGATCCCTGGGCGGGGCCCGGGAGGCGCCTGCCAACAGAAGCCTCCCACCTATCCTCCGAGCGGCGACTCCCTTTTTTGATCCAAGAGTTGCGGGCGCCTGCCAACAGAAGCCCTCCACCTATCCTGCCTAGATCGTTATGGCCGGGCTGCGGGGCTTACCATCCAGGTCTGCGCGTCTGGATCCCCGGGACGAGCCCGGGGATGACGGGTGAAGTGGGAGGTCAGCGCTCGCCTGGCTCCAGGGGCCGCTTGCCTTCCCGCTCGAGCCTGCGTTCACGGATGCGCCAGCGGCCATCGGCGCCGCGCGCCAGGGTGTCGAGGTAACGCCCGAAGGAGCGGATCTGCGGACCCACCGCATAGCTGTCCAGCCTCTGGAACATCGACTCAGCCGTCGCAGTGTCGCCGTCGATGGCGATCCGGGCGTCCACCACCATGTGCTTGTGGAACTTGTCGGGCGCATGGGTGTGCATCCGGCAGGCTTCGACGATGGCGGCGTGACCGAGGATCGGGGCGCGGTCATCGACGCCCGCCGCCGTCAACTTGCCCGGCCAATGCAGGACCGCATCCTCGGTCCACAGATCGGCCCATTCGTCGATCAGGCCGTAGTCGAGGGCGTAGCCATAGGTCTGCAGGACCCGCAGGATCTCGCGCTCGTCGACCAGCCGCCGCACCTCGGCCTCAAGCCACGCAATCCGGTCCTCCAGACCGCTCACCGGACGGCCGCCGGCGGCGTGACCGGCGGCGGGCCAGGCGTGCTGCGCCAGAAGAAGCGGTCGAAGTGTTCAGGCGTGGCCGCCGCCCGCGCCGCCATGTCGGCCGACCGGAACTGACCAGTGGCTTCGGTAGCCCTCTTGGCGGCCGGCCGAGCGGCGATCAGGTCAAGCCAGGTCTTCAGCGCCGGCCAGCGGTCCCAGGAAAACCCATGCCGGTCGACGTAGGACGCCCACGGCCAGGTGGCGATGTCGGCGATGGAATAGTCCGCCCCGCCCAGCCAGGGCGAAGCCGCCAGCCGCGCGTCCAGGACGCCGTAGATGCGCGCGGCCTGGTCGCGATATCGGCTGAGCGCGTACTGGTTCTCGTCCGCCGGCATCATGTTGAAGTGGTTGAGCTGGCCCAGCAGGGGCCCAACGTTGGCCACCTGGGCCATGAGCCACTTGAGAACCGCATATCGCGCCGGCCCGCCCGCCGGCAGCAGCAGCCCTTCGGTCTCGGCCAGGTAGATCAGGATCGCGCCCGATTCGAAGATCGGCTCGCCAAGCCGGTCGTCCACCAGCACCGGAACCTTGGCCAGGGGGTTCATGGCCAGGAAGCCGGGGTCGAACTGTTCTGACCGGTGGACCGCCACGTGGTGGAGACGATAGGGCAGGCCCAGTTCCTCCAGCATCAGGACGATCTTGAGGACGTTGGGGCTGCTCATGCCATAGAGATCGATCATCGTGTTCCTCTCCGGCCCGGGCCGCCCGGCGCGCCATCGGCGCCCGCATTGGTAGCCATCGGGGCCGATCAGGCCAAGCTTGCGGCCACGTCGGGCTTGCGCCCTTGCGTGCGGACGTTCAGACGCTACCCTTGATCGACGCGTTTTTGTTCGGAGACCCCATGGCCCAGGACCCGCCGGCCCAGGACTTGATGCGCTATGAGGCCATGGCCCAGGACGCCTTGCGCGGGGTCGTGAAGACCGCGCTGAAGCGCGCCGCGGCGCCGGACGGCCTGCCCGGCGCGCACCACTTCTACATCACCTTCAAGACCGAAGCGCCCGGGGTTTCCGGCCCGCCGGACCTGCTGGGCAAGTATCCGGACGAGATGACCATCGTGCTGCAACACCAGTACTGGGACCTGGCGCCGGGCGAGACCTTCTTTTCGGTGACCCTCCAGTTCGGCGGCCAGCCCAAGCGGCTCTCCGTGCCCTATGCGGCGGTGACGCGGTTCTATGATCCCTCGGTGCAGTTCCTGCTGCAGTTCGAGGCGCCGGCCGGCGAAGGCCGCGCGGCCGATCCGGAACCGGCGCGAGAGGAACCCGCTGCGGGCCCGCCCGCCGACGGCGAGGCCAAGATCGTCTCCCTCGATCAGTTCCGGAAGAAATAGCCCTCGATGGCCGAGGCCGCCGCCCTCATGACGGACGAGGCCCTCCTCGCGCGGTTCCAGCTGAGCAAGAACCAGCCCAGCGGGTCGCGCACCCTGGGCTTCCGGATGCTGTCGGTGAACCAGGCGGCCATGACCGTGGAGGTTGAGTTCGAGGCCCGCGCGGACCTGCTGCTCAATCCTTTGAACCAGGTCCAGGGCGGCTTCCTGTGCGCCATGCTCGACGAATGCATGAGCGTCGCCTGCGTGGTGGCCTCGGGCATGACCGCCGCGGCGCCGACCCTGGAGATGAAGACCAGCTTTCTTCGCCCGGCCCTGCCCGGCAAGCTGCGTGGCGTGGGCGTCGTGGCCAAGTGGGGCCGCCGGATCGCCTTCACCGAGGGCGCGCTCTACGATCCCGAAGGCCGCCTGCTGGCCAAGGCGACCGGCACCGTGATGCCCATGCCGTTCAAGGACTATAAGCGCTAGATGCGCCTTCTGGCCGCCTTCCTGGCGCTGGTCGCCCTGGCCGCCGCGAGCCCGGCGCCCGCCGCATCGCCTTTCGCCGACTGGGCGACCGTCGTCGTGGCCGGCGACTGGCACGCCCATTCCGGCGGCCCGTCCGAAGCCTTCGACAACGCGCGGCGCGATGTGACCGCGGCCCTGGAAGGCGCCGGTTTCGCGGCCGCCAACCTGCGCCAGTTCTCCGTGCGGCCGGAGCTCTACAAGGACGCCCGTCCGGGCAAATCGGACATCCAGACCATTTATGACGGCCTGGACGAGGTCGCCTCCAGGGCCACGGGCGGCTGCCTGATCTACTTCAGTTCCCACGGCGCGCCCCAGGGCGTGGTGATCGACCAGCAGATCCTGCCGCCCGGCGTCCTGGCCACCATGCTGGATCACAGCTGCGGCGCGCGGCCCACCGTGGTGGTGATATCGGCCTGCTTCTCCGGGGTGTTCGTGCCGGCCCTGGCCAAGCCCAACCGCATGGTGCTGACCGCCGCGCGGCCCGACCGCACCTCCTTCGGCTGCGGCGAGGCGGACAAATACCCCTACTTTGACGACTGCTTCCTGCACTCCATGGGCGGCGCGCGGGAATTCATCTCGCTCGCCCACGCCGTCCAGGCCTGTGTCGCGGCCCGGGAGATCAAGGAGGGGATGGAGCCGCCTTCCGAGCCGCAGCTCTTCATCGGCGGGGCGCTGAAGCCGCTGCTTCCGCTCTATTCCCTCGCCACCGGCCCGCCGCGCGGAAACTGAACCGCCGCGCCTGGAAGAACCGGCTTTGGCGCCCTACAAGCCCCCGAGCGCCGCGCTCAGCCTTAGGTCAATCTCGATGCGCTCCTTCCTGTCCGCCGCCGCAGCCGCCCTGACGCTGGTCGCCACCGCCGCCGCGGCGCAGACAGCGCCCGCGCCGGGGCTGCCCAAGGCGCCGGTCCCCTACACGGTCCTGCATCCCAAGCGCCCGGTCGCGGCGCATCCTACTGCGATCCGCTCAGCAGCGGCGCCGGGCAGCCCGGCTGTCGCCGGAACCCTGCCCTCGGTCGCCCCGCCGGCCGCCGCCGGCGCGAAACTGGCCGCAGGCCAGATCCTGCCGCCCGCCGAACTCGACGCCTTCGTGGACGGCATGGTGCGCGACGCCATGAGCCGCGAGCATATCGCCGGCGTCACGGTCTCGGTGGTGCAGAACGGCCAGGTGGTCCTGAAGAAGGGCTTTGGGATCGCCAGCCTCAAGCCGCAGCGCGCCGTCGATCCCGACCGGAGCCTGTTCCGCATCGCCTCGATCTCCAAGACCTTCACCTGGATCGCCCTGATGAAGGAGGTCGAGGCCGGCCGCATCCGGCTGAACCAGCCGGTCAACCTCTACCTGCCGGAGAAGGTGCAGGTCCGCGACCAGGGCTATGACCAGCCGGTGCGGGTCATCAACCTGATGGACCATTCGGCGGGCTTCGAGGACCGGGCGCTGGGACAGCTCTTCGAGCGCAACCCCGACCGCGAGCGTCCCCTCGAGCTCTATCTGCGCCAGGAGCGTCCCAAGCGGGTGCACACGCCAGGGGCCATCGCCTCCTATTCGAACTATGGCGTGGCGCTGGCGGGCGAGGCGGTCACCTACACCTCGGGCAAGACCTTCGAGCGGCTGATCGAGGACGAGATTCTGCTGCCGCTGGGCATGACCCACACCAGCTTCCGCGAACCGCGGCCGGTCAGGGCCGGCCTGCCCGCGCCCATGTCGCCTGGCCTCGCCCGCGACGCGGCCTATCCCGTCCACTGGACGCCGGACGGGTTCGAACAACGCCCCTACCCCTACGCCGGCCACATCGCCCCGGCGGGCTCGGCCTCGACGACGGCGGCCGACATGGCCCGCTACATGATCATGCTTTTGAACGGCGGCCAGCTGGACGGCGTGACGGTCTACGGGCCTTCTACAGCCCAGGCCTTCCGCACGCCTCTTCGCCGCACGCCGCTGGGCGTCAACGGCTGGGCGCACGGCTTCATCACCTACGACCTGCCGGGCGGCTACCGTGGCTACGGCCACGACGGTGACATCATGGACTTCAAGTCCAGCCTGACAGTTGTGCCGGCGCTCAACCTGGGCGTCTTCGTCTCGGTCAATTCCGAGAGCGGCGCCGACCTGGCCAACCGCTTCACCGGGCGGCTGATGCAGGCCTTCTACGCCGCGCCGCGCCCGTTCCCCAGGGCAGGGTCGGCGGAACTCGCCCAGGACCCCTCGGCCGTGGCGGGCTACTACCTGAGCAGCCGGCGGGCCTACTCCGGCCTTGAGGGCTTCGCCGAGTCCCTGGCGGGCGGCGCGACCGTATCGGTGACGCCCACGGGTCTTCTGAAAACCGTCGCGCGCGACGGGACGCGCCTGTGGGCGCCCGAAGGCGATCTCGCCGACCGCCGTTTCATCGCCGTCGACGGCGACCAGCGGATGGTCTTCACCAACGATCCCGAACGCGCCAGCGGCTTCCTCCCCGCGGGCGGTACATCGCTGATGCAGCGCATGCCGGTCTGGCGCCAGCCCACCACCCTGGCCGTCCTGGCAGGGCTGGCGGGCCTGGCGGCGCTGAGCACCCTGGGCGGGGTGGTCGTGCGCAACCGTCGCGAATTCCGCGAGAACCAGGTCCAGACCCGGGCCAGCCTGATCCAGAACATCCAGGCCGCGCTGTGGCTGACCGCCATGGCGCTGTTCGGCCTCTTCGCCCTGAAGGCCGGAGACCTGGCCGCGATCATGTACCGCTGGCCGGGCGCCCTGATGATCACAGCCTCGGCCTGCGCCCTGGTGGCCTCCGCCCTGACGGTGGTGACGCTGCTGGCCCTGCCCGCCATCTGGCGGGGCGGCCGGCGGGTCGATTCCTGGAACCAGCTGCGCAAGCTGGGCTTCACCCTCACCACCCTGATCTATGGAAGCTTCGCGGTGGTCCTGGCGCTGTGGGGCGCGCTCAGCCCCTGGGGCTAAGTAGATATCCCTGGGACCGGCGGTCGCAACCAACCGGCCAAAGCTTAAACCCCCGTTTACCATCAACTGGGTAAATCCTGCCTAGCGGCGGGCAAATACTGCATGCGCGCCGCCCCTGAGTTCGGGAAGGACGCCACGTTGAACGGCCTGCTAGGCGCATTGCAAAGGTTCGGGATCGGCCGTCTGGCCGCCATCCTCGGCATCGGCGCCGGCGTCGCGGCCGCCCTTTTCGCCGTGACCATGGGCCTGGGCCAGCCCAAGGCCCTGCTCTATTCGAACCTCGACCTCAAGGAAGCCGGCACGATCACCCAGTCGCTGGACCAGGCGGGCGTGAAGTACGAGGTCAAGGGCGACGGCTCGACCATCATGGTGCCGCGCGACCAGGTCGCCTCCACTCGCCTGATGCTGTCGTCCAAGGGCCTGCCGACCGCGGGCTCGGTGGGCTACGAAATCTTCGACAACGCCGGCGCCATGGGCCAGACCGACTTCGTCCAGCAACTGAACCGCCAGCGCGCCCTGGAAGGCGAACTGGGCCGCACGATCCTGGGTCTGGACGGCATCACCACGGCGCGCGTCCACCTGGTCCTGCCGAAGCACCAGCTTTTCGAGGAAGAGAACGACCAGCCGTCCGCGGCCGTGAGCATCGGGGTGGGCGGGCGCGAGCCGGGCGCCGACCAGGTCCGCGCGATCCAGAATCTGGTGGCCGGCGCCGTCCCCAACCTGAAGCCCGACCACGTCACCGTCATCGACCAACATGCAAAGACCCTGTCCGGCGGCGACACCGGCACAGCCGACGAGGTGGATGGCCGCAAGAGCGAGGTCGAGCAGCGGATCGCCAAGCAGGTGAAGACCCTGGTGGAAGGCGTGGTCGGGACCGGCAAGGCCCGCGTCAACGTCACCGCCGACCTCGACATGGCCCATGTGACCACCCAGAAGGAAAGCTTCGATCCCGACGGCCAGGTGGTTCGCTCGGAATCGACCACCGACGAGAATTCCAAGGAAGGCCAGGGCGACAGCGCCGGCCAGACCTCCTCGGCCGCCAACATCCCCGGCACCCCCAACCTGGGCGCCGGCGGGGGCGGCTCCAGCACGGCCAGCGGCCGGCAGGAGTCGACCACCAACTACGAGATCACCAAGACCACCTCGACCGAGGTGCGTGAGCCGGGCGCGGTGAAGAAGATCGCCGTGGCGGTCGCCGTCGATGGCGCCTACGGCCCGGCGGACAAGAAGGGCAAGCCTGGCCCCTACGCCGCCCGGTCCGCCGCCGAGATGGCGCAGATCGAATCCCTGGTCCGCACCGCCGTCGGCTACGACCAGGCCCGGGGCGACCAGGTGACGGTGGTCAATGTCAAGTTCCCGAGCGCCGAAGACCCCGACGGGGTCACTGCCGCCAGCCCGCTCATGGGTTTCGACAAGAACGACATCATGCGGGCCGCCGAAATCGGCGTCATGGCCATCGTCGCCATCCTGATGATGCTGTTCATCGTCAGGCCGCTGCTGAAGGGCGCCGTGGGCGGCGGCGGCTCGATGACCATGTTGCCCGGCAAGGGCGTGACCCAGGTCATCACCTCGCCCGACGGCCAGCAGATGCAGGTCACCATGGACCCGGCCACCGGGCAGCCGCTGCTGGCGGGGCCCTCAGGGGACCTGGAGCAGAAGATCGACATCGCCCGGATCGAGGGCCAGGTGAAGGCCAGCTCGGTCAAGCGCGTGGCCGAATTCGTAGACAAGCACCCGGAGGAATCGGTGTCGATCATCCGCGGCTGGCTGCATGAATCCGCATGAGCACGCCCCGCCCCAAATCCAAAGGCATCGCCGACGCCAGCAAGCTGAGCGGGCCGGAGAAGGCCGCCGTCGTGCTGCTGGCGCTTGGCGAAGATCATGCCGACGTCTGGCGCCAGCTGGACGAGGAGGAGATCAAGGTCATCTCCCAGGCCATGGCCAGCCTCGGCCAGGTCACCTCTCAGGTGGTGGAAGACCTGCTGGTCGAATTCGTGTCCGGCATGGGCGGCGGCAACATCACCGGCTCGGTGGAGCTCACCCAGCGCCTGCTGGCGTCGATCATGCCGGGCGAGAAGGTCGACATCCTCATGGAGGAGATCCGCGGTCCGGCGGGTCGCACCATGTGGGACAAGCTGGGCAATGTGAACGAGGCGGTGCTCGCCAACTACCTGAAGAACGAATACCCGCAGACCGTCGCGGTGGTGCTGTCGAAGATCAAGTCGGAGCACGCCGCGCGCGTGCTCACCTCCCTGCCAGAGGACTTCGCGCTGGAATGCGTCACCCGCATGCTGCGCATGGAGCCTGTGCAGCGCGAGATCCTCGACAAGATCGAGCAGACGCTGCGCACCGAATTCATGTCGAACCTGGCGCGCACCTCCAAGCGCGACAGCCACGAGATGATGGCCGACATCTTCAACGCCTTCGACCGCCAGACCGAGGCGCGCTTCATCACGGCCCTGGAAGAGCGCAACCGCGAGGCCGCCGAGCGTATCCGCGCCCTGATGTTCGTGTTCGAGGACCTCTCCAAGCTCGACCCGGGCGGCGTCCAGACCCTGTTGCGGACCGTCGAGAAGGATCAGCTGGGCCTGGCGCTCAAGGGCGCCTCGGATGCGCTGCGCGAAATGTTCTTCACCAACATGAGCGAGCGCGCCGCCAAGATCATGCGCGAGGACATGGAGGGCATGGGCCCGGTCCGCCTGCGCGAGGTCGAACAGGCCCAGATGGCCATGGTTCAGGTCGCCAAGGATCTCGCCAACAAGGGCGAGATCATGCTGGTCGGCGCCAACAACGACGATGAGCTGGTGTACTGATGTCCGCCGTCCCGCACGAGAAGTTCGGCTTCGACACGGTGTTCGACAATGCCGGCGACGTGGCCTTCGCCGCGCCCAGGCCCAAGCGCAGCTACTCGCCCGAGGAGGCCGAGGCGCTCGTCCAAACGGCCCGCGCCGAGGGTGAACGCGCCGCGCTCGCCAGCATCGCCGCCCACCAGGCCGAGGCCCTTTCCGTCATCGCCCATGCGGCCGCCCAGGCCCTGCCCAAACTGGCCGAGGTCGCGCATGCCCATCGGGTCGGGTCGGCCGAACTGGCCCTGGCCTGCGCCCGCGCCATCGCCGCGGCGGCCCTCGACAAGTTTCCCCAGGCCCCGGTCCGGGCAGCGCTGGATTCCCTGGCCCGCGAGATCGAGGCCGCGCCCCGCCTGATCGTCACCGCCGATGCGGAATTGGCCGCGGGCCTCCAGGCTGTCCTGGACGAGACCGCTCAGGCGGTGGGCTATCCCGGCGCGATCCAGGTCCGGACAGACCCCGGCTTCGGGCCGCACGCCTTCAACCTCGACTTCGGCGACGGCTCAGCCAGCTTCGACCCGGCCGCCGCCACCGAGCGCGTCACCCAGGCCCTGCACGCGGCGCTCGCGTCCGAGGGCCTGCATGCCGAACCCCTGATCCCGGGCGCCGAACTTCCCGCCAGCCAGACAAGCGAAAGCTAAGGCCATGTCCGAAAACGACACCGAAATGAAGCTGGACGAGTTCCCGGCGGGCGAAGGCGCCCTGGCGGAGACGCTGGACGAGGACAAGACAGCCTCCGACCTGGCGCCGGTCTTCGACGTCCCGGTCAACATCTCCGCGGTCCTGGGCCGCGCCAGTTTGTCCGTCGCCCAGCTGCTGCAGCTGGGCCAGGGCAGCGTGCTCGAGCTCGACCGCAAGGTCGGCGAGGCGATCGATATCTATGTGAACAACCGGCTGGTGGCCCGCGGCGAGGTCGTGATCGTCGACGAACGGCTGGGCGTGACCATGACGGAAATCATCAAGGACGGTGACGCGGCGGCCTGATCGGCCTCTTCGTCTGAAGGAGACTACCCATGCGGCTTCTGGTCGTCGGAAAACTGAACGGGCAACTGGCCACCGCCGTGAAAATGGCGATGAGCGCGGGCGCCAAGGTGAGCCACGTGGAGACCATCGAGGCCGCCACCCATGCGCTGCGCGCCGGCCAGGGCGCCGACCTGCTGATGGTCGACTACGAACTCGACATCGCCGGACTGATCACGGCCAACGAGGGCGAGCGGATCCGCGTGCCGGTGGTGGCCTGCGGGGTCGGCGCGGGCGCGGCCGGCGCCGCCGCCGCGATCCGCGCGGGGGCCAAGGAGTTCATCCCGCTGCCGCCCGACGCCCAGCTGATCGCCGCTGTCCTGGCCGCCGTGGCCGACGACAACCGTCCGATGGTGGTCCGCGATCCCTCGATGCAGGCCGTGATCGCCATGGCCGACCAGATCGCGCCGTCCGACGCTTCAATCCTGATCACCGGCGAGAGCGGCGTCGGTAAGGAAGTCATCGCCCGCTACGTGCACCAGAAGTCGCGCCGCGCGTCGAAGCCGTTCATCTCCGTCAACTGCGCCGCGATCCCCGAGAACCTGCTGGAAAGCGAACTCTTCGGCCATGAGAAGGGCGCCTTCACCGGCGCCGTGGCCCGCCGCATCGGCAAGTTCGAGGAAGCCAACGGCGGCACCCTGCTGCTCGACGAAATCAGCGAGATGGACGGACGCCTGCAGGCCAAGCTGCTGCGGGCGCTGCAGGAGCGCGAGATCGACCGGGTCGGCGGCTCCAAGCCCGTGAAAGTCGACATCCGCATTCTCGCCACCTCCAACCGTGACCTGGCCCAGGCGGTGAAGGAAGGGTCATTCCGCGAGGACTTGCTCTACCGCCTGAACGTCGTGAACCTGCGGCTCCCCTCGCTGCGCGACCGGCCCGGCGACGTCATCGCCCTGGCCGAATTCTTCATCCGCAAATACGCCGCCGCCAACGGCGCGCCGGAACGGCCACTGTCAGCCGAGGCCAGGCGCCGCCTGGCTCTGCACAACTGGCCGGGCAATGTCCGCGAACTGGAAAACGCCATGCACCGCGCGGTGCTGCTGGCGTCCGGTCCGGAGATCGAGGAAAGCGCCATCCGCCTGCCCGACGGCCAGCCGCTGTCCGGCGGCGGCGATCCGATGGCCCGCACGGCCCAGGCCGCCTCGCTGGCCGCCGAGACCGCCAACCGCAGCTACGTCGGCCAGACCGTCTCGGCCATGGAACAGCAGCTGATCATCGACACCCTGCAGCACTGCCTGGGCAACCGCACCCACGCGGCGACGATCCTGGGAATTTCCATCCGCACGCTTCGCAACAAGCTGAAGGAATATACCGAGGCCGGCGTCGCCGTCCCGGCCCCGCAGGGCGCGGCCAGCGCGGCGTGAACCCTAGATGTCCGACCTGAGCCTCTCCTCGCCGCTCGGCATGCCGAGAAATCCCCGCGACCTGGTGGGGATGCTGGCGCGTGGCGAGGTGGGCCTGGCCCTGGGCGTCGTCTTCATCGTCGTCCTGCTGATCCTGCCGATCCCGGCGATCCTGCTGGATCTCTTGCTGTCGCTGTCGATCACCAGCGCCATCCTGATCCTGATGACCTCGCTGCTGATCAAGAAGCCGCTGGAGTTCACCGGCTTCCCGATGGTGCTGCTGGTCACCACCCTGTTCCGCCTTTCGCTGGGCATCGCCTCGACCCGACTGATCCTGGGTCACGGCCACGAGGGCGTGCACGGGGCCGGCCACATCATCGAGGCCTTCGGCAAGCTGATGATGGGGGGCAACTTCGTCATCGGGGTGATCGTCTTCGCCATCCTGGTGATCGTGAATTTCGTGGTCATCACCAAGGGTTCGGGCCGGATCGCCGAAGTGGCCGCCCGCTTCACCCTGGACTCCATGCCCGGCAAGCAGATGGCTATCGACGCCGACCTGTCGGCCGGCCTGATCGACGAGACCGAGGCCAAGAAGCGCCGCAAGGACCTGGAATCGGAATCGACCTTCTTCGGGGCCATGGACGGCGCCTCGAAGTTCGTGCG
>CANJLK010000045.1 GCA_947475465.1 Caulobacteraceae bacterium | reverse complement strand
GGCGTCGGCGCCGACATCCTGGCGGAGGAGAAGGAGGGCTATGTGAACCTGATCCTCCCCGCCATCCCCATGCGCCGCCTGGGCAAGGCCGAGGAAATCGCCAAGGCGGTGACCTTCCTGCTCTCCGACCGCGCCCAGTACATCACCGGAACCATGATCCCGGTGGACGGCGGCTTTAAGCTGTAGAGCCCGATTCGGCGCCTTCTCCCCAGCGGGGAAGGCGCCGAGCGCCCTACGCCCCGGCGGGCGGCTGCGCCTCCGGCCCCGCCAGGGCCATGGCGCGGATATAGGCCGGGCGGGCCTCGATTCGGGCCATGTAGGCCCGGGCGTTGGGCATGTCGTCCCGTGCGCCCAGGATGGCCCGGGGCCGGAAGCTGTAGGCCGACATGATGTCGGCGCAGGTGAACTCATCGCCGGCCAGATAGGGATGGGCGGCCAGGGCCTGCTCGACAAAACGGGCGTAGCCGTCGGCCCGGCGCTGAAAGAGGCCCGCCGCCCAGCCGTCAGTCTGTTCGCCCAGGCCTATGCGCCCGAATTGCAGGCCCATCATGTTGTTGTTGAGCTGCAGCCAATACAGGTAGTCGAAATAGTTGGGCGCGCCCGGCCCCACCGTCAGCCGTCCGCCCGCGTACTTGTGGCAGATATATTCGACGATGGCCGTCGACTCCGAAAGCATCCGGCCATCGTCATCGACCACCGGCGCCGTCGCCGCCGGGTGCAGCGCCAGGTAGTCCGCCTGCATGAGCCGGTCCTCGCCGCGCCGGTGCCAGACGAGTTTGTAGGGCAGGCCCAGCTCTTCCATCAGCCAGACGATGCGGTCGGACTGGGAAACGCCGAGATGGTGAATGGTCAGCATGGGACGGGTTCCTTGCCGCCCTAGCGGACGGATGCAGCCACGACGGCCGGGACGAATTCACCGGTATAGATCACCCCGTCACGCACCTCGATTTCCCAGGGCGTCAGGCTCATGCCGATGCAGGGCGCGGTGACGCCCTCGCCGTCGAGGGTGAACAGCGCCATGTGGACCGGGCAGAAGATCCGGTCGTTGGCGGGCGTCAGCAGCTGGTCGGTGCCGTACCAGCCCATGGGAAAGCGGTCGTGCGGGCAGCTGTTGACGTAGCCCTGCAACAGATCGCCCGAGCGCACGATGAAGGCCAGGAAGAGGTTGCCCTCAACCTCGAACCGAAAGGCTTTCGACGCGGGATCGGCGATGTCGTCCACGGCGCAGAGGCGGGTTCCGGCGGGGGGACGGGCGAGGGCGGCGTTGTTGCGGGCCATGGCCGCAAGGCTAGCCGATGGGCTCGCGGATGGCTATCGGGCCGGCGTGTTCACTGAAGCCGCTCAGGTGGAGGGCGAGCGAGCCTAGATCTCGATACGGTCCCCGGCCTCGTCGCGGATCGCGAGCCCTAGCGACATTCCCAAATCCCGCGCCGACGCCTCCGGATCGGCCAGTTCCGTCATGTCGGCCTCCCCCGCGTGCCGGAAGCGGTGGACGCCGTCCGGCGACAGGGCCTCGACGATCAGCTTCAGGGTGCGGCCTTCGAAGCGGGCGTGGGCGCCGATGGCGGTCTTGCAGGAGCCTTCCAGCGCCAGCATGGCGCCGCGTTCGGCGGCGACGGCGATGCCGGTTGGGGCATGGCGCAGGGCCTGGATCCAGGGCAGGTCGCGGTCCGCGGCGCGGGTCTCGATGGCCAGCGCCCCCTGGCCGGGCGCCGGCGGGCACTGGATGGGATCGATCAGGCTGGTGGGCAGGTGGCCCAGGCCCAGGCGCTTCAGGCCCGCATAGGCCAGGAGGATGGCGTCGGCTTCGCCGGCCGCCAGCTTGGCCAGGCGGGTATCGACATTGCCGCGCAGCATCTGGACGTCGAGGTCCGGGCGGCGGTGCAGGCTCTGGGCCTGGCGCCGCAGGCTGGCGGTGCCGAGGACCGCACCGTTGGGCAGGTCTTCCAGGCTCAGTGGACCGCGGCTCAGGAAGGCGTCTCGAGGGTCCTCGCGCTCAGGGATGGCGGCCAGGCACAGGCCGTCGGGCAGGACGGCCGGCATGTCCTTCAGCGAATGAATCGCGCAGTCGATCCGGCCATCCAGCAGGGCTTCCTCGATCTCCTTGGTGAAGAGCCCCTTGCCGCCCACTTCCAGCAGGCGGCGGTCCTGGATGCGGTCGCCGCTGGTGGTGATGACGATCAGCGGCGCGACCCGCTCGACCTCTTCGGGGTTGCCCGGATCGGCGCCGAGCAGGCCGGCGATGACCCGCTGCATGTGGCCGGCCTGGGCCAGCGACAGCTTGGAGCCGCGCGCGCCGATCCGGACTGCTGGTTGCGTGGGCACGGGCGGGGGTCTACCTCGGGGCGGAACAGAGTTCGCCTGCTACAGGAGCCGGCGCCCCCCGGCAACCGGATGCCCTTGACCGATCAGACTGTCCCCCAAGTGGTTTTGGGCCTGGAAACCAGCTGCGACGAGACCGCGGCCTCGGTCGTGCGCCTGGATCGCGACGGCGCCGTTACCGTCCTGTCCTCCGTGGTCGGCAGCCAGATCGCCGCCCACGCGCCGTTCGGCGGTGTGGTGCCGGAGATCGCCGCCCGCGCCCACGTGGAGAGCATCGACGCCATCGCCCGCCAGGCCTTGAGCGAAGCGGGGCTCGGATTCGAGGGCCTGACCGGGATCGCGGCGACGGCCGGGCCCGGCCTGGTGGGCGGGGTGATGGTTGGCCTGGCGTTTGGCAAGGCCGTAGCGTTGGCCCGCGGCCTGCCGCTGGTGGCCGTCAACCACCTGGAGGGCCACGCGGTCTCGGCTCGCCTGGGTGCGGACATCCCCTATCCCTTCCTGCTGCTGCTGGTTTCGGGCGGCCATTGCCAACTCCTGGTGGTGGCGGGGGTCGGCCAGTGCCGGCGGCTGGGCTCGACCATCGACGACGCGGCCGGCGAGGCCTTCGACAAGATCGCCAAGACACTTGGCCTGCCCTATCCCGGCGGCCCGGCTCTGGAGGCCCTGGCGGCGGGCGGGGACGCGGCCCGCTATCCGCTGCCGCGCATGCTGCTGGGCCGCAAGGACTGCGACTTCTCCTTCTCCGGCCTGAAGACGGCCGCGGCCAGGATCGCCGAGGGCCTCAGCGACGCGGACGAACGCCGCGACCTGGCCGCCGCCGTCCAGACCGCCATCGCCGGCCAGCTCGCCGAGCGCAGCGACCGGGCCATGGCCGCCTACGCCGTGGCCCAGGAAGGCCGGGGCCTGCGGTTCGTGGTGGCGGGCGGGGTGGCCGCGAACCAGGCGGTGCGGACGAAATTGGCGGCCACCGCCCAGGCCCGGGGCTTCAGCTTTACCGCGCCGCCGCTGGCCTATTGCACCGACAACGCCGCCATGATCGCGCTAGCCGGCGCGGAGCGGCTGGCGCTGGGGATTTCCGATTCCCTCGACGCACCCGCAAGACCGCGCTGGCCGTTGGACGCTCAGGCGGCCAGCGCCAACCCCACCCACGTACCTGGCCGAAAGGGAGCGAAGGCATGAAGCGAGCCGGTGTGATCGGCGGCGGCGCCTGGGGCACGGCCCTGGCCCAGGTCTGCGCACGGGCGGGGCTGGAGACGACCCTGTGGGCCCGCGAGGCCGATGTGGTGGCCTCGGTGAACGAAGGGCATGAGAACGGCCTCTTCCTGCCGGGGATCGCGCTGGACCCCGGCATCCGGGCGACTGGCGATTTCGCCGACCTGGCCGGCAGCGACCTGGTGCTGGCGGTGGCGCCGGCTCAGCACCTGCGCTCCACGCTGGCAGCCTTCGCGCCGCACGTGGCCGAGGGCCTGCCGATCCTGCTCTGCGCCAAGGGGGTGGAACAGGGCTCGCTGAAGCTGATGACCGAGGTGCTGGCCGAGACCATCCCGCAGGCGGCCCCGGCGGTGCTCTCGGGACCGAGCTTCGCGGGCGAGGTGGCGCGTGGCTTGCCCACCGCGGTGACGCTCGCCTGCCCCACCGAGGGCTGCGCCCAGGATCTGGCGGCGGCCATCGCCACCCCGACCTTCAGACCCTACTTCGCCACCGACATGATCGGCGCCGAGGCCGGCGGCGCGGTGAAGAACGTGCTGGCCATCGCCTGCGGCATCGTCGAGGGGCGCGGCCTGGGGCGCAGCGCCCACGCCGCCCTTATCACCCGGGGCTTCGCGGAACTGACCCGCCTGGCCGTGGCGCTGGGCGGCCAGGCCGAGACGGTGGCCGGGCTCTGCGGCCTGGGCGACCTGGTGCTCACCTGCTCAAGCCCGCAGTCGCGCAACATGAGCGTCGGCTTGGCCCTGGGGTCGGGCATGACCCTGGAAGAGGCCCTGGCCGGCAAGCTCTCCGTGGCCGAAGGCGTCGCCTCCGCGCCGGCGGTCCGGGCGCTGGCCGCCCGGCTGGGGGTCGAGGTGCCGATCTGCGCGGCGGTGGCCGCTATCCTGGCCGGCGAGGCCGGGGTTGACGACGCCATCCGGGGCCTGCTTTCAAGGCCCCTTCGCGAGGAGTGACCTATGCCGACCTTTGCCGTGATGTGCTTCGACAAGCCCGGTTCGCAGGCGCTCCGCATGGCCACGCGGCCAGCCCACCTGGAATTCGCCGATACCATCCGTCCCCAGATCATCCAGGGCGGCGCCCTTCTCGATGAGGCGGGAGAGATGTGCGGCACTCTGATTCTCCTGGAGGCAGAGAGCCTGGCGGCGGCCAAGGCGATCAACGCCGCCGATCCCTACACCCAGGCCGGCCTCTTCGAGCGCGTCGAGGTGCGGGGCCTGAGGACGGCTATTGGCAAGGCCTGACGACTACGCCGCCCGTCCGCCCGCCGGAGAGCGACTCTGCGCGCTGGCCGACATCGCCGACCCCGGTGCGAAGGCCTTTCGCTTCCGCGACGGCGACCTGCTGTTCGCCGGCTTCGTGGTGCGCGCGGGCGAGCTGATACGGGGCTTCATCGACCGCTGCCCGCACGCCGCCTACCCCCTGGGGTACTACGGCACCGATCAGTTCCTGACCAAGGCCGGCGACCGCATCCTGTGCGCGGCGCATGGCGCCCTCTTCACCCTTGAGGGCGAAGGCGTGTGCAATCCCTGCCAGGGCCAATGGCTGACGCCCTGGGAAGTCGAGGTGCGCGACGGCGACGTGTTCACCGCCGCCTTCACGCCGCCCGCGCCGCGGACGCCGGACGCAAGAGCCGGCTGAACGCTAAAGGCCCGGCATGGCCTCGTTGGTGAAGGCCTTCACATCCTCGATCAGGCCTTTGACCGCCTGGGCCACTAGTTCACCGCCCTTTTCCGGCGTCGCCTGCCCGGGGTCCGACCCCATCCGTCCGTCGGCGTACCTGGCCCGGAAGTCGATGGCCTCGCGGATCGGGCCGGTGGGGGCGATCTGCGGGGCGTAGTTGGCGGACTTGATGGCGTCGGGATAGGCCCACTGGGTGACCGCGATCTCGGAAGGGGTGGCGTGGCTGCCGTGGCCCGTGGGGAACTGGCGGTTGGCGAGGGCCAGGACACCCGGCAGTTCCCACCAGTTCTTCAGCTTGCAGGCAAAGCCCCGGCTCTTCCTGGCGTAGGTCGCCTCCGCATAGAGCTCGGAGAAGGCCGCCTCGACCGTGGCGACGTTTCCGCCGTGGCCGTTCAGGAAATAGAGCTTCTCGAAGCCGTAGAGGCCCAGGCTGCGGCACCAGTCGCCGATGGCGGCCATGAAGGTCGAGGGCCTGAGCGCGATAGTGCCTGGAAAGCCCAGGTGGTGTTGAGCCATGCCAATGTTGAAGGTGGGCGCGATCAGGAGATCGGAGGTCTTCTGCGCCTCGTGGCTGATGATCTCCGGGCAGAGCCAGTCGGTGCCCAGGAGGCCGGTCGGCCCATGCTGCTCGTTCGAGCCGATGGGAATGACCACGGTCTTCGAGCGCTTCAGGTAGTCGTCGATCTCTTGCCAAGTGGACAGGTGCAGCAGCATGCGGGCCTCTGAAGGAACGTCTAGCTGAGCATATAGCTACTTATTGGCCGGCGCGGGGACCTCGATCCTCAGGTCCGTGGCCTGCATCCCGACCAGCCGCCAGGCGCCCTTTTCCCGGGCGAAGGAAAGCACGCAGCGGTCGCGGCCGGGCGTCGCAAGGCAGACGTGGCGGCGGTCGCGGACCTTGAGCAGGGGCGCGACCTGGGCCGCGGTGGGGGCGATGGGCAGAACCTGGCCGGTGCGCGCCTCGACCAGCTTGAAGGCCTTAGGCGAGATCATCCGGTCCAGGGCGAATTCCGAGGGCCCGCCGTCGATGTCGAGGACCGAGCCGCGGCCGAGCGCCGCCACCTGGTCGTGGAGGTCGGCGCGCAGGGCCTCTCGATCGAGCGCCGCCTCGAAGGCCGCGCGGTCGCCCCGGTGCGCCGCGGCCAAGAAGCGGGCGATGCCTTTCGAGGCGTCGGCCCGCACGCCGACGCCACAACCGCCCAAGACCGCCGCGAACACGACGACCGCCACCACCGAAAGCTTGCGATCCATCAAGGTAACCATGGCGGCGCCCGCTAGTTCGGGCAAGCCGGGTTACGGGTTGTTGCGTGGGAAGGCCCACTCCGCATATTTCCCCCAACAGTTTTTTAGGAGGACGCTCCAGTGTCCGACGGTGAAGTCTTCGCGGTGCCTGCGGCGTGGGCCAAGAACGCCCTGATGGGGACCGCCGGCTACGACGCCGCGGTTCGCCGCGAGGCCATCGACCCCGACGGCTACTGGGCCGAGGTCGGCGGCCGGCTGGACTGGATCGAGCCCTTCACCGAGGTCAAGGACGTCTCCTTCGACGCCAAGGACTTCCGCGTGCGCTGGTTCGCCGACGGGGTGCTGAACGTCTCGGCCAACTGCATCGACCGCCACCTGCCACACCGGGCCGACCAGGTGGCGATCATCTGGGAGAGCGACGATGGCCAGGTGGGCGACAAGATCACCTACGGCCAGCTGCATTCCGAAGTCTGCCGGATGGCCAATGTCCTGAAGGCCAAGGGCGTCCAGAAGGGCGACCGGGTGACCATCTACCTGCCGATGATCCCGCAGGCGGCCTACGCCATGCTGGCCTGCGCGCGGATCGGGGCGATCCATTCGGTGATCTTCGGCGGCTTTTCCCCGGATTCGATCGCCGGCCGCATCCGGGACTGTGACTCGAAGATCGTCATCACCGCCGACGAGGGCCTGCGCGGCGGCAAGGCCGTGCCCCTGAAGGCCAATGTCGATGAGGCGCTGAAGGCCTGTCCGATGGTCAAGGACGTCATCGTCGTGCGCCGCACCCGCGCCGAGGTGGCCATGACCGAAGGCCGCGACGTCTTCTATTCCGACATCAAGGCGACGGTCTCCGACCAGTGCGATCCCGAGCCGATGAACGCCGAAGACCCGCTGTTCATCCTCTACACCTCGGGTTCTACCGGCAAACCCAAGGGCGTGCTGCACACCACCGGCGGCTACCTGACGTGGGCCGCCCACACCCACGAGTTGGTGTTCGACTATCGCCCGGGCGAGGTCTTCTGGTGCACCGCCGACGTGGGCTGGGTCACCGGCCACAGCTATGTGGTCTACGGCCCTCTGGCCAACGCCGCGACCACCGTGATGTTCGAGGGCGTGCCCAACTACCCGACCTCGTCGCGCTTCTGGGAGGTCTGCGACAAGCACAAGGTGGAGATATTCTACACCGCCCCCACCGCCATCCGCGCCCTGATGCGCGAGGGCGAGGGCCCTGTTCAGAGGACCTCGCGCAAGACCCTGCGCCTGCTGGGCACCGTGGGCGAGCCGATCAATCCGGAGGCCTGGCTGTGGTATCACCGCGTGGTGGGCGAGGGCCGCTGCCCGATCGTCGACACCTGGTGGCAGACCGAGACGGGCGCCACCCTGATGAGCCCGCTGCCTGGCGCCCACGCCCTCAAGCCCGGCTCCTGCGCCAAGCCGCTGCCCGGCGTGAAGCCGCAACTCGTGGACGCCGAGGGCAAGGTGCTGGAAGGCGCGATCAGCGGCAACCTGTGCCTGACCGACAGCTGGCCGGGGATGATGCGCACGGTCTATGGCGACCACGAGCGCTTCATCACCACCTATTTCAGCACCTATCCCGGCAAGTACTTCACCGGCGACGGCGCCCGGCGCGACGAGGACGGCTACTACTGGATCACCGGACGGGTGGACGACGTGATCAACGTCTCCGGCCACCGGCTGGGGACGGCGGAGATCGAGAGCGCACTGGTCTCCAACCCCAACGTCGCCGAGGCCGCCGTGGTCGGCTATCCGCACGAGCTCAAGGGCCAGGGCATCTACTGCTACGTGACCCTGAAGGCCGACGTGGCCGCCGACCCGATGCTGGAGCCCACCCTGCGCAACTGGGTCCGCCGCGAAATCGGCCCCTTCGCGGCGCCCGACGTCATCCAGTTCGCCCCCGGCCTGCCCAAG
Organism: Caulobacteraceae bacterium; assembly: GCA_947475465.1. Lineage (GTDB taxonomy): Bacteria > Pseudomonadota > Alphaproteobacteria > Caulobacterales > Caulobacteraceae > Phenylobacterium. The sequence continues at coordinate 9,836 of CANJLK010000045.1, read as the reverse complement.
ACCCGGTCGGGCAAGATCATGCGTCGGATCCTGCGCAAGGTGGCCGAGGGCGACATCGCCAACCTGGGCGACACCTCGACGCTCGCCGATCCCGGCGTGGTGGACGACCTGGTCCGCAACCGCGCCCACGACGGCGGGCCGGATATCCTGGCCCTGGACGGGATGAAGGTGGCTGCCGACGAGATCGAGGACGTGCTGGAGGCCCATGAGGGCGTCGCCGAGGCGGCCTGCGCCGGCGGCCCTGGCGGGGTCCGCGCCTGGGTGGTCCTGGACCAGGGCTTCAACCCAACCGACATCCTGGAGGCAGAACTCAAGGGTCTGGTGCGCCGCGAGGTCGGCCCGGCGGCGGCTCCGGTCTCGGTCCGGTTCATGCGCGCCTTGCCGCGCGACAAGGCTGGACGGCTGGCGCGCAGGGTCTTGCGCAAGGTGGCGGCCGGCGACCTCGCCAACCTGGGCGATCCCGGTCAGCTGGCCGATCCCTCGGTCCTGGAAGACCTGCAAGCGCCCGCGACGTCCTAGGTGTCTCCAGACCTGCCGGCGGACCTGCGCGCCGCCCTGATCAGCGCCATGGAGGGCGCGCCCCGCCGCAACCTGGCCGAACGGGCGGCGCGGACCTCACAGGCCTATAGGGCCGGCCAGCCCTCGGCGGGCGTCATCCGCGAGGCCGACGACGCTCTAGCCTATGCCCTGACGCGCCTGCCCGCCACCTACGCAGCCTGCGTGACCGTCCTGGCCGAGGCCGCCCGCATGACCCCTGGGTTCGCGCCCGCGACCCTGCTGGACGCCGGCGCCGGGACCGGGGCGGCGAGCTGGGCGGCTCTCGAAGTGTGGAACAGCGTCGCCGCCGTCGCCTGGCTCGACGCCAGCGCCCCCTTCCTGGCCCTGGCCGGGCGGCTGGCCGCCGAAGGTCCTCCGCCGTTACGGGCGCCGGACGTGCGCCGCAGCGACCTGACAGCCGCCGGAGACTGGCCCCGGTCCGACCTTGTGGTCGCCAGCTACGCCCTGGCCGAAATCCCGCCCGAACAGCAGGCCGGCGTGGTCGGACGCCTGTGGGACGCCTCGGCGGGGCTTCTGGCCCTGGTCGAGCCCGGCACGCCGGCGGGCTATGGGCGCCTGCTAGCCGCCCGGCGCGGGCTGATCGAGGCGGGCGCGTTGATCCTGGCGCCCTGCCAGCACGAGGCGGACTGCCCCCTCACTGGATCGGACTGGTGCCATTTCAGCGTCCGCCTGCCACGCAGCCGGGACCATCGCCTGGCCAAGGGCGGGGAGGTCCCCTTCGAAGACGAGCGGTTCAGCTACCTCGTCGCCGCCCGGCCAGGGATCGCCACGGCGGCGCGCGCCCCGCGCATCCTGGCGCCGCCGAGGGCGGGCAAGCCCGGAATCGACCTGAAGCTCTGCGGGCCCCTCGGCCTTGAGCAACGCTTCGTCGGAAGGCGCGACAAGCCGGCCCACGCCGTCGCGCGGCGGCTGGATTGGGGGGATGTCCTTCCCTAGATGCCCCTTTGCAAGGTAGTTCGGCGTCCACCCCTTGCCTTCCGGAGCCGTCATGCCCCTAAGCCGTGAGATTCACCTCGTTCGCCGCCCGAACGGCGCGCCCACGCCAGCCGACTTCGCACTCGTCGAGCGGTCCGTCGGCGACGCGGCGGACGGCGAGGTTCTGGTCGAGAACCTGTGGATCTCCGTCGATCCGGCCATGCGGCCGCGGCTCAACGCCGGCCAGCCGCTCGACGAGGCGATGATGGGCATGGCGCTGGGCCGGGTGGTCCAGTCCAAGCTGGCCGGCCTCTCGGTCGGGGACTTGGTGACCAGCCGGCTGGGGTGTCGGGAATATTTCACCGCCAAGGCCGATGCGGTGACCCGCCTGCGGCCCGATCCCGAACTGCCGCTCAGTGTGTACATGCACGCCTTGGGGATGACCGGCTTCACGGCCTATGGCGGCCTGCTGGAGATCGGACAGCTGAAGGACGGCGAGCAGGTCTTCGTCTCGACCGCCGGCGGCGCGGTGGGCTCCATCGCCGCCCAGATCGCCAGGCTGAAAGGATGCCGCGTCGTGGGCTCGACGGGGTCCGAGGCCAAGGCCGCCTGGCTGCGCGACGTGGCGGGGTTGGACGCGGTGATCAACTACAAGACCCAACCGATCGGTGAGGCCCTGACCGCCGCGACACCCCAGGGACTCGACGTCTATTTCGACAATGTCGGCGGGGATCACCTGGACGCGGCGCTGACGCGGATGAACCGTTTGGGCCGGATTCCGGTCTGTGGATTTATCTCCGGCTACAACGGCGGCGGGGCCCCGGTGTCGAACCTGTTCAACATCATCTACGCCGGCGTGACGATCCGGGGCTTCACCAGCCTCGACTATCTGCCCTTGCGCCCGAAGTTCGAAGCCGACATGACCGCCTGGCTGAAGGCCGGCCAGATCAAATACCAGGAGACCGTGCGCGAAGGCATCGCGGCCACGCCCGGCGCCCTGATCGGCATGCTGGCCGGCGAGAACAGTGGCAAGATGCTGGTGAAGCTGGCGGACTGAGCGCCGAGCATCTGCATTTTATCGTGAACTTGCGCGCAGCTTCCCGCAGGCCCGGGCGGTGATAAGGATTTCCCTTCAGTTCAACGGGATGTCCCATGCTTCGTATCGTCCGGGCCGCCGCCCTCGCTTTCCTGATCGCCGGAACGGGCCTGGCCCAGGCTGCGGCGGCCGTGGTCCCGCCGATTGTCTATACGCACAGGACGCTCGCCAACGGCCTGCAGGTCTACGCCTCGCTGGACCGCGCGACCCCCAATGTGACCGTCCAGGTCTGGTACGGCGTCGGATCGAAGGACGATCCGGCCGGACGCTCGGGCTTCGCCCACCTCTTCGAACACATGATGTTCAAGGCGACCCGGGACCTGCCCGCCGAAAGCTTCGACCGCCTGACCGAGGACGTGGGCGGCATGAACAACGCCTCAACCGCCGACGACTTCACCAACTATTTCGAGGTCATCCCGGCCAACCACCTGGAACGGCTCATCTGGGCCGAGGCGCAGCGCATGGGATCGTTGGTCATCGACGAGGCCAACTTCAAATCCGAGCGTGACGTCGTGAAGGAGGAGCTGCGCCAGCGGGTCCTGGCCTCGCCCTATGGCCGGCTGTTCAGCCTCTACTTGCCGCAGGCGACCTACACGGCCCACCCCTACCATCGGCCGGGCATCGGCTCGATCGAGGAGCTGGACGCGGCGACCCTCGACGACGTGCGGGCCTTCCACCAGGCCTATTATCGCCCCGACAACGCCGCCCTGATCGTGGTCGGGAACTTCGACGAGGCGCAGCTCGACGCCTGGATCGCCAAATATCTGGGGGCCCTGACAAATCCGCCGCAAGCCGTGACGCGGGTCAGCACGGCGGAGCCGCCGCGCACCGGCCCCGGCGTCTTCAACGGCTACGGCCCCAATGTTCCCCTGCCCGCCCTGGTGATCAGCTGGCTGGGCGCCAAGGCCTCGGACCCCGACGCGCCGGCGCTCAAGGTGCTCGACGACATCCTGTCGGGCGGCAAGCATTCGCGACTCTACGACAGCCTGGTCTATGACAAGCAGATCGCCGCGGAGATCTTCTCCGAGGCCGACCTGCCCCAGCAGCCTGGGCTGTTCGCGGTGGGCGCGATCATGGCCAGCGGCCACACTCTGGCGCAGGGCGAGGCGGCCCTCCTGGCCGAGGTCCAGCGTCTGCGCGATGCGCCGCCTACCGCCGCTGAACTGGACGAGGCCAAGAACGAGCTGATCGCCGGCAAGCTGCGTGAGCGCGAGACCATCGAGGGGCGTGGCTACGCCCTGGGCTATGCGCTGCGCATCGACGGCGACGCGGCCAGGGCCAACACCGAGCTTGCCGACCTGCAGGCGGTGACCGCCGCCGACGTGCAACGGGTCGCGCGGAAGTACCTCGACCCCGAGCGTCGCATGACCATCACCTACCGCCCCGAAAGCGAACGGCCGAACGGCGAGGCCGCGCCGGCCGCGCCGCCGCCGCCCGCCAAGGTCGCCGACTTCAGCGGACGGGTCTTCTCTCTCGCTCCCGAAGGCCAACGCCAGGCGCCGCCGCCGGTAGCGGCGCCGATCGCCCCGGTTCTGCCCAAGCCCGCAGAGCGCCGGCTGGCCAACGGACTGCGGGTCATCGTGGCGCGGTCATCGGCCCTGCCTCTGGTCACCGCCGATCTGACCATCAAGACGGGCGCCTGGGCCGACCCTAAGCGCCTCGCCGGCGCGGCCTCGATGACGGCCGACATGCTGACCGAAGGGACCCGCACGCGCTCCGCCCAGCAGATCGCCCAGGCCACCGAGGCGCTGGGCGCCACCCTGGACTCCGGCGCGGGCCTGGAATCGTCGTCCCTCACCCTGAACGCCATGCCCGACAAGCTGCCTGCCGCCATGGCGATCATGGCCGACGTGGCGCGCCATCCCGCCTTCGCCGCCGCCGAACTCGACCGCCAGCGGGCCCAGGCGCTGGACGGGTTGCAGGTGGCCTACCAGGAGCCCGGCCAGGTAGCGGCCTTCGCGGCCGGACCCGTGATCTTCGCCGGCACGATCTTTGGCCATGTGGCTGGGGGCACGCCAGCTTCGCTGCCGCGGCTCAAGCCGGCCGATCTCGCCGCCATCCACAAGGCTTGGTACCGGCCGGACAACGCCGTCCTGGTCCTGACAGGCGACATCACGCCCGAGCACGGCTTTACCTTGGCGCAGACGGCCTTCGGAGGCTGGGCAAGGCCTCGCGCGACCCTGCCGGCGGCGCCCACCGTCACGCCCCACGCCAGGCCCCGGGCGCTGGCCATCGACCTTCCGGGGACGGGGCAGGCGGCGGTGACCCTGGTGAAGACCGGCATTCCTCGCGGCGACCCCGACTACTACGCCGGCCTCGTCGCCAATTCGGTGCTGGGCGGGGGCTATTCGGCCAGGCTCAACCTGGAGATCAGGGTCAAGCGCGGCCTTTCCTACGGCGCGTCGTCCCGTCTGACGCCCGACCGCACCACCGGCAGCTTCCGCGCCGCGGCCCAGACCAAGAACGAGTCGGCGGTCCAGGTGCTCGACCTGATGGAGGCGCAGATGGCCTCCCTCGCCGCCACCCCGGCCTCGCCCGACGAACTGAAGGCCCGCAAGTCGGACTTGGTGGGCTCCTATGGCCGCAGTCTGGCGACGTCGGAGGGTCTGGCCAATATCCTGGGGAACCTGGCGATCTTCGGCGTGCCGCTGGACGAGATCGGGCGCTACACCGGTAAGGTCGAGGCGGTCGGCTCCGATCAGGTGCAGGCCTTCGCCGCCCGCAGGCTGAACCCCGCCGACGCCAGCATCATCGTGGCCGGCGACGCCAAGGCCTTCGCCCCAGCCCTGAAGGCCAAGCGGCCGAGCCTGGAGGTGATTCCAGTGGATCAGCTCGACCTGGAGTCGCCGACTTTGCGAAAGTGAACCAGCGGACCTGCCTTGCGCCGAGGCTCAAGCCTTCGGCGGCGCGACGAAGAAGGGCTGCACGACCGCGGCGAATTGCGGCAGCGACTCGCAGGCCCGTGCGTGGGCGGCCAGCGCCGGCCAATGTGAAGGCTCAAAGACGTCCGGGTGCGCCTCGGCCAGGAAGCGCAGGGTGCAGCCGACCATGATGTCGGCATGTCCGATGCGGTCGCCGAACCACCAGGGCGAGGGCCGCTGGGCGCGGTCGGCCTCCAGGGCCTGCAGCACGCCATCGATCTGCGAGCGGCAGCGCGCCACCCAAAGCGGCGTCTCGCGGCCATGGACCGCCCGCTCATAGAGCAGGCTGACGCCCTTGTCGGCCAGGCCGCTGGCGAGCGCGCAGATCTTCAGGGCGGCCCGGCGCTCCAGCCCGCGCTCGGCGATCAGGGCGCGCCCGGGACCCGCCAGTTCGTCCAGCCAGTCGAGGATGGCGGCGCTTTCGATCAGGACCTCGCCGTCAGCCAGGATCAGGGTCGGAACCCGCTTGAGGGGATTGTAGGCGGCGATCTCGTCGCTCTGGGCGAAGACCGACCAGGCGCGGTGTTCATAGGCCAGGCCGTAGAGGCGAAGCGCGATGGCCACGCGCCGGACGAAAGGGCTGTCGTAATGGCCGATCAGGATCATGTCAGCGCCGCCGCCATGGCCGCCAGTCTGGCGACCGTGTTCATATTGCGCGCGGTGCCCGCCTTGGCGGCGGGGATGCGCAATTTCGACTGACCCTGTCCCGAGCCGTAGGCGACGTAAATCTCCCGCAGACCAAGGGCGACCTCCTCGTCCGGCGCCCGGTGCACGGCGTGTTCGACAGCGTCGGGCGGCGGAGGCTTGTCCAGGAAGATCGCCACGGTGAATTTGGCCGGCGCCTCCGGGAAGGGATTGTCGTCGCGCACGGCGGCGATCTCGGCGGCGGTGCGCACGCAGACGCCGACCGGTTTGTCCGCATAGTCATGGAGCGCCGTCTCCAGCGCCGCCTTCACCTGGGCCTCGGACCGGTTGCTGGTGAAGACCACATTGCCGCTGGCGATATAGGTGGCGACGGATTCGAAGCCCGCCGCCACGCATAGAGCCTTGAGGTCGGTCATCGGCAGCTTGCCGGTTCCCCCGACATTGACGGCGCGCAAGAGGGCGACGAAGGCGGTCATCCTATCCGGCTTTCAGGGTCCAGCGGCTCAGATCGCGCTCGCGGCCCATCAAGGCAAGCCCCGAGGCGATGGATTCCAGTTCCGCGCCGGTCTCGATCTTGGTCGCCTCGAAGCGGCGCTGGAAGATCCCCCGCACGGCCGGAACCAGGGACGAACCGCCGGTCAGGAACACCCGGTCGATGGCGACGGGCGCCAGGCCCGCGTCGGCCAGCGCCGCATCGACCGCGGACTCGATCTGCGCCAGTTCCGGCGCGATCCAGCCCTCGAAGGTCTCGCGGCGCACTTGACCGGCCAGGGAGATGGAGCCTGCCTCGAAACGGAATTCCGCCGCCTCGTCCCGGGAAAGGGTTTCCTTCAGGCGGGAGACTGCGCGGTAGAGCTGGTAGCCGTAGTTCTCGTCGAGGGTCTCCACCAGGCGCTCGATCTTCTCCGGCTCGACGGCTTCGCGCACCAGGGCGCGAATCTCGCGCATGTCGCGGCTGGCGCGCATCAGAGCCAGCTGGTCCCAGCGGGCGAAGTTGGAATAGTAGCGGTTGGGGATGGGGAGGATCTTACCGAAGCTTTGGTAGCTCGACCCCTTGCCCAACGCGGGTGACACCAGGTGGTCGATGATCCGGTAATCGAAGGCGTCGCCGGCCACACCCACCCCGGAACGCCCGAGCGGAACCGAACGGATCTCGCCAGCTTCACGCTCGAAGCGGATGATCGAGAAGTCCGAGGTGCCGCCACCGAAATCGCCCACCAACACGGTGGCGTCATGGTCCAGTTCGCGGGCGAAGAAGAAAGCCGCGCCCACCGGCTCGTAGGCATAGAGAATCTCTTTGAACCCAAGCCGAGCGAAGGCGGTCTCGTAACGGGCGAGCGCCAGGGTTTCCTTGGGCGAACCGCCGGCGAAGGTCACCGGACGCCCCACGATCACCCGATCGGGCAGGTCGATCATGCCGGCCTCGGCGTAGCCCCGAAGCTTCAGCAGGAAGGTGGAGAGCAGGTCCTCGAACCGATAGCGGCGGCCCAGGATCTGGGTCTCGCCGAAGCTCTCCTGTGCGGCGAAGGTCTTGAACGACTGGATGAACCGCGTCTCGGCGGGATCCTCCACATAGGCCTCGATCGCCCAGGGCCCGGCGGCGATGGTCCGCTCGGACGGACGCTCAGGCGGGGCGTGGAAGGACAGCGCGCTGCGGAAGGCGAACAGGTCGCCTTCGGCGGCCGGAAACGTCACGAGCCGCGCCGGGCCGGCCGCATCGGCCAGGGCGACCACGGTGTTGGTGGTGCCGAAGTCGATCCCAAGGCTCAGGGAAGCGGCGGTCATCGGAGGCGCTCCCTGGTCAGACGGGCGCGCCTCATAGCAAACTTCCGCGGCCGGCGCGCCTATTCGGCGGCTTCGATCTCCACCAGGGGGCGGTCGTAGGCGGCGAAGGTCGCCATCTGCAGGATCTTCGACACCGAGGCGGACAGCGGGCAGATTTGCACGGCCTTATCGAGCCCCAGCAAGATCGGACCGATCACGGTCGCGCCGCCCAGCGACTGGATCAGCTGGGTCGAGATCGCCGCCGAGTGGATAGCCGGCATGATCAGGACGTTGGCGGGACCCGAGAGCCGCATGAAGGGATAGTTGACCCGGGCGCTGGGCTCGAGCGCCAGTTCCGGCGGCATCTCGCCCTCGTACTCGAAATCGACATGCATGGTGTCGAGCGTGGCCACGGCCTCGCGGATCCGCTCCGAGCGGCTGCCCATGGGATTGCCGAAGGTCGAATAGCTCATGAAAGCCAGGCGCGGGGTGTAGCCCAGGGTGCGCACGGCGCGGGCGGCCTCGATGGCGATCTCCACCAGGTCCTGCGCCTCCGGCATCTCGGTGATGGTGGTGTCGGCGATGAACAGGGTGCGACCCTTGGCGAGCACGATGCTCATGCCGATGATCCGCCCGTCCGGGGCCGGATCGACCACCTGCAGCACCTCTTCGAGCACCTGGTCGAAGGCCCGCGTCACGCCGGTGACCATGCCGTCGGCATCGCCCAGCGCCACCATGGAGGCCGCGAAGGCGTTGCGGTCCTGGTTGATCAGGCGCTGCACGTCACGGCGCAGGTACCCTTCACGCTGCAGCCGCGCGTAGAGGTAATCCACATAGGCGCCGTTGCGGTGGGAAAGCCGGGCATTGAGGATCTCAAGCTTGGTGTCGGCCGGGTCGAGACCCACCAGCAGCATGTTCTCGTGCACCAGTTCTTCGCGGCCGATCAGGATCGCCTTGCCCAGGCCAGCCGTCTCGAATGCGTAGGCCGCACGGATGACGCTGGGCTCCTCGCCTTCGGTGAAGACGATGCGCTTCTTCGGGCCGGACAGCACCGCGCCCTGAAGCTTCTGGACGAAGCCCGCCGTCGGATCGAGCCGCTGGGCCAGGGACGCACGATAAGCGTCCATGTCGGTGATCGGCGCGCGGGCGACGCCGGTGTCCATGGCCGCCTGGGCGATGAACGGCGGGATGTAGTAGATCAGCCGCGGGTCGAAGGGCGTCGGGATGATGTATTCCGGCCCGAACTTCAGCTGCACCCCGTGGTAGGCGGCGGCCACCTCGTCCGGCACATCTTCCCTCGCCAGCATGGCGAGCGCATTGGCGCAGGCGATCTTCATCTCCATGTTCACCCGCCGGGCCCGCACATCCAGCGCGCCGCGGAAGATGTAGGGGAAGCCCAGGACGTTGTTCACCTGGTTGGGATAGTCGCTGCGCCCGGTGGCGACGATGGCGTCGGGGCGCACGGCCTTGGCCTCTTCCGGAGTGATTTCCGGATCGGGGTTGGCCATGGCGAAGATGATCGGGTTCTTGGCCATGGTCTTGACCATGGCCTGAGTGAGCGCGCCCTTCACCGAGGTGCCGATGAACACGTCCGCCCCGACGATGGCCTCGGCCAGGGTGCGCAATGGTGTGTCCACCGCGTGCGCGCTCTTCTGCTGGGTCATGGACTCGGTGCGGCCGCGATAGACCACGCCCTTGGAATCCACCGCGATCACGTGATCGGGCTTCACCCCCATGGCCTTGATCAGCTCCATGGTCGCGATCCCCGCCGCGCCCGGGCCGTTCAGCACGACCTTGACGTCCTTCAGGTCGCGGCCGGTCATGAAGCAGGCGTTGATCAGGCCGGCGGCGGAGATGATCGCCGTGCCGTGCTGGTCGTCGTGGAACACCGGGATGTCGAGCAGCTCCTGCAGCTCGGTCTCGATGCGGAAGCACTC
>CANJLK010000044.1 GCA_947475465.1 Caulobacteraceae bacterium | reverse complement strand
GAAGCTGATCGTCGACCTGATCTATGAAGGCGGCATCGCCAACATGAATTACTCGATCTCCAACACCGCGGAGTACGGGGAGTATGTGACCGGTCCGCGCATCGTCACCGCCGAGACCAAGGCCGAGATGAAGCGCGTCCTGGAGGACATACAGTCCGGCCGTTTCGTGCGCGACTTCATGCAGGAAAACGCCGTCGGCGCGCCGAGCTTCAAGGCGACCCGTCGCCGTGGCGCCGAGCATCAGATCGAGGACGTGGGCGGCCGCCTGCGCGCCATGATGCCCTGGATCGCCAAGAACAAGCTGGTCGACACCGCCCGCAACTGACCGCGCGACGGCGTATCCCGCGCAAGTGGGGACGCCACGACCGATCAAGGACCCGCCCGTCCCCGCAAGGGGGCGGGCGTTGTCTTTTGCAATCCCCGCGACGCGCGCCACCGGTGGTGCTATCCTGGTCCCATAAGTCTGGGATGTGGTCTGCGGCGTACTGCCTGACCGACGAACCGGCCGCTGGCGCCTATGTGGACCGCGCGTCAGACCCAACGGTCTGGGAGATGGTCCATGGCGACTGAAAACCACGTCGAAAACCCCTTTGAATTCGTCATAGAGAAGCTGAGCTGGGCAGCGGCAGATGTCGGCCGCCACGTCGTTCCGCATCCGGAGCGGCATGCGGGGCAAGCGGTCCCGCAGGTGCGCAGGATCACGGTGCGCGACCTGGCCGATGCGCTCCGCCAAGGGGTCGCCGACATGGGCGCGCTGCGCGACGACGTGCTGTTCATCGGGGTGATCTATCCGGTGGCCGGCCTGCTGCTGAGCCGGCTGGCCTTCAGCTACGACCTCCTGCCGATGCTGTTTCCCCTGGCTTCCGGCTTCGCCCTGATCGGGCCGGTCGCGGCCATCGGGCTCTACGAATTGAGCCGCCGCCGTGAGCACGGCCTGCCGGCAAGCTGGCTGAACGCCTTCTCGGTATTCGGGTCTCCGGCCATCGGCTCGATCCTGGGGCTTGGGGTCGTGTTCCTGGCGCTGTTCGGCCTGTGGCTGGGAACCGCCGAGCAGATCTACATCGCCACCCTGGGGCCGGAGCCGCCGCACTCGCTGGCCGCCTTCGAGAATGGCGTCATGCACAGCAGCGCCGGGACAACCATGATCGCTGAGGGCGTCGCCGCGGGCTTCCTCTTCGCGGTCGTGGCTTTCGCGATCGGCGTGGTGTCATTCCCGCTGCTTCTCGACCGCGACGTCGGCATGTGGACGGCTGTGCGAACCTCGCTCAGGGCCGTCGCACGCAACCCAGGCGTCCTGGCGCTCTGGGGCGCCATTGTCGCGGGCGCCCTGGTGCTGGGCTCGCTGCCGGCGCTGGTCGGGCTGATCTTCGTGGTGCCGGTTCTGGGTCACGCCAGCTGGCATCTCTACCGCAAGCTGATCGCCTAGGATTCAGGCGGGCGCCCCCGGCGTCCGCCGCTCCTAGTCCTCACGCTCCCGCCTGCGCTGCTTCAACATCGCCCTTACGCCCTTGGTGCGTGAGATGAAGACCCTGCGGGCCTGGGCGCGGACGCGGGGGTCCTCCTTGCGGACTTCGTGGGCGAGTTCGCCCCGCAGCTTGGCGAAGCTGGCCCAGCGCTCCTGATCCAGCCGGCCGTCCTCCAGGGCGGCGCGGACTGCGCAGCCCGGCTCGGCGTTGTGGGCGCAATCGCTGAACTTGCAGTCCACCGCCAGGGCCTCGATCTCGGCCCGGAAGTCGGCGAAGGCCGCCTCCAGCCCCGCCTCGGCGTCCCACAGACCCAGTTCGCGCATGCCGGGCGTGTCGAGGATCAAGGCGCCGGAGGGCAGGAGCACCAGTTCGCGGTGCGTCGTGGTGTGGCGCCCGCGGGCGTCGCCGGCCCGGATCTCGCGGGTGACCATCTTCTCGGTCCCGGCCAGGGCATTGACCAGGGTGGACTTGCCGACGCCCGAGGAGCCCAGCAGAACCGCGGTCTTGCCGGGGGCCATCCAGGCCGCCAGCGCCGGCAGGCCTTCGCCCGTCCGGGCCGAGATCGCCAGGACGGGCACGGCCCCGGCCACGGATTTTACCTCGGCCAGCAGGCCGGCGATGTCCTCGCAGGCGTCGGCCTTGGTGAGCACGATCACCGGCTGGGCGCCGCTGTCGTGGGCCATGGCCAGGTAGCGCTCCAGTCGCCTCGGATTGAGGTCTGCGTTCAGGGAGGCGGCGACGAAGACCGTGTCGATATTGGCCGCCACCACCTGCACGCCACCGCTCTCGCCCGCCGCCCGGCGGGTGAAGACACTGGCCCGTGGCAGGACCGCATGGATCATGGCCAGGCCGCCTGTGGGATCGGCCTCGACGGCCACCCAGTCGCCGGTGACGGGGTAGCCGCCCTCCACCGCCTCGTGGGCCAGGCGGCCTGAAATCTTGGCCTCGGCCTCGCCGGCGTCGGTGACAATCCGGTAGAGGCCTCGGCGCTGGACGATGACGCGGGCCGGGGCCAGGCCCTGGTCAGCGTAGGATTTGAAGGAGTCATGGAGCGCGTCGCTCCAGCCATATGAACTGATCAATGTCAGGGTTTCCTTGAAGGTCGTGAGCCGATCAGGCGCCGACCGTGGAATCCCGTCCCTACGAGAGAGGATGGATTGCTAGGCAACCCGCACGGCGACGCGGCGAAGGGCTGTGGCAATGGGGGTCGACATCACATCCTCCTCGTTCAAGGCGTTCGCGTCAGTGCGTTGGAGGACCTTGGCGGCGGGCCGGCTTCGCGTCAAGAAGGGCGGGCGAGGGAACCAGCATGGCCAGTCTGTCAGACGTTGTGATGAACCCTGAAGCCCAGCGCTTCGAGTTGACCGCGGGCGGCGCGACGGCATTCGCGGAATACGGGCTGCGGAATGGCGACATGCTGCTGCCGCACACCTTGGTGCCGGAGGCGATGGGCGGCCAGGGCATCGGCGGGCTGCTGGCGCAGGCGGCGCTCGGATACGCCCGTGAGCACGGGCTGAAGGTGAAGCCCACCTGTTCCTTCATGGCCGGCTACATCACCAAGCACCCGGAGTGGCGCGACGTGGTGCACCCCCACTACCGCGCCCGGCTCGGTCTGCCGGACTAGAGCCAGTCGATGGCGGCCTGGCCGCGCAGGATCGCCTCGGCCGGCGCGCTGTGCTTGCCGCCCTCCGCATCGTGCAGGACGAGCGCCGGGAGCAGGCGCAGCGGCGCCTTGCCGCTCTTGACCGCGCGCACCAGGACCCGCTTGGCCGGCTGGTCGGCGAAAGGATGGATGGGCAGCACCTGGATCGAGCCCGCCTTGGGCGCCAGCAGCGCCAGAATGTCGGCCAGCCGGTCGGCGCGGTGGATCAGGGTGATGGTTCCACCTTCGCGCACCGCCTTCGACAGGAATCCGATCCAGGCTTCCAGCCCGTCGTCCGCCATCCAGGCGCCGCGCCGCTCGGCCGCGGGGCCCCGAAGGCTGTCGGGATCGTCGAAGAACGGCGGGTTGGCCATGGCCGCGTCAAAGGGCTGCAGCCCCAGGGTGGCGAACCGCAGACCCACGTCGCCTTCCAGCACTTCGACCCTGTCGCCAAGGCCGTTGGCCTCGATGTTGTGGCGGGCGAGCTCGAGGGCGGCCTGATCGCGCTCGACACCGGTGAAGCGGGTCTGGGGCCGCCGCGCGGCCGCCGCCAGCAGAGCGCCGCCCGCGCCGCAGCCGGCCTCGATCACCCGCGCGCCAGTGTCCGCGTCGCAGGCGGCCGCCAGCAGCGCCGCGTCAAGTCCGGCCCGATAGCCCCTGACGGGCTGCCGCAACACGACCTGGCCATCCAGAACGCGGTCTTCGGTGGTTTCGTCCATGGTCTTGGCGTCTGACGTAGGTTACTTGCAAAGCGGTGGGGCGCGCTTGACCGTGCCCTATCGCGTCACCATTGTCCCCCGCAACGGCGGCCGCCTCCCCGGTTTCGTCGCCCAGCCAGGAGAACGAGGTCCGCTTGGACGTCGCCACTCGCACCATCGTCGCTGAGAAACCGCCTTCGCTGGACGGATTGCTGAAGCTTGCCGGCCCCGACATGGCCGCGGTGGACGCCCTGATCCGGACCCACATGGACAGCCCCGTGCCGGTGATCCCGGCCCTGGCCGATCACCTGATCGCAGGCTCCGCCAAGCGGCTGAGGCCCTTGCTCACCGTGGCCGCGGCCAGGCTGGCCGGCGCCCGTGACGACGCCTGCCTGAAGCTCGCTGCCGCCGTGGAGTTTATCCATACCGCCACCCTTCTGCACGACGACGTGGTCGATTCGTCCGAGCTGCGGCGCGGCCGGGTCGCCGCCCACCTGATCTGGGGCGCGCCCTCCAGCGTGCTGGTCGGCGACTTCCTGTTCGCACGGGCCTTTGAACTGATGGTCGGAGCCGGCTCCATGTCGGCCCTGGAGATCCTGGCCCGCGCCAGCCGCGTGATCGCCGAGGGCGAGGTTCTGCAACTGACCCGCGCCCATGATCTCGATCTCGACCAGGAGGTCTACCTGGAGATCATCAAGGCCAAGACCGCCGAATTGTTCGCCGCCGCCGCCGAGGCCGGCGCCGTGTCAGCCGGCGCGCCGCCCGAACGTTGCCGGGGGCTTCGCAAATACGGTCAGGACCTGGGCCTAGCCTTCCAACTGGTCGATGATGCGCTCGACTATTCCGGCGCCAGCGAAACCCTGGGCAAGAACCCCGGCGACGATTTCCGCGAGGGCAAGGCGACCCTTCCCCTGCTGCTGACCATGGCCCGGGCCGGCGCCGGGGAACGCGACTTCTGGGTGCGGACAATCGACCGCCGCGAGCAGACCGATGCTGACTTCGAGCGCACGCGCGACCTGATGCGCCAGACCGGCGCCCTGGAATCCACCCTGGAGCTTGCCGCGGGTTACGCCACCAGCGCCAAGGCGGCGCTGGCGGACTTCGGCGCCAGCCCGTGGCGCCCAGCCCTGGAAGATCTGGCCGACTTCGCGGTGGCCCGGACGGCCTGATCCCTTCGTCGGTCGGCCGACATAGGAACTCAAGCCCGGCTCGAACGCTCTCCCCGCCCAAGGGAGCGCACATGTTTGCCGGACTGAGACTTTCGACACTGGGCCAGTTCACGCCGGAATTCCCCGACGCCGAGGCCCTGCACACCGGGCTCGTCAAATGGAACCGGCGCAGATTGGCCGTTCAGACCCCCGGCGCCGACTGGCAGGCCCAGCTCAACGAAGACCAGCGGATGTTGCGGCTCGAAGGCGCCTTCGTCGAGGCGTTCCGCGCCCATATCGCGCCCCTGGTCGCAACTGTTCCCACGGACGTCGACGGCTTCCTGGCCTGGTTCGAGGCGCTGAAGGCCTCGGGGCCCGGTCAATGGGACCCGCTGTTCGCCTGGCTGGAAGGTGAGGCCGAGCTTGAGCAGATGAAGTGGTTCCTGACCCAGGAAGCCGCCGGCGAGGCCGGTTTCGACGATCTCGTCGCCCTGACCCAGGTCAAATTGCCGGCGCGCGCCAAGCTGGAGCTGGCCCGCAACTATTGGGACGAAATGGGCCGCGGGCGCGAGGGCGGCATGCACGGACCGATGCTGGAACGCACGGTGCGCGGCCTGGATCTTCACCCAACCATCGATGGCACACTCTGGCAGTCGTTGTGCCTGGCCAACACCATGACCGCCTTCGCCACGACCAGGCGCTACACCTATCAGTCCATTGGCGCGCTGGGGGTGGTCGAGCTGACGGCGCCGACACGGGTCGGGGCGGTTGCCGATGGCTTGAAGCGCCTGGGGATCGCCGCCGAGCAGCGCAAGTATTTCATCCTCCACGCGCACCTCGATGTGGAGCATTCAAGGGCCTGGAACGCCGAGGCGATCGCGCCGCTGGTCGCCGAGAACCCCGATTGCGCACGCCATATCGCTGAAGGGGCGGTCATGCGGCTGGTCTGCGGCGAACAGTGCTTCGAGACCTATCGTGCGCACCTGTGGGCGCACGCCCACGACGTGATGTACGCCGCCGAGTAGGGTTCACGCCTCGCTGAACGGGTGCGGCAGCTGGCCCGATTTGAAGAGGATGACGGGGTTCTCGTCGTAGTCGCCGAGCTCGGTATCGGCGGTGGCCGAGAAGGCGACAACGCCCAGGCGCAGCGGGGCCAGTCGCTCGGCTTTTCGGCGCGCTTCTTCCGCCGACTTGCAGCCCACCTGCTGCTCGGCCTTCGGCGCCTTGCCGCGTCCGGCGATGTAGGTCTGGAGGATGTAGACGGTTTCACGAGCCATGGAACTGTCACGCGCCCCTTAGCGAGTCCCGTCAATGGCGCGGGTGTCACCCCGGCCCGATCATGTTCTCCGGCCGGACCACGGCGTCGAACTGCTCGTTGGTGACGTAGCCGCCCCCGACCGCTTCTTCGCGGAGCGTCGTGCCGTTCTTGTGCGCCGTCTTGGCGATCTTGGCGGCGTTGTCGTAGCCGATGGTGGGGGCGAGCGCGGTCACCAGCATCAGCGACCGCTCGAGGTTGAGCCGGATGTTGTCCTCGCGGGCTTCGGTGCCCACCACCATGTTGTCCGTGAAGGAGACGGTGGCGTCGGCCAGCAGGCGGCAGGACTGCAGGAAGTTGTAGGCCATCACCGGATTGAAGACGTTGAGCTCGAAGTGGCCCTGGCTGCCGGCGAACCCCATGGCGGTCTGGTTGCCCATGACGTGGGCGCAGACCATCGTAAGCGCCTCGGCCTGGGTCGGATTGACCTTGCCCGGCATGATCGAAGAGCCCGGCTCGTTTTCCGGCAGGGCCAGCTCGCCCAGGCCCGCGCGGGGGCCGGAGCCCAGGAACCGCAGGTCGTTGGCGATCTTGAACAGCGAGGCTGCGGTGGCGGTGAGCGCGCCGTGGCTGAACACCATGGCGTCGTGGGCGGCCAGAGCCTCGAACTTGTTTGGCGCGGTGACGAAAGGCAGCTTGGTGATCTTGGCGATCCGCTCCGCCACGCCCTCGGCGAAGCCGACGGGCGCGTTGAGGCCGGTGCCCACCGCGGTGCCGCCCTGGGCCAGTTCATAGAGGCCGTAGAGGGTCTCCTTCAGGCGGCGCACCGACATGGAGGTCTGGTGCGCATAGCCGCCGAACTCCTGGCCCAGCGTCAGGGGCGTGGCGTCCTGGGTGTGGGTGCGGCCGATCTTGATGATGTGGGCGAACTGGTCGGACTTGGCCTTCAGAGCCGCGTGCAGATGTTCCAGCGCCGGCATGACGCTGCGGGCCACTTCCTCGGCGCAGGCGATGTGCATGGCCGTGGGATAGGTGTCGTTCGACGACTGGCTCATGTTGACGTGGTCATTGGGATGGATCGGCTTTTTCGAGCCCATCACCCCGCCCAGCATCTCGATGGCGCGGTTCGAGATGACCTCGTTGGCGTTCATGTTCGACTGGGTGCCGGAGCCGGTCTGCCAGACCACCAGCGGGAAGTGGTCGTCGAGTTTGCCGTCGATGACTTCCTGGGCGGCGGCGACGATGGCCTCGGCGATCTTCGGGTCCAGGACACCCAGCGCCGCGTTGGTCTCGGCGGCGGCGCGCTTGACGACGCCCAGGGCCTTGATGACCGGCTTGGGCTGCTTTTCCCAGCCGATCTTGAAGTTCTGCAGCGACCGCTGGGTCTGAGCGCCCCAGTAGCGGTCGGCGGCGACCTCGATCGGTCCGAAGGTGTCGGTTTCGGTGCGGGTCGCCGTCATCGCGGGCTCCATGAGTCTTGGTCTGCGGCGGTCTAGCCGTCGCGCCCGCCGCCTGCAACGCCCTCGCGCCGTCATCGCCGTGGCGCGCCGTAGGGACGGGCGATATAGCTGGGCGGGCGGAGCCGTGGAGCGAGGTCACTTGGACGACGACTGGACCCACCACGGCAAGGTCCGCGCCCGCGAGGCCGAGGGCCTCATGGAGGTGGTGGTCGAGGGCCTGACCACCCAGGCCAAGTACTACAAGCCCTTGATCTATGAGTTCTTCCGCAAGGCCTGGCGCGGATCCCGGCCGGCCTGGGGCGAGTTCGCCGTTGAGATCCGCATGGAATACGTCGGCGATCCGCCTTGGCTCGACCTCGACAACCTGGCCAAGGCGATCCTCGACGCCATCAAGGGATACGCCTTCCACGACGACGCACAGGTGGCGCGGCTGCTGGTGGAGCGCGCGGCGGGCGACCGCGAGCGGGTCACCGTCAGCGTGCGGCGACTGTCGGGGGAGTTCTTCAATCCTGGACGCGGCGCTTGATCGAGATCCTCAAAACCCGCGACGCGATCCGGCTGAATTTTCTGAAGTCCGTGCTTGAGGCCGCCGACATCGCGGCCTTCATCTTCGAAGTGGGAACCTGGCCCGGCGCCTTTCCTGCCCGACTGATGGTGTCCGCGGAGGACGAGGCCCTGGCGCGCCGGCTGATCGCCGAGGCCGAAGCCGACCTCTAGACGCAGAAACGGCCGCATCCCGAGGAATGCGGCCGCGCCTGACGCCAACCTCCGGGGAAAGGCGGAGGTTAGCGGTATTGTTGGAGTCGTGTCGTCCGAAGGCCGGCCAGGCCGTGGCGGTCGATGGACCGCTGCCAGGCCATGAATTCCTCCGACGTCAGCCGGTAACGCTCAAGGGCGTCCTCGATCGTCAGCAGTCCGCCGCGCACCGCGGCGACCACTTCGGCCTTACGCCGGATCACCCACCGACCGGTCTCGGCCGGAGGAAGGTCCCTCAGCGTCAACGGCGCGCCCGTGGGGCCGATCACGTAGGCTTCCCCACGGCTGTTCGTGCGCGTCTGCTGTTGCTGCAACATGGCTTTACGCCTTTCCCACCATCACTGTTGACGAGCATCATAAGCGCGCGCTCCTAACAGCCGCTGAATCGTGATAGTAAAGAAATCCATAATCATCTTTCCTCTTGTGTATTAAAACGATACACCTTGAATTTTACTTCCCGTTAATTTGAATTAACGGTCAGCTCTATCGAATAATGTTGATGAGTTCGTCCAGCATGGTGTCCGCTGTTGTGATGATCTTGGAAGATGCCGAGTAGGCCTTCTGGGTGGAGATCAGTCCTGTGAACTCCGACGAGAGGTCCACGGTCGAGGCCTCCAGACTGGAAGGCGAGAGCGTGCCAGCCCCACCGTTGCCCGCCTCCTTGAGGACGAGCTGCCCCGCTGGAAGGGTCGCCTGATAGGCATTGCCGCTTGTGGCCCGAAGGCCGTCGGAATTGGGAAAGGTTGCGATGGCGATCTTGGCGATCACCCGCACCTGGCTGTTGTCGAAGAGCGCCGAGACGACACCGTCCTTGCCGACCTGGACGCCTACGACATTGCCGACGCTGGCGCCGTCCGAGGCGACCGAATTCACCGTCGAAGCGGCCGCGTATTGGGTGATCTTGGTGAAGTCGAGGGCGACCGTCTGCGCGCCGATGCCCAGGGCGTCGGCCCAGCGCGGCTGGGTGCCGGTCCCCGAGGCGGCCAGCGGCAGCTGCGGGGTGGCGCCGGCGAGGCCGAACAGGGTTGTGGTGGCCAGATTGATCGAGCCGTCCTGGTTGAACTTCACCAGGCCGCTGGTGAGCTGACCCGGCCGGCCGGTGGTCGAGACGTCGGTGTCGGGGATCGAATAGATTTCCGCATGCCACTGGTTGGGCGCTGTGCTGTCTTTCAGGAAGGCGACGGCGACCTTGTGCGTTCCGCCCATCGAGTCGACGACATTCATTTCCATGGTGAAGTCGGGCTTGGTCCCGGTGGTGGGGTCTTTGGCGTAGTCCGCCATGCTCTTGTTGGTGGTGGCCAGGTAGGTCGCTTCGCCGGCCGAGATCGCCCCGGTCTGATCGACATTGGCGCTAAGGGAGACGCTGGTGGTGGCGGCCACCGCGGCGCCCAGGTTCTTGACGTTGATCGAGGCCAGCGAATTCACGTCCGAGGGGTTGATATTGAAGCTGCCGTTCGCCTGGACCGGCCACCCCTGCAGGTAGAGTCCTGCGTCGTTGACCAGGTATCCGGAGGAATCGACGCCGAAGGCGCCGGCGCGGGTAAAGGCCCGCGGGTCGGAGGCCGTCAGGCCTGCGCCCTTGGTGGCGCCCACGAAGAAGCCGTCGCCGGAGATCGCCAGGTCGGTGCTCGAGGTGGCGCTTTGGATCAGCCCTTGCTGGCTGACCATTTGCTTGGTCACCCCTTGCACGCCGCCGGCGGAGTATCGCCCGCTGACCGCCTGGGCAGTCACCAAGTTAGTGAAATTCACCTGGTTGCGCTTGTAGGCGGTGGTGTTGACGTTGGCGATGTTGTCCGAGATCGCGGCCAGGGCGGACGAATTGGCCACCAGGCCAGAGACGCCGGCCAACAGGGCGGAATTGATGCTCATGGTTGTTTCCGTTCTTTCCTAGGGTTCCGCATGCTGCGGTCGCGCCGGGGAGGCTCCAGGCCGTCACGGCGGGTGGCGTTCGGCCACCCGGGTTGATGGGGAAGGCGCAGCGGGCTCATGAGCCGGTCTGCGGGGTTGTCGTTGTGGTGGTGGCGGCTGTGGTCGTCGCCGCTGGCGTGTTGATGCTGGTGACCGCGTCCCAGACCACCTGGCCGCCGTTGACGGTCAGGTAGGTGGCGCCGCTGGCCTGCTCGACGCCGGTGACGACGCCGCGGACAAAGGTGGTGGAGGTGATCGCCGCGCCCGTGGAGTCGGTGGCCGTGACCTTCAGCGTATAGGGGCCGCCGTCAGGCAGCTGGTTGCCGCTCAGGTCCTTGCCGTTCCAGGTCAGGTCGTGGTCGCCGGACTTGGTGTTGGCGGGCGCCTCCACGTGGACGGGTTTGCCGGCGGCGTCGTCGATCTCGATCTTCACGTCGGCGGCGTCGGCCGGCAGGTTGTAGGTCCACTTCGCCTGGCCGCCGGTGACATTGGCGGTGGCGCTGGTCGCCTTCACCTCCTTGCCGATCAGGCTGACCGCGCTGGACAGACCGGAGCTTGTGTTGCTCACCAGCTGCTTGAGCAGGTCGTTGGCGTTCAGCTGCTGCTCGACCCCGGTCATCTGGACCAGCTGCTGGGTGAACTGGTTGGAATCCAGCGGGGCGGTGGGGTCCTGGTTCTTCAACTGGGTCGTCAGCAGGCTGAGGAAGGTGTTGAAGTTCTCGGCCAGGCTCGCCTTGCCGAGCGCCGACTTGTCGGTTGTCGCGGCGGGCGCTGTCGGGGTTGTGGCGGCTACGGTCATGAGGTCCTCAGATCCGGATATCGACGCCGGAAGCTGAACTTCCGCGGTAGGTGAACTGGCTGGCGGTGGCGGCGTCGCCCACCGTGTCCAGGGCGGTCTGGAAGGCGCGGCCGCGGAACGTCGGGCCGGATTGGTCATCCTGGCCGGGCGCGGCCTGGCCCTGGCCGCGCTCGCCGGCGACGTCGAAGGTGAGGCCGCCGGTGAGGTCGAAGCCGGCCTGCTGCAGGGCGGTGTGCAGTTCGGCGGCGCGGCCGCGCAACTCGGCGGCGGCCTGGGGTGTGTCGAAGGCCAGGGCCGCGCTCATCTTGCCGGTCGCGCCGATCTCGACGCGCACGTTCACATGGCCCAGCCCCACGGGATCGAGGGCCACGTCGAAGCGGCTGGTGCGGCCGTCCAGCTTCTTGACGATCTGGGCGGCGAGGCTGGCCACGGTCTGCGGCTGGGCGCGAAGCTCGGTCGCGGCGACCGTGGCGGCGTGGTTCAGGGTCGTCGGCCCCGCCGTCGGGTTGGCGATGGCGTTGGTGTCCGGGGCGGCCGGGGCCGCCGGAGCGGATGAGGTGTCCGCCTGGGCCTCAAGGCCGGCCTGACCCGACTCTTCGGAGGTCGCGGATGTCAGGGCAAGGTCTGGCGCGTCCGGGTTTTCGAGGGCGTCAGCCATCTTGGCTGAGAGCGCGCCGGCGGTGGGGTTGGCGGCGGAGGCGGCGCTGGCCGGACGCGAGCCATCGGTGCGCGGCGCCTTGATGCCGACGACGCGGTCGCGCGACTCCGTCGTCGATGGCCGCGTGACCGACGGCGCGACGGCTTGCGAAGCCTGTGCGGCGGTCGCCTCTGGTACGGCAGCGGCGGCGTCGGTCGCATTTGCGGCGGCGGACGCGGCGGCTTCCGCAACTGGCGCGGCGGCTGGCGCGGCTGGCGGCGCTGCGGTGACAACGGGCGCGGGGACGGGCGATTTGGGCGGGGGGGGGGCGGCCGGGGTGGCCTCGGGCGCCTCCGCCGCGGCGCTCGGCGTCGCCGGCGCTGTGAAATCCTTGGCCGGGGGCGCTTCGGCAGCCGGCGTGGCCATGGGCAGAGCGGCTTCGGCCGCCATCTTTTGCCCGGCGGCGGCGAGAAGGTCGGCCTTGCCGGCCGCGTTGTCGGTCGCGGCGCCCGTAGCGGCGGCGCTGGGAGCCTGTCCCGGGGCGTCCATCGGCTGGGCCGAGACTTCCGCGCCCGTGGCCGCGGCGAGCGCAAGGATCATGGCCTGGGGAGTGATAGGGGGCGCCGCGGCGACGGCGGCCGCCGCTGAGGCCGTGGCGTCGTCTTCCTCCGCTTCGACGCCGTCGGCGACGTCCTTGTCGTCCGAGGCCGCGGACGGTGGGCCGTCGTCCTTGATCTTGCCGCCGCCGCCGGCTTTCTGGCTACTCTTGACGTCGCCCGCCGCCACGGCCGTGGCCTGGGCGCTGTCCTGGTTGGCGTTGAGAATCGCCAACAGGGCCTCGAAGCCCACCGCCGGCCCCTTCTGTCCCTTGTGCGCGGCCGAGGTCGCCGCCACGCCCTGAGCGCCCGACCCGGATGGGGGCGGGGAGGCTTGAGGGCCGGCGTTGAGCGGAGCAGCGGACATGGAGCGGGGTTGGCTTTCGGATTGTGAGGATCGTCGGCGCCTGCTGCGCTGGAGCGTTCGTCAGGACAGGAGCAACCTTTGCGCCAGACCCGTAAAACCTTGTCTTAAAAAGGAAAATGGATTTCCCGGGATTTCCGGCCGGCCGCCCGATGGCGGAAATTGCCGGGCCATCTGAGGTCAGGTGGGGCGATGTCTGCCGCCCGTCAGCCCGCGGTGGGCACTTGGCGCCAGTCTTGCGCCAGCTTCGTCGAGTTCCACCGGGCCCTGAGAGGGACCATGTTGAAAACAAAAGACTTTATCTGGCGCCTTACGCGTGTGGTCCTACCAACCCCGGCAGAATCCGCCGGGCCACGGGTCAGCCTTTGCCGGGCCATGAGCTAAACGATGTCGCTGACCGTCACCCTCAACACCGCCTCTTCGGGCCTGCTGGCCGCCCAGGCCGGGCTGCAGGCGGTGTCCGACAACATCTCCAACGTCAACACCCCCGGCTACGTCCGCAAGACCATCACCCAGGAACAGC
This sequence comes from Caulobacteraceae bacterium, assembly GCA_947475465.1. GTDB lineage: Bacteria > Pseudomonadota > Alphaproteobacteria > Caulobacterales > Caulobacteraceae > Phenylobacterium. Next base: position 6,934 of record CANJLK010000044.1, on the reverse strand, counting down.
TGGTGGTGAACGGCATGGGCCAGGGCGTGAACGTCACGGGGGTCAAGCGCGTCACCGACCAGTACCTGCAGACCGCCAGCCTGACCGCCGGCTCAGACGCCGCCCGCTGGGATGCCTATTCGAAGTTCATGGACAACGCCCAGTCCCTGTTCGGCGACCCGTCCGGCGCCGGCTACTTCTTCAACGATACCGACAAGATCTATTCGGCCTTCGCCAGCGCCGCGAACGATCCGTCCTCCAGCCTGCTGCGCACCCAGGCCCTGACGAGCACCCAGGATCTCCTGAACGACGCGACCCGGATCAACACCCAGATTTCGTCGCTGCGCTCAACGGTCGATAGCCAAGTCAGCGACGACGTGGCCAAGGTCAATGGCCTGCTCAAGCAGATCAGTGACCTCAATACCGACATCAGCCGCGCCAACGTCACCGGCGGCGACTCCTCGGGTTCGCAGAACATCCAGGGCCAGCTGGTCAACCAGTTGTCGGCCCTGATGTCGGTGAAGGTCACCAACCGCGACGGCGGCGGCGTAACCGTGCGTTCGCCCGAAGGCACGCTGCTGGCCGGCGACGGCTATTCGGTGCTCAGCTACAACCGCACCGACGCCACGCGCGGCTATATCAGCGCCCAGACGCCGGGCGCCGGCGTGCCGCAGCCGATCACCATGGCGGGCGGTGAAATGGCCGGCCTGCTCGACCTGCGGGACAACAAGCTGCCGGGCCTGTCCGACCAGTTGGGCGAGTTCGTTCAGGGCGCGACCGACCAGCTGAACGCGGCGCACAACGCCTCAACCGCCGTCCCGGCGCCCACCAGCCTGACTGGCCGCGACACCGGCCTCGACCTGCCGACCGCGGTCAGCGGCTTCACGGGCACTTCGACGGTCGCGATCCTGAACGCGGCCGGCGTGGTGCAGAAGACCGTGGCGATCGACTTCACGGCCGGCACCATGAGCGTGAACTCCGGTCCAGGCGTGGCCTTCACACCGGCCAACTTCCTGACCAGCCTGAACACCGCCCTGGGCGCCTCGGGCTCGGCGAGTTTCAGCGCCACGGGAGCCCTTTCGGTCGCGGCCACCGGCACGAATGGCGTCGCGATCGACGAGGGCACCTCAATGAAGGCGGGCAAGGCCTTCTCCCACTTCTTCGGCCTCAACGACATCGTCCGGTCGAACGGGACAGGCGCCTATCAGACAGGCCTCAAGGGCACCGATAACAACGGCTTCACGCCGGGCGGCACCATCACCTTGGCGCTCGCCCAGCCTGACGGCAAACCCATCCGCAATGTCACGGTCACCATACCGGCGATCACCTCGCCGCTGATGAGCGACCTCCTGAGCGCCCTCAACAACAACGCGACCGGCGTCGGTCTCTATGGATCGTTCAGCCTCGACGCCAACGGCGCCTTGAGCTTCACCGGCGCGCCGCCGGCCAACGCCAATATCTCCGTCGCCCAGGACACGACCCAGCGGGGCGTGGGCGGTGTCTCCATGAGCCAGCTGTTCGGCCTGGGCGTCACCCAGCGCTCGGCGCGGGCGTCAAGTTTCTCCGTCGATCCTGGCCTGCTGGGCGATCCCACCGGCCTGGCGCTCGGCAAGCTCAATCTCGGCGTCGCCGCGGGCACTCCGGCGATCAGCGCGGGCGACGGCACGGGCGCGGTGGCCCTGGCGGCGGCGGGCAACGTGGTCACGACGTTCAATGCGGCGGGCGACCTGGGCAATGTCAGCATGACCGTCTCAGGCTATGCGGCCGAGTTCGGCGGCTCCATCGGGCGGGCCGCGGCCGACGCCGACGCCAAGAAAACCAGCTCCGCAGCCGTCCAGACCGAGGCCGACACCCGCCGGCAGTCGGTGGAGGGAGTCAATATCGACGAGGAGCTTGTGCGCCTCACCACCTATCAGCAGGCCTACAATGCCTCGGCCCGCATGATCCAGGCCGCGAAGGACCTCTTCGACGTCCTGACCGCCATCGTAAACTGAGGACCGGACCATGGTCACGCGCATCTCAACCGCCGGAAACTATGGCGCCGTCCTGGCCAACCTGATGGCCGCCGAAGCGCGTCAGGTGGACGCCGGCAACCGGGTCTCCACCCAGAAGAATGGCTCCGACCTCAAGGGCTATGCCCAGAAGGCCGAAACACTCACCGCCATGCAGACCGTGCACGCGCGGCTGAAGACCTATCAGAGCCAGAACGACCAGATCGCCACCAAGCTGGCCAACCAGGACGCCGCCTTGAGCTCCGTGGCCGACGCCGGCAACGCCGTACGCCAGGCCATCGAGAACGCTCTGGCCAGCGACAGCGCCGACACCCTGATGCAGAACCTGCAAGGGCAGTTCCAGACGGCCACCCAAGCGATGAACGCCCAGTACGACGGCAAGTACCTGTTCGCCGGCGGCCAGATCAACACCAAGCCGGTGACCGCCCTCCAGCTGACCGATCTGACGGCCGGGCCGCCGATCTCGAGCTTCTTCCAGAACGATCAGTACAAGGCCAAGGCCAAGCTGGACGACTCCTCCACGGTCACGACCGGGGTCCTGGCCAGCGATATCGGGACCAACATGCTGACGGCGTTCCAGGGTCTGCAGGCGTTCAACGACGGCGGCTCGGGGCCGCTCAGCGGCCAGCTCACCCCGGCCCAAAGGACCTTCCTGACGGCCCAGATCGCCACCTGGAAGGGCGTCGCCGACGGCGCCACCCAGCTGACGGCCCAGAACGGGCTTGTGCAGCAGCGGGTCGATGCGGTGAAGACATCCCTGACCGTCCAGGCCGACACCTTGACCGGCATGATCGGTGACATCACCGACGCGGACATGGCGAAGGCCGCGACCGACCTTTCCAGCGCGCAGCTGTCGGTCCAGGCCACGGCGCAGGTGATCAACGCCCTGAAGAACACCTCCCTCCTCAACCTGCTACGGTAGCGGCGCCTCGCAACGCGGGCCGTCAGGCGCTACATAGGGCCCGATGAACGCGCCCTTCGCCACAGCGGGAACGACGCCGGACAGCCTGATCCAGGTCGTGCGCGACGCCGTGCGCCTGCCGGCCGGCAGCCGGATCGTGGCGGCCATGTCGGGCGGCGTCGACTCGACGGTGACCGCCGCCTTGCTGGCCCGGGCGGGCTACGAGGTGGTGGGCGTCACCCTGCAGCTCTACGACCATGGGGCGGCGATCCAGAAGCGCGGCGCCTGCTGCGCCGGCCAGGATATCCACGACGCGCGGACCGCCGCCGAGACCCTGGGCATCGCTCACTACGTGCTCGACTACGAAAGCCGGTTCAAGGAACAGGTCATCGAGGACTTCGCAGACGCCTATCTGCGGGGCGAGACGCCGATCCCGTGCGTGCGGTGCAATCAGACGGTGAAGTTCCGCGACCTGCTGGACGTGGCCCGCGACCTGGGCGCGGCGGCGATGGCGACCGGGCACTATGTGCGTCGCGAGGTCGGCGCCGCGGGGGCGGAGCTGCACCGGGCGGCCGATCCGGCCAAGGACCAGTCCTATTTCCTGTTCGCCACAACGGCAAAGCAGCTCGACTTCCTGCGCTTCCCGCTGGGCGGCCTGGCCAAGCCCGCGGTGCGGGCGGCGGCGGCGGAGCTGGGCCTGGCGGCGGCCGACAAGCCGGACAGCCAGGACATCTGCTTCGTGCCGGAGGGCCGCTACACCACGGTGATCGACCGGCTCAGGCCGCAGGGCGCGCTGGCGGGCGACATCGTCCACCTGGACGGCCGGGTGCTGGGCCGCCACGAGGGCGTCACCCGCTACACTATCGGCCAGCGGCGCGGCCTCAACGTCGCCGTGGGCGATCCGCTGTTCGTGGTGCGGATCGACGCCGAGGCGCGGCAGGTGATCGTCGGGCCGCGCGAGGCGCTGCTGACCCAGGCGCTGGTGCTCAAGGAGACCAACTGGCTGGGCGAGGGCGAAAGCATAGAGGCGGCCTGCGCGGCCGGCCGGCCGGTGCTGGCGCGGGTGCGCTCGACCCGCGAGCCGGTGCTGGGCCGCCTGAGCCTGCTGGACGGCGAGCCGGCCGTGGCCTTCGCGGCGACCGAGGAAGGCGTCGCGCCGGGCCAGGCCTGCGCCCTCTATGCGCCGGAGGCCCCGACCCGGGTGCTGGGCGGCGGCTTCATCGCCCGGGCCGTGCGCGCCAACCTCTGAAATCTACTGCCCGTCGTGCTGCGCCTTGCGCATCTCCTTGGTCATTTCCATCGCCTGGGCGCGCATCCTGGCGATGTCGGCTGAGCTCGGGTGGGCGCCCATGGGCGGGGCGCCGTTGGCCATGTCGAGCATGTTGATCTTCATGCCGCCGGGCAGGGTCATGTCGCCGGGCTTCATGCCGGCCGGGCAGGGGCCCTGCCAGACCGCGTCGATCTTCATCTTGTGCGGGCCGTTGGCCTGCGGCATCGGCGAGCCGGTCGTCGTGGACTCGATCTCGACGGTGTAGTGGCTGTCGAAGTCGCCGGAGGCGACGCCGTGGCTGGTGATGCGGCCAGAGCCCATGTCGCAGCTGGCGTCGAATTCCCAGCCGCCGCCGAGCCTTGGCTTCACCGAGGACTTCTCGCAGTCACTGCCCTTGGCCTGGGCCTGCTGGCTCCACCACTTCATCTTCTGCTCGACGGTCTGGTCGATGCAGATCTTGGTCTGCTGGTTCATCCGGTCGGAGGACATGGTCTGGAGCCACAGGCCGTCCTTGCGGGCCGGCGGGGTCAGCGCCAGGGCTGGCTTGGAGGCCTCCGGCGCCGTGGCGGTGGCGGGCGAGCCTGTGCCGGTCGCCGCCGTCTCGGTCTTCTTCGAACACGCGCCCAGCGCCAGAACCGCCGCCGCGCAAACCAGGAATGTCGTCCGCATCTTGCCGCTCCCGTTCAGAGTCCTCACCTTGACCCGGAGGCTAGACGGGATCGAAGCGGCCAGCCAGGGCGTTCGCCGCTGACGAGAGGAGATCATCCCATGAGCGACCTGCGCGACACCGGCGCCCGCTACGAGATGGAGGAGCAGGGCGAGACGTCCTACGCCGACTACCGGCGCACGGGCGAGCGGCTCTACATCGACTATGTCTTCGCTCCGCCGGCCCTGCGCGGCACGGGCGCCTCGGGCCGGCTGATGAGCGCGCTCAGCGCCGATGCGCGGGCCAAGGGCCTGAAGATCACGCCGATCTGCGGCTACGCGGCGGCCTGGCTGCGGCGCAGTCGCGAGTTCGGGGACCTGCTGGGGTAGTTCAGCTGCGGCCGTTGATGGCCTCCAGGGTCTGGACGCGGGGGCCGGCGTCTTCGGCGAAGCGGCGGGCGAGGTCGCGGACGCCGGGGGGATAGGCCTCGCCGCCCTCGGCGATCTCGGCGGCCAGCTGTTCGGCGGCCATGATCGCTTCCGACAGCGCGTGGACGTGGTCCTTGGCGAGCTCGCGCGCCTCGGCCTGCAGCCGCCGCACGCGGACGGCGACGGTTTCAGGTTTCACGACATTCAGTTCGTTGTCGGAGACGACAGCTAGAGACGGCGACATGCGATAATACCTCAATTGGGACTACCCAGGTCTTATGGCGGCCCGCCGTTCACTATGAACAAGGCTCTCAGGCGCCGGGTCCTGTGTTTCGAATACGGACGAGAACAGCACAGGTTCCCTGACTGCTGCATGAACGGCGCCGCTTAGACTGTGTTGAGGTTTCGGCGCCACGCCTAGCCGAGCAGGGCCGCGCGGCGGGCGCGGGCCTTGAGGATCGCCTCGGCGTCGATCGGGGGCTGGGTCTCCAGGCCGGTGGTGTTGATCAGCATGGCGATCCCGAAATACTGCCAGACGACCAGCAGGATCTCGACGATCTCACGCGGCGAGAAGATCGCGGCCATGGCCGCCGTGGTCGCCTCGCCCGCGCCCCGCTGCTCGATCACCTCGTCGACGAAGCGCAGCAGAAGCAACTCCCGATCGGTGAAGCCGGCCCCGTCGATGCGGCCTTCCACCAGGGCCCGGACCTTGGCCTCGGGCACGCCCTCGATCTTCGAGACGACTTCCTGCTGGACGGTCTCATAGGGGCACCGGGCGATGACCGACACCCGCAGGATGGCGATCTGGCGCAGGACCGGATCGAGGCTAAGGCCGGTCTGGATGACGCCGGCCAGCTGCAGGAAGGGGCTGAAGGCGGTCTCGGCGTGGGCCACCATCCGAAAGATCGTGCCCTGGGGCGGCATCACCGACAGCGCTTCGCTGACGGGGGCGGAAAGCTCGGAGAGCTCAGGCAGGGGAATTCGGGGCATCGCGTTGCGTCTCCTCAGTCGGCGGCGGCGAAGTGGGCCATCTGGTCGGCGTGGGCCTTGAGGAAGGCCGGGCGGGCGGTGGCGCGGTCCACATAGGCCTTGCAGGCGGGGGCGTCCGCCAGGCCGCCGAACCGGTCCGGCAGGCGCAGCACGTCGGCCATCAGGATGTCGGCGATGGAGAAGGGCCCGGCCAGCCATTCGCGGTCGGCCAGGACCGGCTCGAGGCGCTGCAGGCGGAGCTTGAGGAAGTCGTTGAACATTTTCCAGCCCGCGCTCTCGCCGGTGTCGCCGGAGAACTTGAACAAGGTCCAGGGCAGGCTCGCCATCTCGACGGAATTCAGCGCCGCGAACACCCACTCCTGGACATCGCTGCGGCCGGGCGGATCGGCGGGCATCAGCTTGTCGCTCAGCCCGCCCAGGTGCAGCAGGATCGCGCCGCTCTCGAAGATCGACAGGTCGCCGTCGGTCAGCCACGGGACCTGGCCGAAGGGCTGGTGGGCCAGGTGGGCGGCGCCGCGCTCGCGGAACGGCGTGCTGGCCACGCGGTAGGGCAGGCCCGCCTCTTCCAGCGCCCAGCGGATGCGCAGGTCGCGGACGTAGCCGCGCGGCGGCTCCGGAACCCAGTCGTAGGTGGTGAGGATCAGCTCGCCCATGGGGGAGGTTCCGCGGTTGGGGATGGGCCGGCCAGTTTGCGCCGGGGGGTGGCGG
>CANJLK010000043.1 GCA_947475465.1 Caulobacteraceae bacterium | reverse complement strand
GGACGGCGTGGAAGCCAAGTACCCGGTGGGCGCGAAGTTCACCGGCCGGATCACCAACATCACCGACTACGGCGCCTTCGTGGAGCTGGAAGCCGGCGTCGAGGGCCTGGTCCACGTGTCGGAAATGTCCTGGACCAAGAAGAACGTCCACCCCGGCAAGATCGTCTCGACCAGCCAGGAAGTGGAAGTCGTCGTGCTGGACGTCGATCCGTCCAAGCGCCGCGTCTCGCTGGGCCTCAAGCAGGCCATGGCCAATCCTTGGGACGCCTTCGTGGCCGCCCATCCGATCGGCTCCACCGTCGAAGGCGAAGTCAAGAACGCCACGGAGTTCGGCCTGTTCATCGGTCTCGAGAACGAGATCGACGGCATGGTCCACCTCTCCGACCTCGACTGGGCGGCCCCCGGCGAAGAAGCCATCGCCAAGTACAACAAGGGCGACATGGTCAAGGCGAAGGTGCTCGACGTCGACGTCGAGAAGGAACGCATCTCGCTGGGCATCAAGCAGCTGGCCGGCGACCCGATGCAGGGCGACGTGTACCGCAAGGGCCAGACCGTCACCGTCACCGTCACCGAGATCACCTCGGGCGGCATCGAGGTGAAGTTCGGCGAGGATGAAGCCCCGATGACGGCCTTCATCCGCAAGTCGGACCTGAGCCGCGACCGCGCCGACCAGCGCCCCGAGCGTTTCGCCGTCGGCGACCGCCTGGACGCCCAGATCGCCAACGTCGACAAGGCCGCCCGTCGGGTGTCCCTGTCGGTGAAGGCCCTGGAAATGGCCGAGGAAAAGGAAGCGATCGAAAAGTTCGGCGCCTCCGATTCCGGCGCTTCGCTGGGCGACATCCTGGGCGCTGCGCTGCGCGAGAAGGCCCAAAAGGAATAGTCCCGGAAATCCGTTTCTGAGGCTGGGCGGCGGACCGGGAAACCGGTCCGCCGCTTTCTTTTGCGCGAAGGTTCATCTGTCACCCTTCACGGTTGCGACTCCCGAATTCCCAACAAGCGTCACCATAATGGGTGTCCACGCACCTTTTACGCCTTGAATACAAAGGCGGAGTCGACCATGGTCACGCCCGTTCAAGGGGCCCGCATGATCAAGTCGGAACTCATCGCCAAGCTCGCGGAAGAAAACCCGCACCTCACCCAGCGCGACATTGAGCGCGTTGTCGGCGTCGTGCTGGAACGGATGATCCAGGCGCTGGAAAGCGGCGGCCGGGTCGAACTTCGCGGCTTCGGCGCGCTTTCGGTCCGCTCGCGCGACGCGCGCGCCGGCCGTAATCCCAGGACCGGGGAACCGGTCGAAGTCCGCGCCAAGCACGTGCCGTTCTTCAAGAGCGGCAAGGAACTGCGTGAGCGCCTGAACGCCGACGAATAGGCGCCAGCCATGAGTGTGCATCCCATCGTGCCCAAGGTCACCATTCTCTCGGAATTCCGCGAATTCATCGCCCGCGGCAATGTCATCGACCTGGCCGTCGGCGTGATCGTCGGCGCGGCGTTCAACGACATCGTCAAGAGCCTGGTCGACAATGTGGTCATGCCGCCGATCGGCCTGCTGCTGTCCGGCATCGACTTCGCGCACCTGGAATGGGTGCTACGGGCGGACAACCCGCTCACCAAGCCCGACGAACTGGTCGCGATCCAGTACGGCCTGTTCATCAACACCCTGATCAAGTTCCTGATCGTCGCCTGGGTGGTCTTCCTGCTGGTCAAGGGCGTCAACGCGGTCCGTCGCAAGGACGCCGCAACGCCGCCCGCCGAGCCGCCGGCGCCGCCGCCGCAGGAACTGCTGCTGATGGAAATCCGCGACGCCCTCAAGAAGCAGGCGAAGTAAGCCGCGCTCTTGCGGTTAGCCCGCGGAACGCCCTAATCCCGCCCATGGGCGTCAAAGCCAAAATCTGCGGCGTGTCGACGCCTGAGGCCGTCAGCGCGGCCCTTGAGGGCGGAGCTGGCTGGCTGGGCTTCATGTTCTTCGCCAAAAGCCCGCGCAACATCGAGCCGGACGCCGCCTGGCGGCTGGCCCAGCCGGCGCGGGGCCGCGCCAAGGTCGTCGCCGTGATGGTCGATCCCGACGACGTGGAGGTCGATCGCGTCGTGCGCTTGCTGCAGCCCGACCTCATCCAGCTGCACGGCTCGGAACCGCCGGCGCGGGCCAAGGCGATCGGCGAGCACGCCAAGGCCGGTATCATCAAGGCCCTTCCCATCTCGGACCCCTCCGACCTCGACGCCGCAGCCCGCTACGAGGGCGCGGTGGAGCACCTGATGTTCGAGGGCAAACCGTCCAAGGACGCCAGCCGGCCGGGCGGGGCCGGCCAGACCTTCGACTGGACGCTGCTGGAGGGCCGGCGGTTCGATCGGCCCTGGTTCCTGGCCGGCGGCCTGGATCCATGGAACCTCAGCGAGGCCGTGCGGCAATCCGGAGCGCCGCTGGTGGACGTTTCCTCTGGCGTCGAGCGCGGCGCGGGACTAAAGGACCCCGCCTTGATCCGGGCGTTCCTAGACGCCGTCGCAAGCGTCTGATCCCGTGAACGCAATGTCCTCAAAAACCGGGGCGCTCCCCAACGACTATGCGGCCTTTCCGGACGCCAACGGCCGCTTCGGCGACTTTGGCGGCCGCTATGTGCCCGAAACCCTCATGCCGCTGGTCCACGAGCTGGACGCCGCCTACCGCGCGGCCAAGGCCGACCCGGCCTTCAAGACCGAACTCGACAGCTTCCTGACCCACTATGTGGGCCGGCCCTCGCCGCTCTATTTCGCCGAACGGCTGACCGCCCACTTCGGCGGGGCGAAGATCTACCTGAAGCGCGAGGAGCTGAACCACACCGGCTCGCACAAGATCAACAACTGCATGGGCCAGATCCTGCTGGCCATGCGAATGGGCAAGACCCGGATCATCGCCGAGACCGGCGCCGGCCAGCACGGGGTCGCCACCGCCACCGTCTGCGCCCGCTTCGGCCTGCCCTGCGTGGTCTACATGGGCGCGGTCGACGTCGAGCGGCAGAAGCCCAACGTGTTCCGGATGAACCTGCTGGGCGCCGAAGTCCGCGCCGTGACCTCCGGCTCGGCGACCCTGAAGGACGCCATGAACGAGGCGCTTCGGGACTGGGTGACCAATGTCGAAGACACCTACTACCTGATCGGCACCGCGGCCGGCATGCATCCCTATCCGGAGATGGTCCGCGACTTCCAGTCGGTGATCGGCCGCGAGGTCCGCGAGCAGATTATGGCGATGGAGGGCCGGCTGCCCGACGCGGTCGTGGCCTGCATCGGCGGCGGCTCCAACGCCATCGGCATCTTCCATCCCTTCCTGGCCGACGAAGGCGTCAAGCTGATCGGCGTCGAAGCGGCGGGCCAGGGCATGGAAACCGGGCGCCACGCCGCGGCGATCAACGGCGGCCGCCCGGGCGTCCTGCACGGCAACATGACCTATCTGATCCAGGACCGCGAAGGTCAGATCGAGGAGGCCCACTCCATCTCAGCTGGCCTCGACTATCCGGGCGTCGGCCCCGAGCATAGCTGGCTGCACGATGTGGGCCGGGCGACCTACCTGACCGCCACCGACCTGGAATCGCTGGACGCCTTCAAGCTGTGCGCCGAACTGGAAGGCATCTTGCCGGCCATCGAGAGCGCCCACGCGCTGGCCCGCCTGGGCGACGTGGCCCGCGACATCGGCAAGGACGGCATTGTGGTCCTCAACCTCTCCGGCCGGGGGGACAAGGACGTCGCCACCGTCGCCGCCCACCTGGGGATGGAGATTTGACGACTGCCCGCATCGACAAGCGCTTCGCCGACCTGAAGGCGGAAGGTCGCGGGGCGTTCGTCGCCTATGTCATGGCCGGCGACCCGGACCTGGCCACGGCGACCAAGATTCTGGCCGGCCTGCCGGCCGCCGGCGCCGACCTGATCGAGCTGGGCTTCCCGTTCTCCGACCCGATGGCCGAGGGCCCGCCGATCCAGCGCGCGGCGCAGCGGGCGCTCGCCAAGGGCATGACCCTGAAGGGCGTGCTGGATATGGTGCGGGTGTTCCGCAAGACCGACCAGACCACCCCGATCATCCTGATGGGCTACACCAACCCCCTGGTCACCTGGGGCTACGAGGCCTTCGCCCGCGATGCAGGCGAGGCCGGCGTGGACGGGATCATCGTCGTCGACACCCCGCCGGAAGAGGCCGAAGGCCTGGCCGACGCCCTCGACGCCGCGCAGGTGTCGCTGATCCGGCTCGCCACCCCTACCAGCGATGACGCCCGGCTTGCGACCATCGTGCGGCGGACCTCCGGCTTCGTCTACTACGTCTCCGTGGCCGGCGTGACCGGCGTCAAGGCGGCCAACGCCGAGCAGGTCGCGCCCCATGTGGAACGGGTGCGCAAGGCCTCGGGCCTGCCGGTGGCCGTGGGCTTCGGCATCCGCACCCCGGAAATGGCCGCCGCCATCGCCCGGGTGGCCGATGCGGCGGTGGTGGGCTCCGCGCTTGTGGACGAAATCGCCGAAGCAGTGGAGATGAACGAAGACGTGACCGAGCGGGTTCTTCTCAAAGTGAGTTCCTTGGCTAAGGCTGTGCGTGGCGCGCGCGTCGGCCAGAAGGCGACGGTTTAGAACCATGGCGATGGCTGAGCAGAGAAACGACAAGCCCGGGCGTCCCGCCCCTCGCGAGCGCACCGGGTGGCTGTCCCGGATCGCGCCCGGCGTGCGCGGCGCATTTTCCAAGCGCGAGACGCCTGAAAACCTGTGGGTGAAGGACCCCGAGACCGGGGAGATGATCTATCGCCCGGACCTGGAAGCCGCCCTTTGGGTGACCCCCGCCGGCCACCACATGCGCATCGGGGCGATCACCCGCCTGCGCTACACCTTCGACAACGCCCAGTTCGAGCGCATCTCCTCGCCGGTCACGGTCGACGATCCGCTGAAGTTCCCTGACATCCGCCCCTATCCGGACCGCCTGAAGCAGGCCCGCAAGGACAGTGGCGAACAGGATGCGCTGGCCATCGGCGTCGGCAGGATCGAGGGCCAGGAGGCCGTCGTCGCCGTCCAGGACTTCGCCTTCATGGGCGGCTCCCTGGGCATGGCCGTGGGCGAGGCCTTTGTGAAGGCCGCCCAGGAAGCCGTGAAGCGTCAGGTCCCCTTCGTGATCTTCACCGCCTCGGGTGGGGCGCGGATGCAGGAGGGGACGCTCTCCCTGATGCAGATGGCCCGCACGACTCTGGCGCTGAACGAGGTGAAGAGCGCCGGCCTGCCCTACATCGTCGTCCTGACCGATCCGACCACCGGCGGCGTCATGGCGTCCTACGCCATGCTGGGCGACGTCCATCTGGCCGAGCCCAACGCCCTGATCGGCTTCGCGGGCCGCCGCGTGATCGAACAGACGATCCGCGAGACCCTGCCGCCGGGCTTCCAGAAGTCCGAGTTCCTGGTCGAGCGCGGCATGGTTGACCGGGTCGTGCCGCGCGGCGAGCTGAAGGCCGTGCTGGGATCGATCCTGAAGACGCTTATGATGGGGCGTGAACGCCTTTCCGCCGCCTGATCCGTCCGCCGCCGCTTCGGACCACGACCCGATCCGCGCCTCCGACGCGGTAATTCAGCGGCTGCGCGCCAATCACCCGACCCTGATCGACCTGACCACCGGACGGGTGGAGCGGCTGCTGGCCGCCCTGGGCCATCCGGAGCGTCGCCTGCCGCCGGTGATCCATGTGGCGGGGACCAACGGCAAGGGGTCGACCGTGGCCTATCTGCGGGCCATCGCCGAGGCGGCAGGCCTGAAGGTCCACGCCATCACCTCGCCGCACCTGGTGCGTTTCGCCGAGCGGATCCGTATCGCCGGCCAGCTGATCACCGACGACCAGCTCAATGCGCTGACCGACAAGCTTGAGACGGCCAACGCCGGCCAGCCGATCAGCTTTTTCGAGATCACCACCGTCCTGGCGCTCGAGGCCTTCGCCGAGACGCCCGCTGACCTCTGCGTCGTGGAGGTCGGGCTGGGCGGCCGGTTCGACGCCACCAACGTCTTCGAGGCGCCGGCCGTCAGCGTGATCACGCCGGTGGACTACGACCACCTGGAGATGCTGGGGCCCGAACTCTCCAAGATCGCCTGGGAGAAAGCCGGGATCATCAAGCGCGGCCGCCCCGTGGTGGTGGCCCGCCAGCCGGACGAGGCGCTGGAGATGATCGAGCGTGAGGCCGACGACCGCATGGCGCCGATGTTCCTGATGGGCCGCGATTTCGACTCCTGGGAGGAGCGCGGTCGGCTGATGGTGCAGATGCCCGACCGGCTGCTCGACCTGCCGGCGCCCAGCCTGTTCGGCGGCTACCAGTTCGCCAACGCCGGCCTGGCGGTGGCCGCGGCCCTGACCTTCAAGCGCGACCTGACCGAGGACGAGATCGGCCAGGGCGTGTCGTCGACGGTGTGGCCAGCCCGTTTCCAGCGCCTCACCAAGGGGCCGCTGGCGGAGCTGGCGCGGGCGCGAGGCTCGGACCTTTGGCTGGACGGCGGCCACAATCCCCATGCCGGCCGGGCGCTGGCGGAAGCCGCCTCACGCCTTGTGGACCGCGACCCCCGCCCGCTGGCGATGATCGTCGGCATGTTTGCGCGCAAGGACGCCGAGGGCTTCTTCCGCCCCTTCGCCGAGATGCATCCGCGGCTGTTCACCACGGGCTTCGACTCAGCCATCGCCGCCACGCCCGGCGACCTGGCCGAAGCGGCCCGCCTGGCGGGGCTGCACGCCGAGCCGGTGGCCGATGTGACGGAGGCGTTGCGTCGAGTTCTGGATGCGCCCGGGCCGGCGCCCCACATCCTGATCTGCGGCGGCCTGCACTTCGCCGGCGAAGTCCTGGCCATGAGCCCCCAGACCTGGCCGACGTGATTTCACAGCGAAGGTAGTTGCTCCTCGTCTTGAGGGAGCTGTCAGCGAAGCTGAGTGAGGGGGTCCGCCCAGATGCGTGGATGACCCCCTCCGTCTCGCGCCTTTCAGGCGCGATCCACCTCCCCCGAAGGGAAGGAACTGGGACCTACGCCGTGACGCTGACCCCGGCCTCGGAGAGCCATTCGAGGATCTTCTGCTTCGGCATGGCGCCGACCTTCATGGAGGCCATCTGGCCGTCCTTGAACAGCATCATGGTCGGGATGCCGCGCACGCCGTAGCGCGAGGGGGTGGTCGGGCTTTCCTCGATATCCAGCTTGGCGATGGTGACCTTCGATCCCAGTTCGTCGGAGATCTGTTCCAGGGCGGGCGCGATCTGCTTGCAGGGCCCGCACCACTCCGCCCAGAAGTCCACGAGGACCGGGCCGGAGGCTTGCAGGACATCCTTGTCGAAGGACGCGTCGGTGACTTTCACGGTGCTCATCAAAAGCTCCTCTTGCGCCGGGCCCTCCAAAAGCGGCCCAGCGACTCTCAGGTTCCGATGTAGGCGGCGCCCGGCCCCGTATCAACCGCCACGGCGCAGGTCAGCAAGGCTTTGGGCCAACAGGATTTCTGGGACCGGCATCAGCTTGGGACCATCCGTCCAGACGATGGCGGCCTCGACCCGATGGCTTGGAAAAACATCGGCCAGGACCGCGGCGTAGAGCGCCATCTGGCGCAAATAGGCGGGATCGGCGTCCTCGATGGACACGGGGCTGGGACGATTGGTCTTGAAGTCGGCCACCAGCACACGCCCCGGCAGGACAATCAGCCGGTCGATGCGCCCGGAGATCTTCAGTCCTAGCGGCAGGGCGGCGGCGGAGCCGGCGATGGCCACCTCGGCGCGGCTGCCTGGGCCGAACACCTCAGCGAAGCGCGCGTCCTCCAACACTGAAAGGGCCGCGGCCGCCATCTCGGCGCGCTGGGCGTCGGTCAGATCGCGCTCCCGGGCCAGAAGCGAGCGGGCCCCGGCCGCCCGTTCGCCGGGCGCCAGGTCGGGTAGGATCTGCAGTAGCCGGTGGATCAGGTCCCCGCGCCGGAAGCGGCCCAGGCCGCCGGCCGCCGCCAGGGGCGAGGGCGAGGGAACCTGGACACCTTCGCCCAGGTCGGCCGGCGAGGCGTAGCGGGCGAAGGCCTCGGGCGCCGCCGCGGCGGCGGTCCAGGCCGGCAAGGCGCTCAGGGCGGGCGCAGGCTCAGCCAGGCCCGCCATGGTCAGCGGGTCGGGCCCGAAGCGCTCGACCTCCATGTCGCCGACACGGACCATGCGCATCTGCGGCGCCACCTCGGCGTGGGCCAGCGCATCGCGGATCGCGCCCCACCAGCCACGCAGCTTGGCGGGATCCGTGCGCGCCGCGACGCGGCCGCAGAGCACCAGCCGGTCGCGCGCCCGGGTCAGGGCCACGTAGAGCAGTCGGTAGGTCTCGTCTTCCTCCCGCGCGGCGCGGTCCTGACGCGCCACGGCGGTGGCCTCGCAGTCCCGGGCCGCCGCGCCGCACCACAGGAAGCCATCGCGGACCGTGAGAAGGCTGGAGCCCCGGCCCGTCTGGGCGATTGTCGTCTCCGGCAGGAAGGCGATGGGCGCCTCAAGGCCCTTGGCGCCGTGGGCGGTCATCACCCGCACCTCGCGGCGCTCACCTTCCATCTCGCGCTTGACGGTGATGTCGAGGTTGGCGAGCTCGGCGGCGAGCCGCTCCAGGTCGTGGACACCACGGCCCTCGGCGACCAGCACCTGGTTCAGGAATTCGTCGAGAGCGTCCTCAGCCTCCGCTCCAAGCCGGCGCAGCAGGGCCTGGCGCAGGGTGCGCCCCTCACCGTCCCGGCGTCCCAGGAAGCGGGCGTAGAATTCGAAGGGCCGTTGGGTGTGGGCCTCGGCCAGGGCAGCCTGTAGCAGGGCGAGCGCGGCGGTCCAGTCGGGGCGTTCGTCGCCGCGCCGTTGCAGCCGCGTCCAGAGGTTCTCGCCGTCCCGTCCATGGGCAAGCGCATAGAGGCTGTCGTCGTCCAGACCGCCGAACGGGCTCTTCAGCACCGCGGCCAGGGTCAGTTCATCCGTCGGAAAAAGGACGAAACGGGCGAGCGCCGTCAGGTCGTCGAAGATGATGTGCTCGGAGAGCGCCAGGCGGTCGGCGCCCGCCACCGGGATGTCGGCCTGTTTCAGGGCCCGCAGGATCTCTTCGAACAGCGCCCGGCGGCGGCGCACCAGGATCAGGACGTCGCCGGCGTGGGCGGGGCGCCAGACCCTCAGCTCCTTGTCGAAGACCCGGTCTCCGCGCGAGATCAGGGCGGCGATCTCTCCGGCGATCCGGCGTGCGAGCCGCCGGTTGGCGCTGTCCTCCGGCTCGGCGTCGAGCGGCGTGTCCCAGGCGTCGCGCTCGTCGGCCTTTCGGTCGACCTCCAGCGGCCAGATGTCGACGCAGCCCGGATGGTCGGCGCGTTGGGCTTCATGGACCACCGGCTCGGGGATTTCGCGCTGCTGGATGGCGCGGGCAAGGCCCGGCGGCGCAAAGACGGCGTCGACAAAGCCCAGCACCTGCGGCGTCGATCGCCAGGACGTCCGCAGGTCCACCCGCTCGAAACGAAAGCCCGCGCCGGTCGCGCGGTCGCGGTGGAATTCGAATTCCTTGAGCAGCAGTTCCGGCTTCGCGCCCTGGAAGGAATAGATCGACTGCTTCTCGTCGCCCACCACGAACATGTCGCGGACCCTGGCCTCGCCGCGCACACCGGCTCCGGAGAAGAATTCCTCGCTCAGCGCGCGTACGATGGTCCACTGGTCCGGGGCGGTGTCCTGGGCCTCGTCCACCAGGATGTGGTCGATGCCGCCGTCGAGCTTGAAGAGCACCCAGGCCGCCGCCGGCCGGCTGCGCAGCAGATGGCAGGTCTTCTCGATCAGATCGGCGAAATCGAGGGCGCCGGCGGCGTCCTTCTCGATGCGGTAGGCGGCCAGATAGGCGTTGGCCAGCGTCAGGACATAGGCCGTGTCCTGGGCGATCTGGGCGGCGCGGATGCGCCGGCGGACGAGATCGAGGCGGGTCTGCTCGGCAAGCAGAAGGATTTGCAGCGTGGGATCGGCCTTAAGCTTCGCGCTGGTCTCGACCCACTTCGCCGGATCGCCATCCCCGCCCGCGGTGAAGAAGAGGGCCAGGGCGTCGGCGAACCGGGGTTCGGGCGCCCGGACGATCGCGGTCATCTGGTCGACATAGGTCTGGTCGCGCTTCCCGCCGCCTTCCAGGGCCCGGGCCGCGCGCCGATAGAGCTCACGGTCGAGGCTAGCCATGGCCTCGGCCCCCAGGGTCTGCGGATCGGAGCCGCGCGGCACATCAACCGCACGCCAGGCCCAGGCGACGGCGCCCTCCAATCCACGTTCGCGCTCCAGAAAGGCCGCCAGCCGTCCCCGCTGGTTCTCGAAGTCGGAGAACATCGACTGGAAGCTCTGGAAATCCAGGGCCACCGACATGCGGGCGTAGGCCTCCGGAACGTCGCCGGCCCCGGCCATGGCCAGCCGAGCCACCATCCCCCGCGCCGCCGCGGCCACCGCCGCTGCGGCCTGATCGTCCATCACCCTGAAGCCCGGCGAGATCGCCGCTTCCAGCGGGAAACGCCGCAGCAGCTTTTCGCAGAAGGCGTGGATGGTCTGGATCTTCAGGCCGCCCGGGGTCTCCAGGGCCTTGGCGAACAGGCTGCGCGCCTGGGACAGGGACTCGCCTTCCCGGACCCGGTCGTCGAGCCTCGCCAGCGTTTGCGCCAGTTCGGCGTCCGGCAGGACCGACCAGTGGCCGAGAACGTCAAACAGCCGGCGCTGCATCTCGGACGCCGCGGCCTTGGTGTAGGTGACGCAGAGCACGGTCTCGGGCTTCGCACCCTCGAGCAGCAGGCGCGCCACGCGGTCGATCAGGGTCTTGGTCTTGCCCGACCCGGCGTTGGCGGTGACGAAGGCCGACAGGGCCGGATCGGCGGCGATTCGCTGCGGATCGAGAGGCGCGACGGCGGGCGTAAGGACGTCGGAGGTCATTCCTCGCCCTCCTCGCCACTGGTCGACCACTCGTAGACCCGGGCCAGGTGGTCATAGTCGCTGGCGTAGAGGTGCACGAACTGCGGCGCGGTGCGCGAGGCGTAGCCACGCCCGGGGTCGGCGTACTGCTCGATCAGCCGGACAAGGCCCGCCAGCGCTCCGTCGACGGCGGTCTCGCTCACCAGCACGGACTTGCCGTCGCCGTCGGGCGAGGCGCGCACCTCCTCGCGGCCCGGCGGGTTGCGGCCGGTGACCGAGAGGTAGACGAGTTGGCCAGGCGCCGCGCCGCCGATGTCCTTGAACCCGCCGCCGGCCAGGATCGCGGCTGTAAGGGTAAGCTGCGGCGAAAAGCCGGTGCGGACCATCTTAGCCGAGGGCGCCGCCCCGGTCTTGAAGTCCAGGACGTGGCCCAGGCCGTCGGGGCTCACCTCGATCCGGTCGGCCTTGGCCGACAAGGTGAAGTCCCGTCCGGCGATAGGCAGCGTCAGCGAGCCGGTCTGCTCCACGTGGATCGCACGACCGTCGGCGCGCCGCCGGGTCTCCAGATCAACCACCCAACCGGCCGCCTCGGCGGCCAGGGCGGCCTCGCGGGCCAGGCCTTCGGCCGGCATGCCCTCGGCCTGGAGCGCTTCCATGTAAAGGCGCTCGAACACCTGGGCCGCGTCCGGCGGCAGCTCGCCCGGATAGTCGGTGGCGAACCGTTCGAAGGCCGCGTGGATCGCGGTGCCGCGCGCCCGGGCGTCTACCGCCATATCCGGCCGGTCGAGGCGCCGAAGCTTGAGGATGTCCCGCGCCCAGACCGCGTAGGGGTCGCGGGTCAGGGTCTCCACACGGGTGACAAACAGGCGGTCGGGCCGGTCCTCGACAGGCGGCCGTGGCGCCGGCCGGCTCACCGGCGCATAGCCGTCCGGTGCGTCGAGCCGGCGGGCCCAGTCGAGGATGTCCGGCCGGCCCGGAATGGCCCGGCCCGTGCCCCGCGCCAGGGTCTCCAGCCGCCAGAGCCAGCGGGACTTCACCGACGGCGCGCCCTCCCGGCGTTCAGTGTGCAGCAGGATCACCTCGGGCGCGCAGGCGGCCTGGGCGAAATCGTGGGCGGCCAGCCCGATCCGCCGCTCCGGCGACGGCAGGCCCAGGGTCTCGCGCATCGGCCTCGACAGGAAGGGATCCAGACCCGCGCCGTGCGGCCAGACGCCTTCTTCCAGGCCGGCCAGCACCAGCCGGTCGGCCCGCACCAACCGGGCCTCGATGGCCCCCAGGATGCGCAGGCGCGGATGGGTCGCCCCGCCGCCGCGCACGGTCTCGCCCTCCATCAGCCGACCAAGGAGGTCGGCGAAGCCGCGTTCCGTCACCGGCGGAAGTCCCGCCCCGTCCTGGATCAGCCCGCCCAGAAGGCGAGCCATAGCCTCGCCCCCGTGACCGGCCCAAAGCGCCTGAGACGGCCCGCCCTCGCCGGCGCTCAGCGCCTCCATGGCCTGGGCGGTGCGCCGCGCGGCGTGGGCGGCGGACTCGCTATCGGCCGTCCACGCCAGGGCCGCGACAATGGCCTCCAGCCGGCCGGCGAGGGGCAGGGCGTCCGGCGCCTTGGCCAGCCGCGCCTTCAGCTCGTCCCAGTCACGCGCCCGGGGCCCGCGCAGGGCCGCCCGCTCCAGCCCCGTGCTGTCGCCCAGCCGCACGAAGGGGTGCTTGAGGAGCCCCAGCAGGGTCACCGGATCGAGGGGATCGAAGGCGGCGCGGGCCACCAGCCCGGCCAGCCGCCCACAGGGACAACCCGCCAGGCTTTCGCCCACGGAGGAGTCCGGGATCACACCCCAACGGGCCAGCTTGGCGGTCACACGCCGGGCCAGAACCTGGTCCGGGGTCACCAGGGCGGCGGTGCGTTCAGGGACCTCCAGCGCCTCGCGCAGCAGCAGGGCCGTCGCCGTGGCGGCCTCCTCCTCGGTACGGGCGCTGACCAGGCTGAGGCCCTTCAGGCCCTCGGCAATGGGATCGACGCCATCCTTCCGGCCCTCCGCGCGCAGCCGCTCGATGACCCCCAGCCAGTCGGCGGTCTCCTCAGCGGGCCGCAGGGCTTCGTTGACGATGCGGCGGCGCCAACGCCCGCCGCTCTGGGCGCGGATCGAGGCGGGCCAGAGCTCGACATCGGATTTCGCCACTTCGGCGCGGTCCAGCAGCCGCTTCAGCGCGCCTTGCGGATGTTGTACGTCGACCTTGGCCCAAGCCCGGTCGGCAAGATCCTGATCGAGGCCCGGGAGCACCACGCAGCCGCGCGGCGCCTTGGCCACGGCGATCAGCAGGTCGCGGGTCGCCGGCGCCGTCCCGGTGGAGCCGGCGGCCACCAGCACGCCTTGCGGCGGGGCTTCGGTCCACCGCTCGGCCAGGCGGCGCAGCAGCCGCACGCGCCGCTCGCTCACGTCGGCCACCCCCAGCGCTCCCAGCCGCAGGGGCCAGGCGGTCAGCGTCGCTTCGAGGAAATCGCGCGACACCTGCCAGTGCTCGGCCAGGTCCGCCTCCACCAGGGTCGCCAGCCGGTCACCGACGGCGATCTCCTCGATCTGCAGGCCGTCGAAAAACGACCCCAGCGCGTCGGCCAGTTCCAGGGCCGCCGAGGCGGTCGCAAAGCCGCCCGGCAGCATGTGGGCATGCTCGGCCACCAGCCGCGTCAGTTCGAACCGGCGCTTCAGCGGGTCGATGGCGGCGGGAAGGTCGAGCGCCAGATCGCCCGGCTCGAAGGGCGGCTCGCCCTCGTCCAGGTCCCCCAGGGGCCGCATCTGGGGCGGCAGCACCGCGTGACCGCCGGCCGCGGCCACGAAGGCGTCGGCAAGCGCCCGCGCGCCCCGCCGGGTGGGGGTCAGGACCACGGCCTGGGACAGGGCCTCGGGTCCCAATGGCGCCAGAGCTTCGTAGAGGCCACGGGCGAGATCTTCGGCGAATGGCCGGTGCGCCGGGATGTTGAACCAGCGCGAACCTGCCCGCTCGAAGAAGGCGCTCACCCCAGCCGCCCCTCGGCGGCGTCGCGGGCGGCGGGATCGCCCACATGCATCCAGAAGCCGTCCATCACAGCGCCGTGCAGCCGCCCCTGCGCCTGCAGCCTATGCCAGGTCGGGATGATCGAGAAAGCGCCGCCCGGCGCGCCATCGAGAATCGAGGGCCTGAGGATGCCGAAGCCGACGTTGGCGAAGGGAGTCACCACCTCGTTGCTGGCTGAGTGGGTCAGCCGCCCGGCGGCGTCCATCAGGAAGCCCTGGGGTCCCTCGAACCCAATGCCGTTGCCGCGCGCCACAAGCAGCAGCAGCAGGTCCATGGCGGCGGGGTCCCAGGCGGCCTTCAGGGTCTCCAGCGCGGGGTTGGCGCCCTCGATCCACAGGGAGTCGATGTTGGCCACAAAGACCGGGTCCTCGCCCAGCAACGGCCGTGCGTGGGCGATGCCGCCGCCAGAATCCAGCAGGCCGGCGCGCTCGTCGGAGAACAGGATCTCCAGGTCGCCGCGCTGGCGCAGGTGATTTTCAACCTGGTCGGCGAAATGGTGCACATTAACCACCGCCCGCTCCACGCCGGCCTCGACCAGCCTGTCCAGAACGCGATCCACCAGGGCCCGGCCAGCCACCGGGACCAGGGCCTTGGGCAGGTGTTCGGTCAGGGGCTTCATGCGGGTGCCCAGCCCGGCGGCCAGCACCATGGCGGTCTTCGGCCCGGCTAGGCGGCGGGTGCTCACGCCCGCGATCCCGGCGGAACGTGCCGGTCGAACCATGCCCTCAGGTCCGCCAGGGCCGGGTCGGCCAGGTTGCGTTCCAGGTAGCGCCAGGTGCGCGGCATGAAGGCCTTGTACTGCGGCCGGCCCAGCAGGGTCTGGCGGGCGAACACCCGGCCCAGGATCCGCGCGGCGTTTGAGGCGGCCAGGGCGCGGTAGTCGGCGAGGAAGCGGTCGCGCTCCAGGCCCGGCCGCGCCGCCAGATAGCGGTCGAGCATGGCCACCTCGAGATCCGGCGACACATCGCGCCGGGCGTCTTGCAGCAGGTGGGTCAGGTCCCAGGCCGGGTGGGCTCGAAGCGCGTCTTGGAAGTCCAGGAGGCCGACCCGCGCCACTCCCTTGCGCTCTGGCAGCCACAGAAGGTTCTGGGCATGGTAGTCGCGATGGCAGAAGACGCTCGCGCCGGCCTCGCCCCGAGCCCGGATCGGCGCCCAGAGCGCGTCCCACTCGGCCGTCGCCTCGACGCCGAACGGCGCAAGTCCGGAGAATTTGGGCCACCACTCCAGGAAGGTGTCGGTCCCGACCTTGAGCGCCAGGCTATCATAGGTGAGCAGAGGCCAGGTGAGGCCCTCAGCCGTCAGTATGGCGGGCGGCCGCGCGCCGTGCAGCTGCACCTGCACGTCGACGGCGGCTTCATAGAGCGGCGATTCCGCCTCGCCCTCGGCGATCAAGGTGGCGAACAGGCCATCGCCCAGGTCTTCCAGCACCGCAAGGCCCGCCTGGGCGTCGAAGGCGACGATGCGCGGCGCCGAGAGCCCCTGGCTCCGCAGCCAGGCCGCGGCGGTCACGAAGGCCGCCACCGAGCCCGCCGCCAGGCGGGCCGCGGCGTTGTAACCCAGGGCCATCCGCTCGGCGTCGCTGGCTTCCGGCGGACTGATCGGGGTCTCCAGCACCGGCGGCTGGTCCATCAGGATCAGGCGGGCGCCGTCGGCCGCCTGCAGGCGTTCATAGCTGCGCGTCGAGGCGTCACCGGCCAAGGCGTGGCGTCGCGCCGCGCCCAGCCCGTGGTCGGCCAGGAAACGGGCCTTTTGCGCCTGCCGCTCAGAACTCAAGCCGCCGTCCCTCCCACGCCCCATGGGGTGTCAGCCGCGCGTCGCGGCCGGTCCCCTCCAGTGCGATCTCTACATCGAGTCGGTCAGGGGGGAGCCGCCCGTCCAGCCTTTCGGGCCATTCGATGATCGCGGCGCCCTCGTCCAGCGCCTCGTCCAGGCCGATCTCATAGGCCTCGTCGGGGCTCGATAGCCGATAGAGGTCGAAGTGGGCGACGGTCAGGACCGGCCCCTCGTAGAACTGCACCAGGGTGAAGGTGGGCGACGGCACCTCCTCGTCCGGCGTGGTGAGGGCGCGCACCAGCGCGCGGGCCAAGGTGGACTTGCCGGCGCCGAGGGGCCCCGACAGGCAAACCGCCTCGCCTGCGCGAAGCGCGCGCGCAATGGCTGCCCCCAGCGCGGCCGTCTGCGCCTCATCGTCGAGCCTCATGAGAAGACCAGGTCAGGATTGGCGGCCAGCCCGCGTTCGGCGTGCGCCTTGAGGCGCAGGGTCAGGTCCCCGGCATCGCCCTCGAGGGCCGCGGGTGGTATCGGGGCGCCGATCGTCACCCGGAACGCCCCGCCCTGCTTGTTCAGGAACTCGTGGAACAGGGTCACGTCGCGCAGTTCACCGGAGAAGCGGTTGAAGAAGTGGAACAGCCCCGACCAGGGGCCGGCCAGGTGCAGGGGCAGGATCGGGCACCCATAGCGACGGGCGAGCGAGATGGCGCTGACCGCCCAGGGGGGATCGGCCAGGGTCCCGTCCGGCTGCCGGCGCGACAGGCGGCCGGAGGGGAAGATCACCAGGGCCCGTTCGGCCTCCATGGCCTGCCGGGTCATGGCCAGGGTCTCGCGGGTCCGCTCGCGGGTGCGTTTGGCCTCGACCCACTCCACCGGGATGAGGATTTCTCCCAGGCGCGGGGAGACCCGATGAGCATCGGAATTGGCGTAGAAGCAGAGGTCGGAGCGGACGCCCTTCAGCGCGTCATAGACGGCGATCCCGTCGGCGATCCCCGTGGGGTGGTTGCTGACGACGATCAGGCGGCCCTGGCGCGGGACCCGGCCCAGGCCGCTCACCGCCACCTTCAAGGCCAGCAGGCGTGAGATGTGCTCCAGCGCCGCCCGGCCCGGCAGGGGCCCGATGGCCTCGGCCATCCGCACCGCCTTGCCATAGTCCAGGATCGCGTAGAGGGCGGGCCGAACCAGCGGCCAGGCCGGGCTGGCGGCCAGCCTCGGGGCCCGCTCGGCGATCAGCACGTCGATGATGTGGTCGCGCCCCCGCGCGCGGCTCAGGCTCTGTGCGGGGGAAGCAACCGTCATGAGACGGAAGATGCGCCGGGCGGCGCGCCAAGGGCAAGCGCCGCCCGGTCACGGGCAGTCTGGGGTCAGACCTTGATGTCGAGATTTTCGCCAACGCCGGGTTGGGTCGAAGCCTTCACGGGGGCCGCGCCCTTGTCGGCGTCGCCGTCGTTGTCCTTGGGCGCGGGCGGCGGGCGGGCGACGGCTGCGGCCATGGTCATGGCCGGCGCGCTGGTGGCGGAAGAGATCGACATTGGCTTCTCCAAGTCCCGCTGATCGGGCGGCTTGTCGTAGCCAAACAGGGTTGCCCGACCGCTAAGTCCCACCCTGGGGAAACTACCTAGGCCGGGAGGCCCGCGGCGGGGCCTGTTCCTTGCCTCCGGGCCGGATGGCCGCTAGGCGGGGCCATGGCCCTCGCCCTGCAAGCCGCCTACGACGCCCGCCTCGCGGCCGGCGATATCCGGCCCGACCCGGCCCAGACCGAGGGCTTGCGCGCCCTGGCCCGGCTAGAGGCCGACCTGGCCGCCGCACCGGCGGCGGGTGGGCTGAAGGGCCTGTTCCGCAGGCCTGAGCCGCAGCGCGGCGTCTACCTGTGGGGGCCGGTCGGGCGCGGCAAGTCGATGCTGATGGACCTCTTCGTCGAGACGGTCGCGGTGGAGAAGAAGCGACGCACCCATTTCCACGTGTTCATGGGCGAGATCCACCGGTTGATCGGGGCGTGGCGCTCCGGCGATGCAGCCGCCCGCAAGGCCCGGTTCGGCCAGCACCCCCCTCTTCTTGGATCGGCCTTTAGCCGATCCTGGAGCGGGGACGATCCCATCCCGCCCGTCGCCGACATGGTGGCCAGGGACGCCCGGTTGCTCTGTTTCGACGAGTTCCAGGTCACCGACATCGCCGACGCCATGATCCTTGGCCGGCTGTTCGAGGCCCTGTTCGCCCGCGGCGTCACCCTGGTGGCGACCTCGAACCGCCAGCCCGACGCCCTCTACAAGGACGGCATCAACCGCCAGCTGTTCCTGCCGTTCATAGATCTTCTGAAACAGCGGCTGGAGATCGTCAGCGTGGCCGGCGGCCACGACTATCGACTGGACCGGCTGCGGGCGGCCGGGACCTGGTTCTCGCCCGCCGATCCCGACAACAGCCGGTCCTTCGAGGCCCTGTGGCGCGATATGCTGGGGGCCGACGAGGAGAGCGGGGCAACGCTGGAGGTCCTGGGCCGCAAGATCACCCTGCCCCACGCCTGCGGCGGCCTGGTCCGCGCCAGCTTCGCCAGCCTGTGTTCTGTGGCCCTGGGCCCCAACGACTATGTCGCGCTCGCCGAACGCTTCCACACGGTATTCCTGGAGGACGTGCCGAAGCTCACCCCTGACCGGCGTGAGGAGGCCCGGCGGCTGGTGATCCTGATCGACGCCCTCTACGAGGCGCGCACCCGCCTGATCGTGCTCGCGCAGGCGCAACCCGCCGACCTCTATCCCAAGGGCGACGGGTCGTTCGAGTTCGAGCGCACCGCCTCACGCCTGGAGGAGATGCGCTCGGCCGATTGGCTGGAAGAGGTCGGTTAGGCGCAAGCCGCCATGCTGCGGCGACGACGGAGCATGGCGCCCATGCCACCGAAGCCGACGATCATCAGGCCCCAGGTCGCCGGTTCCGGAACCGAGACGTCGAGCGCCAGTCCGGTGGAGTCGTTCCAGTAGGTTCCCTTGGCGTCGACGACGAAGTCGAGCGTCTCGCCCTGGGCCAGGGCGATCGCGCCGGAGAACAGGCTGCTGGAGCCGAGAACGCCGAGGTTTGCGCCGCTGAACAGCACATTGCTCCCGTTCAGGATGCTGACCAGGACGCCGTCGCCGTTGCCATTGGGGTTGGTGTCGAGCGAGGTGAAGGCGCCGTTGAACTTGTAGTTGCCGGCCTTCTGGGCGGTGAATCGGACCACCGCGTCGTAGCCGGGGCCGGGGTGCACGTTCAGCACGTCGGCCGGCTGGAGCACGGTGCCGAAGACCGCAAGCGGATCGCTCCCGCTGATGTTCTTGGCCACCAGCGGCACCCGCGACCAGGTCACCGGCGCCTGCCAGCAGGCGACGCCCGGACCGTCCCCGGCGCAGTTGTTGGCGGCGTAGTCGGTAAGCAGGGCGAAGCTGGAGACGATAGGATTGCCCGGCGTGGGGGCCACGAAGGTCCCGTAGGTCCAGACATCGCCCACCGCGTTGCTGGGGCTCACGGTATTGAAGCCGTCCACAACATTATAGACCGTCGTGGCCTGGGCTGGCGCGGCGGCGATGGCCAGGCCGGCGGCGAAGGCTACGATGGCGGCGGTGCGGACAAGCGACATAAGCGTACTCCAAACGTGAAACTGATCATCGATCATGTTCCCTTCGCAGGTGCAACATGGTTCACCCCACAAGCGAGTGGCTGCGACGAGCCACCACAGGGGCCGGCGCGGTTTCAGGCCCTGAGGCTGTCCACCAGTTCCCGCGCGTAGGGCCGCAGTTCGCCGCTGGCGCGGACCACGATGGTCAGGTCGCGGATCGCCCAGTCGTCGGCAAGCGCGACGACCCCCAGCGCCATGGTTCGCGCCGCCCGGGCCGCCGTGGTGGCAGGCGCGATGCCCACGCCCACGCCACACTCCACCATCCGGCAGATGGCGTCGAAGCTGCGCAGCTGGACCCGCAGGCGCAGCGGGCGGCCCTCGCGCCCGGCCTTGGCCGAGAGGAACCGTTGCAGGGAACTGGCGCGGTCGAGCCCCACGATGTCGTAGTCCAGCACCTCGGCGAAGCTGGCGCTCGCCTTGCCGGCCAGGGGGTGGTCGGCCGGTGTCACCACGACAAAACGGTCGGACCGGAAGGGATAGGTGTCCAGCGCGCCCACATCCACGGTGCCGGCGACGATGCCGACATCGGCCGCGCCCTCGGCGACCAGGCCCACGATCTCGTCGGAGAGCCGCTCCTCGAGGTCGACGCTGACGTGCGGATGGGCCGCCAGGAAGGCGCCCAGCGCCTCAGGCAGGAATTCGGTGAGCGCATTGGTGTTGGCCAGGAGCCGCACCTCCCCCGACAGTCCGCCGGCGTAGGCGCTGAGCTCCTCGCGCATGCGGGCGCTCTGATCGAGCAGGGCGCGGGCGTGCTTGAGCAGGGTGCGGCCGGCGTCGGTGGGGACGATCCCCTGGCGCGAACGGATCAGCAGCGGCGCGCCCAGCGTCTCCTCCATGCCGCGGATGCGGGTCGAGGCGGCCGCCAGGGCCAGGGCGCTGCGCGCCGCGCCGGCGGTGATGGAGCCCTCGTCGGCGACATCGCAGAACAGCCGCAAATCGGTGAGATCGAAGCGCATCCTTCGCCTTTCACGAAGGGAACCTACAGCAAACACGCATTGCACCAAGCGCCAGTTTCGTGGAACTTCGGCATTCGCGAAGGTCCCGCCCGGGTGCGCGAAGGGTGGCGGCAGGCTTCGTTGACACCCTTCCCGTGGCGCTTAAAAGCGGGACCACATCGACACCAGGGACGCTGAGCGAAGACGCATGACAGACGCCGCCAGGACACCCCCAAAGCCATTGCGCGAGGCCCCAACCTCGCCGCACCTCGAGATCTGGCGCTGGCACATCACCATGGCCACCTCGATTTTCCACCGCGCCACCGGGGTCGCGCTCTACGTGGGCGCCCTGATCGCGGCGGCCTGGGCGGTCTCCCTGGCCTCCGGCCCGGCCTGCTACGGGACCTTCAAGCACCTGCTGGGCTCACCGCTGGGCAAGCTCGTGATGTTCGGCCTGACGGTGTCGTTCTTCTACCACCTGGCCAATGGCGTCCGGCACCTGGTCTGGGACGCCGGCAAGGGCTTCGACATCAAGAGCGCCAACGCCTCGGGCGTCTTCGTCTTCGCCTTCACCGCCGCCGCCACCCTCGCCATCTGGGCGATCGCCGCCATGACGGGAGCGCTCTGATGGTCGCCAACTACCGCACTCCCCTGAAGCGCGCCCGCGGCCTGGGCGCGGCCCAGCACGGCGTCGCTCACTGGGTCAGCGAGCGGGTCAGCTCCATCGCGCTCGTGCCGCTGACGCTGTGGATGGCCTTCGGCGTGCTACGGCTCGCGGCCGGCGACTACGGCTTCGCGGTCCACTGGATCGGCAATCCGCTGAACGCTGTGCTGACGGTGCTGACCCTCGCGATCAGTTTCTGGCACATGCATTCGGGCCTGCGGGTCGTGGTGGAGGACTACATCCACAAGACCCTGACCAAGTCCGTGCTGCTGCTTCTCAACCTCTTCGTCTGCGGGCTTGCCGGCGTGCTGGCGGTGTTCGCGATCCTCAAGGTCGCCCTTGGCGGCGGAGCCTACTGACCGATGGCCAGCTACGAATTCATCGACCATAAATATGACGTCGTCGTCGTCGGCGCCGGCGGCTCAGGCCTGCGCGCGGCGCTGGGCTGCGCGGCGGCCGGACTGAAGACGGCCTGCATCTCAAAGGTCTTCCCGACCCGCTCCCACACCGTGGCGGCCCAGGGCGGCATCTCCGCCAGCCTCGGCAACATGGGCGAGGATGACTGGCGCTGGCACATGTACGACACCGTCAAGGGGTCGGACTGGCTGGGCGACCAGGACGCCATCGAATACCTGGTCCGCAACGCCCCGGCCGCCGTCTACGAGCTGGAGCATTGGGGCGTGCCCTTCTCGCGCACCGATGACGGCAAGATCTACCAGCGCGCCTTCGGCGGCATGACCCGCAACTTCGGCGAGGCCCCCATCCAGCGCACCTGCGCGGCGGCCGACCGCACCGGTCACGCCATGCTCCATACCATGTACGGCCAGGCGCTGGCTCAGGAGACCGAGTTTTTCATCGAGTACTTCGCGCTCGACCTGATCATGGACGAGGGCGTCTGCCGGGGCGTCACCGCCTGG
>CANJLK010000042.1 GCA_947475465.1 Caulobacteraceae bacterium | reverse complement strand
GGCTGGCTCGACCGGATGACCCAGTTCAAGGACAAGGCCGGCAAGCACAAGGAGCGGGAGAGTGTCGGGCTCTACACCTATCCCGTGCTCCAGGCCGCCGACATCCTGATCTACAAGGCCACCCACGTGCCCGTGGGGGAAGACCAGCGCCAACACCTCGAACTGACCCGCGACATCGCCCAGAAGTTCAACAACGACTTCGCCGCGCCCGGCTTCTTCCCCCTGCCGGAAGCCCTGACCCAGGGCCCGGGCGCGCGGGTCATGTCCCTGCGCGACGGCACGGCCAAGATGTCCAAGTCGGACCCTTCCGACAATTCGCGGATCAACCTCACCGACGACGCCGACGCCATCGGCCAGAAGATCCGCAAGGCCCGGACCGACGCCGAACTCCTGCCGGAGAAGCTGGAAGACCTGGCGGGCCGCACCGAGGCTCTGAATCTGATCGGAATCTACGCCGCCCTCGACGGCCGGACCGCCCAGGAGGTGCTCACCGAATACGCCGGCCAGGGGTTCGGGGCCTTCAAGCCGAAGCTCGCGGACCTGGCGGTCGCGGTCATGGGCCCGATCGGCGCCGAGATGCGCCGGATGCTATCCGACCCCGCCGAAATCGACCGCATCCTGGAAGCCGGGGCGCAACGCGCCCGCGAGGTGGCGGCGCCGACCATGGCCGAGGTGAAGAAGATCGTGGGCTACTGGGGCGGCTGACTTGCCGCCCGGGCTCAGCCGCGTCACCCTCCCGACATGAGCGCGCGCAAGTTCCTGGTCGTCGCCGACGACACGCCCGAATATCTGACGGCGCTGAAGTTCGCGTGCCGCCGGGCGCGCTCCACCGGGGGCTACGTGGCGATCCTGCGGGTCATCGAACCGGCGGTCTTCGAGCACTGGAGCGGCGTGCGCGAGGAGATCGAGCGACAGGCCCGCGACGAGGCTCAGGCCGTGCTGCAGGAGTCCACGGCCCTGGTCCAGACCGAGACCGGCCTGCCGCCGGAATACCTGATCCAGAAGGCCGACAGCGTGCGCACGGCTCTGCGCGAGGTGATCGCCGCCGACCCCGACATCAAGATTCTGGTGCTGGCCGCCGCGGTGGGCGGCCGTGGCCCCGGGCCGCTGATCGCTGCCCTCGCCAAGGACGGGGTGCGCTGGGGCGACCGCAAGGTCCCCGTCACCCTGGTGCCCGGCGACCTGACCGACGCCGAGATCGCCGACCTGGCGTGACTTGCACTAGGCCGGCCCCGGCGCCACATCTTACCCATGTTCATCCAGACCGAAGCCACCCCGAACCCCGAGGTCCTGAAGTTCCTGCCCGGCCGCGACGTCATGGGCGAGGGCACGCGGGACTTCCGCGACGCTGAAGCGGGCCAGGTCTCGCACCTGGCCCGCGAGCTTTTCGGCATCGAAGGCGTGACGCGCGTCTTCTTCGGGCCGGACTTCCTGACCGTCGGCAAGGCCGAGACCCACGACTGGAGCCACCTGAAGGCCCCGATCCTGGCGGCGATCATGGATCATTTCACCGCCGGCGGCCCGCTGTTCGCCGGCGCCGAAGACGCGGCCGGCGGCTCAAATTCGGTCGGCCATGACGACGCCGTCTATGAGGGCGAGACCGCCCAGATCGTCGCCGAGATCAAGGACCTGCTGGACACCCGTATTCGCCCGGCGGTGGCCCAGGACGGCGGCGACATCCTGTTCAGCCGCTTCGATGACCGCACCGGCGTGGTCTATCTTAACATGCGCGGCGCCTGTTCCGGCTGCCCGTCCTCCTCCGCCACCCTCAAGGCCGGCGTGGAGAACATGCTCAAGCACTACGTCCCGGAAGTGACGGCGGTCGAACAAACCCTCTAAAGGGGGCGGATGATCGTCCTCGGGCTCGATACCTGCCTTACCAGCTGTTCCGTCGCTGTCTTTGACGGCGCGCGCGTGCTGGCGTCCGCTCGAGAGGTGATGGCGCGCGGCCACCAGGAGCGGCTGGCGCCCATGGCCCGGCAGGTGATGGGCGAGGCGGGCCTGTCCTTCGAGCGGCTGGAGCGGATCGGTGTGACGGTCGGGCCGGGCTCCTTCACCGGCCTTCGGGTCGGCATCGCCTTCGCCAAAGGCCTGGCTACGGCGCTTTCCCTGCCGGCCTGCGGGATCGGCACGCTGGAAGCGCTGGCCGTCCAGGGCGGCGACGGCCTGGTGTTCGCCGTCATCGACGCCCGCCGCGACCAGCTCTACCTCCAGGGTTTCGAGGCCGGACGCCCGTTGATGGCGCCCGATGCGCTCGCCGCGCCCACGGCCGCCGCGCGGATCGCGGAACTTTCCCAGGGGCGTCATTTCACCCTGGTGGGATCGGGCGCGCCTCTGCTGGCCGCCTTCGCGCCCGGGGCCCTGGCCGTCCCCAGCGACGGCGCCGACGCCCGCGACGTGGCCCGGCTGGCGGCCGCACGCAGCCCCGCGCCGCTCAGGCCCCTCTATCTGCGGGCCCCCGACGCCAAGCTGCCGGCATGAGGCTGGTCCGCGCCACCGCCGCCGAGACCCCGGCCATGGCCGCCGCCCACGCCCAAGCCTTTGACAAACCCTGGCGCGAGGACGAGTTCGAGGATCTGCTGGAGGGCGAAGGCATCTTCGGCTTCCTGGCCGACGAGGATGAGACGCCGCTGGGCGTCATCCTGTGCCGCATCGCCGCCGACGAGATGGAGGTGCTGACCGTCGGCGTCACCCCGGCCGCCCGGCGGCGCGGGGTCGGTCTCGCCCTGATGACGGCGGCGCTCGAGACTGCCCGACGCAAGACCGTAGCGTCGGCCTTCCTGGAGGTCGCCGTGGACAATCCCGGCGCCATCGCCCTCTACGCCGCGCTTGGATTTCGACAGGCCGGGGTGCGGCGCGCCTATTATCACCGCGGCGAGGCAGGAACGGCCGACGCGCTCGTCATGCGTCTCGACCTGAACCTCATGGCCGCTTAGACATAGGCCTCGCCGCCTGCAAACCCCGGAAGGCCCCGTGTCGGACCGCATCGAAAAGCTCTGCGTCGAAAAGGGCATGCGCATGACCGAGCAGCGCCGGGTGATCGCCCGCGTGCTCTCCGAAGCCCACGACCATCCCGACGTCGAGGAGCTTCACCGCCGCGCCCACGAGGTGGACCCGCACATCTCCATCGCCACGGTCTACCGGACGGTGCGCCTGTTCGAGGAAGCCGGGATCATCACCCGCCACGACTTCCGCGACGGCCGCTCGCGCTACGAGGAACAGCCCGACACTCACCACGACCACCTGATCGACATGAAGACTGGCCAGGTCATCGAATTCATGGACGCCGAGATCGAGGCCCTGCAGGACGCCATTGCGCGGCGTCTAGGCTACCGGCTGGTGGATCACCGTCTGGAACTCTACGGCATGCCATTGGCGGAGACCTAGAGCGGGTTGAGGAAAAGTGGGAACCGGTCTTCCGCCCGTAACCCGCTCTAAACCCAAGGAAGCGATCGCGCGCCGAAACTTGCGCCGCCCCCTTGGCCACCCCATAACCCCTGCCATGTCCGGCACAGCGCCAACCAAGCGCCTCTTCATCAAGACCTACGGCTGTCAGATGAACGTCTATGACAGCGAGCGGATGGCCGACGTGCTGTCGCCGCTGGGCTATGCCATGACCGACGTCCCTGAGGGCGCGGACCTGGTGGTGCTAAACACCTGCCACATCCGCGAGAAGGCCACCGAGAAGGTCTATTCCGAGCTCGGCAAGCTCAAGGAGATGCGCGAGGAAAACGTCGCCGGCGGCGGGTCCCGGTCGACCATCGTCGTCGCCGGCTGCGTGGCCCAGGCCTATGGCGAGGAGATCATGCGCCGCCAGCCCGCCGTCGACCTCGTGGTGGGCCCGCAATCCTATCACCAGCTGCCGGAGCTGATCGCCCGCACCCACCGGGCGCGCGGCGAGCGCCTGGCCGCCGACTTCGCCCCCGACGCCAAATTCGACGCCCTGCCGGCGCGGCGGGCCAGCGGCGTCACAGCCTTTCTCACGGTGCAGGAAGGCTGCGACAAGTTCTGCACCTTCTGCGTGGTGCCCTACACGCGCGGCGGCGAGTGGTCGCGCCCGGCCGAGGCCATCGAGGCCGAGGCCCGCGAACTGGTGGCCCAGGGCGTGCGCGAGGTCACCCTGCTGGGCCAGAACGTCAACGCCTACGCCAAGGACGCTGGGGGCGAGGGCGGCCTGGCCGCCCTTGTCCGGCGGCTGGCCAGGATCGAGGGCCTGGACCGCATCCGCTACACCACCAGCCACCCGCGCGACATGGACGCGGCCCTTATCGCGGCCCACGGCGAGGTCGCCGAGCTTATGCCCTACCTGCACCTGCCGGTGCAGTCGGGCTCGGACCGGATCCTCAAGGCCATGAATCGCGCCCACACCGCCGACAGCTACCTGAAGACCATCGAGAAGATCCGCGCCGCCCGGCCGGACATCGCCATCTCCGGTGACTTCATCGTGGGCTTCCCCGGCGAGCGCGACGCCGACTTCGAGGCGACCCTCGACCTGGTGCGCGCCGTGGGCCACGCCGGCGCCTTCAGCTTCAAATATTCCCGCCGCCCCGGCACGCCGGCCGCAGCCATGCCCGGCCAGGTGGACGAGGCCGTGAAGGACGAGCGGCTGGCCCGCCTCAACACCCTGTTGGACGAACAGGCCCGCGCCTTCAACGCCGCCCAGGTCGGCAAGGTCCTGCCGGTGCTGTTCGAGAAAAAGGGCCGTCACCACGGCCAGCTGATCGGCCGCAGCCCCTATCTGCAGGCCGTCCACGCCGTCGCCCCGGATCGTCTGATCGGCCAGATCGTTCCGGTCAGGATCGAAAGCGCCGCCCGTATGAGCCTGGGCGGGGCCCTGGAACTGGAGTCCGTTTGAGCCGCGCCCCTGAATTCATCCCCCTTTCCGACACCGCCGCCCGCGCGGTGGCTGGCGCCAACTCGCGCCACGCCGCCCTGATCGAGGACGCCTTCGGCGTATTGGTGGAAACGCCCGGCGGCGGGGTTTCGGTGACCGGCGACACCAAGGCCCGGGCCAACGCCAAGAAGGTGGTCCAGGCGCTGGCCGCCCGCGCCGACCAGGGACTGGAGATCAACGAGGCCGACGTCCGCGTCGCCATTGGCGCCCAGCGCACCGGCGTCACCGGGGCGGGTAACCTGCCCATCGGCCGCCGCGGTCAGGTGGCGCCCAAGACCGCCACCCAGGCGGAATATCTCCAGGCGCTGGCCAAGAACGAACTGGTCTTCGGCCTGGGCCCGGCCGGCACCGGCAAGACCTTCCTGGCCGTGGCGCATGGCGCGGGCCTGCTGCTGCGCGGCGAGGTCGAGCGGCTGATTGTGTCCAGACCCGCCGTCGAGGCCGGCGAACGCCTGGGCTTCCTGCCCGGCGACCTGACTGAGAAGGTCGATCCCTACATGGCGCCCGTCTGGGAGGCGTTGACCGACATCCTGGGCGCCGATCAGCTGCGCCGTCGCCGCGAGAAGGGCGAGATCGAGGTCGCCCCCATCGCCTTCCTCCGCGGCCGCACGCTCTCCCACGCCTTCGTGATCTGCGACGAAGCCCAGAACGCCACCCGCCTGCAGATGAAGATGGTCCTGACCCGCCTGGGCGAGGGCGCGCGCATGGTTGTGACCGGCGACCCCAGCCAGATCGACCTGGTCAATTCCCGTGACTCCGGCCTGTCCCACGCCGTCGGCCTGCTGGACGGGGTCAAGGGCATCGGCGTCGTCCGCTTCTCCGCCGCCGACGTGGTCCGCCACCCGCTGGTGGAGCGCATCGTGCGCGCCTACGACGCCGACGCGGCGGCCGCGTCGCCGGGCCCGCGCGGTTGATCGACATCGAGGTCGAGGACGAGGCCTGGAGCACGGCCCTGCCGGACGCCGAGGCCCTGACCCTGGCGGCGGCGCAAGCGGCCCTGGCGCAATTCGACAGCCCTGGGGGCGTCACCATCCTGCTGACCGACGACGAGACGGTGCGCGAGCTGAACGCCCGGTTCCGGACTCAGGACAAGCCGACCAATGTCCTGAGCTTTCCGGCGCCCCCTCTTCCTGAAGACATGGCCAATCCTGAGCATTTCCTGGGCGATGTGGCCCTGGCTTTTGGCGTCTGCGCCCGCGAGGCGGCCGAGCAGGGCAAGCCGATCGGCCACCACCTGCAGCATCTGGTGGCGCACGGGGTGTTGCATCTTCTAGGATACGATCACATCGACGACGCTGACGCCGAGGCCATGGAGGGTCTCGAACGCGTCGTCCTGGCCGGGCTTGGGGTTCCGGACCCCTATCTGGCCGCCGAGGGAGAGCATGACCGACCCAGACCCCGCGAGTAGCGCCGAGCCCGCTCAGAGAGGCGGGTTCATGGGCCTGATCGATCGGCTGCGCGGACGCGACGCCCCTGTCGATCCTGAGGCGCCGGAGCCGCCGACCGCCGCCACCGGCGAACTGGTCAGCCAGGCCCGCGCCTTCCAGGACCTGGCGGTGGGCGACGTCATGCAGCCGCGCGCCGACATCGTCGCCATCGCCCGCGACTGCCCGTTCTCCGAGCTGGTCGACCGCTTCGTCGAGGCCGAGCACAGCCGCATGCCGGTCTATCGCGAGACCCTGGACGAACCGGTGGGGGTGATCCACGTCAAGGACGTCTTCAAGCTCCTGGCCCGCAAGACACGCAAGCCGAAGCCCGACGATCAGGTCCTGTCGGGCCGCCACCATCTGGTGCGTCCGGCGCTCTATGTGCCCGCCTCCATGCGCGCCTCCGAACTGCTGGGCCAGATGCGCGCCAAGCGGATTCACATGGCCCTGGTGATCGACGAGTTCGGCGGCACTGACGGCCTGGTGACGCTGGAAGACCTGCTGGAAACCCTGGTCGGCGACATCGACGACGAGCATGACGAGGCCGCCGACGAGGGTCTGGCGCCGGTCACCGGCGACGGCGACGGCTGGGTGGCCGACGGCCGGACCCCGCTGGAGGACCTGGAAGCCGCCATCGGCGAGGGGATCGACCTGGCCCCGGCCGACCTCGACGAAGGCATCGACACCGTCGCCGGCTTGGTCAATGCCCTCGCCGGCCGGGTGCCACAGCGGCGCGAGACCATCGACCACCCGGGCGGCTTCACCATCGAGGTGCTGTCCGCCGACCCCCGCCGGGTCAAACGCGTGCGGGTGCGACGCGCCGCCCCGACGGCGCCCGAGCCGGCGGCCTGACTGCTTCAATGAAGATGCCTCGCGGATGGGCGGCGCGGCTGATGGCGGTTGGCGCAGGCCTGGCCGCGGGCCTCGCCCACCCACCGTTCGGGGTCCTCCTGGGGCTGCTGGGCTACGCCCTGCTGCTGGCGCTGGTCGAAACCGAAGGACCGCGGGCGTGGCGCTCGGCCTTCTTCCGGGGCTGGCTGGCCGGCGTGGGCTATTTCGCCGTCGGCGTCTGGTGGATCACAGAGCCCTTCATGGTCGACGCCCGCGAGCAGGGCTGGATGGCGCCCTT
Organism: Caulobacteraceae bacterium; assembly: GCA_947475465.1. Lineage (GTDB taxonomy): Bacteria > Pseudomonadota > Alphaproteobacteria > Caulobacterales > Caulobacteraceae > Phenylobacterium. The sequence continues at coordinate 14,700 of CANJLK010000042.1, read as the reverse complement.
CGCGCTCGTCCTGATGTCCGGCGGCCTGGCCCTTTTCTGGGGCGGCGCGGCGCTCGTCTGCCGCATCCTGCGGCCAAGGGGCCTCGCCCGGGTCATCGCCTTCGCGGGCTGCCTGGCCGGCTTCGAGTGGCTTCGCGGCCATGTGCTCACCGGCTTTCCCTGGGATCTGCCCGGCGAGACCTGGCGGGCCGGCTCGGCGCCGTCGCAGGCCGCGGCCCTGGTGGGCGCCTACGGCCTTGGCTGGATCACGGTGGCCTTGGCGGCGGCGCCCGCGCTTCTCCTCGGCCGCCAGGACCGCCGCACCCGGGTCGCCGCCCTCGTTCTCCTCCTGGCCGGCTCGGGCGGGCTCTACGGCTACGGGATCGTGCGGCTGGCCGGCGCCGCGCCGGGCGCGGTCGACGCCACGCCGATCCGCATCGTCCAGGCCAACATCGACCAGAAGGTGAAGTGGCGGCCGGAAAACCTCGAGCAGATTTTCCAGACCTACATCGACCTCACCCGTCGCCCGGCGGCGGTCCGGCCGGCGGTGGTGATCTGGCCGGAAGGCGCCTTGCCGGTGGTCATCGACGACTTCCTGAGCCCCGCCTCGCCCTACGCGCCCCGGATGCGCGACATGCTGGCGCCCGGCCAGACCCTGATCATGGGGGCCAACCGCGCCGAGGCCGCGCCGGACGGAACGGCGCGCTATTTCAACAGCCTGGTGGCGCTTCGCCGCGACGCCGACGCCCTGCGGGTCAGCGGCGTCTATGACAAATACCGCCTGGTGCCGTTCGGCGAGTACATGCCCATGGGCGCGCTGGCCGCGAAGATCGGGTTCCGCAGCCTGGTCCACATGCCCGACGACTTCACGGCCGGTCCGCCGCCACAGCCCCTGGGGCCGGCCGGCGCGCCGGCCTTCCAGCCTCTGATCTGCTACGAGGCGCTCTTCCCCGGCTTCACCCGCCAGGCTGTCAGGCGCGGCGGGACGCGGCCGGCCTGGATCCTCAACATCTCCAACGACGCGTGGTTCGGGGTCACCAGCGGACCCTGGCAGCATCTCAACATCGCCAGCTACCGCGCCATCGAGGAGGGCCTGCCGATCGTCAGGGCGACGCCCACCGGCGTATCCGCGGTGATCGACGCCTACGGGCGCATCATGCCCGGCGCCCGGATCGGGCTGGGCGGCCTAGGGGTGATCGACGCGCGCCTGCCGGCCGCCCTGCCGCCGACGCCGTTCAGCCGCTGGGGCGACCTGGCCTTTGGCCTGATGATGCTGGGCTCCGCGCTTGTAGGGGTCAGTTACCGCGTTCATTGACCGCGGCGATCTGGGAAACATCAACAGTTTCAGTTTTTCCCCATCTTCAGTATGGGAATTCATGGACAAGCTTGCAGAGGCCGAAAGCGGCCCCAATCCGGTCGACCGCCATGTCGGCCTGCGTATACGGATGCGGCGCAAGGAGCTGGGCGTCAGCCAGGAGCGCCTGGCCGAGTCGATCGGCCTCACCTTCCAGCAGGTGCAGAAGTACGAGCGCGCCGCCAACCGGGTCAGCGCCTCGAAGCTATGGGAGGTGGCCCGCGCCCTCGACACCTCGATCGCCTACTTCTACGAAGGCCTGGGCGATCCCGGCGAGGTGGCGGGGTCGAACCTGCCGCGCCAGGATGTCCACGATTTCCTTCTGACGGCGGAAGGCATCGAACTGGCGACCACCTTCCCGAAAATTCCCCGCGGCCGGCTGCGGCGCAAGATCCTGGACCTGGTCCGCGCCATGGCCAACGAACCCGACGCGCCGCGGGCCTGAAGCCTTCCGCGCGACGAAATCCCCTCACGGGCGCGCTGGGTTGGCGGGACATAAAGAATTCTTTATAGGCCTATGCGCCTTAGTGGCCCCAAGCCCGAACCTGGGTGGCCAACTTTTTCTCGGAGCCAAGCGCCTTGAGCCGTTCCAACTATATCTTCACGTCTGAAAGCGTTTCCGAGGGGCACCCCGACAAGGTCGCCGACCGGATCTCCGACACCGTCGTCGACGCCTTCCTGGCCGTCGAGCCCGAGGCCCGGGTCGCCTGCGAGACCCTGGTGACCACCAACCGCATCGTGCTGGCCGGGGAAGTCCGCGCCGGGCGGCCGGGCGGCTCCAAGGCCGAGAACAAGGCCCTGACCCGCGACATCGTCAAATCCCTGGAGCCCAAGGTGCGCCAGGCGATCAAGGACATCGGCTACGAGCAGAAGGGCTTCCACTGGGCCAAGGCCAAGTACGCCTGCTACCTGCACCCGCAATCGGCCCACATCGCCCAGGGCGTCGACGCCAACGACAAGAAGGACGAGGGCGCGGGCGACCAGGGCATCATGTTCGGCTACGCCTGCGACGAGACCCCGGCCCTGATGCCGGCCACTCTGCAGTACAGCCACGACATCCTGCGCCGCATGGCCGAGCTGCGCCACTCAGGCGAGGTTCCGGTGCTGGAGCCCGACGCCAAGAGCCAGGTCACCCTGCGCTACGAGGACGGCCGCCCGGTCGAGGTGCTGCAGATCGTCGTCTCGACCCAGCACAAGAAGCGGATCGGCCTGCACTCGGCCACGCCCAAGCGTATCGAGGGCGTCATCCGTCCCTACATCGAGGCGCTGTTCCCGCACGGCCTGCTGACCAAGAAGACCAAGTGGCACATCAACCCGACCGGCCGCTTCGAGATCGGCGGACCGGACGGCGACGCCGGCCTCACCGGCCGCAAGATCATCGTCGACACCTACGGCGGCGCGGCCCCGCACGGCGGCGGCGCCTTCTCCGGCAAGGATCCCACCAAGGTCGACCGCTCGGCGGCCTACGCCTGCCGCTACCTGGCCCGCAACGTCGTTGCCGCCGGCCTGGCGCGCAAGTGCACCATCCAGATCAGCTACGCCATTGGCGTGGCCGAGCCGCTCAGCTTCTACGTCGACCTGCATGAAACCGGCGAAATCGATCCGGCCAAGCTGGAGCTGGCGCTGCCCGAGATGATCGGCGGGGCCACCCCCCGCGCCATCCGCGAACACCTGGGCCTGAACCGGCCGATCTACGCGCGGACCGCCGCGTACGGCCACTTCGGCCGCCAGCCCGACAACGAAGGCGGCTTCTCCTGGGAACGCGACACCCTGGTCGAGCAGCTGAAAAGCCTGGCTTAGCCGTCGCGCCAATTCCTCCCCTCCTTGGGGAGGTGGCGCGGCGAGCTCTTGCGAAGCCGTGACGGAGGGGGATTGGAGGGCGCATGCTTGCCCCCTCCGACGTCCCGCCGCTCCGCTCGGGCCGCCACCTCCCCCTGCGGGGGAGGATCTTGGGATCAGCGACCGTGCCTGAAGACCATCACCCGCCGCTGCGCACCTTCGGCCGCATCAAGTCGCGGCCGATCAAGGCGCGCCAGGCGGCGCTCCTGGAGACCCTGCTGCCGCAGATCCGGCCGCCGGCCGGACCGTTCGATCCGCGCGCGCTGATGCCGGGCGCCGCGGAGGTCTGGCTGGAGGTGGGCTTCGGCGGCGGCGAGCACATGGCGGCCCAGGCGGCCCTGCGGCCGGACGTGCTGGTGATCGGCGCCGAGCCCTTCCTCAACGGGGTGGCGAGTGGCCTTCGCCACATCGACGAGGCGGGGCTTGCCAATGTGCGGGTCCACGACGGCGACGCGCGCGAGCTGATGGCCAGGCTGCCGGACGCCAGCCTCGACCGGGCCTTCATCCTGTTCCCGGACCCCTGGCCCAAGACCCGCCACCACAAGCGTCGCATCGTCCAGGCCGACACGGTGGCCGACCTCGCGCGCCTGCTGAAGCCTGGCGCGACCCTGCGCTTCGCCAGCGACGTGGCCCACTATGTTGACTGGAGCCTGGAGGCCTTCTCGGCCAACCCGGACTTCGCCTGGACCGCCCAGGCGGCGGCCGACTGGCGTAACCCACCCGCCGACCACGTCACCACCCGCTATGAGGAAAAGCGCCTGGGCGACTGCGCCCCGGTGTTCCTGGACTTCGTCCGGAATTAGCCCGCCGCCTTGTAGCGTTCGATGGCGGTGCGAATCAGGTCGGCGGTCTGTTCAGGGTCCGCCCAGCCGGTGATCTTCACCGACTTGCCCTTCTCCAAGTCCTTGTAGTGCTGGAAGAAGTGGGCGATCTGCTCGGTCAGGATGCCCGGCAGGCTGCGCCAGCTGTCCACCCCAGCATAGAACGGATGCAGGGCGTCCACGGGCACGGCCAGCACCTTCTCGTCGCCGCCGGCCTCGTCGGTCATCATCAAGGTGCCGATCGGCCGCGCGCGGATGATCGCGCCGGGCGCCACCGGGGTCTGGCACACCACCATGATATCCATGGGATCGCCGTCGTCGGCCAGCGTATGCGGGATGAAGCCGTAGTTGCCGGGATAGAACATGGCGGTGTGCAGGAAGCGGTCGACGAACAGGGCGCCGCTTTCCTTGTCGATTTCGTACTTCACCGGCACGCCGCCCTGCGGGATCTCGATGATGGCGTTGACGTCGTAGGGCGGATTGATGCCGACGGGAATCTTGGAGAGGTCCATGGGGAGATGAGGCCTTTCAAACACACAAGGAAGGTCAGGGCGCGCTCTGTGGACCATCCCGCCGCCGGCCACTAGGCGCCTTGCGACACAGGGGCATGGAAATCGGCGGTCCGCTCAGCCCTCGGCGGCGTAGGCGCTGAACGCCTCGGCCAGATAGTCGGGCGTCGCGTAGAAGCCGAAGTCCACGTGGCCGACCTTGCGGGCCACCAGGGTGTTCTGGCTGGGTCTGGCCATGCGGATGGCGATGTCGGCGTCGCGCCGGGTGAGGTCCTGCAGCTTGTTGGACAGCGACACCTCGATGACGATCTTCGGATTGGCCCTGCGGAAGGCCGCCAGGATCGGCGGCAGGACCTCGATGCCGATAAGCTCCGAGGCCGCCACCCGGATCACACCGCTCTCGCCGTCGGCCGCGTTGGAGGCGTCGCGCACCGCCGCCTGGCTGGCCGCGGCCATGTCCTCCAGGTGCGGCCGCAGCGCCAGCGCCATGTCCGTGGCCTGGAGCCCGCGCGGGCTGCGCAGGAAGAGCGGCGCGCCAAGCTGGCGCTCCAGCTGGTCGATGTGCCGCCCCAGAGTCGGCTGGGTCAGGCCGCGCGCCTTGGCCGCGGCGGAAAGGCTGCCTGCGGCCAGCACCGCCTGCAGGCTCTGCAAAAGGTCCCAGTCAAGCTGCCCCGCCATGCGCCAATGAATAGAGATATGCGGCGCCCTGGCAAGAAATTGCCGATTTTCACAGCGCGGCGCGGCGTCTCGGCACTAGACGTGCGCGGGGTGGGCGACCTAGATGCGGCCCATGCCCGGCAAGACCCTCTATGACAAGATCTGGGACGCCCACTTCGTGGCCGACCAGGATGGCGAGTCCATCTTCTACATCGACCTGCACCTCATCCATGAGGTGACCACGCCCCAGGCCTTCGCCGGCCTGCGCGCCGCCAAGCGGCCCGTGCGGAGGCCCGACCGCACGCTAGCGGTCGCCGACCACAATGTGCCCACCGAGGGCCAGGGCCTGGGCGTCGCGGCCGTCTCCGACGACGAGGCGCGCCTGCAGCTCCAGACCCTCGAGCGCAACGTCAAGGACTACGGGATCGAGTTCTTCCCGATGGGCGATGTCCGCAACGGCATCGTCCACGTGGTCGGGCCCGAGCAGGGCCGTACCCAGCCCGGCATGACCATCGTCTGCGGCGACAGCCATACCTCGACCCACGGCGCCTTCGGGGCGCTGGCCCAGGGCATCGGCACCTCGGAGGTCGAGCACGTGCTCGCCACCCAGACGCTGCGCCAAAAGAAGTCCAAGAACTTCCGCGTCACCATCGACGGCGAGCCGATCCCGGGCGTCGGCGCCAAGGACTATGCCCTGGCGGTCATCGGGGCCATCGGCACGGCCGGCGGCACCGGCTCGGTGATCGAATACGCGGGCTCGGCCGTGCGTGCGCTCTCGATGGAAGGCCGCATGACCCTGTGCAACCTGACCATCGAGGCGGGCGCCCGCGCCGGCCTGGTGGCGCCCGACGAGACCACCTTTGAATACCTCAAGGGCCGGCCCGCCGCGCCCAAGGGCGGCGCCTGGGAGATGGCGCTCCCCTACTGGAAGACCTTCTTCTCCGACGACGACGCGGTCTGGGACCGCGAGCTCCACATCGACGCATCGAAGATCGCGCCGCTGGTCACCTGGGGCACCAGCCCCGAGGACGTGGTCGCGGTGGACGGCGTCGTGCCCTCGCCGGAGGCTTTCGAGAGCCCCGACAAGCGCGCGGCCGTCACCAAGGCCCTGGCCTACATGGGCCTGGAGCCCGGCCAGCCGATCGCCGACGCCAAGGTCGACGTGGTGTTCATCGGCTCCTGCACCAACAGCCGCATCGAAGACCTGCGGGCCGCCGCCAAGATCGCCGAGGGCCGCCAGGTCGCCGCAGGCGTCCGCGCCATGGTCGTGCCGGGCTCTGGCCTGGTCCGCGAACAGGCCGAGGACGAGGGCCTGGACCAGATCTTCCTGGCCGCCGGCTTCGAATGGCGCGAACCGGGCTGCTCCATGTGCCTGGGCATGAACCCGGACAAGGCGCCCCCCGGCCAGCGCGTCGCCTCCACCTCCAACCGCAACTTCGAGGGCCGCCAGGGCCCCGGCGCGCGGACCCACCTGATGAGCCCCGTCATGGCCGCCGCCGCCGCCATCGCCGGCCACATCGCCGATGTCAGGGCCTTTCTCTGATGCAAGCCTTCACCCGCCTCGACGCCAAGGCAGCCCCCCTGCCGCAGGCCAATATCGACACCGACCAGATCATCCCGGCCCAGTTCCTGAAGACCGTGGAGCGCGAGGGCCTGGGCCGCGGCCTGTTCTTCGCCATGCGCTTCGACGCCCAGGGCAATGAGCGTCCCGACTTCGTGCTCAACCGTCCGGAGTACAAGGGCGCGGGCGTCCTGGTGGCCGGCGACAACTTCGGTTGCGGGTCGAGCCGCGAGCACGCGCCCTGGGCGCTCATGGACTTCGGCATCCGCTGCGTGATCTCCACCAGCTTCGCCGACATCTTCTACAACAACTGCTTCCAGAACGGCCTCCTGCCCGTGGTGCTCAAGGCCGACGAAGTCCAGGCGCTGATGGAGGAGGCCAAGGGCGGCAACCACGTGGCCAGCATCGACCTGGAGGCCCAGACCGTGGTCGCGCCTTCGGGGCGGACCTTCACCTTCGAGATCGACGCCCAGCGCAAGGCCAAGATGCTGCAGGGCCTGGACGCCATCGGCGAGACCCTTCGCGCCGCCCCCGACATCGACGTCTATGAAATGCGCCAGGCGCTCGCCAAGCCCTGGCTGGAGGAGGCATGAGCGTCATCATCGCCGGCACGGTGCGGGTGCCGCCACAGAACCTGGCCGCCCTGAAGCCGCACATGATGGCCATGCTGCAGGCCAGCCGGGCGGAGGATGGCTGCATCGACTATTCCTACGGCGAGGATGTCGCCGAGCCCGGCCTGATCCGGGTGTTCGAGGTGTGGCGCGACCAGGCGGCTATCGACGCCCACTTCAAGACTTCGCACATGGCGACCTGGCGCGCGGCCGGCGCGGACTTGGGGATTTCCGACCGCCGGCTCTTCATCTACGACGTCGCCGCGCAACGCCCGCTCTAGCTTCAAGGCTTCCACCATGACCGACCTGCTGCTCCTGCCCGGCGACGGGATCGGGCCCGAAGTGATCGAACAGGTGCGCCGCGTCGCCGGCCGCCTGACCAACGATCTTGTGCTGGATGAGCGCGACTTCGGCGGCAAGAGCTTCGACCTGCACGGCGCCCCGCTCACCGACGAGGCCCTAGCCACGGCCAAGGCGTCCAAGGCCGTCCTGATGGGCGCGGTCGGCGGCCCGCAGTGGGCCGATGCGCCCCGCGACAAGCGCCCCGAGGCGGGCCTGCTCGGCCTGCGCACCGGCATGCAGGTGTTCGCCAACCTGCGCCCGGCCCTGTGCTTCCAGCCGCTGGCCGACGCCTCCAGCCTGAAGCGCGAAGTGATCGAGGGCCTGGATTTCATGATCGTCCGCGAACTGACCGGCGGGGTCTATTTCGGCCAGCCGCGGTTCATCGAGGACCTGCCGGACGGCTCCCAGCGCGCTGTCGACACCCAGGTCTACACCACCGCCGAGATCGAGCGCGTGGCGCGCGTGGCCTTTGAACTGGCCCGCGGCCGCCGCAACAAAGTCCACTCCGCCGAGAAATCCAACGTCATGGAGACGGGCCTGCTGTGGCGGCGCGTGGTCACCGCCCTGCACCAGCGCGAGTACCCCGATGTCGAGCTGGAGCACATCTTGGCCGACAACGCGGCCATGCAGATCGTCAAGAACCCCAAGCAGTTCGACGTCATGGTCACCGACAACCTGTTCGGCGACGTCTTGTCGGATATCTCGGCCCAGCTCACCGGCTCCATGGGCATGCTGCCGTCGGCGGCGCTGGGCGCGCCGGGGATGCCCGGCCTCTACGAACCCATCCACGGCTCGGCGCCGGATATCGCCGGCCAGGGCATCGCCAATCCCCTGGCCGCGATCCTGTCATTCGAGATGGCCCTGCGCTGGTCGCTGGGCCGGGCCGAAGTCGCCGACCGGCTCTACGCCGCTGTTCAGCGCGCGCTCGAGAACGGCGCCCGCACCCCCGACCTCGGCGGCAAGCTCACCACCCACCAGATGGGCGACGCCGTCCTGGCCGAGCTCTAGAGCCGCCAAGACCCGATCCTCCCCCTTGGGGGAGGTGTCGCTTGGAGCGCAGCGGACAAGGGACGGAGGGGGAGCTGTGGCGCACCACACTCCCCCTCCGGCTCGCGCATATCTGCGCGATCCACCTCCCCCAAATCGTGCTGCGCGCTGGGGGAGGATCTATTGAACCGAAGCCAGCGCCGCCTTCACCCCAGCCACGGCGCGCGCCACGTCGGCCTCGGTGGTGCGCCAGTTGGAGACGCTGATGCGCATGCAGCGGCGGCCCTCCCAGGTCACGCCGCCGAACAGCGCCTCGCCGCCGGCGTTGATCGCCGCGATCACCGCGTCGGTCCGCGCATCGTCGCCAAAGCGCACCAGCGCCTGGTTGAGCGCCGAGGCGGAGACCAACTCCGCGCCCTCTAGCGCCCCAATCCCCTCGGCTATGGCGCGGGCGTGGCGGCAGGTGCGCTCGACCAGGGCCGCCAGGCCCTCGCGGCCGAATTCGCGCAGCGCCGCATAGACCGCAAAGCCGCGCGCCCGCCGCGAGAGCTCCGGGTTCCAGTCCATGGGGTCGCGGGCCAGTCCCCCGCCGGCCGGGAGGTAACTGGTCGCCATGGTCATGGCCGCCCGGTGGGCGTCGGCGTCGCGGACGAAGGCCAGGCCGCTGTCGTAGGGGACGTTCAGGTACTTGTGGGCGTCGGTGCTCCAGCTGTCGCAAAGCTCGATGCCATCGGCCAGATGGCGCAGCGCCGGACTGGCCTTGGCCCACAGGCCAAAGGCGCCGTCCACGTGGATCCACGCGCCTGCCGCCCGGGCTATCGGCACGAGCGCCCTGAAGTCGTCGAAGGCGGCCAGGTTGAGCTCGCCCGCCTGCAGGATGACAATGGCGGGGCCGTCCCCCTGGGCCAGAGCCGCGCGAAGGCCCTCCGGCGAAACCCGGCGCCCGGCGTCCATCGGCAGGGGGACCAGCGCGTCTGTCCCAATGCCCAGGATGCGCAGTGCTATGTCCACCGAGGCGTGCCGCTGGGCGTTTGAAAGGATGCGGACCGGCGGCGAACCGGCGAGGCCCTGGCGCTCCACGTCCCAGCCCCGGTCGCGCAGCACCCCGTGGCGGGCGGCAGCCAGGCAGGTCACGTGGGCCATCTGGCAGCCGGTGACGAAGGCGAAGCTGGCCTCGGCCGGCAGGTCGAAGAGGTCCTTCAGCCAGGCGCCGGCCACCTCCTCGACCACCGCGGCGGCCGGGGCGGAGGCGTAGAGGCAGGCGTTCTGGTCCCAGGCCGCGGTCAGCCAGTCGGCGGCGATGGCGGCCGGCGCGCCGCCGCCGATCACCCAGCCGAAGAACCGCCCGCCCTGCGAGCCGTGCAGCCCGCCGGCCACGCCCGCAACCAGTTCATCCACCACCTGGGCCGCAGGCGCACCTTGCTCCGGCAGGACGCCGCCCAGCGCCGCGCGCAGGTCGCCGAGCGTTGCGGGCGCCGCCACGGGCGCGGCCTCGAGGCCCTCGATGTGGGCGAGGGCATAGTGGAATGCGCGCTCCAGGGCGACGCGGTCGGCGGTTTCGGTCGGCATCGGACCCTCCAGCCTCTGGACAAGCGCGAGCGGGCGCGTTCGAGTCAACTGGACCGGCCGCGGAAATCGGCCCTGGCGCAGGGAGCAGCAGATGGCCCACTGGCTCGTGAAATCGGAGCCCAACACCTACAGCTTCGCCGACCTGCAGCGGGACGGGAAGACGGTCTGGGACGGCGTGCGCAATAACGCCGCGGCCCTGCACCTCAAGGCCATGAAGCTGGGCGACGAGGTCCTGTTCTACCATTCCCAGGAAGGCTTGGCGGTGGTGGGCGTGGCCAAGGTGGTCGAGGAGGCCTTCCTCGACCCCAGCGATCCTGCCGGCCGGTTCGTGGCCGTGGAGCTGGCGCCGGTACGGCCCCTGCCCAACCCCGTGACCCTGGCCGACATGAAGGCCAACCCGGCGCTGGCCGGCCTGGAGATGATCCGCCAGAGCCGGCTCTCAGTCTCCCCGGTCAGCGACGACCAGTGGGCGACGATCCTGAAGATGGCTGGGGCATGAGCTGACAGCATGCCAGCCCACCTGGCGACCACGTCAGAACCCCTCGCCTTGCGCCCGAAGCCCCGCGGGGGTACACGCACGCTCCCTCAAGACTAGGAGAAGTGCGATGGGTTACCGGGTGGCCGTTGTCGGCGCCACGGGCAACGTGGGCCGCGAAATGCTGAGCATCCTCGAGGAACTGCAGTTCCCCGTGGAGAAGATTCACGCGATCGCGTCGCGCAAATCCATCGGTCTGGAGGTCGCCTTCGGCGATCAGCTGATCAAGTGCGAGGACGTGGAGCAGTTCGACTTCTCCACCGTCGACCTCGTGCTGATGAGCGTCTCGGGCAGCTTCTCGAAGGTCTGGGCGCCGAAGATCGGCGCCGCGGGCCCCATCGTGATCGACAATTCCTCGGCCTGGCGCATGGACCCGGACGTTCCCCTCGTCGTGCCGGAAGTGAACCCGGACGATGTCGAGTGGGCCGACCGCAAGAACATCATCGCCAACCCCAACTGCTCGACGGCCCAGCTGGTCGTGGCCCTGAAGCCCCTCCATGACCGGGCCCGGATCAAGCGCGTGGTCGTCTCGACCTACCAGTCGGTCTCGGGCGCGGGCAAGGAAGGGATGGACGAGCTGTTCGACCAGACCAAGAACGTCTTCGTCCTGGGCGCCACCCCGCCCAAGAAGTTCCCCAAGCAGATCGCCTTCAACGTCATCCCGTTCATCGGCGCCTTCGGCGCGGACGGCTACACCGACGAAGAAGCCAAGATGTGGAACGAGACCCACAAGATGATCGATCCGGAGATCGCGCTCACGGTGACCTGCGTGCGCGTGCCGGTGATGGTGGGCCACTCCGAGGCCGTGAACATCGAGTTCCACGAGCCTTTGGACGAGGACGAGGCGCGCGACATCCTGCGGGAATCGCCGGGGATCATCGTCATCGATAAGCGCGATGAGACGGGGTACATCACGCCGAAGGAAGCGCAGGGCGAGTTCCCGGTCTTCGTCAGCCGCATCCGCAACGACACCACCGTGCCCTACGGGCTCAACATGTGGGTGGTCGCCGACAACCTGCGCAAGGGCGCGGCGCTCAACGCGGTGCAGATCGCCGAGCTGCTCCACGCGCGCGGCCTGATCCGCCAGAAAGCCCTGGCCTAGCCCCGTGCCTTCGTCTTCGGCGCAGGGGGCTGAGGGCCGCCTGGCGACGGCGGCGGGGGCGGGCTGCTACCTGATGTGGGGGGTGATCCCCCTGCTCTTCCAGCTGATGGGCCACATGGGCGTCTCGGCCTGGGAGATCATGGCCAACCGCATCGTCTGGGGGACGCCCACGGCGCTGCTCTTCGTCCTGGCCGCGCGACAGTGGCCTGAGCTCATGGCCGCCTTCCGCAAGCCCCGTGTCATGGCCTGGCTGGCGCTCACCACCGTGCTCATCGCCGGCAACTGGAGCCTCTTCATCTGGGCGGTGAATTCGGGCCGCGTGCTGGAGACCAGCCTTGGCTATTACATCAACCCGCTGATCGCCATGGCGGGCGGGGCGCTGGTGTTCCGCGAGCGCATCGACCGGATCGGCCAGATCGCCATCGGCCTGGCTGTGATCGGCATCGCCATCCAGACCGCCGCGATCGGCCGGCTGCCGGTGGTGTCCCTGGCGCTGGCGTTGTCGTTCGGCGGCTATGGCGTGGTGCGCAAGCTCGTTCCGGCCTCCGCCCAGACGGGCCTGTTCATCGAATGCCTGTTCATGATCGTTCCGGCGGTGGCCTATATGCTCTGGCTGCAGACCCATGGCGCCGGCCACCTGGGCGCGGCGCCGGCGACGACGTTCTGGCTGGTGGCCTGCGGGCCGATCACCATCATGCCGCTCCTGATGTTCTCCTGGTCGGCCCGGCGGATTCCGCTCTCGGTCCTGGGCTTCCTGCAGTTCATCACCCCGACCATCACCTTCGTGATCGGCACGCGGCAGGGCGAGGCCTTCACCCCCCTGCGCGCGGCCTCCTTCGTGTTCATCTGGGGCGGGGCGGCGGTCTTCACCTGGGGCGCCTGGCGCCGGTCGCGCAGCGCCTCGGCCGCGACGGTCCTGGCCGAGCCCGCCTAGAGGCCCGCGTAGGCCGCCTCGATCAGCCGCCGGGGGCGCCTGTCGCCCAACAGGTCGGTGGACTGCTTGTTCATGACATAGGCGCCGCCCAGCTTGCGGACCGGATCGGCAAAGAGGCAGGAACCGCCCCAGCCTGAGTGGCCGAAAGTCTCGATGCCCGGACCCCAGGGCGTGACGGACTCGTTGCGCATGAACCCGGCCGCCCAGCTCATCTCGAAGGGCAACACCAGGTCGGGGCCGCGGATACGCTCACGCGAGGCCTCGGCGATCAGGGCCGGAGAGAGGATATCCTCGCCGTCCAGCCAGCCGCCATTGGCCAGCGCCCCCATCACCCGGGCCAGGGAATGGGCGGTGGCGTGGCCGTTGACCGAGGGGATTTCGGCCTTGCGCCAGTCTGCCCCGCTGCGCCCGCCGGGCGTCGCCCAGGGTGTCAGGAAGGCCGCGCGGGTGGCGTCGTTCAGGTGGCCGAAGTCCGGCAGGCCGCTGGGCCGCTGCAGGTCGGCGACCCGCCCGAATTCGCTCTCCGGCAATCCGATGAAGATGTCGAGGTCGAAGGGCTTTGCCAGGTCGTCGCGCAGCGCCGTCCCCATCGTCCGGCCGCAGACCCGCTTGAAGACCTCGCCCGCCAGATAGCCGAACGTCACCGGATGATAGCCGCTGGAGGTCCCGGGCGGCCAGATCGGCCGCATGGCCGCAAGCTTGACGCAGATCTCGTCCCACTCGAACCACTGGGCCGGGTCCATGGGCTCCAGGAACCCGGAGAGGCCAGCCTGATGGGAGAGCATCTGCTCGACGGTGATGGCGCCTTTGCCTTCTTGGGCGAACTCCGGCCAGACCACCGAGACCGGCTGGTCGTAGTAGAGCTTCCCCTGGTCCACCAGCCGGGCCATCAGCAGCGAGGCGATGGCCTTGGTGGACGAGAAGATCGGCGTCAGGGTCTGCTCATCGAAGGCCCGCTGGCCCTTGCGGTCGGCGTGGCCGGCCATCAGGTCGACCACCACCTCGCCGGCCTCCACCAGGGTGAAGCGCGCGCCCAGTTCCAGGCCCTCGGCGAAGTTCGCCGCGAAGGCGTCCTTCACCGGCCCGAAGCGCGGCGCGGCATGACCGGCGATCTCAACCATGGCCGGCGTCATACACGCACCGCGCGCGGTGCGCCTAGTAGCGGTAGTGGTCCGGCTTGAACGGGCCCTCGGTGGTCACGCCGATGTAGTCGGCCTGGTCCTTGGACAGCACCGTCAGCTTGGCGCCCAGCTTGGCGAGGTGGAGCATGGCCACCTTCTCGTCCAGGTGCTTGGGCAGAACGTGGACGCCGATCGGATACTTGTCGCCGTTCTGCCAAAGCTCGATCTGGGCGAGCGTCTGGTTGGTGAAGGAGGCGCTCATTACGAAGCTCGGGTGGCCCGTGGCGTTGCCCAGGTTCACCAGGCGGCCCTCGGAGAGCAGGATGATCTTCTTGCCGTCCGGGAATTCGATGTGGTGGACCTGATCCTTGATCTTGTCCCACTTGAAGTTCTTCAGGCCGGCGACCTGAATTTCTGAGTCGAAGTGGCCGATGTTGGCGACAATCGCGTTGTTTTTCATCGCCCGCATGTGATCGACGGTCAGGACGTCCTTGTTGCCGGTGGCGGTGACGAAGATGTCGGCCTTGCCGGCCACGTCTTCCATGGTCTGGACCTCATAGCCCTCCATGGCCGCCTGCAGGGCGCAGATCGGGTCGATCTCGGTGACGATGACCCGCGCGCCGCCGTTGCGCAGCGACGCCGCCGAGCCCTTGCCCACGTCGCCATAGCCCAGGACCACCGCCACCTTGCCCGACAGCATGACGTCGGTGCCGCGGCGGATGGCGTCCACGAGGCTCTCGCGGCAGCCGTAGAGGTTGTCGAACTTCGACTTGGTGACG
>CANJLK010000041.1 GCA_947475465.1 Caulobacteraceae bacterium | reverse complement strand
CGATGGAGATCGAGCCGCCGGAGACGTTCAGCAGTTCGTCCGGGATGCCCAGCTTGTCGCGGCAATAGAGCACCTGGCTGGCGAAGGCCTCGTTCAGCTCCCAGATGCCGATGTCCTTGATGGTCAGGCCGTTGCGCTCCAGCAGCTTGGGGATGGCGAAGACCGGTCCGATGCCCATCTCCTCCGGCCCGCAGCCGGCCACCGCCATGCCGCGATAGGCGCCCAGCGCCTGCTTGCCGCGCTTCTCGGCCTCCTTGCGTTCCATCAGCACCAGGGCCGCGGCGCCGTCGGACAACTGTGAGGCGTTGCCGGCGGTGATGAACTTGCCTTCCTTGACGTAGCGCCCGCCCTTGAAAACCGGCGACAGCTTCTGCAGGTCGGCAAGCGTGGTCTGCGGCCGGTTGCCCTCATCGACGCTGAGCGTGACCTCCTTGTCCGCGGTCTCGCCGGTCTCCTTGTTGGTGACCACCTTCATCACCGTGGTCATGGGCGCGATCTCGGCGTCGAAGCGCCCCTCCGCCTGGGCCTGGGCGGTGCGTTGTTGGGAGCGCAGCGCGTACTCGTCCTGCGCCTCGCGGCTGATCCCATAGCGTTCGGCGACGATCTCGGCGGTCTCGATCATCGAGGTCGCCAGTTCCGGCACGTGCTCGGCCAGCCAGGGGTCGCGGGCCATGAAGCCGTTCATGTTGCCGTTCTGGACGAGGCTGATGGACTCGACGCCCGCGCCCATGGCGACAGGGGCGCCGTCGTTGATGATGTACTTGGCCGCCATGGAGATGCCCATCAGGCCTGACGAGCACTGGCGGTCGATGGTCATGCCGGAGACGGTCTTGGGCATGCCGGCGCGCAGCGCCGCCTGGCGGGCGATGTTCTGTCCCGTCGTCCCCTGCTGCAGTGCGCAGCCCATGGCCACGTCGTCGACTTCGCCCGGGTCGATGCCGGCCTGCTCGACGGCGGCGGCGAGCGCATGGCCGGCCAGCGTCGCGCCATAGGTGTTGTTGAACGCGCCGCGGTAGGCCTTGCCGATTGGGGTCCGGCGGGCGGCGACGATGATGGCTTCACGCATGAATATGTCCTGCCTGTCTTAGGTTGAAGCGGCCGGTCAGGCCTTGATGTCGGAGAATTTCTTGCCTTCGGAAACCAGCTTTTCCAGCAGGGCGGCGGGCTTGAAGGCCTCGCCCATGGCCGCCTGGAAGGCCTGCATCTTGGCCAGCACCTTGTCCGGCCCGATGCGGTCCCCGTAGTACATCGGCCCGCCGCGATAGACCGGCCAGCCGTAGCCGTTGACCCAGACCACGTCGATGTCGGAGGGCCGGATGGCCTTGCCCTCTTCGAGGATCTTCGCGCCCTCGTTGATCATCGGATAGAGGCAGCGTTCCAGGATCTCCTCGTCTGAAATCTGGCGCGGCGTGGTCCCAGCCTTGGCTATGAAGTCCCTGATGATCTTCTCGGTGACGGGGCTCGGGATGGCGTTTCGCTGCTCGTCGTAGTCGTAGAAGCCGGCCCCGGTCTTCTGGCCCCGGCGGTCCATTTCGCACAGCACGTCACGGATCGTGGCGCCCTTGGATTCGGCCTTCACCCAGCCGATGTCGAGGCCGGCCAGGTCGCTCATCGCGAACGGGCCCATGGGGAAGCCGAAGTCGAACAGCACCCGGTCGACGTCCCAGGGCATGGCGCCTTCCAGGATCAGCTTCTGGGCCTCGCGCTGGCGCTGCGCCAGGATGCGGTTGCCGATGAAGCCGGGCGTCACGCCGGCCAGGACCGCGACCTTGCCGATCTTCTTGGCGAGTTTCATGGCCGTGGCGATCACGTCCTTGGCCGTCTTGTCGGCGCGGACCACCTCCAGCAGCTTCATGACATTGGCCGGCGAGAAGAAGTGCAGGCCGATCACGTCCTGCGGCCGCTGGGTGACGGCGGCGATCTCGTCGATGTTCAGCGCGGAGGTATTGGTCGCCAGGATCGCGCCGGGCTTGCAGATGGCGTCCAGCGACCGGAAGATGTCCTGCTTGATATCCATCCGCTCGAAGACCGCCTCGATGACCAGGTCGGCGTCTTTCAGATCGTCCATCGCCAGCGAACCGGAGATCAGGGCGCAGCGCTGCTCCACCTGCTCCGGCGTCAGCCCGCCGCGCGCGGCGGTGCGCTCATAATTCTTGCGGATGGTCGCCAGCCCGCGGTCCAGCGGCTCTTGCGTCTGCTCGACGATGGTGACGGGCAGGCCGGCGTTGGCGAAGTTCATGGCGATGCCGCCGCCCATGGTGCCGGCGCCGATGATGCCGATGCTCTTCACCTGCCGGGTGGGCGTGTCGTCCGGCACGTCGGGGATTCTCTGGGCCTGGCGTTCGGCGAAGAAATAATACTGCTGGGCCTGCGCCTGGGGGCCGGTGGCCAGTTCCATGAACAGGCGCCGCTCTTCCGCGAGGCCTTCGTCGAAGCTGGCCGAAGTCACCGCCGCCTCGACGGCGCGGATGTTGTTCTCCGGCGCCATGAAGCCCCGGAACTTTCGCGCATTGGCTTTGCGGAAGTCGGCGAAGATCTGCGGATTGGCGCGAGCCTCGGCCAGCTTGGCGTCGTTGTCGCGCACCCTGACCAGCGGCTTGCCCTCGGCCACCGCCTGGCGGGCGAAGGCCAGGGCGCCTTCGAGAAGCTTGCCCTCCTCGACGACCGCGTCGACCAGACCAGAGGCCGCGGCGGCCTTGGCCGAGATCGGCTGGCCGGACGTGACCATTTCCAGCGCCTTCTGGACCCCCACCACGCGGGGCAGCCGCTGGGTGCCGCCGGACCCGGGCAGGATGCCCAGGGCGACTTCCGGCACGCCGAGCTTGGCCGAGGGCACGGCCACCCGGAAGTGCGCGCAGAGCGCCGTTTCCAGCCCGCCGCCCAGGGCCGTGCCGTGGATCGCAGCCACCACTGGCTTTTTGGAATTCTCGATTGTGACCATGAGTTCAGGGAAGCCCGGACCCGGCGCCGGCGGCCTGCCGAACTCGGTGATGTCGGCCCCGGCGAAGAAGGTGCGGCCGCCGCAGATCAGGACGATGGCCGCGGCGTCCGAGGCGTTGGCCTGGTTGAAGGCCTCCACCAGTCCGGCCCGCACCTGGGCGCCCAGGGCGTTCACGGGCGGGGAGTCGAGGGTGATGACCGCCACGTCCCCGTCCCGGCTCAGGTCGGTCACCGGATTTATGGCTGTCATGGGGGTTCCTCGACTTGAACATGATCGCCAATCACTTAGCGTCGGCAACCTGAAGTTCAAACAGCTGTTACAGGCTGCGCTGGACCCTTCCAAGTCAAGTGTGCGAGGGAAATCCCGTCGCCGGGCGGGTAAGCCGGGCGCAACCTATGGCCAGGGAGGATGCCGGCATGGCGCGCGATCTGTTTTCGCTCGAGGGGCGTGTGGCGCTGGTCACCGGCGGTTCGCGCGGCATCGGCAAGATGATCGCCAAGGGTTTCATCGACCAGGGCGCCCGCGTCTATGTCTCGTCACGCAAGGCGGAGGCCTGCATCGAAACCGCCGAGGAACTCGGACCCAACTGCCACCCCCTGCCGCAGGACATCTCGACGGTCGAGGGCTGCCGGGCCTTGGCCGCGGCCTATGGCGCGAAGGAAGACGGTCTCGACATCCTGGTGAACAACGCCGGCGCCGCCTGGAACGCCGAGTTCGACGACTTCCCCGAGAGCGGGTGGGACAAGGTGATGAACCTGAACCTCAAGTCGCCCTTCTTCCTGACCCAGGCCCTGAAGCCGCTGCTGGCGGCCGCCGCCACCTTCGAGCGTCCCGCCAAGGTGATCGGCATCTCGTCGGTCGACGGACTGAAGATCAACGCCATGCAGACCTACAGCTACCAGGCCTCGAAATCGGCCCTGATCCATCTGACCCGCCGGCTGGCCGCCCGATTGATCGAAGACAACATCGTGGTCACCGCCATCGCCCCGGGGGCGTTTTCCACCGACATCAACCGGGTCGCGCGCGACAAGGGCGACGAGCTCGCCAAGGGCATCCCCGCCCGCCGGATCGGCAACGATGACGACATGGCCGGCGCGGCCATCTTCCTGGCTAGCCGGGCCGGGGACTATGTGGTGGGCGAGACCCTGCTGGTGGACGGCGGCGTAGGCCTGGCCAACATCTCCGGCAGCGGTCCTAGCTAGAACCGGGCAGGCGCGCCTTGGATTCGCGCGGATTGGTCTATGAACTCGCCTGGTGACCCGAGACCGCCGTCCGTGAACGACACCCCAGCTCCCGTCCGGCGATCCCGGCCCCTGCTCCTGACCGGCGTGGCGTTGCTGGCGCTGCTGGCCGGCCTCTACGCCGGCCGTCGGATCCTGGCCCGCGAGGCGCTCACCGCCTGGCTGCACTCGCATGGCGTGGCGGCCCAGGCGCGGGTGGAAGGTCTTGGCCTGGACAGCTTCACGGGCGCCCTGTCGCTAGGCGATCCCAAGACCCCGGACTTCACCGTCGATCGCGTGAGGGTTTCATACCGCCTGGGCCTGCGGGGTCTGGAGGTCTCAAGCGTCACCCTCATCCATCCCGTGGTCCGCGCCCACCTCCATGGCGGCGCCCTCAGCCTGGGCTCCCTCGACGGGTTGGTCGCCGACCTGCTCAGCCGGCCAGCGCGACCTGACGCGCCCAAGCCGCGCATCGAGATCGAGCGCGGCGCATTGCTGCTGACCTCGGATTTTGGCCCGGCCGCCGTTGCGGCGGACGCGGTGCTGTCCGACGGCAAGCTTGTGAGCCTCGACGCGGCCCTGGCGCCGACCCGCCTGTCGGGATCGGGCTTCGAGGCGGCCCTGGGTCCGGCGCGCCTGAGCCTGCGAACCGCCGGCGGGCGGGCGACCGCCACGGTCGATGCGGCGGTGCAATCAGCCCTGGCCGGCGGGTTGCACCTCGAACGGTCGCAGCTGAACATCACCTTGGCGATCCCCTATCCCGACACCGTCCGGCGCCGCCTCGACGGTGCGGTCGACATCCGGGCCAGCCTTTCGGGCGGTCGGCTGTCCAGCGGCCGGCAGGTCCTCTCAACACCCGTCCTCACGGCGGCGATCGGCGGCCAGGTCCAGGGCTGGATCGACGACCTGAGCCTGCGCGGCCGCGCCACGGCGAACCTTCACGCGGACGACGCCGACCTGGGCGGGGCAAGGGCGCGGGCCCTCACCCTGACGGCCGTCAGCGATGAAGCGCGCTGGAGCCGCAAGGGCGGCGACCTGATCTCCGGCGGGCTTCGCCTTGCCGCCCGGATTGGCGAGGTGGCGGCGCCGGGCCTCCAGGCCTCGGCGGTTTCCGTAGCCTTCGAGGGTCCCGTGCTGGCAAACCGCGCCGGCGCCTCGGTGCACCTGGCCGGAACGGCGCAGGGCCGCGGAGGCTGGGAGAGCCTGGGCGCGCCGACCAGCCAGGACTCTAGCGAGATGGCGGCCCTGAAGCGTGCTGCCCGGGCCTTCCGCTTCGACGCCGCCGGCTTGGCGTTCAGCGTCGAGCGCGGCGCTGTGGGCGCGAGGCTGACCGGTCCGCTCACGGTCAGGCCGGACGCGGGCGGGGCGGCCGTGATTTCGTCGGCCGGAACCGGCTACCGGCTGACAGTCAAGGGCGGCGGCCTGCCGGACCTGGACGCCACCGCGACGCGGGTTTCGCTAGGCGCCGGCGGCGTCAGCGCCGAGGGCCGCGCCCAGGCCAGGATGTCCATCGGTCCGATCCGTGGCGGAGCTCTCGATGCGGCCGGCTTGGTGGCGGCGCAGGATGGGGCGGTCACCTTCACTGCCGCGCGCTGTGTCGGCTTTCAGGCCGCGGGCGTGGAACTGGGCGACAACGACCTTGGCCGCCTGTCCGGACGATTCTGCCCCGCCGGCGGGCCGCTGTTTCGCCTGCGCGGCGCCGCCTGGCGTTTGGCCGGCCGCGCCGAGGCGGTCCTTGTCGAGGCGCCCAGCCTTCAGGCCCGGCTCGTCGCGGGCTCAGGAGCGGTCAGCCTGGCCCAGGCCGCCGGCCAGCTGGCCGCCACCGCGACCATCGTCCAGGCCAGGCTGGAGGACACCGACCCAGAACGGCGCTTCGAGCCGCTGCAACTAAGCGGCGAAGCGGGCCTGGCGAACGAACAGGCCCAGGCCCAGTTCAGCCTGGCCGATCGCGCGGGCCGGCCGCTCGGGCAGGCGCGCCTCGACGGCAACCTGCGGTCCGGGAAAGGCGGCCTGGCCTTCGACACCGGAACGCTCAACTTCGCCGAGGGCGGGCTGCAGCCGGCCGGCCTGTCGCCGCTCGCCGCCGCCGTCGGGCCGCCGGTCACCGGCGTCGCGGCCTTCCGGGGCCGCTTCGACTGGACCCCGTCCGGCGCCACCAGTTCCGGTGTCCTTTCGGTTCCGGATCTGGCCTTCGTCAGCCCGGCGGGGCGGGTCAGCGGCCTCCGGGGCGAGGTTACCTTCACCAGCCTGGCGCCCCTGATCGCCGCGCCCGGTCAGATGCTGAAGGTCGCCGCCCTGGAGAGCCCGCTTGCACCCCTGGCCGACCTCAGCGCGACCTTCAGCCTGGACGCCGGCGCGGTGACCGTGTCCGGCGGGCAGGCCTCGGTGGGCGGCGGCGTGGTGCGGATCGAGGCGCTGTCGATCCCGCTGACCGCGGGCGCCGCCGCGCGGGGTGTCCTGCAGTTCGAGGGGGTGCAATTGCACGATCTCGTGGAGGCCACGCCGTTCGGCGACAAGGTGGAACTGGACGCCAGGGTCAGCGGGCGGACGCCCTTCGAAATCCACGCCGGCAAGGTCAAGATTCTCGACGGCGAACTGCACGCCATCCAACCCGGGCGGCTGTCGATCAGCCGCGCTGCGCTCACCGGTGTGGCTGCAGGCGGGACGGTTGACGCCGGCGGCGCAGGCTCCGCCCCGGTCGAAGCCAACGACACCTTCACCGACTTCGCCTACCAAGCCATGGAGCACCTGGCCTTCGACAGGCTCGACGCGGCGGTCGCGACCAACGCCGACGGCCGGCTGGGCGTGCGGTTCCACGTCGTGGGCCAAAGCGACCCACCGCAGCATCAGGAGATAAGGCTCTCGCTCTTCGACCTGATCGGACGCAAGTTCATGACCCGCCCGCTGCCCCTGCCCTCGGGCACGGGGGTCGATCTGACCCTCGACACGACCCTCAATCTCGACGATCTGCTGTCGGACTATGCGGACTACCAACGGCTGCGCAGTTCACCCAAGGTTCAGCCGTGATGCGCGACCCTTACCCTTCAAGGCCTGGAGACATCCGATGACCGCGCCGCCCCGAACACTCCTCGCGTTCGCCCTGCTGGGCCTGGCGGCCTGTGCGCCGACGGTTCACGTGAAGGTCGATCCGATCACCATCTACGCCAAGCTGGACGCCAACGTCCGGCTCAGCCTCGACGAGGACGTCAAGGCGCTCATCCAGAAAAACCCGAACCTCTTCTGAGGCCATGACCATGAAAACCGCACAGATTCTGACCCTCACCCTGGCCGGCGCCCTGGCCCTGCCGGTGGCCGCGATCGCCCAGACCGCCGAGACCAAGGCCACCGTCGACGCCGCCAAGGCGGCCGGCGTTGTCGGCGAACAGGCCGATGGCTTTTTGGGGTTTGTCACGCCCGCCGCCGATCCGGCGATCAAGGCCGCCGTGGGCGAGACCAACGCCGGGCGGGCGAGGCTCTACAACGAGGCTGCGGCCAAGAACGGCGTAACGCCGGCGGCGGCCGGCGCGGCGGCCTTCGAGAGCGTCGTGAAGGGCAAGCTTCGTCCTGGCGATTTCTACCGCCCCATCGGCGGCGCCTGGACACGGAAGTAGACAGCAAAAGACCCTCCGCCCGGGGGCAGAGGGTCTTGCAATGCGTGAGCTGCGCCTAGTTCGGCAGTGTGAGCTGCTCGGCCGCGATGGCGTATTTCGCCGTGGCGCAGCTGCGGTTCTCGTCCGA
This sequence comes from Caulobacteraceae bacterium, assembly GCA_947475465.1. GTDB lineage: Bacteria > Pseudomonadota > Alphaproteobacteria > Caulobacterales > Caulobacteraceae > Phenylobacterium. Next base: position 14,681 of record CANJLK010000041.1, on the reverse strand, counting down.
GACGCGCCTCCAGGCCGCCTTTGCCTCCTCGCGGTTCTCGAAGGGGCCCATCACGTCAGGGGCGCCGTTCTTCAGCGTCTTGAAGCCAAGGCAGCTGTACTCGCCGCCGACGACCCAGAAACGTTCAGTGGTCATGGTCTTGGTCCTTTCGATCGCTGGGGGTTAGGCGAACTGACCCATGGTGTTGTGGACGCCGCCGGCCTTGAGGGCAGCTTCGCCGGCGAAGTATTCCTTGTGGTCGTCGCCGATGTCGGAACCCGACATGTTCTGGTGCTTCACGCAGGCGATGCCCTGACGGATCTCCTCGCGCTGGACGGCCTTGACGTAGCCCAGCATGCCCTGGCGGCCGAAGTATTCCCGGGCCAGGTTGTCCGTCGAGAGCGCCGCGGTGTGGTAGGTCGGCAGCGTGATCAGATGGTGGAAGATGCCCGCCCGCCTGGCGCTGTCGGACTGGAAGGTGCGGATGCGTTCGTCGGCTTCCGCGCCCAGCGCCGTGGCGTCGTAGTCGACGCTCATCAGCTTCGCGCGGTCGTAGGCGCTGACGTCCTTCCCGGCCGCGGTCCAGGCGTCATAGACCTGTTGGCGGAAGTTCAGGGTCCAGTTGAAGGACGGCGAGTTGTTGTAGACCAGCTTGGCCTGCGGGCAGACGGCGCGGATGCGGTCCATCATGCCGGCGATCTGCTCGATGTGCGGCTTCTCGGTCTCGATCCAGATCAGGTCGGCGCCGTTCTGCAGTGAGGTGATCGAGTCGAGCACGCAGCGGTCTTCGCCAGTGCCGGCGCGGAACTGGAAGAGGTTCGACGGCAGGCGCTTGGGACGCAGCAGCCGGCCGTTGCGGTTGAGGATGACGTCTCCGTTCGCCAGGTCGCCGGGCGCGACGTCTTCGCAGTCGAGGAAGCTGTTGTACTGGTCGCCCAGGTCGCCAGGGGTCTTGGAGACCGCGATTTGCTTGGTCAGGCCAGCGCCCAGGCTGTCGGTGCGGGTGACGATGACGCCATCCTCGACGCCCAGTTCCAGGAAGGCGTAGCGGCAGGCGCGGACCTTCTGCAGGAAGTCGTCGTGCGGGACCGTGACCTTGCCGTCCTGGTGGCCGCACTGCTTTTCGTCGGAGACCTGGTTCTCGATCTGCAGGGCGCAGGCGCCGGCCTCGATCATCTTCTTGGCCAGAAGATAGGTCGCCTCGGCGTTGCCGAAGCCCGCGTCGATGTCGGCAATGATCGGAACCACGTGGGTCTGGTGGTTATCGACCTCTTCGAGCAGGCGCTCTTCGGCGGCTGCATCGCCGGCCTTGCGGGCCGCGTCGATCTGCCGGAACAGCCCGCCCAGCTCGCGGGCGTCGGCCTGGCGCAGGAAGGTGTAGAGCTCTTCGATCAGGGCCGGGACCGAGGTCTTCTCGTGCATCGACTGGTCGGGCAGGGGGCCGAATTCCGAACGCAGCGCGGCGATCATCCAGCCGGACAGGTAGAGGTAGCGCCCCTTGGTGGATCCGAAATGCTTCTTGATGGAGATCATCTTCTGCTGGCCGATGAAGCCGTGCCAGCAGCCCAAGGACTGGGTGTAGGCGGCCGGATCAGCGTCATAGGCCGCCATGTCGCGGCGCATGATGCCGGCCGTGTAGCGGGCGATCTCGAGGCCGGTCTTGAACCGGTTCTGCAGTCGCATCCGCGACACCGACTCCGCGTCGATGCTGCTCCAGGCGCCGGCCTTGCTGTCGATCAACTGGCCCATCTGGATGATGTGATCCTGATACATCGGTCTCTTCCGCGGTTGCTGCGCCTGCCGCTGTGACAAGCTCGTATGGCCACTAACGCGCCTATTCCCTTGCGGTATAGCCATGCTGCGCTGCGAAGAGGCTAGTGTGTCACAGTAGAACCTTGTCTAGTTTGTCATATTATGACAAAACGACAGAATGGCCCTGCAGCCCACCGACCGAAAGCTGTTCCTCGGACCGCGCATGAAGCGGCTGCGCCGGGAGCTGGGCCTCACCCAGACGCGGATGGCCGAGGATCTGGGCGTCTCGCCGAGCTATCTCAACCTCCTGGAACGCAACCAGAGGCCGGTGACGGCCCAGGTGCTGCTGCGCCTGGCCGAGGCCTATGACCTCGACCTCAAGACCCTGTCCTCCGATCCGGAGGGCGGCGGGGCGGCGGGTCTGACGGAGGTCTTCTCCGACCAGATGTTCCGCGACCTGGGGGTCGCCCGCCACGAGATCGCCGAGGTGGCCGAGTCCGCGCCGGGCGTCGCCGAGGCCATCGTGCGCCTCTACCGCAGCTACCTCGACCAGCGCAGGCTCAGCGACCTGGGCGCGGTGGGCCGGCCTGAGGACGGCGCCCTGCCGCCCATGGCCATGCCGTCGGACTGGGTGCGCGATTTCATCCAGGAGCAGAAGAACTACTTCGGTGAGATCGAGGACGCGGCGGCGCTCACCGCCGCCGACCTGAACGCCGAGCCGCAGGACTTCGCCACCGCCGCACGAGAGCGCCTGGCCAAGAAGCATGGCATCCAGGTCCGCGTCGTGCCGATCGACGTCCTGCCGGAAAGCGTCCGGCGCTTCGATCACCACAGGAAGCGCCTGTTCCTCTCCGAGGTCCTGACCAGTCCGGGCCGCACCTTCGCGCTGGCCTTCCAGCTGGCCATGCTGGAGCACGGCGAACTCCTCGACCGGTTGGCCGACCGGGCCAACCCGCCTGACCGGCCGACCCGGAACCTTCTGAAGGTCAGCCTCGCCAACTATCTGGCCGGCGCCATCCTGATGCCCTACCAGGCCTTCCACGAGACCTGCGAGCGCACCGCCTATGACATCGAGCTGATCCGGGCGCGGTTCGGGGTGTCCTTCGAACAGGCCTGCCACCGGATCACCACCCTGTCGCGACCCGGCCAGCGGGGCATCCCCTTTTTCATGATGAGGGTGGATTCGGCGGGCAACATCTCCAAGCGGTTCGCCGGGTCGGCCTTCCCCTTCTCGCGGTTCGGCGGCGCCTGTCCGCGCTGGAACATCCATTCCAGCTTCCGCACGCCCGGCCGGATCAATTCGCAGATCATCGAGACCCCGGACGGCCAGCGCTACTTCACCTTCGCCCGCACCGTTGCCCGCGTCGCCACGCCCCACGCCGGCGAGGATTCCGAGCTTGCCGTCGGCATGGGCTGCGACCTGAAGTTCGCCGAGCGCCTGGTCTATTCGCGCGGGCTGGACCTGAAGGACCCGGTGGCCACGCCCATCGGCCCCGCCTGCCGCATCTGCGAGCGCCCGGCCTGTCCCCAAAGGGCCGCCGAACCGATCAGCCGCACCCTGACGGTGGACGATTTCACAAAGTCGATCTCGCCCTATCCCTTCGCGGGGGGATGAGGCGCGCCGCCTTTAGGTGGGCAGGATCGGGAACCTCGGGTGGTCCAGGGGCTGGTTGATCGCCAGGCCGAGGTCGTCGGTGCGCCGCTGCGGGCAGCCGGTGAACAATGTGTCGGCCGGGAAGGCCACGACCGAGAACACCCAGCGCGGCAGGTCCGTGGCGTTCACCGGCGCGGAGTGGATGGTCATGTCGTTGTGGACCGTGGCGTCGCCGGCCTTCAGATTGAGCGGCGGGGAGATCTCCACACGCTCGCGCAGGTAGTCCGGCAGGATATCCATGGTGTCCTTGCCGTCGGTGCGGTGGATGATCCGTCCCTGCGGCCCCCACAGGTGCGAGCCGTTGACGAAGCGCATGGTCCCCATTTCCGCCGGCACATCGACCAGCGCGATCCAGATCGTCAGCGAGCCCATCCGGTCGAAGGGGTAATAGGGCCAGTCCTGGTGCCACGGCGTCTTTCCGCCTTCGCGGGCGACCGGCATCTTGACGTAGCAGACGTTGTTGTAGGCGCGCACCTTGCTGCCCGCGCAACGGCTGAGGACCCGGCCGATCCCGCGGGAATAGGCGAAATCGTGGATCGCCTCATCGTCCTCGGCCGGATTGTCATAGAAGGTGAAGAGCTTCTTGGCCGTCGGTGGGCGCGGCGTCTTCTCGCCCTTGGGGACCATGTCGATTTCGGCCTGGTCGCCCATGCGTGACTTCAGGCGCTGGAGCAGGGTGGCGACAACTTTCGGATCGACGAGGCCGCGCAGCGCCGTCCAGCCGTTCTGCTGGTAGGCGGCGACTTCGGCGTCGGTGACGTCACGGACGCCGTCGCTGAGGGTCATGGTGCTCTGCACGGTCTGGGCTCCTCCCGAAGCTTTGTTGCGTCACGCTAGACGCTGGCCGCGGCGCCAGCAATCGCCCTGCCGTGTCTCACTGCACGGTGAGAATGATCTTCCCGACGTGCGCTCCGGTTTCCAGCTGCGCGTGGGCTTTGCCGGCCTGCGCCAGCGGATAGGTCGCGTCGATCCTGGGCGAGATCAGCCCCGCCTCGATCCAGGGCCAGACCACCCGCTCTACCTCACCGGCCAGGCGGGCCTTTTCGTCAGCGGCGCGGGGGCGAAGGGTCGAGCCGGTGATCACCGCGCGCTTCAGCATGACGCCGACGATCGGCAGGGTGACTTCGCTTCCACCCTGGCTGGCGATGAAAACGATGCGGCCGCCGGTCTTCAGGGCGTGCAGGTCCTTGGCGAAATAATCGCCGCCGACCATGTCGAGGATCACGTCGCAGCCGCCATGGGCCCTGGCGATTTCGGCGAAGTCCTGCGCCTTGGCGTCCACGGCGATATCGGCGCCGAGGTCCAGCGCCGTCGCGGCCTTCCCGGCGCCCCGGGCCGTGGCGATCACCGTCGCGCCGGCCGCCTTGCCCATCTGTATGGCGATGGTCCCGATGCCTGAGGTGGCGCCGTGGGTCATCAGGGTCTCGCCTCGCTTCAGCGCCCCGTGCTCGAAGACATTGGCGTAGACGGTGAAGACCGTTTCCGGCAGGGCCGCAGCCTGGACGTAGTCATAGCCCTTGGGGATCGGCAGGGCATGGCGGGCGTCGCAGGCGGCATATTCCGCATAGCCGCCGCCGCCCAGCAGAGCGCAGACCCGGTCGCCGACCTTCCAGCGGCCCGCCGCCACCACAACCTCCCCTGCAACCTCCAGGCCCAGGCCCGCCGGCGCCCCGGGCGGTGGCGGATAGCCGCCAAGCCGCTGCAGGAGGTCGGGGCGATTCACGCCGGCGGCATGGACCTTGATGAGAATCTGGCCCGCCGCCGGAACCGGCCGGTCGATCTGCGCGGTTTTCAGCGCCTCGGGCGGACCCTTGCCGCCTTCGATGACGATGGCCGTCATGGTCTTGGACATGGGTCGCTCCCTTGTGAACTTGCGCTCGCGCGCCTTGCGGAGTTGGATACCCGCCGATCGGGGAACCGCAAAGGAGGCTCGTCATGGAGGAACCGGCTGAAGTCCGGGTGGGCCGCGGCCAGCGGCTCGTGGAAGCCGTCCGCGAGGACCTGGAGCTGTTCGGCGTCGCCGAACTGGAAGAGCGCATCGAGGTGCTGCAATCGGAGATTGCCCGGGTGCAGGCGCAGATCGACCGCAAGCGCGCGGGACGTGCGGCGGCGGATGCCCTGTTCTCCTGAGCCCGTTGGGCGCATGATGGGGCTTAAGGTGGCCCAATTCGAGTGGCACAGGGGTTGCAAGCCCAGTGTCCCAAGACCCAGGCGCCCCGCAACGACGCCGGCCGGCAGGATTAGAGAGTTGACGTCCGCATGAGCAACCCCGACGCCCTGCCCACGCCCTGGCGCGCCGACGTGATCCAGGATTTCGCCCGCTCGGAGCTTTTCCAGCGTACCTTCCAGGAAGGCATGGACCTGGTCGAGGAGACCGCCGCCTATCTGGATGGCGGCGGCCGCCAGGCGTCCAAGCTGCTCTCCCGCAACTCCGCCCTGGCCTATGCGGCCGAGAGCATGCGCCTCACCACCCGCCTGATGCAGGTGGCCTCCTGGCTGCTGGTGCAAAGGGCGGTGCGCGAAGGCGACATGCCAGCCGGCGCCGCCTGCGAGGATCGCTATCGCCTCTCCGCCGAGGCCGTCTGCCGCGCCGAGGGCCCCGAGGCCGCGGAATTGCCCAGCGAATTGCAATCCTTGCTCGACCGTTCGGAGCGTCTCTATGGGCGCGTCCGCCATCTGGACCGTCGCATGTATGTGGAGGCCGCCGACGACGAGGCCGCCCACCCGGTTCTCTCCCAGCACGACCGCCTGAAGACAGCCTTCGGGGGGTGATTTCCCTCTCCAGAGGGGAGAGGGATCAAAACGCAAAACGCCGCGGAGGTTGCCCCCCGCGGCGTTTTCGCGCGGCTGAATCCCCGCTTTCGCGAGTATGAGTCCGGCTACCGCCGGCTCATTTCCGGGTGAAGGCGCCGAACTTGGCGTTGAAGCGCGACACGCGGCCGCCACGGTCGAGCATCTGGTGGCCGCCGCCGGTCCACGCCGGGTGGGTCTTCGGGTCGATGTCCAGGTTGAGGGTCGCGCCCTCTTTGCCGTAGGTCGACCGGGTCTGGTAGGTCGTGCCGTCGGTCATCACCACGTTGATGAAGTGATAGTCGGGGTGGGTGTCTTGTTTCATCTCGTAGGCATCCGACTTAAAGGAACGGCAGTCTGAAATTCGATGTCGGCCCGGAAATCCTGGCGCGACGGAGCGCCGTCTATACAGAAAAGGCGGCGGAGGGGCAAGGGCGCGAGCGTTTCATGAGTCATCCAGCACCCGAGCCGCAGGTCGAGGGCCGCCCGACCGCGGGCGCGGCGCTCGCTCAGCAGATCACCGAGGCCGCCGGCCGACGGAGCAAGAGCCGCAACGTCGCGGCCCTGGGTCGCCTGCTCCCCTTCATCGGCGCCCATCGCCTGGACGCCGGCGCCGCGGGCGTGTTCCTGGTCATCGCCACGGCCTCCAGCCTCGGCCTCAGCGGCGCGGTGCGGATGCTGGTCGATCACCTGACCGGCGCCGAGGCCCATCACGCCAACGCCGCCACCGTCGCGCCCTGGTTCTGGCTGCTGGGCGGTGTCGCGACCGTCATGGCCGTGGCGTCGGCCGGGCGATATTTCTTCGTCACCAAGCTTGGCGAGCGGATCGTGGCCGACCTGCGCAAGGCGACCTACGCCCACATCCTGACCCTGGACCCGGCCTTCTTTCTGCTGACCACGACCGGCGAGGTGCTGTCGCGCCTGACCACCGACATCCAGATCGTCGAGAACCTCCTCACGACCTCCATCTCGGTGTCCCTGCGCAATGCGCTGACCCTGATCGGCGCGGTGGGCTTCATGGTTGTGGTGAGCCCGCGGATGACCGGACTGGTGCTGGTCATCTTCCCCCTGGTCATCGCGCCCATGTTCCTGTTCGGCCGCCGCGTCCGCAAACTGACCGCGGCCACCCAGGACGAGTTCGCCCGCGCCGTCGGCACGGCGGGGGAGACGCTCGACGCCCTGGAGATCGTTCAGGCGTTTGGGCGCGAGGCGGCCGGGGCCGCGCAATTCGGGGCGGCGGTCGAGACCTCCTTCCGCACCTCACTGCGGCGAATGGGCGCCCGGGCCATGATGACCGCCGCGGTGATCGCCCTGGTGTTCGGCGGCGTAGTCTGGATCTTCTGGCTTGGCGTCGCCTCGGCGCTGGCCGGCCACATGACCTGGGGCGTGCTGTTCCAGTTCGCGATCCTGGCGGTGATGGCGGCGGGTTCGGTGGGAGCGCTGGGCGAAAGCTGGGGCGACGTGCAGAAGGCCGCCGGCGCCATGGAGCGGGTCTCCGAACTGCTGTCGGCCCGGCCGGGCATCGCCGCGCCTGTCCCGCCGCGGCCCTTGCCGCGTCCGGCGCGTGGCGAGGTCGCCCTGGAAGGCGTCACCTTCGCCTATCCCGGCCGTCCGGACCTGCCGGCGCTCAACGGCTTCTCCCTGCATGTCCGCCCCGGCGAACGCGTGGCCCTGGTGGGCCCATCCGGCGCCGGCAAGAGCACGGTGCTTCGTCTGCTCCTGCGGTTCTACGATCCCCAGGTGGGCCGGGTGTTGGTGGACGGCGTCGACCTGCGCGAGGCCGACCCCGCGGAGGTCCGCGCGCGCATGGCCCTGGTCGCCCAGGACTCCCCGCTGTTCTCCGGCTCGGCGCTCGACAACGTCCGCTTCGGTCGTCAGGACGCCACGCTCGAAGAGGTGCAGGCCGCCGTCCGCGCCGCCCAGGCTGAAACCTTTCTCAAGGCCCTCCCCCAGGGCCTCGACACGCCCGTCGGCGAGCGCGCCCGCAGCCTGTCCGGCGGCCAGCGCCAGCGCCTGGCCATCGCCCGCGCCCTGGTGCGCGAGGCGCCCATCCTGCTGCTCGACGAGGCCACCAGCGCCCTGGACGCCGAGAACGAGCGCCTGGTCCAGAAGGCCATCGACGAGGCCATGGTCGGCCGGACCAGCCTGGTGATCGCCCACCGTCTGGCCACGGTCCTGAAGGCCGACCGCATCGTCGTCATGGAAGACGGCCGGGTGGTGGAAGAGGGCTCCCACGCCGAGCTGGTCGGCCGCAAAGGCCTCTACGCCCGCCTCGCGGCGCTGCAGTTCGGAAACGCCGCCTGATTGTTTTACCCGGGCGATATTGACCGGTAATTTAATCCGGGTAAAAAAGCGGTTTCTCCTGGAAGGCCACCATGCCCCACGACCTGATTCCGACCTCGCATCGCGAGGGCGTCAGCCGCGCGCTCATTGCTGTTTTCGGCAGCGATGCGATCGAGGATCTCACCGTGATGCGCGCGGGCCTTTCCGGCGCCGTGGTCTGCCGCGTCGTGGTGGGCGGCGAGGCGGCCCTGCTGCGCGTCCAGATGCAGCGTGACACCCTGCGGGACCCGGTCCGACTCCAGGCCTGCATGAACGCCGCCGCGGCCGCCGGTCTCGCGCCCGCCGTCCGCTACGCAGACGCCGAGGCCGGCGTGACGGTCACCGACTTTGTCGAGGCCCTGCCGCTTTTCGCCTACCCAGGCGGCCCGCCGGCCGTGGTGTTGGCGCTGGGGCGCATGATCGCCGCGCTGCAGGCGACACCGGTTTTCCCGCGCCTGGTCGATTTCTTCGAGGGCATGGAGGGCGTCATCGCCAACGCGCTGGGAACCGGCGTCCTCAGCGACGAGGCCGCCCGCGCTCCGTTGGCTGCCTACCGCGCCATCTGCGCCGCCTATCCGCGCCTGCCGCCAGAGGCCTGGGTCTCCAGCCACAACGACCTCAACCCGTCGAACATCGTCTGTGACGGCCATCGGCTGTGGCTGGTGGACTGGGAAGCCGCCTTCGCCGCCGATCCGCACATCGATCCCGCCGTCCTGGCCAACTGGTTCGGCCTGCAGGGCGCAGGCGAAGCCGCCTTCCTGGCCGCCGTGTTCGGCGAGGTGGATGACGAGCGCCGCGCCCGCTTCGCCCTGATGCGCCAGATTGGCCAGATGTTCGTGGCCTGCCTGATGCTGCGTCTGGCCGGCTCGGGCGGCGCGACCGAGGTCGACGATCTGGACGGCCCGTCACTCGCCGATGTTCGCCAGGGCCTCGCCGCGGGAACCGTTCAGCTCAACACCGCCGACGGCCAGCTCACGCTGGCCAAGGCGCACCTGCGGGAGATGGTGGCCTTCGCGGAGAGTCCCGCGCTCGCGGCGGCCGCCGCCGTCCTGGGCGATTAACCGCGCGCCTGGGCCGCCAGGCCAGGGAAGTCGCTGAACAGCCCGTCGATGCCTGAGGCGAAGAGCGCCTTGTAGACGGCGGTCACATCGCCATGTTCGGCCGGGTTCGCGTTGCTCTGGAGGGCTTTGGGCAGGAAGAAATTCTCCGCCCGCACCGTCCAGGGATGCACCGACAGGCCTGCGGCATGGGCGTCGGCCACCAGGCTGGTGGGTGGCCCCAGCGCGCCGTCGACGGTCGGGACCACCATCGACCAGTTCGGCCCGACGCCGGTCGCGAAGGCAGCGATCACCTTCATGTCCCGGGCTAAATCGGCATAGCTAGCCTTGCCGTCGAACGGGCCGCCGGCGCTGTCCATCAGGAAAATCCGCGGCGCCTTCGAAAGCGTCATGAATGTCTTCAGCGCCCCGACCTCGAAACACTGCACGAAGACGGGCGCTGTGGGGCTGTTCAGGTCGTTGGCCTTCAGGACGTCGGCCAGCATCCGTTCCATCGGCATCCCCAGCCCCGCGAAATAGGTCGGGTGCTTCATCTCCGGGTAGGTGCCGATGGTTCGCCCCAGGCGCCGGCTTTCCGACTTCGCCAGGTCGATAACCTCCTGATAGGTGACCAGCGGCGCCTGGCCGTCGAACCTGGCGCTCTCGGGACGAAGCTGCGGCAGACGTTCCCGGGCCCGCAGCGTCATCAGCTCGGCAAGGTCGAAGTCTTCGGTGAACCAGCCGGTAATCTTCTGGCTGTCCACGATCTTGGTCGTCTTACGGGCGGCGAACTCGGGGTGGGCCGCGATATTGGTGGCGCCGCTGATCTCGTTCTCGTGGCGCACGATGAAGTGGCGGTCCTTGGTCATCACCAGGTCCGGCTCGATGAAGTCCGCGCCCTGCTCGATGGCGAGTCTGTAGGAGAGCATAGTGTGCTCGGGCCGCAGCCCGCTCGCGCCCCGGTGCCCGATGATCAGCGGTTTCTTCGGGGCGCCGGCCAGGGCCGGGAAGGCGGCGGCCGTTGCAAGGGCGGCGAGGCCGCGGCGGGTGATGCTCATGCGGCGGACCCTAGCCGGCTTCCGTCAAGGCGCTCCGTCAGCCCCTGGCGGCTCGCAGGCGTTCCAGAAGCAGCGGTTGCATGTCCAGGTTGCCGGCGCAGACCGATCCGCTGCCCAGGACGTCGTCGCCGCCGTCGGCGTTGGTGACCCGGCCGCCGGCCTCGGTGACCAGAAGTAAGCCCGCGGCGATGTCCCAGGACTTCAGGTCCCGCTCCCAGAAGCCGTCATAGCGGCCGGCCGCCACCCAGGCGAGGTCCAGCGCCGCCGAGCCGAAGCGCCGAACGCCGGCCACCCGCTGGCTGATCTGGTGCAATTCCTTCAGGAAGGTCGCGTGCTGGCCGTGGCCCAGGAAGGGGATGCCGGTGGCGATGACGCTCTCGTCCATCCGGGTGCGGGCGGCCACCCGCAGGCGCTTGTCGTTGACGAAGCAGCCCTTGCCCTTCTCGGCCCAGAACAGCTCGTTGGTGATCGGATTGTAGGTCACCGCCGCCACCACGGCGCCCTCGCGCTGCAGGGCGATGTTGATCGCGAAGTGCGGGATGGCGTGCAGGAAGTTGGTGGTCCCGTCCAGCGGGTCGACGATCCAGGTGTGGGTCTTGTCGGTGCCCTCGATCATGCCCCGTTCCTCGCCCAGGAAGCCGTAGCCGGGGCGCGCCTTGGAGAGCATCTCGAAGATCGTCTGCTCGGCCTTCAGGTCGGCGGCCGACACGAAGTCTGCCGGCGCCTTCTTGGCCACCTGCAGCTCGGCCAGCTCGCCGAAGTCGCGGTTGAGGTCCCGCGCCGCTTTGCGGGCGGCGTCGGACATGACTTTCAGGAGGGCGGTCTGGGTGCTCATGGTCGAACCTTTTGGGGCGGCGGAACCTAGGGGCCGCGCGCCGCAGAAGCAAGGCGAGCGGTTAGCCGCGCGCCCCGATCCCGCGAGCCATCTCGGCGTTGAAGGCCTTCACGGCCGCCGCCGGGCCGTCGCGGTAGGCCCAGACGCCGGCGGACACGGCGATGAAGTCGGCGCCGGCCTGGGCCAGGTCCGCCGCCGTGTCCACGGTGATGCCGCCGATGGCGACGCACGGGATCAGCATGTCTTGCTGCCAGCCGCTGAGCAGGGCTGCATCGGCGCGGGTGGGAGCGTCCTTGGTGGCGGTGGGGAAGAAGGCGCCGAAGGCCACGTAGTCCGCGCCGCCCTCGGCGGCTTCCATGGCCAGATGCAAACTGGCGTGGCAGGTGACGCCGATCATCCGGTCGGGGCCCATGAGTTTGCGAGCCTCGGCGAGCGGCATGTCTTCCTGGCCGATATGGACCCCGTCGCAGCCGAGGGAGGCCGCCAGGTCCGGCCGGTCGTTGAGGATCACGGCCACGCCGCGCGAGGTGGCGATCGGCGTCAGGACATCGACGGCCGCGGCGATGACCTCGTCCGGCTGGTCCTTGAGCCGCACCTGCAGGGCGGCCACGTCGCCGGCGTCCAGGGCCTGGGCCAGGATGTGGCCGAACGCCGCCAGGTCGTCCAGGCGGGGTGGGGTGATCAGGTAGAGGCGACAGAGGGGCAGGGCCATGACGGTGGGCTAGAGCCTATCTGGCGAGCGCCTTCAAGAGGTAGGCCGCGCAGGCCACGCCGAGACCCGCGCTGATGGTCAAGCCGATGCCCCAGCCCAGCCGCCGCCAGAGCCGCGCCGGGCGAACTGCATTCTCTGTGGGGGGTTCGACGATATCGCCCATCGGCGGACAGAATGCCACGAAACGGGACCGCATTGCCACGGCGGCGCGCTTGCCTCAGGCTTCGCCCAAATACATGGGCGGGAGCGGACGGATGGCGGCGGCTGATGGGCGCACGCGCTCGAACTGGACGGTGATCGCCGGGGCCTCGGCCGGCACGATCTTCGAGTGGTACGATTTCTACCTCTATGGCTCGCTGGCCGGGTTCATCTCCGAACACTTCTTCTCCGGCGTCAACGCCACCACCGGCTATATCTTCGCGCTCCTGGCCTTCGCGGCGGGATTCGCCGTCCGCCCGTTCGGAGCGGTGGTGTTCGGCCGGCTGGGCGACCTGTGGGGCCGCAAGAACACCTTCCTGGTGACCATGCTGCTGATGGGCCTGTCGACCTTCGTCGTCGGCCTGCTGCCGGACTACGGCAAGATCGGCCTGGCCGCGCCGGTAGGCCTCATCGTCATGCGCCTGATCCAGGGCCTGGCGCTGGGCGGCGAGTATGGTGGCGCAGCCACCTACGTCGCCGAGCACGCGCCGCCGGGCAAGCGCGGCCTCTACACCAGCTGGATCCAGACCACGGCCACCTTCGGCCTGTTCCTTAGCCTGATCGTCATCATCGCAGTGCGCACCCATCTGGGCGAGCCCGCTTTCAAAGCCTGGGGCTGGCGCGTGCCGTTCCTGGTCTCGGTGGTCCTGCTGGGCGTCTCGCTGTGGATCCGGCTTAGGCTCAACGAGAGCCCGGTCTTCCAGAAGATGGTCGACGAGGGCACGACCTCGAAGGCGCCGCTCACCGAGAGTTTCGGCAAGTGGCCGAACCTGAAGCTAGTGCTCCTGGCGCTGGCGGGTCTGACGGCCGGCCAGGCTGTGGTCTGGTACACGGGCCAGTTCTACGCCCTGTTCTTCCTGGAAAAGACGCTGAAGGTCGACGGCGTTTTGACCAACGAACTGGTGGCCGCAGCCCTGCTGCTCGGAACGCCCTTCTTCGTGGTGTTCGGCTGGCTCTCCGACAAGATCGGCCGCAAGCCGATCATCCTGGCGGGCTGCCTGTTGGCGGTCCTGACCTATTTCCCGATCTTCAAGGCCCTGACCGTAGCGGCCAATCCGCAGCTGGCCGCGGCGAGCGCGTCGGCGCCCGTGACCGTGGTGGCCGATCCCGCCGATTGCGCCTTCCAGTTCGATCCGGTGGGCAAGCAGGTTTTTGCGTCTTCGTGCGATCTGGCGAAATCGGCGCTCGCCACCGCCGGCGTCAGCTACGCCAACCAGGCGGCCGCGCCGGGCGCGGTGGCCAGCGTCCACATCGGGCCGACCGCGATCGACAGCTTCAAGGGCGACGCGCTGGCGCCGGCTGACCTCAAGACCCGAAAGGCGGCCTGGACCAAGGCCCTGGGCGCTGACTTGAAGGCCGCGGGCTACCCGGCCAAGGCCGATCCGGCGAAGATGAACATGCCGCTGGTCGTGGGCCTGCTCTGGCTGCTCGTCCTCTACGTGACGATGGTCTACGGACCGATCGCCGCGGCGCTGGTGGAGATGTTCCCGGCGCGGATCCGTTACACCTCGATGTCGCTGCCCTACCATGTGGGCAACGGGTGGTTCGGCGGCTTCCTGCCGACCACGGCCTTCGCGATGGTCGCCGCGACCGGCAATATCTACTACGGCCTTTGGTACCCGGTGGTGGTGGCAGGGATCACAGTGGTGGTCGGCGGGCTGTTCCTGAAGGAGATGCGCGGCGCGGATATCGACGCCTAGCGCGGGCGCCGTTCGTCGTCGTCGCCATAGCGGCTGTTGGCCGAATAGAAGGCCAGCCACAGCAGCACCGCCACCAGGGTCGCCACGAGGGCGGCCGCGCCCACGGCGTAGGGCCAGAGCGGCCCGAGCGTGCGCCAGCCGTCCTCGACCTCGGAGCTATCGAAGAAGGTCCAGCCGGCGAAGATCGAGAACAGGGCGAGGCCGGCGAAGGTCAGGCCCAGGACGATGGCGTGCTTGCGCATGCCATCCCAAGCTGGGGTGAAGGGGGAAGGTTCCCCTTCCGCCCTACTCGGCCGCGTGGCGGGTGAGGCCGACCTTGGGGGCGAGGTCGCCCGAGGCGTAGCGCTTGGCCATGGCCGACAGCGGCAGGGCCTTGATCTTGCCGGCGTGGCCGGCCGTGCCGAATTCCTCGAAGCGCTGGACGCAGACCCGGCGCATGGCTTCCTTGGCGGGCTTCAGATAGCCGCGCGGGTCGAACTCGCCCGGCTTCTCGGCGAACACCTGACGGATCGCGGCGGTGATCGCCATGCGGTTGTCGGTGTCGATGTTGATCTTGCGCACGCCGTGCTTGATGCCGCGCTGGATCTCTTCCACCGGCACGCCCCAGGTCTGGGGCATCTCGCCGCCGTACTTGTTGATCAGGT
>CANJLK010000040.1 GCA_947475465.1 Caulobacteraceae bacterium | reverse complement strand
GCACCAGGATGCGGTTGACGATGAAGGCCGGGAAATCCTCGGCGTTGGAGGTCGTCTTGCCGAGCGACTTGGCGAAGTTGACGGCGGTTTCGTAGGTCTCGGGCCCGGTGGCGATGCCGCGGATGATCTCCACCAGCTTCATCAGGGGCACGGGGTTCATGAAGTGCAGGCCGATGAACCGGTCCGGCCGGTCGGTCACCGACGCCAGGCGGGTGATCGAGATCGACGACGTGTTCGAGGCCAGCAGGGTGTCGGGGCCCAGGTAGGGCTGAAGGGCCTTGAAGATCGTCTTCTTGGTTTCTTCGTTCTCGGTGGCGGCTTCGATGGCGAGGTCCGCGCCGCCGATCGCCTGGAGTTCCGCCGCCGGCTTGATGCGCCCAAGGGCGGTGTCCATGGCGGCCTGGTCGATGATGCCGCGCACGACCTGGCGGGTCATGTTGCGCTTGATCGCCTCGAGGCCGGCGGCCAGCCGCTCCTCGCTGACATCGTGCAGCAGGACATCGTAGCCGCCGAGCGCGACCACATGGGCGATGCCCGCCCCCATCTGGCCCGCGCCAATGACGCCGACCGACCTGATCTGAACCATGAAGCGAAGCCTCGCTAAGCAGGCGCCACGAGGCGACCGTTTTTATTGTGACGGGTTTCTAACATAACGGCGCCGCCTTGCGGCAAGCATTTGCTGCGTCGCAGCGAGCAGCGTTGCGGCGCCGCCACAGGTCCAATGCCGAAAAAGCCGAAGGGCGGCCATTTCTGACCGCCTTTGGCGAACGCTGTGATGCGGACGGGATTATTTGCCGGCGGCGGTGAGCGCGGCCATCAGGTCGGGCACGGCGGCCTTGTAGTCGGCGACCAGGCCGAAATCGGCGACCTGGAAGATCGGCGCGTCGGCGTCCTTGTTGATCGCCACGATGACCTTGGAGTCTTTCATGCCGGCCAGGTGCTGGATCGCGCCCGAGATGCCGATGGCGATGTAGAGCTCCGGCGCCACCACCTTGCCGGTCTGGCCGACCTGGTAGTCGTTGGGGGCGTAGCCGGCGTCCACGGCGGCGCGGCTGGCGCCGACGGCGGCGCCCAGCTTGTCGGCGAGGGGCTCGATGACCTTCTGGAATTCCTCGGCCGAGCCCATGGCGCGGCCGCCCGAGACGACGATCTTGGCGCCGGAGAGTTCCGGACGTTCCAGCTTCACCAGCTTCTGGTCGACGAAGTGGGTCTTGGCCGGGGCGGCGGGGGGGGCGATCGTCTCCACCTTGGCCGACCCGCCGTCGGCGGCGGCCTTGAAGGCCGTCGGGCGCACGGTGATGACCTTCTTGGCGTCGGACGACTGGACGGTCTCCAGCGCGTTGCCGGCGTAGATCGGGCGAATGAAGGTCGAGGCGTCGACCACGTCGACGATCTCCGAGATCTGCGCCACGTCCAGCTTGGCCGCGATCCGGGGGCTGAAGTTCTTGCCCTGGCTGGTGGCCGGCGTCAGGACGGCGTCGTAGCCGTTCATCAGCGGGACTACGAGGGCTTCCAGGCTCTCGGCCAGGCCTTCGCCCAGCTCGTCGCTCTCGGCCAGCAGCACCTTTCGCACGCCGGTGATCTTGGCGGCGGCGTCGGCGACGCCCTTGGCGCCCTTGCCGGCGACCAGGATATCGACGTCGCCCGACAACTTCAGGGCGGCGGTGACGGTCTTTTCCGTCGAGTCCTTCAGGGTCGCGTTGTCATGGTCGGCGATAACGAGAACGGCCATCAGAGGACTCCCGCGGTCTTGAGGTTGGCGACGAGGTCGGTGGCGGTTTCCACCTTGATACCGCCGCCGCGCTTCGGCGGCTCGGCGACCTTGAGGACCTTGAGGCGGGGTGCGGTGTCGACGCCCAGCTCGGCCAGTTCCTTGATGACCAGTTCTTTCTTCTTGGCCTTCATGATGTTGGGCAGGCTGGCGTAGCGCGGCTCGTTGAGGCGCAGGTCGGCCGTGACGATGGCCGGGAGGTCGACCGCCAGCGTCTGCAGGCCGCCGTCCACTTCGCGGGTCACCGTGGCCTTGCCAGGCGCCAGTTCCAGGGCCGAGGCGAAGGTCGCCTGGGGCCAGTCGAGCAGGGCGGCCAGCATCTGGCCGGTGGCGTTGTTGTCGCCGTCGATGGCCTGCTTGCCCATGATCACCACGTCGGGGTTCTCAAGGGCGATGATCGCCTTCAGGACCTTGGCGATGGCCAGCGGCTCGAGGTCTTCGCTGGTCTGCACCAGAATGGCGCGGTCGGCGCCGACCGCCAGCGCGGTGCGCAGGGTCTCGCCGGCCTGGGCCGGACCGATGGACACGGCCACCACTTCGGTGACGACGCCCTTTTCCTTCTGGCGGACCGCTTCTTCCACGGCGATTTCGCAGAAGGGGTTCATGGACATCTTCACATTGGCCAGGTCGATCCCCGACTCGTCGGATTTCACCCGGGCCTTCACGTTGTAATCGATCACCCGCTTGACCGGGACCAACACCTTCATCGAAGCCGCCTCAAGTTGAATTGCGTGGCAAATGTTCGAAGGGGCAATAGCGGTTCCGTCGCGCATTGCAACCCGGGGCGTCGCCATCAACGCCTAGCCAAGCGCGAGGGCTTTCCCTAAGTAAAGCGCCATGAATCCCGCCATCGAGCGCTTGAAGCTCATCGCCCTCGTGCTGTTCGCCGTCGCCAATGTGGCGATGCTGGCCTACCAGGTGGGATGGGTCGAACCCGAACATCGCTGCCTGGCCGCCGGCGGCTGGTGGGACGGCGGGTTCAACCGCGTCTGCGGCCGCCCGATCCTGATCTCCGACATCACCGGCCGGATCATCGCCGACCCCAAGGCCCGCGCCGAGGCCCTGAAGGCGCTGGGCCGCGAGCCGAAGGCGGCGCCGGCGAAGCCCTAGACTGCGGCGTGCCGATGACATCCCAATAGGATCGTCATCCCCGGGCTTGTCCCGGGGATCCAGAAGCGTCGATGGATCGTGGTTCGCACGCCGGGTCGCGCAGCGCCCCGTTCGGCCGCGCATGCGTACCTGGATGGCCGGGCCAAGCCCGGCCATGACGAGCGTTGAAGGGCGGTGGCCCAGCGTCTAGGCCGAGCTTCGCCGGCGCTCCTCGGCCGGCGCCGGGCTGACGATCACGCCCAGCCGGTCCAGCAGGCGGGCGATGTGGGTCTCGAGGGGCTCCTCGCCGAAAGCCTCGGTCAGGAGTTCCTCATTCAGCAGGTCATCGAGTTCGCCCATCAGACCCTCGGCGATCTGTTCGGACTCGGCCTCCGTCCAGATCAGGCGCCCGACGGCGGCCTCGACCTGGGCGCGGCGGTGTTTGCGGCGCTTTTCGTCGGCGACGACGAGCTCGGCCTGGGCTTCGCGACGCGCGGCGTCCCGATCGCGCCGCAGCCTGGCTTCCAGCGCCATGGACTGGCGCAACGACCGGCCGACCTTATGCAGGGCGGCCGCGCAACTCGCAGCCTCGGCGGCGTTCTCCGCCGCCACCTGCCGGGCCACGAGGTCCCGCGCCGAGGCCAGGCAAAGCTCGGAGAACTCCGCCAGGCCGCGGGTGAAACGCTCGGTCATCTCCGTGGCGTCGAACATGAACAAAACAAGAACACGTGGCAAGGCCAAGGTCAAGCTTTTTGCGGCTCAGATCGATCCCCTCCCACCGGACCCCGCTGCCGAAGATCTTGAAGGAACCGCTCGCGGGCTCGGCTCTGTCCACCTAGGCTACGGAATGCCGCAATCAGATCGGGTCGAAACTGTGAGCCACACAGATCAGGTCCAGCCACCCCCGGGGATGATGGCTCCCCTAGGCCACGCCGTGTTCCGCTGGATATGGCTGGCCAGCCTTTTCTCGAACCTGGGATCGCTCATCCAGGGCGTCGGCGCGGCCTGGATCATGACTCAGCTAACCTCAAAGGCCGATCTCGTCGCCATGGTGCAGACCGCCCAAATGGGTCCAACACTGCTGGTGGGGCTCGCCGCGGGCGCGGTCGCGGATATGTATGACCGGCGCAAGGTCGCGTTGACCGCGATCTCGTTCAACCTGGTGGGCGCAGTCGTGCTGGCGGCCCTGAGCTTCGCCGGCCTGGTGACGCCGCCGATTCTGCTCACCGGCGTCGCCCTGATCGGCGCGGGCACCGCCATGATGGCCCCGGCCTGGCAGGCTTCTGTTCGGGAACAGGTGCCAATCGCCCTGTTGCCCTCGGCGATCACGCTCAACAGCGTAAGCTTCAACATCGCCCGCAGCTTCGGCCCGGCCTTGGGCGGCGTCATCGTCGCGGCCGCGGGGGGCGCCGCCGCATTCGCGGTCAACGCGGTCTTCTACACACCGATGCTCCTGGCCCTGGGTCTGTGGAAGCGTACGCCGGAGCCTGCCCGATTGCCGCCTGAAGGGCTGGGGCGGGCGATCGTGTCGGGTGTCCGCTATGTCTTCCATTCCCCGCCGATGCGGATCGTTCTCCTGCGCGCCCTGCTGCTGGCGATGGCTGGCGCAGGGGTGTCGGCGCTCATGCCGCTGATTGCCCGCGATGTCTTGCGCGGTGGGGCGGCGACATTCGGCCTCCTTCTGGGCGCGTTCGGCCTGGGCGCCGTGACCGGCGCGATCAACATCGCCCGTCTGCATCGCAGGCTCGCACCCGAACCCCTGGTCAGGCTGTCGACGCTGCTTGTCGCCTCCGGCACCGGCGTCGTCGCCTTCTCCAGCGTCCTGCCCCTCAGCATCGCCGGGCTGTTCGTCGCCGGCTTCGGTTGGATGCTGAGCGTCAACGAGTTGAACATCGCCATCCAGACCTCCGCGCCGCGCTGGGTCGCCGGTCGTGCGCTGGCGATGTTCCAGGCCGCTGTCGCGGGCGGCGTGGCCTTGGGCGCCTGGACGTGGGGCTCCGTCGCCCAGGCCTATGACGTCCCGACAGCCTTGAAGGCGTCGGCGGCGATCCTCGCGCTCCTGCCGCTGGTCGGCCGATGGCTGCGTCTGGCGGACCGCGGCCATGGCAGCGCCGAGGCGCAGGCCTCGCCCGTCCCCGAGGTCGTCCTCAAGCTAACGCCGCGCAGCGGTCCGATCCGCATTGAGCTCGAATATCTGGTGGCGCCGGAGCGGGCGCGCGAGTTCTACGGCCTGTTGATCAGAGTGGGCGCGATCCGCCTGCGCACCGGCGGTTACGGATGGTCGATCGCCCGCGACGTGGCGCGCGCGGAGCGCTGGATCGAATCCTACAGCTGCCCCACCTGGATGGACTACCTGCGACAGCGGAGCCGCCTTACGGAGACTGAACAGGCGATCACCGCGCAGGTCGCGATATATCAGGACCCCGAACAGCCGATCAAAGTCCACCGCTGGCTCGAGCGGCCATTCGGCTCGGTCCGTTGGAAGGAAGACACCCCCGATGTCGACCTCAGCGGGCCGCCCTTTCCATAGGCGTCGCCTAGACCCTGTTCCGGCTGACTTGCGGCAAGTCGGTCGGGATTAACCGAGTCGCCGTTGAAGGGCTCGGACGTCCCGCGGGGACATCGGCGCGGGCCCGTCGATCTGCCCAGAGACCTCGAAGCCCATCCGTTCATAGACGTCGCGAGTCTGAAGGGCGTAAGTGTCGAGCCAGATGCTCCGGCGACCCAGCCCAATTGGCACTATCGGGGCGGTCGTCGCCCGTTGGCTGCCCGATGCGGCGGTCGTGGCGGCCGCGCTTGCGGTGCTGGCCTACTATGCGCGGCTGATCACCGCGCCACTGCCGCTCTATGCCTGGGACGAGGGCGGCTTCCTGATCTGCGCTCTGTTCTCGCCCGAGACCGTCGCCCGCAACGGCTTGGCCGCCCAAAACAACGGGGTCTTCCTGGGCCTCATTCGCATGGTCGCGAGCCTGACGGCCGACTATGTGGTCTGGATCCGGATGATGAATGTGGTGGCCTATTTCGGCGGCCTGCTGGCTATATTCGCAGTGGCCGCCAGGGCCTTGCCGCAGGGCCGATGGGCGCCCTGGTTGATCCTGGCCCTGGCCTTTCCCTACTACCGATTCGTGGTCACGGACCTGCCGGAGGGCTGTTACGTCGGGGTGCTGGGGGCGCTGGGTCTTGTCACGGCGAGGCTCTGGCGGCCGCGGCCGGTCCTGTTCGGGCTGGCGGCGGGCGCACTGGCCGCGGCCCTGGTGCTGATCAAGCCGCACGGGCTGGCGGCCGTGGCGGGCCTGGGCGGGCTGATCGCGCTCGACGCGGCGGCGGGCCGGGAATGGCGGCGGCCAGTCCTGCGCCTTCTGGCTGGAACCGGCGCATTCTTCGCTGCCGGCAATCTCTTCCAGTGGGCGGCGGGCCAGCCGGTCGCCTCGCCCTTGACCTTCTTCGTCGGCCGCTTCTACGGCAACATCCTGGCCGACGCGATCGCCCCCGGCGCGGTGGGCTATGGCCTGTTCAACCTGGCTGCGATGGACTCCACCGTCGTGCTCCTGGCAGGCCTTCCCCTGGCGATCGGCGGGTTCGACCTGGCGCGCCGCTGGCTTAGGGCCCGGGGGCCGATGCGGCTGGAGGCCAGCGACCTTGTCTTCGTCCTGCTGGCGTTCTCGCTGTTCGCCACCCTAAGCATGGTGGCGATCTACACCATGAAGATGGCCGCCGCGCCCAGCGAGATGAAGCGGCTGTGGGGCCGCTATTTCGAGTTCTTCGTCCCTATGTTGTGGCTGGCGGCCGCCCCTGCTGTGACGCGGTGGGAAACGCCAGCCGGGTTCCGGGGCCGCGCCGCCCTGGCGGCCATCCCGCTCCTGGGGCTTGGAGGCCTCCTGCTGTGCTTCCGGGCCGGGGTGGTGCTGATGCCCTGGGACGCCACGGCGGTGACCGCTTTCTTCCACGCGGACGCCGAACGGTTCGCCCTGGCCGAGGTGATCCCCTTCAGGCCGCTCGCCGTGGCCGCGACTCTGGCGGTCGCGGCGGGCCTTGCGGCCGGGCTGCGGATCTCCCGCCTTTGGCCGGCCTATGTGGCGGCGCTGGGTCTGCTCTCCACGGTCTTCGACGCCAGCGCCATGACGGGGATGAGCGTCCAGCATGCCGAGCTGGCCGCCGATCTGCGGGCGGCCCGGCCGGTCGTGGCAGCCCAGGTGGGGCCTGCAGCGGCTCTGGTTTCAGATGGAAATGATGCAGCCCTGGTGTTCCTGGGCTTTCACGGACGGCCGACGGTGAGAATTCGCGCGCCTGACGAACCGGCTCCGGCCCTGCCTGGCGCACGCCTGGCGATCACCGTGCGGACGCCCGATCTGCAGGCGCCGGAATGGACGCCCGTATTCCACGGCAGGCAGGTGGGCGTCTTCACGCGCGGGGGGCCGCCGTGAGGCGGGATGTAGCGCTCTACCGCGTCGCCCCGGACTGCCAGAAGACCTCGTCGGCGCCGCGGCCGTTGGCGAAGCGGGCGGCGACGAACAGGAAGTCCGAGAGGCGGTTGAGGTAGCGGAGGGCCGGCCCGCTGACGGGCTCGCCGGCTTCCGCCAGGCGCACCGCCTCGCGTTCGGCGCGGCGGCAGACGGTGCGCGCCAAGTGCAGGGCGGCCGCCGCCGGAGTCCCGCCCGGCAGAACGAAGGAGGCGAGCGGCGGCAGGCGCTCGTTGAGGTCGTCGATCTCGGTTTCCAGGCGCGCCACCTGGCTGTCGAGGATGCGCAGCATGGCGCCGGGCGTCTCGTCGGACCGGGCCGGGGTGGATAGGTCGGCGCCCAGGTCGAAGAGCTCGTTCTGGATCCTGGCCAGCATCGGATCGAGTTCGGCTTCACCCGCGGTGTGCAGCCGGGCCAGGCCCAGGCAGGCGTTGGTCTCGTCCACCGCGCCATAGGTCTCGACGCGCGGATCGGCCTTGCTCACCGTCTGACCGGTGGCCAGGCGCGTCGAGCCGGCGTCGCCGGTGCGGGTGTAGATGCGGTTCAGGGTGACCAAGACGATGGGTCCCTCAATGCTTGGCGCGCCACCAGACCGCGCCCATCAGTATGGCGATGGCCAGGGCCTGCATGACGATGCGCAGGCGCATCAGCTTGTTGGACCAGGACCGGCCGTAGTCGCCGCCCCTGAACAGGGCGTAGATTCCGAAGGCCAGGACCAGGGCGACGGCCCCCAGGGCCGCGGGGATCAGGAAGTCGAAGATATCCATGGCTGGCAATCTAGGCCGAGCGAGGCTTGCCGACCATGGGCAAGACCTTTATGACTTTCTTATGGGCGCCTGAGCGTGTTCACCGATCCTGGATCGGCGGATGGGCCAAATTGAGCCTTACTCGAAGGGCATAAGTTGGGTATTGGCCCGTTCCGCATCGCTGCCGCCAGGCGCTGCGATGGGGCATTGGGCAGGGTTCGCATCGCGTAACGAACTCCATGAACATGTTCACTGATTTTTGCCAGGACGCGCCAGGGCAATAAGAGGGACGGCCCGGCCGTCGACATCATGAAGCATATCGCTCCCATCGAGGCCGCCGGTGAAACACCCATGAAGGTTCCGACCCGCCGCGCGCTGGCGAAACAACAGACGCGGGCCAAGGTCCTGGCCGCCGCCCGCGCCCTGTTCAGCGAGGCCGGCTATGAAGGCGCGACGATCCGCGACATCGCCACGGCGGCCGGCATGTCGACCGGCGCGGTGTTCGCCAATTTCACCGACAAGTCCGACCTGTTCCGCGAGATCATGATCGCCGACATGGCGTCCCTGGGCGAGGCCATGCGCGCCGCGGCCGCCGGATCGAACCGGGGCGTCGACGAGATCCTGCTGAAGATGTTCATGGCGGGCTACGCCTTCTACAAGACCCAGATGCCGCTGGCACGGGCCGCGTTCAGCGTCGGCTGGTCGCCGGAAGACGGGCCGGCGCTGCGCAACGCCCCCGTCGCCCAGCAACTCTATGAGCTGATGGCCGAACAACTGCAGCTGGGCGTCCAGCGGGGCGAGCTGGGCCAGGAGGCGGAGGTCAAGCTCCGCGCCCACATGCTGTTCGACATCTATCTGTCGAACTATCCGCTGGCGATCTTCGAAGGCTGGAGCCTGGAGGCCCTGCAGGCCCGCGCCCGGGACCAGATCCGCGTGCTGCTCGCCGGCGCCCGGAGGGGATAGGGGCTCGGCGGCGTCATGACGACTATGGCGGCGCCATTTGAACTCAAGCGACAGTCGCCCGTCGTCCCGAGCGGCGTGCGGAAGATGCGGGAGTCGCAAAAGGCCGCGACCCGCAACCGGGTGATCGCCGCGGCCCAGGCGCTGTTCGACACCCAGGGCTACCAGGGCACCACCGTGCGGGATATCGCCCAGCGGGCCGGGGTGTCGGTGGGCAGCGTCTTCACGACCTTCACCTCGAAGGGCGAGATCCTGAGCCAGGTCATGCTGGACCGGCTGTCGGCCCTCTATGCCGAGCTCGAGCGGGTGGCGCCCCACCTGAGGGGATCGACCCGCGATCGGTTGTGCTCGATGTTCGCCATGCACTTCGCCTTCGCGGCGCCGATGACGCGGCTGTTCCTGGCCCATATCGCGGCGGCCTACGACTGGACCCTGCCGCCGGACGCCCAGCCATTCGGCCGCAACCCGCGCCTGCAGGGTCTGATCCACGACTGCCTGGCCAAGGGGGCCGCCGAGGGTGACGTGGATCCGGCGGTCGATTTTCACGAGGTCGTCGATCTGCTGATGGCCGCCTATGCCTGGACCTACCGCCACGCCGCGTCTGACACCGCCGACGTGGCGACCATGACCGCGGTGATGGACCGCCAGATTGCGCTCATCGCTTCGGGGTTCCGGCCCCGCTGATGGCGTCACCCGGCGCGCGGCGCTTGCTTTGCGCCACGTCAGGGCGGTCTTGTGGCGGCGTCCCGCAGGAAAGACCCGGCCATGATCGTCGTCCACCACCTCAACGATTCCCGTTCCCAGCGCATCCTGTGGCTGCTGGAGGAGCTGGGGGTCCCCTATGAGATCAAGCGCTACGAACGCGACGCGGCCACGCGCCTGGCGCCTGGCGCCCTGACCGCGGTGCATCCGCTGGGCAAGTCGCCGGTGATCACCGACGACGGCCAGACGATCCACGAGTCCGGCGCGATCATCGACTTCATCATCCGCCGCCACGGCGCGGGGCGGCTGCAGCCCAGGCTGGGGACCGACGACTACGAGACCTACAACCAGTGGCTCCACTACGCCGAGGGCTCGGCCATGCTGCCGCTGATGCTGTTCATGTACACGATGCGGCTGGGCGAGGCGGCGGCGCCCCTGTCGCCCCGGATCGAGAGCGAGATCGCCAACCATCTGGGCTTCGTCAACGCCGCCCTCGCCGACCGGGAATGGCTGGTGGGCGATTTCACCGCCGCCGACATCCAGATGAGCTTCGTGGGCGAGGTCGCCGGCGCCTTCGGGCGGCATGCGGCCTTTCCGAACATCAAGGGCTGGGTCGACCGCTTCCAGGCCAGGCCGGCCTACAAGGCGGCGCTGGAAAAGGGCGGGCCCTACAGCTTCGCGGCGAAGGGCTGAAGCCTATTCGAAGGGCGGGAAATCGTCCTCGTCGAACCCGTCCAGGAAGTCGAACACCGCCGACTTGGTCGCCGCGTGGGGAATGGCCGAGAAGTGGTCCAGGCCCGGGAGGCTGACTGCCCGGCCCTGGGCGAAGCGGCGGGCGAGGTCGGCGGGGTCCCCCGCCAGCGGGTCGCGGCTGCCCGCCGTCACCAACACCGGCATGGTCAGGGCCCCCAGCGCAACGAGGTCCAGGGGCGGGCCGGAGGCTTCCAGGACCGCGGCCAGGGCGCGCCGGTCCTCGCCCTGCGCGTCGGCGAACTGGCGGAACCCTCTCGGCAGGGGCGCCTCGATGGTGTCTGGGTCGTCGGCCAGCATGGCCTGGATCATGGCTTGGCGCCCGCCGGGGTCCGAGGCGTCCAGTGTCCGCCCGCCGATCCCGCCCAGCACCAGGTTCGCCACCCGGCCAGGCGCCGCGCAGGCCAGGGCGAGCGCGGTCCGGGCCCCCATGGAATAGCCGACCACATCGGCCTGGCCGATCCCCAGGTGGTCCATCAGGGCGATGGCGTCGGCCGCCAGCCGGCCGTCGGCGTAGGCGGCCGGGTCGTGCGGCTTGCCGCTCTCGCCGTGCCCGCGCAGGTCCAGGGCTATGACCCGCGCGCCGCGCCGCTCGAAAGCTGCGTACCAGCCGGTCCGCCGCCAGGCCTCGAACCTGTTGGACGCGAAGCCGTGGATCAGCAGGGCGATCCGCTGCCCCTGGGGCTGCAGGTCGTCATAGGCGATCTCGACGCCCGCGGAGGTGAAGCTTGGCATAGGCGGAACCTAAGGGCGCCGCCGCCCGGCCTCAAGGCGCTTGCCCGGTCCATTCCCAGTGCCATGGCTCAAAGGGATAGGGGAGGAAGCCGAAGCGGCCGGCGTTGGCGGCCATCCAGCGGTAGAGGGGGGTGCGGCTGATATAGAGCCGGTTGGGATCGGCGCTGGAGTCCGGACCGAAGCCGGGCGCCTGGCCGACATGGAGGTCGACGGCCAGGCCGGTGCGGTGAGCCGAGCAGTTGGCGCGGACGACGCCGTCGCAGTTGCCCTCGGCCAGACAGCGCGCGGTGTCGGCGTCGGGGGTGCGAAATCCGGAGAAGATGGTCAGGGCGCGGGGATCGGCGGCGGCCTCGGGGACCGCGGCGCGGGCGGCGGCGGCCATCTGGCGGTAGGCGGCCAGGGCGGCGGGCCGCAGCCGGATCGGCTTGCCGCTGTAGCCCTCCGCCGGCGCGGCCTGGGCAAGGCTCGCCTCGTCGGGGGCGGCGGGGCAGATGTTGCGGGCGCTCAGCTGGACGAAGGGCCGGCGCAGCTCCAGGACGTTGTTCATCCGTTCGAAGGTGGCGGCGCTCATCAGGCCGTCGGCGACCAGTCCCTGGCGGCCCTGCCAGGCGGCCAGCGCGTGGGCGAAGGCCGGCGTGTCCGGGGCGCAGCCGGAGGCGATCTCATGGGCGATCAGCGGCGAATAGATCTCCCAGCCCGTCTCCGGCCGGCCGAAGGGCGCCCAGGGCAGGGTGCGCAGGGAGGCGGCGTTGAGGCGCGCGGCGTCGGCCGGCCCCTCGGCGCAGTCGGCCGTCACAGGAGCTGGGCCAGCCAGGGGCGGTGGGCGGTAGGGCTGTGTGGGCACGGTCGGGGCGGTCGGCGCAGGCCTGGGCGTGGGGGCGCAGCTGGTCACCCGCAGGGCCACGGCCCCCAGGACCGCGGCCGCCGCAGCCAGTCCGCCCAGGAACCGCAACGCTTCTGAAGGTTTGAACCTCACGCCGGCGACTAACGCGCGGCGCGCACCCGAGGCTCCATGATGAACGTCACAAAGGCCATGCTGCTGGCCAGCGCCGCGGCGGCGCTGCTCGCCGCCTGTTCAGATCCGGCGGCGAAGGCCCCGGCCGCGGAGGCCCCGACGGCGACCCAGCAGGCCGCCAATGCGCCGGCCCAGTCCCTGCCGGGCCAGGCCGCGCCCGCCCCCGACATGCCTGCGATACCCCCGCTCACCGACATTCCCCCCATCGAGGCCTCGGCCTCGCCGCTGGCCGCGTCGATCGACAAGGCGGTCTGGTCGCCGGAGGCGGTGTCGGCGGACGACCGGCGCCATGCCCTGGTCCGCGCCGAGGTGCTGCTGGCCCGGGCGCATTTCTCGCCGGGCGTCATCGACGGGCTGGACGGCGGCAACCTGAAGAACGCCATCGCCGCCTTCCAGGCCGCCAGGGGCCTGCCGGTGGACGGCGCGATGAACGACCAGGTGTGGGCGGTGCTGGCCAAGGACGAACAGCCGGCGCTGACCGACTACACGATCACCGCCGACGACGCGAAAGGCCCCTTCCTGGGCAAGATCCCCACCGACATGGTCGAGATGGCCAAGCTGCCGGCCCTGGGTTTCACCAGCCCCAGCGAGGCGCTGGCGGAGCGGTTCCACATGGACGAGGGTCTTCTGAAGGCCCTCAATCCCGGCGCCGACTTTGGCCAGGCGGGGACGAAGATCGTGGTCGCGGCCCTGGGACCCGACCGGCTGGCGGGCCAGGTGACGCGGATCGAGGTGGACAAGACGCGCCGTCAGGTCCGGGCCTTCGGGGCCGGCGACGTCCTGCTGGCGGTCTATCCGGCGACCGTGGGCTCGGCCGAGCGGCCGGCGCCGGACGGCGAATGGGCGGTGCGCACTACCGCGCCAAACCCGACCTACACCTACGACCCGTCGCGGCTGACCTTCGGCAAGGCGTCCAACGGCAAGCTGACGCTCAAGGCCGGGCCCAACAATCCGGTCGGCTCGACCTGGATCGACCTGACCAAGGACACCTACGGCATCCACGGCACGCCGGACCCGCGCCTGGTGGGCAAGACCGCCAGCCACGGCTGCGTGCGCCTGACCAACTGGGATGTGCGTCAACTGAGCCTTGCCGTGAAGGCCGGGACCAAGGTCGACTTCGTCGGGACCGCGCAGGCGTCCGCGCGGGGGTAGGGAGGGGTCAGATCCTCCCCCTGAGGGGGAGGTGGCTGTCGGAGCGCAGCGATCGACAGTCGGAGGAGGTTCTGTGGACGGCCCTACGATCTCCCTCCGTCACGTCTCGCAAGAGCTCGCCGCGACACCTCCCCCTGAAGGGGAGGATCTATCCTAGCTGCGCCAGCGCAGGGTGGCGGCTTCCACGGGATTGACGAAGCCGCGGCCCTCGCGGCGACTGGCGGTCCATTCGCGTTTCAGCTGCTGGTACCACTTGGCCTGGCGGTCGGCGTCGTCGATCCAGAGCAGGGACGGATCGTACTTCAGCCCCTGGTTCTGCAGGTTCACCATGTCGCCGTCCTGGCGCAGGAAGGCCCTGGCCCCGGCGGCGATGAACGGCTTGAGGACCACGAAGGCCGGGTGGTCCGACCAGATGATCTGGGTGATCCGGGTGGAAGTCTCGTTCACCGGGGTCAGGCAGGTCAGCGACAGGACCTGGCGCTTGCCGACCGTCACATGCTCCCAGCGCATCCCCGGGATGCGGAAGGTGATCTCGGTCAGCGGCTCGCCGCCCAGGATGGCGTAGGCGCGGGAATTCTTCGACGGCTCGTGGCGGACCATGGCGAAGCCCTGCTCGCGGGGCTCGAAACGCTTGGCCTTTTCGTGCTGGCTGGACTTGGAGCGCCACCACCATTGCTGGTGCACGTAGGGCCCGTGGGCCGGGTCCATCAGCCCGACCACCGCGTGATCGATGTGGGCGTCGAACACCATGGTGTCCACGAGCTTGGGCGCGCCCCCGACCACGCCTTGGAAGGTGGGCGGCGGCCCGTCGGGCTCCCCGGCGCCGATCCAGATAAAGACCAGCCCCTGGCTCTCTGCGGCCGGATAGCGGCGCACCTTGATGCGGCCCACGTCCAGGGCCTGACCGTCCACCAGCGACGGGATGGCCGCGCAGCCGCCGTCGGCCCCGAACCGCCAGCCGTGGTAGGGGCACTCGACGGTCTCGGCGCCCGAGGGCTCGTTGTGGAAACGCCCGGCGGAGAGCGGCGCGGCCCGGTGCGGGCAGATGTCGCGAAGGGCGAAGAGCGCGCCGCCGTTGGACCGCCCGAGCATCACGGGCTCGCCCAGCAGTTCGTGGCGGGCCAGCTTGCCGGGGGCCAGGTCGCTCGACAGGCAGGCGAAATACCAGATGTCGGTCAGGAACCCCTGGCCGAACTTGGCCTCAGCTTTCGCAGGTCTAGTGTCGCCCTCTGCCATGGCCCGTTCTTATTCTTCCGCTCATCCCCGCGAAAGCGGGGACCCAGGTGTTTTGTGTTCTGGCATCAGGAACTGCACCGCCTTCGCAAACCTAAACGCGAGGCTGGAAAAAAGCCTGGGTCCCCGCTTTCGCGGGGATGAGCGGATTTAAGGAAGCTTGAGGAACACCGCCGCATGGGGCGCCAGGCCGATCGAGGCGCCGCGCAGGTCGGCGTCATTGCTGCGCAGCCAGAGGAGTTCGGCGGCTTCCAGGGCTGGGTGGGCGAAGAACCGGGGCTCGGGGCTGAGGTTAAAGAGGCAGGCGATCGCCTCCTCGTCCTGGCGGCGGACGAAGGCCAGGACGGTGGGGTCGTCGCCCAGGAACTCGAGGTCGCCGATGGTCATGGCCGCGGAGCTCTTGCGGAAGGCGATCATCGCCCTGGCGAAGGTGAGGGTCGACTCCTCGTCCTGGGACTGGGCCTCGACCGTCAGGTGCGCGTGTTCGGCGGCGGCCGGCAGCCAGGGCTGGCCGGTGCTGAAGCCGAGGTTGGGGCCCGGGTTCCAGGGCATGGGGGTGCGGCAGCCGTCCCGGCCGCCGGTGTAGGGCCAGTAGAGGTCGCCCACCGGATCGCGCAGCTGGTCGCGGGTGAGGTGGGCCTGGGGCAGGCCCAGTTCCTCGCCTTGGTAGACGAGGGTGGTGCCCTTGAGGCTGAGCAGCAAGGCGAAGAGGAGCTTGGCCAGTTCGGGGGAGGTCTCCTTGCCGCCGAAGCGACTGACGGTGCGCGGCACGTCGTGGTTGGAGAAGCTGATGGTCGGCCAGTGGTCCGGGAAGCGGTCCAGGGTGACGTAGTGTTCGCGGATGAAGGCCGGGGTCAGATGGCGGGCCAGGAGCAGGACGAAGGTATAGGCCGAGTGCAGGCCCTCGGCCGGCGAGAGATAGCCGCCGCAGCGTTCCTCTTCCTCCGAGAACTCGCCGAACACGAAGCGCGGCCCGCCGTTGACGCCATCGTGGCCCTCCACCCGCCGGCGGATGACGCCCAGCATCCCGATGTTCTCGGGCAGGTTGGAATCGTGCAGGTGCCGCTGGAGATTGCCGGCGTGCGACCAGTCATGGCGGCTGCGCTCGGCCAGGGGGATTGGCGGATTGTCGGCCAGGGTCTCGTCGTGGAGATAGGTGCCGGCGACGTCCAGCCGAAAGCCGTCGACGCCCTTGGCCAGCCAGTGGTCGAGGACCGAGAGCGCGGCTTCGCGCGCGGCGTCTGAACGCCAGTTGAGCTTCGGTTGCTGGCGCAGGAACTTGTGGTGGTAGTGCTGGCGCCTGGCGGGTTGGTAGGCCCAGGCCGGGCCGCCGAACACCGAGAGCCAGTTGTTGGGCGCTGTCCCGTCCAGCGACGGGTCGGCCCAGACGTACCAGTTGGCCTTGGGGCCTTCCGGCCCGCCGGTCAGGCTTTCCAGAAACCAGGGATGCTCGTCGCTGGTGTGGCTGAGCACCTCGTCCAGGACCACCTTCAGGCCGCAGGCATGGGCGGCGTCGAGCAGGGCCTGGAAATCGTCGGCCGTCCCGTAGTCGGGCTGCACGCCCTCGAAGTCGGCGACGTCATAACCCCAGTCGCGGTTGGGCGAAGGGTGGATGGGCGACAGCCAGATTCCGTCGACGCCCAGGCTCTGGATATAGTCCAGCTTGGCCATGACGCCGGCCAGGTCGCCCTGGCCGTCGCCGTCGCTGTCGAAGAAGCTGCGGACGTAGACGTGGTAGAGGACCGCGCCCTTCCACCAGGGGGCGGTCACGGACCTGTCTCCTCAGGTGCTCCCCCACAGGGGGAGCTCCCGCGAAGCGGGTGAGGGGGTTCAAGACCACTGGTCCAGCCGCGTTGGATGAAACCCCCTCCGTCTCGTCGCGTATCCGCGACCGATCCACCTCCCCCTGAGGGGGAGGATCTGGTTTGTCCTCAGACCTCGGAGGTGTCGTGGATGATCTTCGAGACCAGGCCGTAGGCCTTGGCTTCCTCGGCGCTCATCCAGAAGTTCCGCTGGGTGTCCTTGACGATCTTTTCCACCGTCTGGCCGGTCTCCTTGGCGATCATCCGGTTCACGCGGTCGCGCATCTTGATGATCTCCTCGGCCTCGATCTGGATGTCGGAGGCCTGGCCGCGCACGCCGCCGGAAGGCTGGTGCAGCAGGAAGCGGGTGTTGGGCAGGCAGAAGCGGTTTTCCTTGTGGGCGCCCAGGTAGATGTGGGCCCCGGCGCTGGCGACCCAACCGGTGCCGATCACCTTCACCTTGGGGCCGCAGAAGCGGATCATGTCGTGGATGGTGTCGCCGCTCTCCACATGGCCGCCGGGGGAATTGATGATCACCCGGATATCCTTGTCGTTCTCGGCGGCCAGCGCAGTGAGCTGGGCCGTGACCCGCTCGGCCATGCGCATGTCGACCTCGCCGAACACCAGGACGGTGCGCGACTTGAAGAGCGCGTTCTGCACCGGGCCCGAGGTCATCGGCATGTCGGGCTTGCGGCCCTTTTCGTCTTCGTCGCCGTCTTCGTCGTCGTCGAGCCGGGCGGTCCAGTTGAGCATTCGTCAGCACCTTGAGAAAGCGCCGGAGGTTCGCGTCCGTCGGGACCGCGCGACCGCCAGCCTGAGCGTGGTATCCTGAGTTATTGGTCCCAAGCGCCCGGGGCAAGGCGCAGACGCTGCAAATCGCGCCGCAGCCAGCTTGACGGCGCCAAGGGCCGCACCGCAAATGGCCGCAAATCAAACATCTGTTTCAAGGACCGCGCCATGAGTGACGTGATGGACAAGCCCGCGACCGTGCCCGGCACGCTCTTCGACCTGACCGGCAAGGTGGCGGTGATCACCGGCTCCTCGCGCGGCATCGGCAAGGCGATCGCCGAGCAGCTGGCGGCGCACGGCGCCAAGGTGACCATCTCGTCGCGCAAGGCCGGTCCCTGCGATGAGGTGGCGGCCGCCATCAACGAACGCAGCCCCGGCCACGCCATCGCCGTGCCGGCCAACATCTCGTCGAAGGAAGACCTGCAGCGGCTGATGGACGAGACCCGCAAGGCGTTCGGCAAGATCGACATCCTGGTCTGCAACGCCGCGTCGAACCCCTACTACGGGCCGCAGCTGGGGATCAGCGACGACGCCTTCGCCAAGATCCTCAACAACAACATCATCGCCAACAACTGGATGATCCAGATGGTCGCGCCGGAGATGAAAGAGCGCCGCGACGGGGCGATCATCATCGTGTCGTCCATCGGCGGGCTGCGCGGCAACACCGTGATCGGCGCCTACTGCGTCTCCAAGGCCGCCGACATGCAGCTGGCGCGCAACCTCGCCCAGGAGCTTGGTCCCGACAACATCCGGGTCAACTGCATCGCGCCGGGCCTGGTGAAGACCGACTTCGCCAAGGCGCTGTGGGACACCCCGGAGGGCGAAAAGCGGGTCAGCGAGGGCTTCCCCCTGCGCCGCCTGGGCGATCCGAACGACCTGGCCGGGGCGGCGGTCTATCTGGCGTCGAAAGCCGGGGCGTGGACGACGGGCCAGACCATCGTGGTGGACGGCGGTTCGACCTGCTGAGGGGGTCTAATCGGACAGCAAGACGACGCGGAACTTGCGGCCGTCCCAAATGGCGACCGATTCAGAGGCTTCCACAGCGCCAAACGAGAGGGTGTCGCCGCGTAGTCGGACTGCAATTTCCGGGCAGGGATCGCCGTCTTCACCGCCGCCCTTGCCGCACCACGTCATCCAACGCCCCGGTCGCGCCTTCGCAAGGTAGAAGTCGTGCAAGTCCTGGGTGTTGAAGCTTTCGATCACTGCAGCTGAGCGTTTCTTGCCGCCGAAGCGCACCACCAGTTGAAAGGCGTCTGGGCGTACGTGCACGATCTCCGCGATATCGAGCTTTCCGTCGTGATCGAAGTCGCCGCGCACGGGGTTCGGCAGGGCGGAAATCGAAGCCGCCAGGGCGATGGCCGAAATCATTGTCACAGCTCCCTTCCGCATCCATCGGATAGGCTCGCCACCAAAATCCACGGATGATGCGAGCCTGCCGGCCCAGGCGTGTCAAGGACGCGCCTTTGGCGCGCCGCGCCGCGGCCGGCTATGCCGGTCCTTGAGACGCCTGGACCGGCAGGCAGACTGGCCGGCATAGATTTAAGGTGCGGATTGGCCGAGTGCTGTCCCTTCTCCCGCAAGGGGAGAAGGATTGGCGCAATCAGGATATAATCAGGCGCAATAGCGCAAGCGCGCCATGACGTTCGGAGTCATGCTGGTGCTCTCATCTACGTGAGGGAGAGGCCGCGATGCCCGCCAGGTTTCGACATTTCGCGATAAACGCCGACGACGTACCGCGCGCCAAGCGGTTCTACGAGGCCGTGTTCGGCTGGCGCTTCACGCCCTGGGGACCGCCGGATTTCTACCAGACCCGCGACGCCGGCGAGGGAATGATGGGCGCGCTGCAAGGCCGGCGCGACCTGGCGCCGGGCCTGCGCCTCAACGCCATGGAGAACAGCTTCGGGGTCGAGGACCTGGGGGCGACCATCGCGGCCATCGAGGCCGGCGGCGGCGAGATCGTCATGCCGCGCTTCCACATTGAGGGGGTCGGCGACCTGATCTTCTTCCGGGACACGGAGGGCAATGTGCTGGGCGCCATGCGGTACGAGACCGGCATCTGGGATGCGTGAGGCGGGCGACGGCTTTCTCGTCCGTTCGCTGGCGTCAACCTACCCCGATGGCTTCCTGCTGGCCGAACACCACCATCCCTGGGGCCAGCTGGTCCATGGCCGGAGCGGCGCCATGCGGGTGCAGGCCGGCGGCCAGGCCTGGATGACGCCGGCGACCCGGGCGGTCTGGGTCCCGCCGAGCATGCCGCACGCGATCCGCATGCAAGGCGCCGTGGCGATGCGCACGCTCTATGTCGCTCCGCAGGCCGGGTCCGCCCTGCCGCAAGATGCCGGGGTGCTGGAGGTGGGACCGCTGCTGCGCGAGCTGATCCTGCACATCCTGGGGATCGGTATGCTGGGTCCCGACCGGGCGGATCATGTGCGGCTGGCCGGCGTCCTCGTCGATCTCATCGCCGACGCGCCACGCGAGGACCTGTCCCTGCCCATGCCCGGCGATCCGCGTGCGCTTGCCTTCGCAGGTGCGGTTCAAGCGTCGCCGGACGGTCGGAAGGGCCTTGGCGACCTGGCCACGGCGGCCGGCGCCTCGCTGCGCACCCTGCAGCGGCTGTTTCCCCGCGAGACCGGCCTGACGCTGGAGGCCTGGCGGCAGAAGGCGCGGATGATCCATGCGGCCGCGGCGCTCTCGGCCGGCGCCTCGGTGACCGGTGCGGCGCTCGACTGCGGCTATGAGAGCGCCAGCGCCTTCATCACCGCCTTCCGCCGCCAGTTCGGCCGCACCCCGGGACGCTACCGGGTGGCGTGAAGCCGCCGTGCAAACGGCTATGAAGAGATTTTGGCCACGGAAAACACGGAAAGACACGGAAGGCGGGCCGCTTGGATTCCGTGTTTTCCGTGTTTTCCGTGGTTATTCTTTCTTCCGCTTCGCGGATCGCAGCGGAGGCCTCAGCCCTATCCTTTGCGGCTGAGTTCGCGCGCCTTGGCGAGGCGTTCGATGCCGGCGTCGAGGATCTCGTCGCGCTTGGGGAAGCACAGGCGCATTATCGTGGACACCGGGTCCTGTTCGTAGAAGGCCGAGACGGGCACGGCGGCGACGCCGGCCTCCTTGACCGCGCGCAGGCAGAAGTCGCGGTCGCCCTCAGAGATGCCCGAGGCCGGCAGGTCGACATTGATGAAATAGGTGCCCTGGCAGGAGAGGACCGAGAATCCCTCACGCCGAAGGCCGTCCACCAGCCGGTCGCGGGAGCGCTCCAGGGCGCGCGGCATGGCCGACCACCAGTCGGGGCTGTTCTCCAGGCCCCAGGCCACGGCGGTCTGGAGGTTGGGGGCGGTGGTGAAGGTGAGGAACTGGTGGGCGCTCGACATCGCCTTGGTCAGAGCCGGCGCGGCGCACAGGAAGCCGATCTTCCAGCCGGTCAGGCCGAACATCTTGCCGGCCGAGCCGATCTTCACGCAGCGCTCGCGCATGCCCGGATAGGCGATCAGGGGGCGGTGCTGGGAATTGCCGAACACCACCTGCTCCCAGACCTCGTCGCAGATGGCGATGACGTCGTGGGCGACGCAGAACTCGGCCAGGAGCGCCAGGTCCTCGTGCGGCAGGACGATGCCGGCCGGGTTGATCGGGTTGTTGAGCACCACGAAGCGGGTGCGCTCGGTGAAGGCGGCCTCCAGCATGGCCCGGTCGAAGCGCCAGTGCGGCGGCTGCAGGGTGACCAGCCTGGCCACGCCCCCCGCCCGGCGGATCTGCGGCAGGTAGCTGTCGTAGAGCGGCTGGAAGACGATGACCTCGTCGCCGGGCTCGATCAGGCCGAAGAAGGCCGCAGCCAGGGCCTCGGTGGCGCCCGAGGTGATGGTGACCTCCGTGGTCCAGTCGAGGTCGAGGTTCTGGGTGCGCCGGTAGTGGTTGGCCACCGCCTCGCGGAGTTCGCTGAGGCCCGAGGTGCGCGGGTACTGGTTGTTGCCGTTTAGGACCGCGTCGGCGGCCTTGGCGCGGATCGCCTCCGGGCCCGGGTCGTCAGGGTAGCCCTGGCCAAGGTTGATGGCGCCCAGGCTCATGGCCAGGCCGGACATTTCCTCGAAGATCGAGTTGGGCAGGGTTGAGAAGATGCGGTTGGCCATGGGATCACTGTTGGCGAAGGAGGCTCGCCTTCAAGACCATTCCGGGAAGTCCGTCCATGGAGATCGTTGAGTTTGGACCCTTGCGGGGACCGGAACTCAGCGGGTGAAGAGCACCACGCCCAGCAGGACGGCCGTCCAGTGCGCGGCGGCGGCGGCCACCACGTGCCCGTGCCAGATGGCGCGGGAGAACTTCAGGCGCTTGTTCACATAGAAGATCACGCCGGTGGAATAGAGCACGCCGCCGGCCACCAGCAGCAGCAGGGCCACCCAGTAGACGCTGTCGATCATCGGCTTGAGCGCCACCACCACCAGCCAGCCGAGCGCCAGGTAGACCGCGACCCACAGCTTGCGGTCGACCCGGGGGGCGAAGAGCTTGCCCAGCGCGCCGATGCCGGCGATCGACCAGACGGCGATGGTCATGCCCAGACGCCAGCCGCCGGTGAGGTTGTGGATGGTGAAGGGGGTGTAGGATCCGGCGATCATCAGGAAGATGCCGGCATGGTCGAGCCTGCGCAGGACCGGGCGGTAGCGCGCCTTGGCGAAGTTGTAGGCGGTGGAGAAGGCCAGCATGGCCACCACGCCCGCCGCATAGATCGCCACGCCCACCACCTGGCTGATCGAGCCCGCGCGGATCGCCAGGAAGAGCAGGATCACCCCGCCCACCAGCGCCAGCGTCAGGCCGACGATATGCACCACCAGGTCCGCGCACTTGGCGGCCGGGGTGGGGTAGTGGCGGGGGGGCTTGGTTGTGGCGGGGGCGAGGGACATGGCAGGCTCCATAGACCGAAGTCGTGTCACGCCGATGACCGAAGCGTCCACTGCATTCGCGCCCATTCCCAAAATCGTCATTCTCCGGTCCGCCGACCGAAGGATGACGATAGCGACCTACTCTTCCTTGACGCGCTTCTTGCGGAAGGAGGGGTTCAGGACGCGCTTGCGCAGGCGGATGGACTTGGGGGTCACCTCCACCAGCTCGTCTTCCTCGATGTAGGCGATGGCCTGTTCGAGGGTCGGGCGGCGCGGCGGGACCAGGCGCACGGCCTCGTCCTTGCCGGCCGAGCGGATGTTGGTGAGCTGCTTGGACTTCAGCGGATTGACGTCCAGGTCGTCCTGGCGGGAGTTCTCGCCGATGATCATGCCCTGATAGGTCTTCTCGCCGCCGCCCACGAACATGGTGCCGCGATCCTCGAGATTCCACAGGGCGAAGGCGACGGTTTCCCCATCCGAGTTGGAGACCAGCACGCCCTTGCGGCCGGCGTCGATGGCGCCCTTGTAGGGCTCGTAGTGGCTGAACACGCGGTTGAGCACGCCGGAGCCGCGGGTGTCGGT
>CANJLK010000039.1 GCA_947475465.1 Caulobacteraceae bacterium | reverse complement strand
CGAAGTGTACGCGAAGATGTCGGAGATGATGCGCATCGAGGGGCGGGGCGGATAGATGTAGGTGTTCCGGGTCAGGAACTCCTTCAGGATGTCGTTCTGGATGGTGCCGGAGAGCTTGGCGTGCGGCACGCCCTGTTCCTCGCCCGCCACGATGTAGAGCGCCAGGATCGGCAGCACCGCGCCGTTCATGGTCATCGAGACGCTCATGCTGTCGAGCGGGATGCCGTCGAACAATGTGCGCATGTCGTAGATCGAATCGATGGCGACGCCCGCCATGCCGACATCGCCCTTCACCCGCGGGTGGTCGGAATCGTAGCCCCGGTGGGTCGCCAGGTCGAAGGCGACCGAAAGGCCCTTCTGACCGGCCGCCAGGTTGCGGCGGTAGAAGGCGTTGGAATCCTCGGCCGTGGAGAAGCCCGCGTACTGGCGGATGGTCCACGGGTTGGTGAGGTACATGGTCGGGTAGGGGCCGCGCAGGAACGGCGCCAGGCCCGGATAGCCGGAAATTGTGTCGAGGCCCGCGGTGTCGGCCGGACCGTAGGCGGCGCGCACGGCGATGCCCTCGGGTGTCTCCCACAGGCCGCCGGTTTGCGGCGTGGTCGATGGAAGGTCGCCGAAGGGCAGGGCGGCGAAATCGGGGAAGGCGCTCATTCGAAGGGCTCCGAAACCCGCATGGGCTTCAAGGGCGGGCAGGCCGTGTCGGGGCCCGGCAGGGTGGGCGAGGGCGCGGCCACGGCGCGGGCGGCGGCGATCTCCACCTCCACGGCGGTGTCCTTGGCCGGCGGGAAGGCGGTGACACCGATGATGCGCGGCTCGCCGCGGGCGGCGTTGGCGGTCTGGACCGCCTGGGCGACCAAGCCCGACTGCAGGGCGGCGGCGAGGCCGCCGGCGGCCTCGATGGCCTGGAAGCGGGTCCAGGCTTCGCGGGCGATCTCGTCGGTGAGGGCTTCCACATAGCCGGAGCCGGCGGCCGGATCGGCGACGCGTCCGACGTGGCCTTCCTCCATCAGCACCAGCTGGGCGTTGCGGCTCTGGCGGCGGGCGAAGGCGGTGGGCAGGCCGAGCGCGTCGGTGAAATTGCCGAGGATGACGGCGTCCGCGCCGCCGACCGCCGCGCCGAAGCCCGCCGCCGTCAGCCGGATCATGTTGGTCCAGGCGTCCTTGGCGGTCAGCATGCGGCGCGAGGAGCGGGCCTCAATGCGCGCCGTGGTCTCGGCCCCGCAGGCGCCTGCCAGCCGGGCCCACACCGCGCGGGCGGCGCGCAGCTTGGCGATGGTCAGGAAATAGTCGGCGTCGGCGCTGAGGCCGAGCGTGATGCGGGCGAAGGCGTCGGCCATCGGCAGGCCGGCGCGGACCAGGGCCTTGGCGTAGGCGAGCGCGGCGGCCGTGGCGAAGGCGACTTCCTCGGCCTCGCCGCCGCCGGCCTCATGGACCGCGCGGCCCGACGCCAGGAAAAGCTGAGCCTGCGGATAGGTGTCCGCCAGGCGCCGCGCGACGGTGGCGGCCGAGATCAGGTGAGCCTCGATGGGCCCGGGACTGGCGCCGGCCCGGGCCAGCGCGCTCAGCGGGTCGAGGTGAAAGCGCAGCAGGGCGCTGGGCGAGGCCTTGGCCGCGGCGCCCAGCCAGTCGGCGGCCTGGGGGCCCAGGAAGCCGGCGTCCAGGGCGACGGGCGCCAGCTCCAGGATGACGCCCTCAAGGGCGCGGGCCAGGTCCTGGGCCGAGCCGATGGCGACCCCGGCCTTGCCCGTGGGGTCGATGGCGACTGTGGCCGCGGCCGCGCCGCCTTCCAGGTCGCGCAGGATCTCGGAATTGGCGCGCACGGGGTCCGGGTGGGCGGTGAGGACCGCGATTTCCCAGGGCCGCTCGGCGTCCACCGCGCGGGCCGGGGCATTGGGCCTGGCCGCCTGCGGATAGAGCGGGGCGATGGGAAGGCCTTCGAGCGTCGTCTTGCTCAGGCTCTCGAAGGGGGCGTCGCCAAGGGTCTTGTCGACCAGGGCGCGCCAGTCCGCCTCGGTGGCGGGGGCGAAATTGTCCGCTAGGGGAAGGTCGTCGGCCATGGGCGGAAATGGTCCCGACAGGGCGCCTACGTCAAGGTCACGCCGGGTCAGGTCTTCACCGGCGCTGAAGGACGCGCGACACTTGCCGCGCCGGTGTTCTCGCGTACGATGTAAATATAAACACATGAGGTTTCGATGGCCCTGCCGCCCGTCCTGCGTGACCGCCTTCGCCTGCCGGTGATCTGCAGTCCGATGTTCATCGTCTCAGGCCCGGACCTGGTGATCGCCCAGTGCAAGGCCGGCGTCGTGGGCTCGTTCCCCGCGCTGAACGCCCGGCCGGCGGCCATGCTGGACGAATGGCTGCACCGGATCACCGAGGAACTGGCGGCCTGGGACCGCGACCATCCGGAGTCGCCGTCCGCGCCCTTCGCGGTGAATCACATCGTCCACAAGTCCAACGACCGGCTGGAACACGACGTGGAGGCCTCGACGAAGTGGAAGGCGCCGATCGTGATCACCTCCCTGGGCGCGCGGGAGGACGTGAACGCCGCCGTCCACTCCTATGGCGGCACGGTGCTGCACGACGTCATCAATGACCGCTTTTCCCGGAAGGCCATCGAGAAGGGCGCCGACGGGCTGATCCCGGTGGCGGCGGGCGCGGGCGGCCATGCCGGCCAGCTGTCGCCCTTCGCCCTGATCCAGGGCATCCGCGAGTGGTTCGACGGGCCGGTGGCGTTGTCGGGGGCCATCGCCCACGGGCGCTCGGTGCTCGCGGCCCAGGCCATGGGCGCGGACCTGGCCTATGTCGGATCGGCCTTCATCGCCACGCAGGAGGCCAACGCCGTCCAGGGCTACAAGGACATGATCGCGGCCTCCTCGGGGGAGGACATCGTCTACACAAACCTGTTCACTGGGATTCACGGCAACTATCTGAAGCCGTCGATCCGCGCAGCTGGCCTCGATCCGGACAACCTGGCGACCTCGGACGCCTCGGCGATGGATTTCGGCTCCGCCCGGCCGGCCAAGGCCTGGAAGGATATCTGGGGCGCCGGCCAGGGAATCGGGGCTGTCAAGGATGTGCTGAGCGCCGGCGACCTGGTGGACCGGCTCTCGGCGGAATACGAGGCGGCTAAGCGCGACCTGGCCGCCAAGACCGCGCTGACGGCTGGCCGGCCATTCCTAGCGGCGGAGTAGGGCTTTCAGTTTTTCTGAACTGCCCCTCAGGTTAATCCGAGTACGATCATAGGAATAGACGGCTTAGGTTGCCCTCAAGAAATGAGGGGACTGAAAGCCTATGACCGCGCCTGCCATCCTTCGCCGTTCCGCCCGCGCCGCCGCCATGGCCGCGCTGCTTTGCGGCGCGGCTCCCGCCGCCATGGCTCAGGCGGTGTCGACGGCGCCGACCAACACCAGCGGCATCAGCCAGGAGCAGGCCCTGGCGCTCTCCGCGCGCCTCGACGCTCTGGAGCGGCAGAATCAGGAACTGGAAGACCAGATTGCCGACCTGAAGGCGGGCGTCGCCGGCTCCACCCAGGCGATCCGCGACACCCAGGCCGCGCAGCCGGTGGCGACCCTGAGCAACGGGCGGCCCACCTTCACCTCCGCCGACGGCGCCTTCAAGTTCGCGGTGCGCACGGTCGGCCAGTTCGACGCGGCCAAGTATGACGTCAGCCCGCTGACCACGGCCAACGACCTGGTGTCCGGCACCAACTTCCGCCGCGTCCGCCTGGGCATCGAGGGCACGGCGTTCAAGGACTGGAGCTACGGCCTTTGGGGCGAGTTCGGCGGCAGCGGCGGCGAATCCGCGATCCTCAACCAGGCTTACCTGGATTACGCCGGCTTCCATCCCTTCGGCCTTGAGGACTTCCATATCCGGGCCGGCGCCTGGGCGACGCCCGCGGGCCTGGAAGACGCCACCAGCAACACCGACGAACTGTTCCTGGAACGCGGTGCGATCGCCGAACTGGTGCGAAGCCAGGCGGCCGGCGACGGCCGCGCCGGGGTGGGTATCTTCTCGCGCGGCCAACGCTGGTACGGGTCGGCTGTCTGGACCGGCAAGGTGGTGGGCGTTCCGGCCACCGCCGAATTCAACCAGCAGTCCGGCATCCTGCTGCGCGGCGCCTACAATGTGCTGCACGACGCGGACTACGACGTCCACCTGGGCGTGAACTTCCAGGATGTGCTGGATCCGGCCGACACCGCCGCGGGCTCCGCCGTCGCCAAGGCGATCCGCCTGCAGGAGCGGCCTGAGCTGCGGGTCAGTGGGACGCGGCTCGTGGACACCGGCGCGATCGCGGCCGATGGGCTGACGGCCCTTGGTCTGGAAGCCGGGGCCAGCTGGAAGAACCTCTACGCGGCCAGCGAGTGGTATCAGATCGACGTCAGCCGTACGGGGGTCTCACCCTTCGATCCGTCGTTCAGCGGCTGGTACCTGCAAGGCGCCTGGACGCTGACCGGCGAGCATCGCGTCTGGAGCAACGCCAACGGCGGCTTCAACGGCATCAAGCCGACGAAGACCTTCAATCCCGCGACCGGCGGCTTCGGGGCCTGGGAAATCGCCGCCCGCTACAGTCTGCTCGACCTCAACGACAGGTCCGGCAATGCCGGGACGGCGGCGCCGGCCGGCGGCATCCGCGGCGGCGAGCAGAAAATCACCACTCTGGGCCTGAACTGGTATCCGAACTCCTTCGTTCGGCTTCTGTTGGATTACCAGTGGGCGAAGATCGACCGGCTCAACGCCGCCGGCGCCCGTATCGGAGAAGACGTCAATGTCGTCTCCTTCCGCAGCCAGTTCGCGTTCTGATCCTTTTCGACAGGAATTAAACCGATGACCCTTTCTCATCCGACCCGCCGCGCCCTGATCGCCTCAGGCGCGGGCCTGGCCGCCGCGCCACTTCTGGGCGCCGCCGCCCAGGCCGCCAGCGGACCGATCACCCTGCTGAACGTCAGCTACGATCCGACGCGGGAGCTCTACAAGCAGATCAACGCCGCCTTCATCGCCTCCTGGAAGTCCAAGGGTGGGGCCGACATCGTCGTCAACCAGAGCCACGGCGGTTCCGGCAAGCAGGCCCGGGCGGTGATCGATGGCCTGCAGGCCGACGTCGTGACCCTCGCGCTAGCCGGCGACATCGACGAGATCGCCAAGCGCGCGCGCCTGCTGCCGGCCAACTGGCAGTCGCGGCTGCCGGGCAATTCGACCCCCTATACCTCGACGATCGTGTTCCTGGTGCGCAAGGGCAACCCCTGGAAGATCCGCGACTGGCCGCATTTGGTGAAGCCGGGCGTCCAGGTCATCACACCCAACCCGAAAACCTCGGGCGGCGCGCGCTGGGCCTATCTGGCGGCCTATGCCCACGGCCTCAAGCGCGGCGGCGATGCGGCGGCGCGCGATTACATCACCAAGCTTTTCAAGAACGTGCCGGTCCTGGGGACCGGTGCGCGGGATTCCACCACGACCTTTGCGCAACGGCGTCTTGGCGACGTGCTGCTGTCGTGGGAGAACGAGGCTCACCTGACGATCGACGAGTTCGGCCCGAACTTCGAGATCGTCTATCCTTCGAGCTCGATCCTGGCGGAGCCCCCCGTGGCGCTAGTCGATAAGAACGTTGACCGGCACAAGACCCGGGCCGCGGCGGAGTTCTACCTGAACTTCCTCTATACCGAGACGGCTCAGGACATCATCGGCAAGAACCACTACCGGCCGCGCGGCGCGGCGGCGGCGGCGAAATACGCCGCCAGCTTCAAGCAGATCCCGCTCGTCACCATCAACGACCCCTTCGGCGGCTGGACCAAGGCCCAGGCGACGCACTTCGCCGACGGCGGCGTCTTCGACCAGATCTATAAGCCCGGGTGACAGACCAGACCTTCCTCCCCAGCCCGGACTCCGTTCCGGGTGCGAGACTCGCGGCCGCCGGTCCCCGGCGGCCGCGCTTTTCGTGGGTGCAGCACTCGATCCTGCCGGGCTTCTCCCTGGCGATGGCGATCACCCTGATCTACCTGGCGGCGATGGTCATCGTGCCGGTGACCGCGCTTGCGCTTCGGCCCTGGGAACTGGGGCTGGGCGGGGTGCTGCACGAGCTTACGGCGCCCCGGGTCGCGGCGGCGCTGAAGCTCAGCTTCGGCCTGTCGGCCCTGGCGGCCCTGCTCAATGCGCCGCTGGGCCTGCTGATCGCCTGGACCCTGACCCGGTATGAATTCCCCGGCCGGCGTATTCTTGACGCTCTGGTGGACCTTCCCTTCGCCCTGCCCACGGCGGTGGCCGGCATCGCGCTCACCGCCATCTACGCGCCATCGGGGCCAATGGGAGCCCTGGCCGCGCGGTTCGGGATCAAGACCGCCTATTCGCCGCTCGGCATCTTCATCGCGCTCGTCTTCATCGGCCTGCCGTTCGTGGTGCGCGCCATCCAGCCGGTGCTGCAGGAACTCGACAAGGAGGTCGAGGAGGCCGCCCAGACGCTGGGCGCCAACAGCCTGCAGCGCGCCGCCCTGGTGATCCTGCCGGCCCTCGCGCCGTCGCTGATCTCGGGCGTCAGCCTGGCCTTCGCCCGCGCGGTCGGCGAGTACGGTTCGGTGGTGTTCATCGCCGGCAACCTGCCGATGAAGACCGAGATCGCGCCGCTAATCATCACCATCAAGCTTGAGGAATACGACTATGCCGGCGCCGCGGCCGTCGGCCTGCTGATGGTGGTGATCGCCTTCGGCAGCCTGCTGCTGATCAACGCCGCCCAGATGGCCTTCGCCCGCCGGGGGCGCGCATGACGGTCCTCGACACCCATCACGTCACCCGGCCGCCGATCGAGCGGCCCCCGGCGCCGCCCTCGCGCATCCGCCTGCCGGGCCTCTCCATCCTGCTGGTCGTGGCGTCCGTGGCGGTGATGGCCCTGCTGGTGATCATGCCGCTGGTGACGGTGTTCCACGACGCCCTGTCCAAGGGGCTTGGTCGCTACTGGGCCTCGATCTCCGAGCCGGACGCCGTGGCGGCGGTGAAGCTGACCCTGCTCGTGGCCTCGATCTCCGTGCCGCTGAACGCGATCTTCGGGGTGGCCGCCGCCTGGGTGATCGCCAAGTTCGAGTTCAAGGGGAAGGGCTTCCTGCTCACCCTGATCGACCTGCC
Source organism: Caulobacteraceae bacterium (assembly GCA_947475465.1). Taxonomy (GTDB): domain Bacteria; phylum Pseudomonadota; class Alphaproteobacteria; order Caulobacterales; family Caulobacteraceae; genus Phenylobacterium. The sequence continues at coordinate 19,147 of CANJLK010000039.1, read as the reverse complement.
GTTCTCCATGTCGCCGGTGGTCTCGGGCCTGGTCTGGGTGCTGATCTTCGGCTCACAGGGCTGGTTCGGCGAGTGGCTGATCGACCACGACGTCAAGATCATCTTCGCCACCACCGGCCTGGTGCTGGCGACCATACTGGTGACCTTCCCGTTCGTGGCCCGCGAGCTGATCCCGCTGATGCAGGACCAGGGGACGGACGAGGAGGCCGCGGCGCTGACGCTTGGCGCCGGCGGGTTCACGACCTTCTGGAAGATCACCCTTCCCAACATCAAGTGGGCGCTGCTGTACGGCGTCCTGCTCTGCAACGCGCGCGCGATGGGCGAATTCGGGGCGGTGTCGGTGGTCAGCGGCCATATCCGCGGCCTGACGACGACGCTCCCGCTTCACGTCGAGGTGCTCTACAATGACTATGATTTCGTCGGCGCCTTCGCCGCGGCCTCGCTCCTGGCGTCCCTCGGGCTCGTCACCCTGGTCCTCAAGACCGTCCTCGAATGGCGTCATTCCGGTGAACTTTCAGCCACCCGCAGACACTAAGGTCCCCGTGAACCAGGTTTCCGAGACTTCCCTGGAGATCAGCGGGATCACCAAGTCGTTCGGCCGCTTTCCGGCGCTGAATGGCGTGAGCCTGCAGGCCCGCGACAAGGAGTTCCTGGCGCTGCTGGGGCCGTCGGGGTCTGGCAAGACGACGTTGCTGCGGGTGCTGGCGGGGCTGGAGAAGCCGGACGCCGGCGAGGTGCGGTTCGGGGGCGAGGATTTCCTGTCGCTGCCGGTGCGCCGCCGCCAGGTGGGGATGGTGTTCCAACACTATGCCCTGTTCCGCCACATGACCGTGGCCCAGAACATCGCCTTCGGCTTGACGGTCCGGCCGCGCAAGGAGCGGCCCAGCAAGTCGGACGTCGCCGACCGGGTTGCAGACCTGTTGTCGCTGGTGCAGCTGGAGGGCCTGGGCAAGCGCTATCCGGCGCAGCTGTCCGGCGGCCAGCGGCAGCGGGTGGCTTTGGCCCGCGCGCTCGCCATCGAGCCCAGGATGCTGCTGCTGGACGAGCCGTTCGGGGCGCTGGACGCCCAGGTGCGGCGCGAGCTTCGCCGCTGGCTGCGGGACCTGCACGACCGGGCCGGCGTGACCACCGTGTTCGTGACCCATGACCAGGAGGAGGCGCTCGATCTCGCCGACCGGGTGGCGATCATGCGCAACGGCGAGCTGATCCAGCTGGGCGCCCCCAACGAGGTCTATGAGAACCCGGCCGACCCCTTCATCTACGACTTCCTGGGCGCGGCCTGCCAGATGAAGGGCGTGGTGGCGGGCGACCGCCTGACCGTCGCGGACTGGGAGACCAAGGCGCCGCCGGGCGCGCCGCAGGGGGCTGTGGACGTCTATTTCCGCCCCGACGAGGTGGCGTTCGGGCCCGGCGACGGGCGCGGGCTGGCGGCCGAGGTCAAGGCGGTGGCGCAGCGCGGTCCGGACGTGCGCATCGAGTGCCTGATCGAGGGCCGGATCTTCGAGCTGGAAGCCCACGGTCCGACCATGCCCAAGGGCGTTGCGCCTGGCCTGTCGCTGCGCATCCAGCCGCTGCGGCCCCGAGTCTATCCGGCCGGCGTCCAGGCCTGAGCGCGCCGGATACACGCGACTAAATCGGCCCTCGGCGCCGAATCCGAATTGCGTTCAACGAACGCGGCGCCCAAGGTTAATGCGGCTGTTCCCGGTGCGGGTCAGTCGCCGCGTTCGGGGGGGCCTGACGCTGCTTGCGCAGTTGACGGGAGCGTCCCTTGGCGACCTTTACATTCGATACGATCACCGCGGCTCAGGCGCTGGCCTTCAACGCCGCCGCCGATGTCCTGGTGTTCTCCAACGCGGCCTCCAGCGCCGCCAAGATGACGGTGGCCTTCGTGGCCGCCACGCCGACTGGACCCGCCACCGCGATCCTGATCGATAACGCGACCGGCCTTTCCGTGACCTTCGGCCCGGGAATCTATGGCGAGGGCTTTGGCGCGAACGGCCAGTTCGTGTTTCCGGACGGCTCCAACCTGGTGGTGGGCACGACGGGTAACGACACGGCCGACACCAACGCCGGGGCGACCTTCGGGGCGACGGCCAATGGCGACGCCCTGTTCGGCGGGGACGGCAACGACGCCCTGAACGGCGGGGCCGGCAACGACCTGCTGCAGGGCAACGCCGGCAACGACAGTCTGGTGGGCGGGCCCGGCAACGACACCATGTACGGCGGCAAGGGCGACGACACGATCAGCGTCGGCGGGGGCCTGAATTTCATTAACGGCAATATCGGCAACGACTCGATCAGCGCGGCCGGCGAGACGACCTCCAGCACACTGCTGGGCGGCCAGGGTGACGACATGATCCAGGGCAGTTCGGCCGCGGATTTCCTGAACGGCAACCTGGCCAACGACACCATCAACAGCGGCGGCGGCAGCGACGCCATCTTCGGCGAAGGCGGCGACGACAGCATCGTCTCGACCGCGCTCACCGGCGCCGTCACGATCGATGGCGGCGATGGCAACGACACGATCACGGGGGCCGATGCGAGCCTTTCGGTGATCGGCGGCCTGGGCAACGACCAGATCATCTATAATTCGGGGTCCGCCCTCAATACCTTCGTTGGCGTGCTGGACGGCGGCGCGGGCGACGACACGATCCGCTCGTTTTCCATCGGGCGGGACACCCTGACCGGCGCCGACGGCAACGACAGCCTTGTATCTTCCGGTGGCGGGGGCGACAGCCTCGACGGCGGCATCGGCGCCGACACCCTGATCGGCTCCGGCGATACGACGAACGGGGAGGTGATCACCGGAGGCGACGGCGACGACTCGGTCTCGGCCGGCGGCGGGGCCGATACCGTCGACGGCGGATTGGGAAATGACTTCCTGATGGCCGGTTCCGGCAACGACAGCGTCACCGCCGGCGACGGCAACGACACGATCGACAACACCGGCGGCGGCACGGACGTGCTGAACGGCGGTGAGGGCAACGACTCGATCATCTCCGGGACCGGCAATGACAACATCGTCGGCGGCGGCGGGAACGACACCATCGCCGCGGCCAATGGTGAGAACACCGTCGATGGCGGGGCCGGCAACGACTTGCTCGCTGCGGGGACTGGAAACGACGTGATCACCGCCGGCGACGGCAATGACACCGTCGACGCAGGCGCGGGCAACGACAGCCTCGATGGCGGGATCGGCAACGACTCGCTGATCGGCGGCGCCGGGAACGACACCATCACGGCCGGGGACGGCAACGACACGGTGGACGGCGACGTAGGCGCGGACATCATGTTCGGCGGGCTGGGCGCCGACCACTTCGTCTATATCGCCGGGGATTCCGGGGTGACCGCCGGGGCGCTCGACCAGATCAAGGACTGGACGGGCGGGACGACCGGCGCGCCGGTCGACACCTTCAACTTCTTCCCCCTGGCCGCCGGCACGGCGAGCAACTACCTGGAAAGTTCGGCCGCCGACTACGCCGCCGCCAAGACCTACGCCGATGGCCAGATCGCGGGCGGGGTGGTGGACTATGTGGCGGTGCAGGTGGGCGCCGACGTGGTGCTGTTCGTCGACACCGGCAACAACAACGGGTCGGCCGAGGACGCCATCGCGCTCGTGGGCAAGACGCTCGCCGACATCGATTTCAGCAACATCACGCTCTAGTCGCCGCCTCACGGAATCCTTTGCGGGCCTCGCGCGTTTGAGGGGCCTGCAAAGGAGCCGCCGATGTCTGCCGCCGACCCGAACCGCCGGTTTTCCGTCCATGGCGCGGACGAGGCGCCGTCGCGCGCTGCGCTGGTCAAGGGCCTGACCTTCGAGGACGCCGCCCTGCAGTTCCTGGATGACCGCCATCTTGAGGCCGCCGCCGACGACGCGATCTCCTTGATGGTCGAGGATTGCGAGACCGGCGAGCGGCAGTGTTTCCGCATCGACCTTTCGACCGGCGAGACCGCGCCCTGCGATTAGAGCGTGATCCGCATCGATAGAATCGGAGCGGCGCTCTAAATTTTTGCTTTGTCGCGCAATCTTCCGACGAACCGGTCTCCACTTCGTCGGATTGCGCTCTAGCCGGGGTTTACCGCCAGCCAGGCGTCCACCTGGGGCAGGCGTTTCTCGACGATCTCGAACCGGAACCGGATGGCGGCCGCCGCCTTGTCGACCTCGCCTCGGGTGGCCGGCGGGATGGTGGCGGCGAAGGCCTCCAGGCGGGCCAGCATGGCCGCATCGCGGGAGCCGGACGCCAGGCCCGTGAAGAAGGTGACCCGGGTGGTGGGCTCCAGCATGGCCTCGACCGCCGCGCGGTTAGACAGGGCGGCGGCGTAGGCCTTGTCGGGGAAGGCGCGGGCGACGCCGGCGATGATCTCCGGCGCGTCGGTGGGCGAGGGCTCGGCGCCGAACGCCAGGGCCAGCGCCCGCTCGGCCAGGGCCGGGTCGTGGGAAAGGCCCAGATAGCGGTAGAGGCGTGTGCGGTCGGCGGTGTCGGTGGCCTTGAGCGCCAGGGCGTGAATCTGGTCCCAGGCCTGGGCGTCGGCGTGGTCGGCGACGATCTGCAGGACGGTCTGGCGGGTCGTGCCGGTGAGGCTGGCCGGGTCGGTGAGAGAGGCCGCGAAACGCCGCCTGGCCTCGGCGATCACCTCGGCGTCGTCGAAGGTGGCCAGGGTGACGATCAGGCTGCGGCGCAGCAGGGCGTTGTTGTCCGGCTCCCCGGGCTTCGCGTCCCAGCCGAGGCGGGCGAAGGCGGGCGCCAGGCGGGCGCGGGCGAAGGCGCGGAAGGCCGCGCGGCCCGGCTGGTCCTGGTAGAGGTCGTCGAGGCCGGCCAGCTGGGTGGTGAGGACCTTCAGCACGATGGGGTCGGTCAGGTCCTGGGCCGGCCGGGCCAGGGCCAGGAAGTTGCTCATCGGGACGTAGCCCGCCTGGCCGAGCGCCAGGCTGTCGTAGATCAGGCCAAGCTGGTCGTCGGGCTTCAGGCCGGCGAACCGGCCGACGAGCCGCGCCCAGAGGTCAGGGGAGTAGGCGCTGCGGAAATAGCCCGCCTGGCCGGCGTTCAGCAGGGGCGTCGCGTCCGCCGGGGCCGGCGCGGTGACTGGCTTGCCCTCGCTGACCACGGCGGTCAGGGGCGCGGGCAGGCCTTCGACCACCACCGGGGTTCGCCAGGCGCGCGGGGCCTTGGACGCCGCATCGGCGCCGAACCGGCCCTGGGTGAGGGTCAGGCCGTTGGGACCGGCCGACGCGCTGACCAGCGGCACGCCGGCCTGGAGGGTGAAGTCATGGGCGATGGCCGTGACCTTCCGGGGCGAGACGGCGTCGATCTCGGCCCAGAAGTCGTCGGTGACGGTGTTCCCATAGGCGTGGCGGGCCATGTAGCGGCGCACGCCGGCGCGGAAGACGTCCTCGCCCACATAGGTCTCCAGCATGTGGATGACCGCGTGACCCTTCTGGTAGGTGATGGAGTCGAAGGCGCCGGAGGCGGCGAAGACGTCGGGAATGGGCCTGATCACCGGGTGGGTCCCGGTCCGCGCATCGGTGCGCATGGCGGCCTGTTCGCCGGCCTTGGTCTGCAGCCAGATGTTCCATTCGGGATGGAAGCGGTCGGTGGCCTTGTTCTCCATCCAGGAGGCGAAGCCCTCGTTGAGCCACAGGTCGTCCCACCAGGCCATGGTCACCAGATCGCCGAACCACTGGTGGGCCATCTCGTGGGCGATATCGACGTAGACGTTCTGGCGGTCGGCCTCGCTCGAGAGCTTCGGATCGATCAGCAGGGCGTAGTCGAAGTAGTAGATCGCCCCCCAGTTCTCCATGGCCGAGAAGAACTGGCTCTGGCCCGGCCCGGCAATGAAGTCGAGCTTGGGCAGCGGGTAGGGCGTGCCGAAATAGTCGTTGAAAAAGGGCAGGAGCTCGGCCGCGGCGTCGAGGGCGAACTGGGCCTGGCTGGACATGCCGCGGCGAACCACGACGCCCACGTCGGTGGGGCCGACCTGGCGGTGGATGCGCTCGAAATCGCCGAGCGCCAGGAACAGCAGGTAGGTGCTCATGCGGGGGGTGTCGGCGAAACGGACGAGTTGGCCGCCGCCGGCCAAGGGTGTCGTGGCCGCCACGGGCATGTTGGAGACCGCCAGCTGGCCCTTGGGCGCCTCGACGGTGAGGGAGAAGACCGCCTTCACACCCGGCTCGTCCCAGGAGGGCGCGAAGCGGCGCGCGTCGGAGTTCTCGAACTGGGTGAAGAGCGCGCGCTGCTTGCCGGCGGGGCCGGCGTAGTCGAGGGCGAAGAAGCCAGAGGCCTGCTGGTAGAGTCGGCCGGTGTAGTCGATTGACAGGCGGTAGCGGCCGGGTGCGATCGGCTTGGCGAAGACGAAGGCGGCGGTCTGGCGCGCCGGATCGAGCTCGACCTTGGGCGTCTCCGCGCGGCCGGACAGCGTCACCTGGCCGAACGCTATGTCGGCTGAGTTTAGGACGATGCGGTCGGTGGGCCTGGCCACCCTGAGCGTGACGGTCTCGGCGCCCTTGAAGCTCAGGGCCTGCGCGTCGGGGGTGATGCGGATGTCGTAACGTTCCGGCCGGACGGTGGACGGCAGGACAGCGCGGGCCGGGGCCGGGTCGGGGGCCGCACGGGCGGGAGCCGAAAGCGCCACGAGGGCGGCGGCGAGAAGGATTGCCAGTTTCATCGGGCGATTTCCCGCTGACCGGGCCGACAAGGCAAGTCGGAAGTGGCGCCGGCGCCTGGCAGTGACCATGTTGGCGCGACCAACAGGAGCCAAACTCATGAGCCACGTCACCTACAGGATCGTCCAGCACGATGGCGGCTGGGCCTACACGGTCGACGGTTCCTTTTCGGAGACGTTTCCCAGCCACGACGCGGCGCTGGCGGCCGCCAAGCGCGCGGCGGGCGAACAGCGGGTCTCGGGCGATACCCACGGCATCGTCTATGAGACCGCGGCCGGCGAGTGGCGTGAGGAGCTTTCCGACGGGCGCGACCGGCCCTGGACCGAAGTCAGCGGCTAGCAGCGGGCGTTCTCAGGTCCGGCCGCTCATCTCGTCGCCGACGCTCCTGGGCAGCGGCAAGTACCAGATGAACGAGATCAGGATCAGAACGCCGATGACGATGAAGGCCGGGCTGACGTCCCGGGCGAGCAGGCGGCTGTCGCCGTTCACCTTCATGGCGGCCTGCAACACGCCGGCGGCGATGGCGATCCCCACCGACTGCGACAGCTGCTGGCCGACGGAGGAAACGGTGGAGGCCGCGCTCATCCGCGGCGGGTCAATGTCGGCGTAGGTCAGGGCGTTGAGGCTGGAGAACTGGAGCGAGCGGAAGAACCCCGCCGTCGCCAGGACCACCAGGATCAACCCGTGCGGCGTGCGGGCCGTGAAGAGGGCTGCGGCCATGAAGGTCGCCGCGACGATCACGCCATTGGCGAGCAGCACGGGCCGAAAGCCGACGCGGCGCAGGATCCAGGGCGCCGTGCTCTTCATGACGAGCGAGCCCGCTCCGCCCATGAAGGTCATCAGCCCCGCGGCGAATGCGCTCAGCCCGAAGCCCACCTGCAACAGCATGGCCAGGAGGAAGGGCAGGGCGCCCATGGCGGTCCGCAGCAGGGAGCCGCCAATGGTGGCCACCGTGAACGTCTGCTCGCGGAACACCGACAGGTCCATGATGGCGTGCGGGTTGCCCTTGGCATGTCCCAGGTAGAGGCCGAGGCTGACGGCGGCGAAGACGAACAGGCCTGCGATAATCGGCACGGAGACCATGCTGTGGCTGACCGACTCGAAGGCGAAGATCAGGGCGGCGAGCCCTGCGCCACTGAGCACGATGCCCCACCAGTCCAGCGGCGACACAGGCTGGGGCTTCACCTCCGGCACGAAGGCGCGGATCAGCAGCACGCCGGCCAAGGCGATCGGCAGGTTGATGAAGAAGATCCAGCGCCAGTTGAAGAAGGTGACGATGGCCCCGCCGAGCACCGGCCCCAGCATGGGCCCCAGCAGGGCCGGCATGGTGAGCACCGACATGGCTCCGATCAGCTCCGACTTCGGCGTGGTGCGCAGCAGGACCAGTCGGCCCACCGGAGACATCAGGGCGCAGGACAGGCCCTGGAAGACCCGTCCGACGAGCAGCTGGGGCATGTTCTGGGCGAAGCCGCAGGCGGCCGAGGAGATGGCGAACAGCACCATCGAGGCCATGAACACTCGCCTCGCCCCGAACTTGTCGGCCACCCAGCCGCTGGCCGGCAGGAAGACCGCCGAGGCCAGGAGGAAGTAGGTGATCGCCGCGTTCATCCGCAGCGGGTCCTGGCGCAGGGCCTTGGCCATGGCCGGCAGGGCGTTGGCGATGACGGTGGCTTCCAGGAGCTGCATCAGCAGGGCCGAGCCGATGATGGCCGGGACGATCCAGCTCCGCAGGTGAGAGTCCTTGACGCTCTGAGGGGTGGGCAGGGCCTCCGCGTCGAGGACGGACGCCTCGATCAGCTCCTCGGCGACGGTTTCGGCCCGGTTCATGCGGCGGCGGTCCCGCGGCTGTTCATCTCGTCCCCGGCGGTCTTCGGCAGGGGTGCGAACCAGAACATGGAAATCAGGGACAGCACGCCAATGAAGATGAAGCCCGGCGAGACGTCATGGGCCGTCAGGCGCTCGCCGCCGCGGGCGACCATGGCCAGGTGCAGGACGGTGGCGGAGAGGCCGATGCCGATGGACTGGGTGACCTGCTGGCCGACCGAGGAGACGGTCGAGGCCCGGCTCATGCTTGGCTGGTCGATGTCGGCGTAGGTCATGCCGTTCAGGCTGGTGAACTGCAGGGAGCGGAAGAAGCCGGAGAAGCCCAGGACGATGAGCAGCAGCCAGTGCGGAGTGGTGGGCCTGAAGGCCGCGGCGACCATGAAGCTGGAGCCGACGATGATGCCGTTGACGATCAGCACGGAGCGGAAGCCGAAGCGGCGCAGGATGCGCGGAGCCGTGCTCTTCATGACCAGGGCGCCCGCGCCGCCGACGAAGGTGATGGCGCCCGCCGCGAAGGCGTTCATGCCAAAGCCGATCTGCAGGAGCATGGCCATCAGGAAGGGGACCGCGCCGTTTGCGGTTCGCATGAAGGCCCCGCCGATGATCGAGGCGCGGAAGGTCTGCTCGCGGAAGATCGACAGGTCGATGATGGCGTGCGGGTTGCCACGCGCGTGGCGCCAATAGGCGCCGAAGCAGGTCGCTGTGAGGGCGAAGAGCCCGCCGACGGCCCAGGGCGACAGCAGGTCGCGCCCCAGGTTCTCGAAACCGAAGATCAGGGCGGCCAGGCCCAACCCCGTCAGCCCGACGCCTGGCCAGTCCAGCGGCGACACCACCTGTTCCTTGACCGTGGGCACGAAGGCCCGGACCAGCAGCACGCCCACGAAGGCGATGGGCAGGTTGATGAAAAAGATCCAGCGCCAGTTGAAGTAGGTGACGATGAAGCCGCCGAGGACCGGGCCTAGCACCGGCCCCATCAGGGCGGGCATGGTGAGGATCGACATGGCGCCCACCAGCTCCGACTTGGGCGTGGTGCGGAGGAGGACCAGTCGCCCCACCGGGACCATCAGGGCGGCCGCCGCGCCCTGCAGGACACGGCCGGCTATCAACTGGCCCAGACTCTGGGCGAAGCCGCAGGCGGCTGACGACAGGGCGAACAGCACCATCGAGGCCATGAACACGCGCTTGGCGCCGAACTTGTCAGCCACCCAGCCGCCCAGCGGCAGGCAGACCGCCGAGGCCAGCAGGTACATGGTGATGGCCATGTTGAGGCGAAGCGGGTCCTCCCGCAGGGCCCGGGCCATGGTGGGCACGGCGTTGGTGATGACCGTGCTCTCGATGGTCTGCATCAGCAGCGCCGAGCCGATGATCGCCGGCACGATCCAGCTCTGCACCCGCGACTGGCCGACGCTGGGCGGGGTGGGCATGGACTCGATGGCTTCGGCGTCGAGGAGCGGCTCCTCGATCAGTTCCTCGGCCAGGGTGTCGGCGCGGCTCATGCGTCCAGCGCCACGAGCTTGAGCAGGGCCCCGGCCGCGCCGGCCAGACTGTCGCGTTCGGCGGGGGTAAGCCGGGCCAGCCGGGCGGCCAGCCAGTCGTTGCGGTAACGCTTGAGCGCGTCGACCTTGCGCGCGCCGGCCGCGGTGATGGTGAGGCCCGAGCGCCGCCCGTCCGCCGCATCCTCGGCCCGGCTGATCCAGCCCAGGCCTTCAAGCCGCTTCACATGGCTGCTCATGTTGGGCCGGGAGGTCTGGTCGAAGTCAGCCAGGGCGCTGACGCCGACCCCGGGATGGTTGCGGATATAGGCCAGGATCACCGCGTCCTGGGCCGACAGACCGACCTTGTGCGATTCCTGACGCAGGCGTCGCGACAGCCGCAGCACCGGGCCGCGCAGCTGCTCGGCGAGGGAGAGGACATCGACAGATTCAGCCGCGGCCGCGGACATGGCGACAGACTCGCGTGATTGTTAGGTTGCCTAACTATCTATCGAGGGCGCGGCCGGGGATCAAGCGGGGCCGGCTCCCCGCCTGTGAGGGCGGGAAGCCGGAATTCGTTGGCTAGAGGACGCCCAGCATCTCGGCGACCAGGGGGTGGCGGACGATGTCGCGGTCGGCGAGGCGGACGACGGCGATGTTGCCCACCGCCTCCAGTTTCGTGGCGACGGGGCCGAGGCCCGAGAATTCCGGCAGGAGGTCGGACTGGTCGGGGTCGCCTGTGACCACCATGGTCGAGTGCCAGCCCAGCCGGGTGAGCAGCATCTTGAGCTGGGTGTAGGTGCAGTTCTGCGCCTCATCGATGACCACGAAGGCGTTGTTGAGGGTGCGGCCGCGCATGAAGCCCACGGGCGCGATCTCGATGGCGCCCTCGGCCATCAGGGCCCGGACCCGCTTCATGGAGAGCCGGTCGGACAGCGCGTCGTAGAGCGGGCGCAGGTAGGGGGCGAGCTTGTCCTCCGCGTCGCCGGGCAGGTAGCCGATGGATTCGCCGGCCTCGACGGCCGGGCGGGACAGCACGATGCGGCCGACGCTGCCGCTTTCCAGGGCTTCCACCGCCTTGGCGATGGCGAGGTAGGTCTTGCCGGTGCCGGCCGGGCCCAGCGCCATGACCAGGTTCTTGGCGTCAATGGCTTCGATGAGCTGCTGCTGGCCGGGGGATTTGGCCTTGATCGTCTTGACGTAACTCTGCTCGCGGTCGTCGTTATGATGGTTGAGCGGTGACCAGGCTCGATCAAGCGGCAGGCGACGGATTTTATCGTCCCCCTCGAACTGTCCGGCGTCGAACGCGCCTTCGCGCAGCTGTCGCTTCAGGGCTCGCTTGGTCATGAAAAGCCTCCGTTGACCCCAGGAAATGCGGGGCAAGAAAAAAGGGCGTCTCCGCAATGGAGCGCCCTTCGGGTGGTCAGGTCTGGATGGGTGCGACGGCGTTCACAGCCTGGCGGCTCGCCGTCCTGCGCTGTGCCGGGGGGCGGAGCCCCTCGTGAAGCCAACTGGTTCAGCGCCATCAACTCCATCCAGCGCGGGTCGCGGGACCGACTTGGGCCCGCGGCGAGGATCGATAGGGGTATCGCCCGCTCGAATCGCCCGACTAGAATGATCCTAACGTGGTTTCGGTTTCGTTAAAGGAAGCCCGTGGCGTCAGGAATCGCAAGAAACGGGGTGTGCGGATGAGTGTCTATAACTTGGGCGGCGTTGCACCGGAATTGCCCAACGAGGACGAATACTGGATTGCGCCGACCGCGGCCGTAATCGGGCGAGTCATATTGAAGAAGAACGCCTCGGTCTGGTGGGGCGCGACCCTGCGCGGCGACAACGATCCCATCGTCATCGGCGAGGGCTCCAATGTGCAGGACAACAGCGTGCTGCACACCGACACCGGCTCACCTCTGATCCTGGGCGCCAATGTCACGGTGGGGCACCTGGTGATGCTGCACGGCTGCACCATCGGCGACGGTTCGCTGATAGGCATCGGCGCCATCGTGCTGAACGGGGCGAAGATCGGGAAGAACTGCCTGATCGGCGCCAACTGTCTGATCACCGAAGGCAAGGAAATCCCCGACAATTCCCTGGTGATGGGTGCACCGGGCAAGGTGGTGCGCGAACTGTCGCCGGAGCAGGCCGCGATGATGTCGGCCGGCGCCCAGCACTATGTGGATAACTGGAAGCGGTACCGGCGTGACCTGCGCCCGGCATAGCGCTTGCCAGAAAGTGACGCCTGCGTCAGGTTTGGCCCAAACTAAACGATGGTTAGGGACGGATCCGCCGCATGGAACGCTACGACTACATCATCATCGGCGCGGGTTCGGCCGGTTGCGTCCTGGCCAACCGGCTCACGGAAGACGCCGGCGCGCGGGTCCTGCTGGTGGAGGCGGGCGGCAAGGATAACGCCCTGCTGGTGAAGATGCCGGCCGGCGTCGGCGAGCTGATCAGCAAGGACGGGCCCTACAACTGGGGCTTCTGGACCGAGCCGGAGGCAAACCTGGAGGGCCGCAAGCTATGGTGGCCCAGGGGCCGGGGCTGGGGCGGCTCCTCGTCGATCAACGGGATGATCTACATCCGCGGCCACGCGCGCGACTATGACCAGTGGCGCCAGATGGGCCTGCCCGGCTGGGGCTACGCCGACGTCCTGCCCTACTTCAAGAAGTCGGAGAGTTTCGAGGGTGGCGGTGACCCGTGGCACGGCGGCGAGGGGCCTCTAAAGGTTTCCAAGGCCTCCACGCCCAACCCGATCTATGCCGCGACGATCCAGGCGGGCGGGGAGGCCGGTTATCCGCTGACCCGGGACTTCAACGGCTTCCAGCAGGAGGGCTTCGGTCCCTATCAGCTGACCATCCACGACGGGCAACGGTGGAGCGCGGCCAAGGGCTATCTGCATCCGGCGCTGGGGCGGCCGAACCTGACCTGCCTGACCGACACCCGCACGGTGCGGATCGTGGTCGAGGACGGCCGGGCGACCGGCGTCGAGCTGATGGACGCCAAGACCAAGGAAAGGCGGATCGTCCGCGCGGACGCCGAGGTGCTGCTCTGCGCCGGGGCCGTGCAGTCACCGCATATCCTGCAGCTTTCCGGCATCGGCGACCCTGACGAACTGGCGACCCACGGGATCGCGGTGGTCAAGTCGCTGAAGGGCGTGGGGGCCAATCTGCAGGACCACCTGGACGTCTGCCTGTCGTGGGAGTGCCCCAAGCCGATCACCCTCTATTCCCAGCGCAAGGGCCTGATCAAAACCCTGAGCATCGGCCTGGGCTACATGCTGTTCGGCAAGGGTATCGGTCGGCAGAACTTCCTGGAATCGGGCGCCTTCCTGCGCTCGCGTCCCGACCTCGACCGACCGGACCTGCAGGTCCACACCGTGCTGGCGATCATGCAGGACCACGGCAAGGTCCAGGTGGCCAAGGACGGCTTCACCTTCCATGTCTGCCAGCTTCGCCCTGAGAGCCGGGGCCGGATCGGCCTGCGTTCCGCCGATCCGCTGGACGATCCGGCGATCCACGCCAACTACCTCTCGGCGGAGGAAGACCGGCGCGCCATCCGCGAAGGGGTGAAGATGATGCGCAAGGTGGCCGCCCAGCCGGCGCTCGATCCCTACCGGGGCGCCGAGTACGCGCCGGGCGCGGCGGTCCAGACCGACGCGGAGATCGACGCCTGGATCCGCAGGACCGCCGAGACGATCTATCACCCGGTCGGCACCTGCCGGATGGGGACGACGGGCGATCCGATGGCGGTGGTCGACGCCGAATGCCGCGTGCAGGGGTTGAGCGGGCTGCGGGTCGTCGACGCCTCGGTCATGCCGACCCTGGTGGGCGGCAACACCAACGCGCCCACCATCATGATCGCCGAGAAGATCGCCGACGTCATCCGAGGCCGGGCGGCGTTGGCGCCGGAGGATGCGGCGGTCGCGGCGTAGTCCGCCCAGGGGTTAGGACGCCCTACTTCCTTGCCGGCTCCACGACGATCCGGAAGGCCTTGGCGTCGTTGAGGACGAATTCGGCGGCTTTCTGGACGTCGGCGGCGGTGACCCGCTGGGTGCCGGGCAGCATCTGGCGGATCGAATCGAGGCGGCGCGGATCGGCCTGGGCGCCGGAGAGGTCGGCCAGCCAGTACTGGTTGGTGACCTGCGACTTCTCAATGCGGTCGATGCGCGGCTTCTTGGCCCGGTCCAGCTCGTCGGCGCTGACGGGTTTGGTGCGCAGGTCCATGGCGATCTTCTGGGCGTCGGCGAAGAAGCCGGCCAGCTTGGCGGGCGGCACCTCGACATTGGCCGACAGATAGCCCCAGCCGGGCCAGGTGGTGGAGTGGCTGTAGCTGACCGATGGGCTGTAGGTGGCGCCCTGGGCCTCGCGCAGCTCGTCGATCAGGCGAAGCTGCATGACCTCGCCCAGGATGTCGGTGTCGAGCGCGCGCTGCGGATTTGCCCAGTAGTCGGTGGTGGGCCAGGCCAGGTAGCCGATGGCCTGATCGGCGCGGCCCTTGTGGGTGAAGGTCACCGGCTGGGCGACGCCGGCGGGGAAGGCGACCTGCAGCTGGGCCGCGGGCGGGGGCCGCTCGGGATCGCGCTGTGCCAGGGCGCCAAAGGTTCGGGCCACGGCCTCGGTGGCCTTTTCCACGCTGATATCGCCGATGATCACCACCTCGATTGGGTCGCGGGCCAGGTGCGGGGCGACCTGAGCTTGAAGATCGGTGAGCTGCGCGCGGGCGATGTCGTCGCGGCTGGGGAAGGTGAAGCGGCGGTCGCCATTGTGCAGCAGGCCGGACAGTTCGCGGCCGAGCACGCCCGAATCGGTGGCCTCCATCTGGTCGTGGAGGGTCTTGCCGGCGGTCTTCAGGCGCTGGAAGGCCTCGCTGCGCCAGCCGGCGTCGGCGGCGTAGGCGGCCAGGACCTGCATCTGGGTGGCCAGGTCGTCGGTGCGGGTCGCGCCGGTGAGGACGAAGCTGTCCTCGCCGATCCCGAATCGCGCGCCGTAGACCTTTGAGGCGAGAACCCGCTCGGTGTCCTCGCTGGAGATCTGCTTAAGGCCGCCCTCGATGAAGGCGCTGCCGAACCAGGCGAGGCTCTGGCGGTCCTTGGGCAGGTCCTGCAGGCCATCGCCGATATTGACCCGAACCAGCACCTCGTCGTCGCGGAACTTGGTGGGTTTCACGGTCAGGCGCACGCCGTTCTGGAAGCGGAGGAAGACGGTGTCGAGGTCGAGGACATCGCGGGTCTCGACCACCTTGCCGGGTTCGCCGAAGCTCTCGTACGGCCAGGCCACCTCGTGCGGGGCCGTGGGCGCGGCGATGGCCAGCTTCTCGGCTGCGGTCAGTTCGGCCAGCAGGGCCTGGTCGCCGCCCTGAACAGGCTTGGGCGAGGTCATGAAGACCAGCGGGCCTTCGCCGGCGAAGGCGGACTTCAGGGCGGCGGAAACCGTGTCGGCCTTGAGATCCTTCACGGCGGCCTCGAAGTCGGCGAGGTCGTCGGCGGGCGCGGTGACCACCTCGTTGTCGGAGAGCGAGCCTACGATCTCATTGGCCAGCTCGGCCGGGCGGCGGGTCGCGGCGCCGGCCAGGGCGGCCTTGAGGCTGGCGCGGACCTCGGCGATCTCGCGGTCAAGCTCGTCCTGGCGCACGCCATAGCGGACCGCGCGGCGCTGTTCCTGGTCGACAGCGGCCATGGCGGCGCGCCAGCGGTCGGCCTCGGCGCCGACATTGACCATGGTCACCTCTGCGGAGTGGCCCAGGTCGGTCTTGAAGCTGGAGGCGCCGATGAACGGCGGCTCAGGCGATCGTGACAGGGCCGAGAACCGGCGGTTGAGCACCGCGAACCCCAGTTGCTGGATCAGTTCGGCCTGGCGCTTGGCCCGGCTGTCGGGCCGCGCGTCGTAGGGGCGCAGCCAGGCGATCTGCAGGCTGAGCGGCGCGCCGGGCTCGACCATCAGCCGGGCCTCGGTCTTGCGGCCGCGGACCTTGCCGAGCACGGGCTCGGAGCCGGCCGGACCCTGGGCCTGCCAGTCGGCGAACTGGGCGCGAATCTTGGCCTCCATGGCGTCGGGGTCAAAGTCGCCCACCGCCACGATCACGGCGCGTTCGGGCCGATAGTAGCGGCGGTAGAAGTCGGCGATCTGGCCGGCGGGGGCGGATTTCAGCACCTCCACCTGGCCGATGGGATAGCGGGTCGGCATCCGCTGGCCGTCCAGCCAGAACCCCAGGCGGGCCTTATAGACCCGATAGGAGGGGCTATCGCTGGTCCGCTCCTCGGAGAGCACCACCCCGCGCTCGCGGTCGACGGCGCCGGGGTCGATGGTCAGGTCGCCGGCGGCCTGGCGCAGGAGCATCAGCGAGGTGTCCACCGTCTCCTTGTCGGTGTGGGGCAGGTCGAGCTTGTAGATAGTCTCGTCGAAGCTGGTGGAGGCGTTGGTGTCCGCGCCGAAGGCCAGACCCAGGCGCTCGAGAATCTTGACCATGTCGCCTTCCGGCACGGCCTTGGAGCCGTTGAAGGCCATGTGCTCCAGGAAGTGGGCGAGGCCCCGCTGCTGGTCGGTCTCCATCAGCGAGCCGGCGTTGAACCACAGGCGCAGCGAGGCTTCCCCGGCCGGGATAGTCTGGCGGCGTATCGCGAAGCGCATGCCGTTGGGCAGGGTCCCGAAGCGCGTGGAGGGGTCGGCGCGGACATCGCTCCTCGCCTGCGGCCAGACGGGCAGGTCGCCGGCGCGGCGCCTTGGCGCCTTGGTCTCGGGCGCGGCGACCGACGTCGCGGGCAGGGCCGCGGGCGCCTGGGCGGCGGGCGCTTTCGGACCGAACCAATGGAAGATCGAGGCTGGGGCCTGGCCGGCGGCCAGCAGGGATAGAACGGCGGCGAGCGCGAGGCCCACGCGCGGGAAACGGATCATCGATTGGTCCTAGCGAGCAAAGTGGCGCGCACCATCGCCAAGCCAAGTGGCGAGGGCAAGGCGAGACGGCGCCGCCAAGGGGCGCGGATAGTCGCGCCGGCGCCGCAAAGCGACTAAATGGGGGTCATGACCACGTCCAACTTCGAAGAAACCCCGGCGCAACCCTGGTCCGACCAGCCGTCGCCCCAGCCGCCGCAACAGCGCCAGGAGCGGCCGACGCACGAGCCGGTGTTCAACGCGCCCTGGCAGGCGGTCGCGGTCACGGCGTTGATCGTCGGGGGTTATGGACTCCAGACCCTGTTCCCCGTGGATGCGATCCTCGAGGCCTACGCCTTTGCTCCGACCAACCTGGGGCGGGGAAGCTGGCAGACGGTGATCACTGCGATCTTCCTGCACGGCAGCTGGGCGCACGCCCTGATGAACGGCGCCTTCGCGCTCGCCTTCGCCTCGCCCGTGGCGCGGTTCTTCGGAGCCAAGCTGGAGGGCGGGCTTCTGTTCTTCGCCTTCTATCTGCTGACCGGGGTGCTCGGGAACCTGGGCTATGCGGCAGTCCATCCGCATGGCGTGGGTCTGATCGTCGGCGCGTCCGGCGCGGTCTCGGGCTTGATGGGGGCGGCGTCGCGGCTGATGGGCGGGGGCGGCCGGGTGGGGCCGCTGTTTTCCCGCGCGGTCGTGGGGATGGGCGGCGGCTGGATCTTTATCAACCTGCTGATGGCGGTGTTCGGCGGCGCCTTCCTGCCCGGCTCAGGGAGCGCCGGCGTGGCCTGGGAAGCGCACCTGGCTGGGTTCGCGGTGGGCGTGTTGCTGATCGGGCCCTTCGGGCGGCTGACGCCGCGCCCCTGACGGCCGGCGCCTGATGTTGCAGGCCTGTCACGCGCAGGTGTTTTGTCGGCATGCAAAATCTGCGCGACGGTGTTCTCCCAGCATGTAGAGAGCAAGGGAGGCTCCCGATGCTTGTTTCGCAGATCCTGCGGTCCAAGGGCGACACCGTGTTCACGGTCGCGCCCGCAGAAACCATCGCCGAGGTGTCAGCGCTTCTCCATTCCAGACGGGTCGGCGCGCTTGTGGTGCTGGACGCCGACCGGGTAGTGGGGATCGTCTCAGAGCGCGACGTGGTTCGCGCGGTGGTCGAAGGCGGCCCGGGCGCGCTCGCCCAGGCGGTGGCCGGCTACATGACCCGCGACGTGCAGTTCGCAAAGCCCGGAGAGACGGTTGATTCGCTGCTCTCGCGCATGACCGACCGGCGCATCCGTCACCTGCCGGTCTGCCTCGACGAGAGGTTGGTCGGCATCGTCTCGATCGGCGACCTGGTGAAATCGAAGATCACCGAGGTCGAGGCCGAGGCCGACGGCCTTAAGGCCTATATCGCCGCGAGCTGAGCCGCCGGAGCGCCAGACACTGCGGCGTCAGCCAGGCTGTAGGCCTCCAGGACGTCTGCTGTGGCGTCGCGGGCGCGCAGCAAGGCTTCACGCAGGGAGCAGGCCTCGCGGTCGGGGCAGTCGTCGCATTTCCTGAAGCCGAGTCTCGGGCTGACGCAGGGCGCGAGCGCCAGCGGGCCGTCGAGCACCCGGATCACCTCGGCGAAGCTGATCTCGCCGCCCGGCCGGGCCAGGAGATAGCCGCCGAACTTGCCGCGCTTGCTGGTGACGATCTGATTGCGCGAAAGCTCCAGGAGAATCGCCTCGAGGAACTTGCGCGGCGCGTCGGCGCGCAAGGCAATCTCGCCGGAGGTAAGCTGCACGCCATCGGCCCGGGCGAGCTCCACCAGCGCACGCAGCGCGTAACGGGCCTTCTGGGATAGCATTGTCTCTCCTTCGCCCCATGTAGGAGGGCGTGCGCTCCCTTCATACGGGCGCGAGGGCAGGGCGCAAGGCTCGGGAAAGCGGGAAATCGGCGCCGCGGGCCATTCATCCGATTGACACATACAAGGGCGCCGCCTAGTAACCGCCTCCCGCTCGGGCGGCGCCTTTTCGAGGCGGACCTGAGGGCTTCAAAAAGCCCTTGCGTTTCGGATCGAAATCGCTAAGTTCCGCGCCTTCAATCGACTCGTTACCGACTGTATGAGGGTTGCCCCTCGGCGGCCCGGTGCGAATTTTGCGCCGATTTCCAGCTTTCCTTCGGGGTTTCTGGAGCTTCGCAAAAAGTCCGAAAGGATCGATTGACACGAAAGAGGCCGGCCACTAGATAGCCGCCTCCGCCGACCACCGGCGCTAAACAGTGGGGCCGCCGAAAGGCAGTCACGGTCTTTGACATCGTTGAATTGGAAAGAGAAACGCAGGCGGCGGTGTCCTGGCGATTGTCCT
>CANJLK010000038.1 GCA_947475465.1 Caulobacteraceae bacterium | reverse complement strand
GTCGAACCGCTGGGTCCGCGACAGGATGGTCACCGGCACCTTGCGGATTTCAGTGGTGGCGAAGATGAACTTGGCGTGCGGCGGCGGCTCTTCCAGGGTCTTCAGCAGCGCATTGAACGCCGCCGTCGACAGCATATGCACTTCGTCGATGATGTAGACCTTGTAGCGCGCCGAGACGGGCGCATAGCGCACCCCGTCCAGCAGCTCGCGCATCTCGTCCACCTTGGTCCGCGAGGCGGCGTCGAGCTCCAGCACGTCCATGTGCCGCCCCTCGATGATCGCCTGGCAGTGGATGCCCTCTTCGCGCAGGTCCAGGTGCGGCTCGTGCACCGTGGCGCTCTCATAATTCAGCGCCCGGGCGAGCAGCCTGGCCGTCGTGGTCTTCCCCACCCCGCGCACGCCGGTCAGCATGAAGGCGTGCGCGATCCGTCCCGACGAAAAGGCGTTGGTCAGCGTCCGGACCATGGCCTCCTGGCCATAGAGGTCGTCGAAAGTCCTGGGCCGGTACTTGCGCGCGATGACCGTATAGGCCGCCGATCCGCCGTCGGCCTCGCCGCTCATGGTCGGGGCGCCTCGAGCCTGGACGGAGGCCGGCGCGCCGCCAAACATGTCCACCGCGTTCGGGTCACGCTCCGACGGCTCTTCGCGCCCCTCGTCTTCAAGCCAGGGGGGCGGCTCGTCGGCAGCGGGATCGTCCTGATCGGCCATGGCTCACATGTAAGTGCACGCCCCGCCGCCGCGCCACGCGAAAGTGCAGGGGTGCTCAGAAAGCTGGGGGAAAAGGTGGAGACCGAACGACAACCCAGAGCGTGATTCGTTGTGGCTGCTGCCTTCCGGCCCTGACCAGGTTGGCGAAGCGTCCGTCCGCCGCCGATCTCCGAGCGGCTATATGGCGGTTGGGGCGGCCGGGGGCAAGTGGTCCCCTGGGAGCCCCCTCCCGACTGGCCCGCAACAGGCCAGCCGGGACGAGGGTCAGGTCGCCGCGGCGACCTTGTCCTGGGTCTTGGTGTCGAAGTCGCTGGCCTCATGCCGCTCATGCAGCTGCTCGGCGGGGTCGCCAAAGGTGCGGTTGACCATCCGGCCCCGCTTCACTGCCGGGCGAGCGCCGATCTGGGCGACCCAACGCAGGACGTTCTTGTATTCGTGCACCGACAGGAAGGTGGCCGAGTCGTTGTAGACCCCGCCCTGAACCAGCGTGCCGTACCAAGGCCAGACCGCCATGTCGGCGATCGTATAGTCCTTCCCCGCCAGGTACTCGTTGTCGGCCAGCCTGCGGTCGAGCACGTCCAGCTGACGTTTCACCTCCATCGAATAGCGGTCGATGGCGTACTCGATCTTGAACGGCGCATAGGCGTAGAAATGGCCGAAGCCGCCGCCCAGGAAAGGCGCCGAGCCCATCTGCCACATCAGCCAGGAAAGCGTTTCGGCGCGCGGGCCGGGCGCGGTCGGCAGGAACGCTCCGAACTTCTCGGCGAGGTGCATCAGGATCGCACCGCTTTCGAAAACCCGGATCGGTTCGGGACCGCTCAGGTCCATCAGCGCCGGAATCTTGGAGTTCGGATTCACCGCCACGAAGCCCGAACCGAACTGGTCGCCCTCGCCGATGTTGATGAGCCACGCGTCGTATTCGGCCCCAGCATGCCCTGCGGCCAGCAACTCCTCCAGCAGCACCGTGACCTTCACGCCGTTGGGAGAGGCCAACGAATAGAGCTGAAACGGGTGGCGACCCACTGGCAGGTCCTTGTCGTGAGTCGGTCCGGCAATCGGGCGGTTGATATTCGCGAACCGGCCGCCGTTGGCCTTGTTCCAGGTCCAGACCTTTGGCGGTGTGTAGGAGTTGGTTTCGGACATCGGGTCTCGCTCAGTTCGCGCCTAGGAAGTCGACCTTGCCGACTTCGACGCCGTTGTGGCGCGCGATGGCATAGGCCGTGGTGAGGTGGAAGTAGAAGTTGGGCATGGCCTGGCCCAAAAGATAGGGCTGGCCCTTCACGACGCTGGCTTCGCCGTAGCGGATCAGGGTGATGTCGCGGTCCTCGGCGCCGTCGATCTTGTCGGCCGGCACGGCGGCGATGAAGGCGATGGCCGCTTCGACCCGGGCCTTGAGCTCCGCGAAGCTGGTCTCGGTATTCTCCGGCGGCGACACCTCGACGCCGCCAAGCCGGCCGGCACAGCCGCGCGCGAACTCGCTGGCCAGCTGCACCTGGCGGGTGAAGGTCAGCATGTCGGGGAAGAGCCGGAACTGCAGGATGGCGGCCGGATCGATCTTCTTCGCCTCGCAATGGGCGGCGGTCTTGTCGAGCACGGTGATCAGGCCCTTCAGGCCCTGGATGAATACCGGCTGCGAGGCCTGGGACATGGATAGCGGCATGACGACTCCTGGCGGGTCCGGAACGACTCGCCGGGGTCTTCTACAGGCTTAGCCGCGCCTTGCGGACTCCTCGTGACGGCTCTCCGTCTGGCGGGGCGAATCCGTTTGACACCGCGGCGAGCCGATGGCCGCCTTGCCCACTGCCAGTCAGGAGATGTCCATGCGCGTCGTGATCCTTGCCGCCGCCCTCGCGGCCTGCCCCGCCCTGTCCTTCGCCGCCACGGCCACGGCCACGGCTATGACGCCGCGCGGCGTTCCGATCGCCACCCAGTGCCAGGGTCCGCTGGCCGCCAAGGGCCACAAGATCGCCAGGGACTTCGACCTGGCGCTCGGACAGGACCCCGCAGCCTGTTTCGGCCAGGGCCACCTCTACGACGGGAACAGCAACCAGCTGGTGGTCACCGCCCCCTCCAAGGCCTGCCCTGGCGGGACGATGCTCGACGTCTATGAGCAGGCCCGCTCCGGGACCTGGGGCAGCCTCCTCGAAAAGCCCCTCTGCGCCGCGTCCGTCTCGTTCGGGCCGAAGAATCCCTGGGGCGCCTGGATGCTGACCATCGACGGCAGGCACTACGATCAGAGAGGCGCCTACTACACGCCGGCGACCTACTAGGCCGGTCCGCCTTCCGGCGTGGGCTTCGGCGCGCTAGAACGCAGCCATGCCCCTAGACGCCTTCCAGAACACCTTCGCTGGCAACCCCCTGGACCGGGCCAGCGACCGTCGCGCCGACGCCGACTGGCTGGCCGGCCAGCTGTCCGCGCCCGACGCCTTGGGCGTCGCCATCTGGAACGGCAGGCCGCTGGTCGAGGACGCCAAGGACGGCGGCCTGCAGATCGCCTACCTGCCGGCCAAGCTCGCCGCCGACCTCGCCCGCGGCGACGAGCGCCTGCTGTTCATGGGGCTGTGGAAAGAGGTCGCGGTCTTCGCCGTCGACCTGGAGGGCGAGGCCGATCCCTGTGCGGGCCCCCTGCAGGGTCTGGGCCGGTTCGAGGACCTGCGGGCCGTGGCCCTCAAGCTCTCTGCGCCTGAAGCCGCCATCGCCGCCACCGCCAAGCAGATGTTCGAATGGCGCCGCCGCCACACCTACTGCGCGGTCTGCGGCCAGCCCAGCGAGCCGAAGGACGGCGGCTGGAAGCGCCAGTGCTCCACCTGCAAGGCCGAGCACTTCCCGCGCACCGACCCTGTGGTGATCATGCTGCCCTATCATGGCGGCCGCTGCATGCTGGGCCGCCAGCAGGTTTGGCCCAAGGGCATGTTCTCGGCCCTCGCCGGCTTCCTGGAGCCCGGGGAGAGCATCGAGGAGGCCTGCGCCCGCGAACTGGCGGAAGAGGCCGGCCTGAGAACCCGCAAGGTCCGCTACCACTCGACCCAGCCCTGGCCCTACCCCTCGTCCCTGATGATCGGCCTGCACGCCGAGGTCGAGGACGATGAGGGGACCCCCGACCAGACCGAACTGGAGGAGGTCCGCTGGTTCACCCGCGACGAGGCCCGCGCCCTGCTGGCCGGCCAGGTCGAAGGCGCCTTCGTCCCCCAACGCCTGGCCATCGCCCACCAGCTCATCAAGGCCTGGGTGGAAGAGGGGTAGCGCGACGCAGTCACCCTCCCCAACGGGGAGGGGGACTACGCCCCGCCTACCCCCGCGTGCGGAACGGGTCGGCCGGATAGACCCCCAGCACCTTGATCTCGTCGGAGAAGAAGGCGAGCTCCTCCAGCGCCAGGGCCAGGCCGCGGTCCTCGGGCCGCCCGTCTGCCTCGGCGTAGAACACCGTCGCCGTCCAGGCCCCGTTCTCCATGTAGCTCTCGAGCTTGGAGATGTTCACGCCATTGGTCGCGAACCCGCCCATGGCCTTGTAGAGCGCCGCCGGCAGGTTCCGCACCCGGAACACGAAGCTGGTGATGCAGGGATCGGTGAACGGCGGCGCCGGCGGATTCGGGTCAGCCGTCATGATCAGGAAGCGGGTGGTGTTGTGGTGCTCGTCCTCGATGTCGCGCGCCAGGATCTCCAGGCCGTAGATCTTCGCCGCCAGGGCCGGGGCGATCGCCGCGCGGGTGGGGTCGGGATGCTCCGAGACGATGCGCGCCGAGGCCGCCGTATCCCCCGCCGCCTCCATGGTCGCGCCCAGGCTTCGCATCATCCTGCGGCACTGGGCCCAGGCGAAGGGCATGGAGACCACGGTCTTGATGTCCTCGCGCCGGGTTCCCGGATTGGCCATCAGCTGGAAGTGGATCGGCTTGAACCGCTCGCCGATGATCTTCAGGCCCGAGGTCGGCAGCAGGTGGTGGACGTCGGCCACGCGCCCTGTGGTGGAATTCTCCACCGGGATCATGCCCAGTTCGCAGTCGCCGCTCTTCACCGCCTCGAAGGCTTCCTCGAAGGTGGCGTTCGGAACCGGCTCCAGGTCCGGATAGGCGGCCATGCAGGCCTCATGGCTGTTGGCGCCCAACTCGCCCTGGAAGGCGATGCGTCCCGTCGCGGCCTTAGAGGTCATCGGTGTTCCTTCGCATAGGCCCTGGCCCGCTCCAGGTCGGCGGGGTTGTCCACAGAAATCGGCGCCTCATCGATCACCGCCGCCCAGATCGACATTCCGAGCTCCAGCGCCCGCAACTGCTCCAGCCGCTCACGCTTCTCCAGCGGCGACGGCGCCGCGGCCGTGAACCGCTCCAGCGCGTCGCGCCGGAAGCCGTAGATGCCGTGGTGCAACCAGACCGGCGCGTCGCCATAGAGCACCGAGCGGGTGAAATAGAGTGCGCGGGCCGAGCGGCCGTCGGCCTGCAGAGCGGCCACCACCTTGGGGATGTCGGGATTGGTCCGCTCGGAGAGGTCAGCCTCGGCCACCATCACCGTGGAGATATCGCACTCCGGCCGCTCCGCCAGGAGGGCCGCCACCGCCTTCACCGCGGCCGGCTGCACGAAGGGGATGTCGCCCTGAAGATTGACCACCACGTCGTGGGCCCGGCCAGGATCGAGCTCGGCAAGCGCGGCGACGATGCGGTCCGAGCCCGACGGCAGGTCCGGATCGGTCAGGACGGCCCGGCCGCCCGCCGCGCGGACAGCGTCCACGATTTCCGAATCGCCCGCCGCCACCGCCACCGGTCCTATCCCCGCGGCCTCGGCCTGGCGCAGGACGCGCACGATCATCGGCGCCCCGCAAATGTCCGCCAGGGGCTTCCCGGGCAATCGGGTCGCGGCCATGCGCGCGGGGATGAGGACGATCGGGTTCATTGGAAACTGCTGGGCGGTTGCGCGAGCGCCGGTAGCGTGTAAGAGAGCCGGGCGCAATAAGGGGCGGGATTCCCGCGGGTCGCCGGCAGGTCACGCCGGCCGTCAGAGGGCCGATTTAGGGACTATGAGCAGCCTGAACTTCAACAAGGTCGCCGGCGCGGTGCTTGCCACGGGTCTGGCGGTTGTCGGCCTTCATGAACTGTCTTCGGGCGTGTTCGACAAGGAACCGGTCGCCAAGCCCGGCTATATGGTCGAGGTCGCCGCCGAAACCGGTGGTGGCGCGGCCGCCCCCGAGGTCCCGCCGGACTGGGGAACGGTCCTGCCGAAGGCCGACGCCGCCGCCGGCGCCGCGGTCTTCGAAAAGTGCAAATCCTGCCACAACGCCGACAACGGCGGCGCCAACGCCACCGGCCCCAACCTTTGGGGCGTCGTGGGCCGCGCGCCCGGCAGCCACCCGGGCTTCGCCTATTCCGACGGCATGAAGGCCGAGGGCGCCAAGCTGCCGGCCTGGGACTACCAGCACCTCTACGAATTCCTCGCCGGTCCGCAGAAATATATCTCGGGCACCAAGATGTCCTTCGTCGGCCTGAAGAAGCCGGAAGACCGCATCAACGTCATCGCCTATCTGCACGCCCAGGGCGGCACCTTGCCGATCCCGGCGCCGAATCCCGCGGCGGCCGCAGCCCCCGCCCCGACGGCGTCGACCGGCCCGGCGCCGGCTCCCGGCGCGGCGCCGGCCGGCAAGCCCACGGCCACCGGCACGACCGCCACCGTCCCGACGCCGGGCGTTCCCGCCGCGAAGTAGCGGCCCGTCTCCCGCACAGGGAGACGGACGCTAGAGCCGCCTGAAGCGCGTCGGCTGACCTCCGCCGGCGGCGGCGATCCTTTGGATGGCCGGGTCCAGGGGCTCGATGGCCACGGCCATGTGATGGGCGTTGGCGTGAAGGATGCGCCCGGCATCCAGCGCCACCGCCACGTGGCCCTTCCAGAACACCAGGTCGCCCCGCGCCAGATCGCCCCGCGCCACCTCGCGGCCCAGGGCCTCCTGCTGGTCGGTGTCGCGCGGACAGGCCTGGCCGCACGCCAGCAGCGCCTGCTGCACCAGGCCCGAACAGTCCAGGCCCAGGCTTTCGCGGCCGCCCCACAGATAGGGCGTGCCGAGGAATCGCTCGGCCACCGCCACGAAATCGGTCTCGAAGACCCCGATCGGCGCCAGGTGATCGGCCGCCATCCAGCCCGCGCCGGCGACACTGCGCAGCCGCCCCTCGCCGCCTTCGACCGCCACCAGGGCGTTCATCGAATAGGGGCCAAGGGCCTTCGACTTGATGCTGTCCTCCTCGAAGGCGTAGGTGCGAAGCGCGCTCACCCTGTGGGTCGGCGCCGGTCCGGGCGCGGCCAACGCCGAAGCTGCGACGAAGCCGACATAGCCGTCGCGATGGGCCTGGCCCCAGACGAAGCCCCCCGTCTCATCCTCAAGAACATCGAAGCTTTCGCCGTACAGCAGCTGATCCAGCTGTTCGGAAGCCGGATCCGGGGCGCGGTGGATCCCCGCCGCCGCAGCCGCGCAAACCCTCAGCCGCGGCTCCAGGTAAACCTCGGCCCGCACCAGCCCCTCCAGGGTCTGGCTGGCCACGCCGTCGCGAAGGGGCGTGATGCGTGCGTCCAGGCTCAAGCGAACCGGTCCCTGATCATGGCGTAGAGGCCGCGAATCGCCTGGGCTTCGGCCCCGGCGGGGAATCCCGGCCGGTTGCGCGGGTTCCAGGCCATCATGTCCACATGCACCCACGGTCCCTTCGGCGCGAACCGCTGCAGGAACAGGGCCGCAGTGACGGCGCCCGCCTGGGCCCAGCCGTCCGGATCGTTCTTGATGTCGGCGACGTCGGAATCGACCGCCTCGACGTAGCCCTTCCACAGCGGCAGGCGCCAGACGGGGTCGTGCGTCGCGTTGGCCGCCTTGCGGATGGCCGCGGCCAGGTCCTCGTCGTCGGTGAAGAAAGGGGGCAGCTGGGGCCCGAGCGCCGCCCGCGCCGCTCCGGTCAGCGTCGCCAGGTCGATGGTCAGGGCCGGCTCAAGTTCGCAGGCCCGGGTCAGCGCATCGGCCAGGATCAGGCGGCCCTCAGCGTCCGTATTGCCGACCTCGATGGAGAGGCCCTTGCGCGAGGCGAGCACGTCGCCCGGCCGCATGGCGTCGCCGGCGATGGCGTTCTCGACGACGGGAACCAGGATCGCCAGCCGCACCGGCAGCCTCGCCGCCATGATCATCCGGCCCAGCGCCAGCACGTGGGCCGCCCCGCCCATGTCCTTCTTCATCAGCCGCATGGCCGACGAGGGCTTGATGTCCAGGCCGCCGGTGTCGAACACCACGCCCTTGCCGACCAGGGCGACGAGCGGCTTGTCCGCCTCGCCCCAGGTCATCTCGATCATCCTAGGCGCCCGCTCGGCGACTGCGGCGCGGCCCACGGCGTGGACAGCGGGATAGTTGGCCTCAAGCAGGCCCTCGCCGGTGATCACGGTGATCTGGGCGGCGAACTGCTCGGCGATCTCCCGGGCGATGCTCTCGATCTGCCTGGGACCCATGTCGTTGGCGGGCGTGTTGATCATGTCGCGGGCCAGCGCGCAGGCGTGCGCCACCTGGCGCACCTCGGCCACGTCGACTCCTTCCGCCAGCAGGGCCGCGCGGCTGCCGCCTTGGGCCTTGTAGCGGTCGAAACGGTAGCTCCCGAGCGCGAAGGCCAGCGCGATCTCGTCGGCGGCCAGGCTGGCGGGCGCGCTGGCGATCCGGTAGGTCCCGGCCGGAAGCTTCGCCGCCAGGGTGCGGAAGGTCATGGCGAAGGCCTCGGCGCCAAGGCCGAACAACACGCCGGCCACCGCGCCGTCCTCGCCCGGCAGAGACAGCACCTGCCCCGCCTTGGCCTTGAAATCCTGCCCGGCGACGAAGGCCTTCGTGAAACCCGACTGAGCGTCCAGCCAGCCCTGGAGATCGCCCTCGGTCAGGGCGTGCACCGGGATCGCGGGCGCCTCGGCGGTTTCGAGGATCACGTCGGACATCGAAGGCGGCTTTCACGAACCAGGAAAGCGTCTTTCCTAGACCCTTCCGACGCCCGGTGGAATCGCCACGCGCCGGCTTTCCGCGCTCAGCCCGCCAGGCCGAAGCCCTGCACAAGCGCGCAGGCCGGATAGGCGGCCAGGGCGCCCGCCGCGATCGCCACGCCGTAGGGCACGTTCTCCCCCGGCTCGGCCAGGCGGCCGAACCAGGCCGGGCCGTTGGGCACGAAGGGCCGCACATGGGTTGAACGCAGGCCCAGCAGCAGGACGGCCAGCGCCCCGCCCGCCAAGCCGGTCACCGCCAGGTCCGTCATGATCGCCGGCCAGCCGATCCAAAGGGCGGAGGCCGCGAACAGCTTGGCGTCGCCCCCGCCGATCCAGCCGGCCGCGAACATCGCCATGCCCGCCACAAGCGCGCCCGCGCCCACGGCCAGGTCCAGGCCTACCGTCGCCAGCGGCATGCGGAGCCCGATCGCGGCCAGCGGAAAGACCGCCATTAGGGCCAGCGAAATCCAGTTGGGGATGGTGTAGCCGGTGACATCCTTCAGCGCCGCCACGATCACCAGGACCGGGAAGGCGGCGAGCGGAAGCATCTGGAGGGTGTGAAGCATGATGCGACACCGTGGCATCGCCCGATGAACGGACGGTTTCCGGGGCGGCGGAATGACGCCCCGCTCAACAAAGGAAAGGCCCCCCGGCGGACTGGATGCGCCGGAGGGCCCTTGAGTGGTCTTTCAGTGTCGACGCCTACGGGAGGGCGGTGCTCACCTGGGTGAACGTCCCGTTCAGCTTGGTCCCCACCAGACCGACCGCGGTGACCAGGACAACGGCGATCAGGGCGGCGATGAGGCCGTACTCAATGGCGGTTGCGCCGGACTCGTCGTTCACGAAACGCGTGACAAATTGCTTCATGAGAACTCCTTCGGAGGTCTTGGAGGTGATCCGGCCCTACGGAAGGGCGTTGCTGACCTTGGTGAAGGTGCCGTTCAGCTTGGTGCCGACGAGACCGACGGCGGTAACCAGGACGACGGCGATGAGGGCGGCGATGAGGCCGTACTCGATGGCGGTTGCGCCGGACTCGTCCTTCAGGAAGCGGGTGACGAACTGGGACATGGGTGACTCCTTTAAGCCAGTAAGCGAGCAGTTGGGCTTCAAGCTGTTCGGCCTGCTCGCCCTGAATGCACGATCAAATTCCCACGTCGCGCTTAATTGCCAGTAAAGAGCAGAGTATTTGAGAGCAAATTTCTTTGCTTAAGAGATATTAAGTCTCAATTTGAGTTAACCACATCGGGAAAACTGATCTCGCACCCTGTAGCGCGCCAAATTGGAATCCCTAAGCTTTGCGGAGGCGCCGAGCCTCAGCCCTGGCGCTTCAGCCCTTGGTCCAGGCGCGCCGCCAGGCCGTGCGGCGCGAGGCTCCGGCCATCGAGGCTCGCCGCCGCCCGCACGCCGATCAGGCTGCTGGTGATCATCACGGCTTCGGCTGCGGCCAGGGCCTCGGGCCCCCCCGTCACTTCCGCCACCCGCACGCCCAGGGCGCGGGCGGCCTCAAGGGCCTGGGCCCGTGTCACCCCGGCCAGCACGCCGCAGTCCAGGGCCGGCGTGAACAGCGTCCCGCCGGCCACCCAGAACAGGTTGGCCGCCGCCGCGCAGGCGACCTCGCCGCGGGTGTTGAGCATCACGGCCTCGTCGGCGCCCGCCGCCCGCGCCTGCGCCCGGGCCAGGACGTTGTCGAGGTAGCTGAGGGTCTTCAGCCGCGAGGTCGGCGAGCCGTCGTTGCGGCGCACGGCGGCGGTGACCAGGGTGGCCGGACCGGTCGGGGGCGGGGCGGGGGCGACGGTGGCCGCCAGCATCGGCGACGGCGCGGCGGGCCGGTCTAGGCCGCGCCCGCCGGAACCGGCGGTCAGGGTCAGCCGGACCGCCAGGAGTCCCGCCGGCGCGCCGGCCAGGGCCTCGTCCATGGCCCGTGTCGCCGCCGGGCGGTCCAGGGGCGGCAGGCCCAGGACCAGGCAGCCCGCCGCCATCCTGTCGAGATGGGCGTCGCGATCCACCAGCCGCCCGTCGCGGGCCAGCAGGGTCTCGAACAGGCCGTCGCCCAGGGTGAATCCGCGGTCGGTTGGCTCGATCACGCCAGTCTGCGGCCCCCGCCGCGCACGAAGCTCAGCCCCACCAGGCTGAGCGCCAGGAGCAGGATGATGCCCGCGAAGCCGCCCTGCTGGCTGTGGGTGATCCGCGTGCCCAGGGTCACCAGGGTCGGCGCCAGCCAGGCCGTCGCCACGCCGGACACCGCATAGGCGCCGAAGAAGGCCCCGGTCTGTTCGGGTGGGGTCAGCCGCGTCAGGGTCGTGCGGCTCGAGGCGTACTGGCCCGAGATGAACACCGCGTTGGAGAAGCCGATCAGGATGAACACCACGTCCGGCCACTGCCGGAAAACCGGGCCGCTCCACAGCGGCGCGTTGGCCGCCGGATCATAGGCCCACAGGTAGAGGATCCTGTCGGGCGCCATGCCCAGGAA
Organism: Caulobacteraceae bacterium; assembly: GCA_947475465.1. Classification (GTDB taxonomy): domain Bacteria; phylum Pseudomonadota; class Alphaproteobacteria; order Caulobacterales; family Caulobacteraceae; genus Phenylobacterium. Next base: position 17,981 of record CANJLK010000038.1, on the reverse strand, counting down.
GGCGACCAGGCCCACGATGGTCATGGCGATCTGGATACGCACGGCGTTCTTCGGCCCCACCGCGGCGTCCAGCCAGCGCGCCGCCAGCCCGCCCAGCCCGGCCATCACGCTGAGCAATATGCCGTAGGCCAGCATCTCCAGCGCCCCCCACTTCATCACCCCGATCGCATAGACGCCGGCGAAGAACAGCACCGCGTTCATCCCGTCCACGAACAGCATCCGCGACGCCAGGTAGATCGCCGCGTCGCGGTACCGCCGCACGGTCTTCAGCATGGCCCAAAGGTCGCCGGCGCCCTGGGCCACCGCGCGCGTGAAGGGGACGCCGGTGCGCGGCGCGTCCGGGGTGAACAGGAACAGCGGAATGGCGCCGACCAGCAGGATGCCCGCGCACAGGATCGCCACCACCCGCTGCGGCTCGTGCGCCGCCGGGTCCAGACCGAACAGCGGCGCCGCCGGCACGAACGCCCAGTGCACCTTGCCCGGCAAGGCGAAGGCCCAGGCAGTGAAAGCCAGCGCCAGCACGGAGGCGAAGTTGCCCAGCGCCAAGGCCAAACCGGACGCTCGGTGAGCCGAGCCCAGGCCCGCGGCGCGGATCAGCAGCGAATTGTGCAGCACCTCGGAATAGGCGAACAGCACATTGACGATCATGGCGATGGCCATGGTGGCGGCCACCGACAGTCCGGTCAGGTCCGGCTTGGCCCACCACAGGGATGCGATCAGCGGGATCATCGCGCCCACGATCAGGGCCAGGAAGCCCTTGCGCCGGCCAAGCTTGTCCACCGCCGCCCCCAGGAACGGCGCCGTGCCCATGACGATCCAGCCGGCATATTGCTGCCAGCGCGAGATCGTCTCCTGCCCTCGCACCGGGTCGCCCACCATCACCGAGGCGACATAGGGCATGAAAATGTAGATCGTCATCAGGATGACGTAGGGATCGCGCCCGCCCTGGAAGATCGACCAGGCCACCCCGCCCCGGCCCAGCCGCCCGTCGCCGCCAAGCTGGGCCGCCAGCGGCGCATCGACCGGCGCCGACACGCCGTGGGTTTCCAAGGATCCGGACTCGGTCACGCATCGCCCCCAAGGCCGCCTTGCGTGCGGCGGCCGGCTGACGTTGGCGCCATTGGGCGGACGGCGCTAGGCCTACGGCCGCTTCAGTCCAGCAGGCGCGCGGTGATCCGCTCGCGCAGGGCCGCATCGACGCCCAGCACCTCTTCCAGGTAGCCGTCCAGCGAGCCGTGCGCCTTGTGGATCAGGTCGAAGGCCGTCTGCAGGTAGACGGGATTGACCGAGACCGCGACCCGAAGCGCCGCCTCGTCCACGGACTTGCCGACCGTGTCACGCAGCCACGGCCCCAGGAATCCCATCTTCCTGGCCATGCGGCTCTCGTCGTTGGTCAGCAGGTAGTCGGCCACGATATCGTCCTCGCCCACGCCCGCCAGGTGGTGGGTGAGCGCGCAGATCAGGCCGGTGCGGTCCTTGCCCGCCGCGCAGTGCACGACGATCGGCCCGTCCACCTGCGCCAGGGTCTGGAAGTAGCGCTTGAAGAGGTCGATGTGCCGCGGCTCGAACGGCGCGCTGCGGTAATAGGTCAGGCCGTCCTGGAAGAACCAGTCCGCGTCCACGGTCGCGCCCTGCATGGAATCCACCCAGTCGGCGTGGTCGGACAGGATGTCGTTCTCCACCACCGCCGCGCCAAACCCCGGCCAGCGCCGCGACGGCTCGCGGGCCCGCTCCTCAGGCCGGCGAAGATCGACGATCGCCGCCAGCCCCAGGTCGTGCATCCGCGCCAGGTCGGCCTCGGTCGCATAGGCATGGTTGGCCGACCGGTAGAGCAGCCCCCGCTTCAGCGGCCGCCCGGAGACGGTGTCGTAACCCCCGAAATCGCGGAAGTTCTCAATGCCTTCAAAGTCGATGTGCCGGGTCATGCCGTCCGTCTAACCGGGAATCGCCTGCCGGGCGAGAGGCCGGAGGCGCTACCGGAACGGCGGCTCGTCGAAGCTGCGCAGTTTGCGGGAGTGCAGCCGCACGCCTTCCTGACGCAGCAGGTCCATGGTGGTGATGCCGATCTGCAGATGCTGGCCGATGGCGCGGTCGTAGAAGGCGTTGGCCTGGCCGGGCAGCTTGATCTCGCCGTGCAGTGGCTTGTCCGACACGCACAGCAGCGTCCCGTACGGCACCCGGAAGCGGTAGCCCTGGGCGGCGATGGTGGCGCTTTCCATGTCGATGGCGACGGCCCGGCTCTGGTTGAAGCGGATCGCCGAGGAGGAATAGCGGAGCTCCCAGTTGCGGTCGTCCGTGGTCACCACCGTGCCGGTGCGCAGGCGCCGCTTGAGCACCTCGCCGGTCTCGCCAGTGACGATTTCGGCCGCCCGGTTCAGGGCCACCTGCATCTCGGCGATCGGCGGGATCGGGATCTCCGGCGGCAGCACCTCGTCCAGCACATGGTCGTCGCGCAGGTAGGCGTGGCCCAGCACATAGTCGCCGATGGTCTGCGAGCCGCGCAGGCCTCCGCAGTGGCCGATCATCAGCCAGGCCTGAGGCCGCAGCACCGCCAGGTGGTCGCAGACCGTCTTGGCGTTGGAGGGGCCCACCCCGATGTTGACCAGGGTGATCCCTTTGCCGCCCGCCGCCATCAGGTGGTAGGCGGGCATCTGGTGCTTGCGCCAGGGGGCGTTGGCGACCGCGCTGGCCGCATCCGGCGTGTCGGCGGTCACCACCACATTGCCGGCCGCCGACAGCGCCGTGTACTGGCCGCCGGCCTTCAGCTGCTCGCAGCCCCAGCGGACGAACTCGTCCACATAGCGGGTGTAGTTGGTGAACAGGATGTACTGCTGCACGTGGTCGGCCGGGGCGCCGGTGTAGTGGGTCAGGCGGGCCAGCGAGAAGTCCGTGCGCAGCCCGTCGAACAGCGCCAAAGGCCGGGCCTTGCCGGCCTCGTAGTCCCACGCGCCGTCGACGATCTCGTCGCCGATATGGGCCAGCTCGGTGGTCGGGAAGTGCCGGGCGATCTCGGCGGAGCCGACGTCGGCCTGGGCCAGGTCCGCCGGGTCAAGCACATAGGGGAAGGGCATCTCCTGGGCTGAGCGCCCGACCTCGATCTCGACCTGGAAGTCCTGCATCAGCAGGCCGAGTTGCTCGACCAGGTAGTCGCGGAACAGGTGCGGCCGGGTGATTGTGATGGCGTAGTGGCCAGGCGTGCCGATCCGCGCATAGGCCCGTCCGATCCGCGGGAAATCCTGCCCCGCCGGCCAGTTCAGCCTCAGTTCCGGATAGCAGAAGGCGCCGGAGCGCCGCAGCGCCGGGTCCGGCGGCGAACCGCCGGCGAGAAAGGCCTTGAGGGCGCCCTGCAGGGCGTTGACGGATTCGCGGTATTCATCTTCGAGCCGATCCACAATGCCGGCTGCGTCTGTCATGGCTGTCATGGGGTCTTATAGCCGAGCCAGGCGAAGCTTGGCGAGCCGTCGGGATGGACGGCGCTCACCATCCCGGCGACAAAGGCGGCCGGGCAATCCGTTGGGGCGTGCATGAACCGGCTTTTCACCTATTTCCTGATCGCCGCCATGCTCCTCGGCATCGGCGCGGGATGGGCGGTCAATCAGTACGCGACGCCCGCCGGGGCCAAGGCGGTCGCCGAGAACCTGTCGATCGTCACCGACGTCTTCCTGCGGCTGATCAAGATGATCATCGCGCCCCTGGTGTTCTCGACCCTGGTGGCCGGCATCGCCCACATGGAGGATTCCGCAGCCATCGGCCGGGTTGGGGTGAAGACCATGGCCTGGTTCATCTCCGCCTCCATCGTCTCGCTGATCATTGGCCTGGTCATGGTCCACCTGCTGCAGCCGGGCGTGGGTATGCACCTGACGCCGCCGGCCGCCGGCGCCGCGGGGGCGGCGGTGGACATGTCGAAGTTCACCCTGAAGGCCTTCGTCACCCACATCGTCCCGGCCTCCATCGTGGACGCCATGGCCAACAACGAGATCCTGCAGATCGTGGTGTTCTCGGTCTTCGTCGGCACCGCCGTCGCGGCCCTGGACGACAAGGCCCCTGGCGTCGTCATCCTGGTCGAGCAGATCGCCTCCATCATGCTGAAGGTGACCGGCTATGTGATGAAGACCGCGCCGCTGGCGATCTTCGCCGCCCTCGCCTCGACCGTGGCCACGCAGGGGATCGGGGTGTTGGCGACCTACGCCAAGTTCATCGGCGGGTTCTACCTGTCGCTGGGCATCCTCTGGGCCCTGCTGATCGGCCTCGTGGTGCTGATCGTGGGTCCTCGCGCGCTAAAGCTGATGGGGGCGGTGCGGGGTCCCGCCCTGCTGGCCTTCTCCACCGCCTCGTCGGAGGCTGCCTATCCGCGCACCCTGGAGGAGCTCCAGAAATGGGGCATCTCGCGCAAGGTGGCGAGCTTCGTCCTGCCGCTGGGCTACTCGTTCAATCTGGACGGGTCGATGATGTACTGCACCTTCGCCACCCTGTTCATCGCCCAGGCCTATGGGATCTCGCTGTCCATCGGCCAGCAGATCACCATGCTGCTGCTCCTGATGATCACCTCCAAGGGCATCGCGGGCGTGCCCCGCGCCTCCCTGGTGGTGATCGCCGCCACCCTGTCCTACTTCCGCCTGCCGGAAGCCGGCCTGCTGCTGATCCTGGCGGTGGACCACCTGCTGGACATGGGCCGCTCGGCCACCAACGTGGTCGGCAATTCCGTGGCCGCCGCCGTGGTCGCCAAGTGGGAAAAGGAGATCGCGCCACCCAAGCCCGAGGCCCTGCCGGCCGGCGCTTAGGAAGGGTTAGCCATATCGTTTAACCGGCCGTTTTGGGCCGACGGGCCATCGTGCGAAGTCATTCGCTCCCTGAAGGCCCCGCCCGCGCCCGTGACCGCCCAGACCGGCCAGATTTCCGACCTGATGGCGCGCATCGCCGCCCTGGAGGCCGAGCGCCAGCAGACTCTGCGCCTGGCCCACACCGATTCCCTGACCGGGCTTCTCAACCGCGGAGCCTTCACCGCCGAGCTCTGCGCGCGGCTGGACGCGGCTCGCGCCGAAGGCCGGCCGCTGGCGCTCTTCGTCATGGACCTCGACCGGTTCAAGCACCTCAACGACACGCTGGGCCATCACGCCGGCGACCTCTTCCTGGCCGAGATCGGCGAGCGCCTGCGGGCCGAGGCCGGCGCGGGCGAACTGGCGGCCCGGCTGGGCGGCGACGAGTTCGCCCTGATCTCCGACCGCTCCGACGTGGCGGCCCGCGCCCAGCAGTTGGTGGCCGCCCTCGCCCGGCCTCACGTGATCTACGGCCGGGTGGTTTCCCCGGGCGGCTCGGTGGGCGCGGCGGTCTTTCCGGCCGACGCCGCGGACGCCGCTGAACTGCAGCGCTTCGCCGACATGGCCCTCTACCGGGTCAAGACCCAGGGGGGCCGGCGCTGGTCGGCCTTCGACGCCGGCCTCAGGGCCGAGAGCGATCGGCGCCGCAACCTCGAGGCGGAACTCCGTCAGGGCCTGGCCGCCGGCCAGATCGAGCCCTGGTTCCAACCGGTCATCGACACCGCCTGCGGCCGCATGACCGGCGTCGAGGTCCTGGCCCGCTGGCGCCACCCGACCCAGGGCCTGCTGGAGCCCGCCGCCTTTGTGCCCATGGCCGAGGAACTGGGTCTGATCGGCGAGATCGACCGGGCGGTGTTCGAGCTGGGCTGCGCCCGCGCCGCCCCCTGGGTGGCCGAGGGCCTGATCGAGGTGGTGTCGTTCAACGTCTCGCCCCGCGACCTGCTGGACCCTGGCTTTTCGCGCAAGCTGATCGGCCGGCTGGCGCGCACTGACCTGCCCGCCACCGCGCTCACCATCGAGATCACCGAGACCTTCCTGGTCCAGGACCTGGCCCTGTCCCGCCGCCATATCGAGCGGCTGGCGGCCAAGGGCGTGCGCATCGCGCTCGACGACTTCGGCATCGGCTATTCCAATCTTCGCGCCCTGATGGCCCTGCCGATCCAGACGGTGAAGCTCGACCGTTCGCTGATCGCCGACGTGGCCCATGACGGGCGGGTGGCCAAGCTGGTCACCTCCATGCTGCACGCGGCCCGGGCGCTGGGCGTGCGCATCGTCGCCGAAGGCGTCGAGGACGAGGCCCAGGCGATCTTCCTGCGCGCCGCCGGATGCGACCGCATGCAAGGCTACTGGTTCGCCCGCCCCATGCCGGGCGATGAGATGGAACAGGTTCTGTGGGCCGGCGCCTCGCACCAGGTCGCGGCGCCCGCCGCCCCGCTCGATCGCGTGGCGCGGGCCCTGCGCTGATCGGGACCTAGGTCGGCAGGACCGGGAAGTTGGCGTGCTCCAGCGGCTGGTTCAGCGCCAGGCCCAGGTCGTCCGTCCGCCGTTGCGGGCAGCCGGTGAACAGGGTGTCGGCGGGGAACGCCTGCATGGTGTAGGCCCAGCGCGGCTTGTCGGTCTGGTTGGGCGGCGCGGAATGGATCGTCATGTCGTCGTGGACCGTGGCGTCGCCGGCCTTCATGCCGACCTCCGGCGAGATCTCGACCTTGTCGCGGAGGAACTGCGGCAGGATGTCCATCGTGTCCTTGCCGTCCGTGCGGCCGACCACCCGGCCTTGCGGGCCCCACAGGTGCGAGCCGCTGACGAACCGCATCGGCCCCATCTCTGGCGGCACGTCCACCAGGGCGATCCACACGGTCAGCGAGCCCGCCCGGTCGAAGGGATAGTAGGGCCAGTCCTGGTGCCATGGCGTCTTCCCGCCGGCCCGGGAGACAGGCATCTTCACATAGGCCGCGTCCCCCCAGGCCCGCACCGGCCCGCCGGCGCAGCGCGACAGCACCCGCCCCATGGCCGGCGAATAGGCGAAGTCGTGCAGGACCGGGTCGGTTCGGGCGCAGTTCTCATAGGAATTGAACAGGGCGCGGGCCTGCGGTGGGCGGGCGGTCTTGGCTTCGTGGCCGCTGGCCACCTCCACTTCCGCGTCCTGGCCCATCTTGGCCTTCAGCCGGGCCAGGATGACCTCCAGCGCCTGCGGCTTCACCAGCCCCGGCAGCCGGGTCCAGCCATTGCGCTGATAGTGGTCGACCTCCGCCTGAGTGACCTCGCGGATCGCGTCGCCGATCCGGCTGTCGGTGGCAGTGCTCATGAGATCGGCTCCCAGCTGATGCGCCCCTGGCGCTATACGCGAACGCCCCTGCCCGTCACAAGCTGCGGCCGTCCCTAGGCGCCGCTAGGTGACCTCCACCCGAATCCGCGCCAGGTTGCGCACGCGCCCATAGGCGGTCGGTCCGCCGGGGTCCCTGTGGGTCGTCACCCGCACGCAGGGGAAGTAGACACCCGGCTCGGCATAGGTGTGGCTGGCGCTCAGCTCTACCCCGCCCGCCGACCGCTCGTGGCAGATTGGCCAGGCGCCCAGGCCGTCGAAATCCCACTCCACGCCGATCAGCTCGCCGCCGCCGGGCGGAATGTCCGCCTGGACCTCGAAAGCCACCGGCTCGCCCACCCGCGCCGTGGCGCAAGTCGCGCCCTTGGCCGTCGCGGCGACCAGGGGCTGGATGCCCAGGCGCGCCTTGGCCGGGGCGGCCAGCCGGATGCGGCCGTCCTCCACGGTGAAATCGGTGTCAGCCGGCGGCGCCACGCCGCGCTCCACCCAGGCGATCATGTCGCCCATCGCGCTTTCCGCGCAGCCCAGGGTGTCGACGATGCGGGTGTCGACCACCGGCGCGGGGCCGGGCGGACGGCTGGCCGGGGCGATGTGGCCGCCGTTGTCGTTCAGCCAGACCCGGAACTGGTCTCCCGCCCGCTCGCCCAGGGCGCGCCGGACCTTGCCCGCCCAGGACACCGGCCCCCCCAGGGGCGAGGCCAGGGTGTCGAGCCGGTTGCAGAAATAGATCACCTTGGCCTCGAACGCCCCCGTCGCGTGGGCGCCGGCCAGGACATCGGACACATCCAGGCTGCGCTGCGGATAGATCGGCAAGCCGTCGGCCATGAACTGGCCGCACTCCGGCGCGCCCCGGTCCACCTGGTGGCGGAAGGCGTGGCAATAGGCGAGGTAGTGCCTGTTGGAGAGCTTCGCGGTCATCCCCGGCGTAATGGCCGCCAGCCGCTCCGGCGCCCGGCGATCCAGGATCAGGACGTCGCCGACCCAGCCCAGGCAGGTCAGCCGCACGCCCCCCTCCAGCGTCACGTCGCAGCCGCGCAGCCGCCGGGGCGCGATCCCGGTCGCCAGCCGCAGCCCCACCACCGCGTCGTCGGCGATCAGGCCTGCGTTCGGCAGCACGTCGCCCAGCGCCCCACCCACCTGCGCCTTGGTGACTCCCGCCGTGATCTGGACCTCGGCCTCGATGAGTTCGTCGGCCAGCTCGCCGTCGCCGCCGCGATATCCCCGCTCGGCCCAGAAGGCTTCGAAATAGGCCGGATCGTAGTCGCGGTGCATCTCGGAGGTGGTGAGCAGGACCACGAGCTCCGGAACCGGGCTGAGTAGCTGCCCTTCCGCACCGGGCTGCAGGCCCGCCTTGTAGGCGGTGGCCAGCGTCGCCCGTTGCTCCGAGTTCAGATGCTCAAAGGGATCGCCAGAGCCGCCCGGCTCCCAGGCCGCCACCACCGACGGGAGGTCCTCGCCCAACACCCGCACCAGGTTGGAGATGATCGCCGGGAAGCTCGCCCCATGGCCGGCCGGGCTGATGTAGGGCACGGCGCCGTCCCAGATGCCGCGGGTGTTCTCGATGCACAGGATCGTCCGCCAGCCGCCGCCGCTGGGGCCGAAGATATAGCCGTGGGCCGGCGGCCGGCCATAGATCTGGGTGGCCAGCGCGCGCGCCAGCCGCGTCGATTCCGCCGTCGCCCGCCAGGTCGTCACCGAGCCGTCAACCGAGCCCCGCCCGGCGAAGGCGCCGGGCGGGCCGATGTGGCCGCCATTGCTCTCCGACAGGACCGCGCCGTGCGAAAAGGCGAAGCCGATACTGGCCAGCCCGCCGCCCTCGCCCAGGGCCGCGGCCCGGCTTTCGTGGCCGCCCGGCCCGCCCTCAACCGAGGTGAAGAACCGGTCGCGGTAGACCTCTTCCGGCGGGAAATAGAAGCTGAAGCGGGCGTCCGTGCCCGCGAATCCGCCGTGCACGAACCGGTGCCGCCGGGGCGTCTCGCGCCACTCATCGACGTCGAACCAGGGCGCCCCAAAGTAGCTGTCCGTCGAAGTATAGGCGATCTCTATCGTCATAGGGCCATGACCGTTCTAAGACCTCACACCAAGGCTAGGAGTAGACGATGGGGAAATTCGGATGATCGAACACCTCGCGTAGCTTCAGTCCCAGGCCGTCAGTGTTGTAGTTGACCTGGCCGGTGTACCGCGTGGTCGATGACATTCGATAGCTCGACATCGCCCAGCGGACCTTGTTGGTCCGGTTGGGCCCGCTCATGTGATAAGTCAGGCCGTGGTGGAACACCGCCGTGCCCTGGGTCAGGCCCTTCAGCTTGGTCGGCTTGTACTGCTCGAAGAGTTCTGGGTAGAGCTCGTGGGCGTCCTCGCCACAGTCAAGCAGCATGCCGCCGGGCATCGACCTGTGCGATCCCTTCAGGTGGATCATTGGCCCCATGTCCGGAGTCACCTCCACCAGGGCCAACCAGAACTGCGCGGCCTGGGCGCGGTCGATGGGAAAGCTCGGCCAGTCCTGGTGCCACTGCAGTGGCCGGGCGATCCCGGAAACCTGCGGCTGCTTGATGTGCAGGGTCTCGGACAGAATTCGCACCGCCGGGACCCGCAACAGCTTGGCCACCGCCTCGCCGAATTTGCGCTGGGTGACGAAGTGGAACATCCACGGGTCGTCCTGGCGTATGGCGAAGGACTTGCGCGGTCTGTCGAACAGGCCCGCGACCGCGGCGCGGTAAGCGTCCTGCTCGGCCGGGTCCTGAGGCCACTCGCGCCAGTGGATGCCGCTCCAGGCCGTGAAATGGCTGATCACCTTTTCGCAGAGCTCGGGCTTCACGAAATCCGGGATGGTCACCACCCCATCACGCATGAAGGTGACGACATGCGCCTCGGTGACCTCGCCGATCATCGGCGACAGGTCCTCATAGATCTCGTCGAGCTTCACGGGCTTGTTCATCGCGTTCCCTCCGTGGCGGTCGTTGCCGCCGGGCGCCCATGGGGCGCCACGATGGAACGGTACGCGCTTTTAAAAAAACCCGGCAAGGCGGTTCTTGCGCCGCGCCGAAAGAATCCGGACGCCGGTCCGGTCAGCGGCGTCGCGGACGTAGATATGAGGCGTCGAGTTCGTCCAGCCGATCGATCCCCAGCATCACCATGTTGCGCGCCAGTTCCGCGCACAGCAGGTCGATCCCGCGCTCGACGGCGGCCTGGCCCCCCACCGCGTTGGCGAAGAAGAACGGCCGCCCCACGAACGCGAACCGCGCGCCGAGCGCCAGCGCCTTCAGCACGTCGCCGCCCCAGCGCACACCGCCGTCCAGCATCACAGTCAGGCTCGGCGCAGCCGCTACGATCTCGGCCAGCACATCCATCGGCGCCGGCGCCGCATCGAGCTGCCGCCCACCGTGGTTGGAGACCACGATCCCGTCGACTCCGGCCGTCCCTGCAATGGTCGCATCGTCCTTGCAGAGCACCCCCTTCAGCACCAGCTTGCCGGGCCACTCGTCGCGGATGCGCTTCAGGTCGTCCCAGCTCAACTTGGCGGGCCGCGAGGCGCTGGGCAGGTTCGAGAACAGCGCCGCCCCGCGCGCCGGGCCATAGTTCTCATAGTGCGGGATGCCGTCGCGGATCAGGGTCTGGGCCGCCATCCCGATCAGCCAACGGGGATGCGCCAGCCCGTCCAGCGCCAGCGCTAGGCTGGGCCTCAGCGGCAGGGAAAATCCCAGCCTCTGATAGTGGAAGCGATTGCTGGCCACCGGCACGTCCACCGTCACCACCAGCACCTCGAATCCGGCGCGCGCCACCCGCGCGGTGAGCGCCGAAGCCTCTGCGCGGTCAGCGGGCATATAGGCCTGCATCCAGGCGTGCGGGCAGGCCTCTCGCAGCGCCTCCATCGGCATCGACGACGCACCGCTGATCACCAGGGGGACGTTCCGCGCCGCCGCCGCCCTGGCCAGTTCCAGGTCGCCGCGGAACCGTCCCGTCGCCACCGCCCCCATGGGCGCGATGCCGAACGGCGCGGCATAGCGGCGCCCAAAGATCTCCGTCGAGGTGTCGGCCGCCGGCCCGCCGCGCAGGACCCGGGGCGCCAGGTCCCAGTCGCGGAACGAGGCCAGGTTGCGCTCATAGGCTCCGTTGGCCTCGACGCCGGCCCGCGCGAAGCCGAACACCCCGCGCGGCAGGAACCGCCTGGCCAGCACCTCGAACTCGTCGAGGGCGCCGACCTTCAGCGCATGTGGCGCGTCAGGCAGCCGCCAGGGCCTGGCGCTCATCGTGGACCTCCCCCGTTCTCCGAGGCCAGGAACCACGCCCAGGCCCCGGCCTCAACGGCAAATCCGCTAGAGCGCCGCCGCCTCCAGCCGCGCCAGCCACAACGCCTGGCGCCGCTTCAGTTCGTCCAGGCGGCCGATCTCGGGATAGTCCTCGCGCAGCCGCTCCAGCTCCTCGAAGCGGATTTCGGCCTCCCCGTGCGCCGTCCAGGCGGCCTGCAGGTCGCGGTTGCGATGGCGCCCCAGCCGCAGCGAGAACCACAGCCCGTTCTTCTGGCTGTCCACATGCCGGCTCTGGCCGACCCAGGCCTCGCCCGTCGCGCTGCAGATCACGGCGAACACTCCGTACGCCGGCTTGCGCTCCTTGTAGGCGGCGATGGCGGCCTTGCGGTCCTGGGCGTTCATGGCGATCTCCTTTTTACCCGGGTTTAATAGCGCCTTTTATTACCCGGGTAAATACAATAAGTCTCCGGCGGGCGCCGATAGGTGACAAGCTGCGCCATAACCTTCGGATCCGGACCCCAAATGACCCCTTCGGCCAAGACCGGCTGGCGAATTCCCGCCGCCCTCGTGGCGCTCAGCGCCGTCCCGGTCGCCGCCGGCGTGGCGCGGCTGCTCAAGGTCGCCGCCGGCGCGGACGGCCCCGCCGACGCCCGCTTCCTGGCCCACCCGGCGCCCATCGCGCTCCACGTGGTGTCCGTCAGCCTGTTTTGTGTCCTGGGCGCCCTCCAGTTCGCGCCCGGCCTGCGCAGCCGCCGCGTCGGCTGGCACCGCCGGGCGGGGCGCCTGCTGGTCCCCTGCGGCCTCGTCGCCGCCCTCTCCGGCCTGTGGATGACCCAGGCCTATCCCGACGCCCCCAACGCCGGGATCGGCCTCTACGCCATGCGCCTGGCGGTCGGCGTCTGGATGACCGCCTGCCTGCTGCTGGCGCTGGCCGCCATCCGCCGCCGCGACATCGCCCGCCACGGCGACTGGATGATCCGCGGCTACGCCATCGGCCAGGGCGCCGGGACCCAGGTCCTCACCGGCCTGCCCTGGGCCATCGCGTTCGGAACGCCCGGGGTCGGTGCCAACACCGCCCTGATGGCGGCGGGCTGGCTGATCAATCTCGCGGTGGCCGAATGGGCGATCCGCCGTGGCGCCCGCCGGTCTCCGCCGCCCGCCCCGCTGGCTGCCCAGGCGCTGTCGACGGCGGGCTGACCACGGCCACGGCGCCGGAACCTCGCGCGAGCGCCCGGCCGCCCCCATATTCAGCCGATGCGCCTTATCCTCAACATCCTGTGGTTCATCCTCGGCGGCTGGATTTCCGGCACGGCGTGGATCCTGGCCGGCCTGATCCTGGCCGTCACCGTCATCGGCCTGCCCTGGACGCCGGCGGCCTTCCGCATGGCGGGCTTCAGCTACTTCCCGTTCGGCAAGACCATCGTCGACCAGCCGCGGGCCGGCGCGGCCAGCGTCCTGCTCAACATCCTTTGGCTACTGCTGGCCGGCTGGTGGCTGGCCCTGCACCACCTGGTCCTGGCCGCCGCCCTGGCCCTCACCATCATCGGCATCCCCTTCGCCTGGCAGCATGTGAAGCTCGCCATCCTGTCCCTCACCCCGGTCGGCAAGACCGTGTTGACGGAGGCCTGACGGGTGGCGACCTGACGGGCCTGGCGTTCGGCCTCAGCCCGGCTTGACGAAGCGCAGCGTCATCCGGTCGCTCTCGCCGATCGCGTCGTACTTGGTGCGGTCGAAAGCGGGATTGGCCGGCTGGCCGTTGGGCGCGGTGTTGCGCGACGGCGCCAACGTCCAGACGCCGAACGGATGGTCCTTGGTGTCCTTCGGGTTGGCGTTGATCTCGGACTGGGCGGCGAGTTTGAAGCCCGCCTTCCTGGCGGCGGCCACGACGGTCGCCACGGCCACATAGCCGTCTGTCATGCCGGGCGTCTCCGCGCGCGGGTCGGCGCGATGCTCCTCGACGGCCAGCGCCCCGCCGGGCTTCAACACGGCGTAGGCGTCACCCATCACCTTATCCAGCATGCCCGGCTGATAGGTGAAGTTGTGGATGTTGCGCGCGGTGATGACGACATCGGCGCTGCCCGGCGCGCCCAGCGGCCTGGCCTTGGGCCCGAAGTTCACGACCTTCACCGGGCCCCACTTGCCCGCGTCGGCATATTTCGCCTCGAAGTTCGCCCGGCCCTTGCGCGCGCCGTCCGAGACCGCCGGATCGTCGAGGTCGGCGCCGGTGGTGACATAGGTCCCGCCGGTGGCCCTGGCGTAGGGCGCCAGGATCTCGGTCCAGTAGCCGGAGCCGGGCGACAGCTCGATCACCGTCTGTTTGGGCTTCACCCCCCAGAAGGCGAGGGTTTCCGCCGGATGGCGGTAGCCATCGCGCGCCCTGTTCTCCGCCGCGCGCGCCGGGTTGGCGACAGCCTTGGCGAGTTCGGCGTCGGCGGCGGCCGCGGGCGCGGGCGCGGCGGCCGAGACGATCGCCAGGGCGGCGGCGGTCACGAAGGCTCGAAGCATGGTGTTCCTGAGGTTTCGGGTGTGGGGGCCTTGCACCCTAGGCCGGCCCAGGCGGCAGGCAAGCGTCGGCATGGCCAATCTCCAATCCTCGTGGCCTAATCGCCCCGACCGCGGGATCGGACGCGGACGGGAGGAACCACGCCATGACAGACCCATCGAACGTCGGGCGCCACCGCGCCGCCGTCCGCGCCCTGCTCGAAGGCTGGTCCTCCGGCGACGAGCCGAAGATGCGAAAGGTCCTCCACCCCGACGCCGTATGGATCGCGGCGCAAAGCGCGGCGGAAGCCGGCTTCCCCACGCCGCTGGTGGGCGCCGAAGCCATCGCCTCGACCATCGCCCGGGCCGGCGGCGCCTACGAATACCTGAACCTCGAGATCGAGAGCATCATCGTCGAGGACGACCAGGCCGCCGCGCTCTTGACCCTCTCGGGGAAACGCAAGTCCGGCGCGCTCTACCGCAACAGCTACCTGTTCTTCCTAGGCTTCTCGGACGGCCTCATCGCCCGCATCCACGAGGCCACCGACACCGCCTACATCTTCAAGCTCAAGGCCCAGGAAGCGAGGTAGGAGACTGGCCCCGCGCGGTGCGCGCCCCAGCTCGTCATCCCCGGGCCTGTCCCGGGGATCCAGAAACGCCGAGGCCTAGAGGTCGGCGCCAAGCGCTCTGCCCGGCCCTTCACACACCCGCGGCCCTTGAATGGATGGAGGCACTGATTTTCTCCCTCTCAAGGCGAAATCCTTTGACGTGGTAAATGGCTGAAACATGGTCCTCAGAAGCCCGAGTAATGGCGGACCACACGGGGCGGGGGACTATCCGAATGCTTCTTCGAACGGCGGCGCTGGCAGGCGTTCTGGCGCTGATGCTCACCGGACCGGCTTCGGCCGAGCCGTAGTCTACACCTACCAGGGTACGATCAGCAGCCTCAGCGATCCCGGCGATCTGACCTTCGCCTCCGGCATCCATTCGGGCGACGCCTTCACCTTGAGGTTCTCCCGGGACGACGCCACGCCAGGCGTCACCCAATTTTCGTCTCCGCCTCCCCATGCGGAGAGTGGGATCGAGGCCTTCGTCAGCAATTCTCCGGTCGTCGCGACCCTTACGATTGGCAGCCTGACCTTCGACTTCGGGGCGAATTCCGGCTTCAACACGCATCGTGGCCGGCAGACCCAACTGGACGACACCGGACCTGGCCCCTCCGAAGAATTCAAGCATGAGGCGAGCGATTCCTCCCACATCAACGACGGCCTGACCTCCACATTCCTCGCGCAATCCGTAAGCGTCCTGGTGTCGGGCTCCGGTACGAACTACCTCGTCAACGGCGACTACCATTCCCTCGGCAGCCTGACTGTTGCGGGGACGCCGGGATTCACCTGGACCGGCGGCGCGGAGTTCAGCCAGAACGTCTTCAGCCGCTTCACCGGGTCCGAAATCCTGGCTCTTCGCAGATTTGCGAGCCTCGGCTTCGACTTCACATCCCTGAGCGTCGATAGCGCGGTTCCTGAACCCGGGACATGGGCCCTGATGATCGGCGGCTTCGGCCTCGCCGGCGCCGCGCTGCGCCGCCGCCGCCTTGCCGCTGGCCCGCTCACAGAAGCCTGAGGCCGGCGCCCAACTTCCTCCGCCGCGGCCATACGCCTGCGCGTCTGGATGGCCGGGACAAGCCCGGCCAGGACGCTCGGAGGTGGGACGCGGGGCGACACGGGGCTGGCGCAAACCCTTCGCCCGTGATGCTATCGGCGCTCGCTAAGAAGGATCATTTCGATGAAGCTTTCTGAACAGCAAACTGAGCGTCTCGCCCTCCACAGCGCCTTCGCCATCCACCAGATCGCCAAGTGGATGGCCGGCCGCACCGACGTCCCCGCCGATATCCGAGACCGCCTCGCCTCTCACATCGAGGCGATCGAGGGCGTGCTCGTCCATACCGGCCACGACTGGATCCACGACGAGATGCAGCAGACCGAGGCGGCGCTGCACACCTGACGGCGCGCCGCCCGGTCCCAAGCCTGTCATCCCGCGCCGCCGCGGCTCAAGGACCGTCGGCGCCGCCGTCCTGTCGCCTGTGCTTCCAGCCCGGCCGCTTGCGGAGCCGGTTGATCTGCTGATTGATCGGCGCGGCCTCGGCCCGCGCCGCCTTCACGCTGCCGGGCCCGTGGCGCAGCCTGATCGCCCGCACCTGTTCCTCCAGCCACTCCTCGCGCAGGTCGCATGACTGCGCCACCTCGGCGGCGAAGTCCGGCCATCGCCGCGCCCAGGCGGAAAGCGTCCTGGCGCACGGCATCCCCGGCTGCCGCGCCAGGCTGCGAAACGAGTGGCCGTAGACAATCTGCAGGCTGATATCATCGAGCAGCCCGGCGTCGGGCCGCCGCCGCTCGACCTCGCGCGCCAGCCGCCCGACCGTCATCGCCATGCGCAGCGCGCCGCCGAACTCGGGATGTTCGCGCCGCCAACGCCCCAGCACCATCAGCGAGGGATAGGCCGCATCGGTCGCCAGCGTCGCGCGCATCGGCGCGCCGCGCATCACCGCCAGCAACAGCCGGTCGGCGACGCCCTCGTCCCAGGCCCGCCAGCGCCCGTGCCCGCTCCGCGACCGCCGCTCATAGCGCGCGCGCCGCAGCCGCCACAGCGCCTCGGCGAATTCGCCCTGGGTGCGCCGCCAGTAACGATAGGCCCGCTGGCTGGGCATGCCCGGGCGGGCCAGCAGGTCGTTGATCCGTTCCCCCGCCGCCACCCGCGCCAGGAAGGCGGCCGCGCGGGCCTCATCGAACACCATCCCGCGCCGCCGCGGGTCCCCCGCATCCCGCGCCCGAGCCAGCGCCGCGGCGAAGTCCGCATCGCCCCGCCGCCACACCTGCACGCAGGCCGGGGTGGGCATCCCCGCCTCGCCACAGATCGCCGCCACGGTCTCGCCCCCCGCGACCCGCCCCACGATGGTGGCCTTCAGCCAGACCTTGTTGCTGAGATAGGACGGCATGGCGCGACCCTAGCACGGGCGACGGCAAAATGGAACAAATCAAGAACATAAATTTCATCGCGCGTTATCCCCGGGCTCGTCCCGGGGATCCAGAGACGCCGAGATCGCCAGGTTCGCACGAAGCGCTCCAGCCTTCCTTTCGCACGCCTGCGATTCTGGATGGCGGGACAAGCCCGGCCATGACGGTCAGAGGGGGAAGCAGATGGAGAAACCCATCCAGACCCCCTCGGGTCATCCCGGTTTCGCGGCAGGAACTTGGAATCTGGTGGCTGGCGGACGACCCAACCCTAACCAAAATCTCGTGGCGGCCATTCTGCCTGCCGGCCTCGGCAACTCAAGGACGGCGGCGCGCCGCCGCATCGCGGACGGCCAAGGGCCGGTGTCGGCGGACTTGCCGAGGCCGGCAGGCTCGCATCGGGCGTGAGATTTCAGACCGGGAAGCGCCTGACCACGCCTTACCAGGAAGCCAGAAGCCCTCGGATGAAACCGTAGCTCGAAACCCCTACATCGGGTACGCCGGTCACGAGGGATAGAAACATTGCAATGGGCCTCCCCTACTCCGCCGGCATCCCCTCCGCCCCGCGCTTCTGCATCTTCTCAAACGCCGCCCACACGCCGGCGTCGCCGTGCCATTGCCCGCGGGTCGCGGCCTTGGAATACTCCGTGCTCCGCGCCTCGAAGAAGTTGGCGTGTTCGACGCCCGAAAGCATCGACTGCAGCCAGGGCAGCGGGTTTTCCTTGATGCCGTAGACTTCCGGCAGGTGCAGCTGGCGCAGGCGCCAGTCGGCGATGAAGCGGATGTAGCTCTTGATGTCGGCCGGCGTCATGCCCTGGACCTCGCCGGCCTCGAAGGCCAGGTCGATGAACTTGTCCTCCAGGCCGACCACGGTCTTGCAGCAGTCGACGATGTCGTCGGCCACCGCCTTGGTCACGCAGCCGGTCTCGGCGTTGAAGGCGTGGTAGAGCTTGACGATCCCCTCGCAGTGCAGGCTCTCGTCGCGCACCGACCAGGAGACGATCTGGCCCATGCCCTTCATCTTGTTGTGGCGCGGGAAGTTCATCAGCATGGCGAAGCTGGCGAACAGCTGCAGCCCCTCGGTGAAGCCGCCGAACAT
>CANJLK010000037.1 GCA_947475465.1 Caulobacteraceae bacterium | reverse complement strand
GCCGCCAACTATCCGTTCTGCACCATCGAGCCGAACACCGGCGACGTGGCCGTGCCCGAGCCCAGGCTCGAGGTGCTGGCGAGCATCGTCGGCTCCAAGGAGATCATCCCCTCGCGGATCAACTTCGTCGACATCGCCGGCCTCGTGCGCGGCGCGTCGAAGGGCGAAGGCCTCGGCAACCAGTTCCTGGCCAACATCCGCGACTGCGACGCGGTGGCCTTCGTGGCCCGCTGCTTCGAGGACACCGACATCACCCACGTCGAGGGCCGAATCGACCCGCTGTCGGACCTCGACATCATCGAGACCGAGCTGATGCTCGCCGACCTCGAAAGCCTCGAAAAGCGCGTGCCCAACCTCGAGAAGCGCGCCCGTCAGGACAAGGACAGCGCCGAGACCCTGCGTCTGGTCAAGCTGGCGCTGGAGCAGCTGAGCAACGGCCGCCCTGCCCGCGCCGCCAAGGTCGCGCCGGAAGACTACAAGGCCTGGCACATGCTGCAGCTGCTGACCTCGCTGCCGGCGCTCTATGTCTGCAACGTCGACGAGGGCTCGGCCGACAAGGGCAACGCCTTCTCCGACAAGGTCGCCGAGCGGGCCAAGGCCGACAACGCCAAGAGCGTGGTCATCTCGGCCCAGATCGAAAGCGAGATCGCCCTGCTGGATCCGGCCGAGCGCACCGAGTTCCTCGAGACCCTCGGCCTGCACGAGCCGGGCCTCAACCGCCTGATCCGCGAGGCCTACGCCCTGCTGGGCCTGCAGAGCTACTTCACCGTCGGGCCCAAGGAGGCCCGCGCCTGGACCGTCGAGGTCGGCTGCACCGCACCGCAGGCCGCCGGCGTGATCCACAACGACTTCGAGAAGGGCTTCATCCGCGCCGAGACCATCGCCTTCGACGACTTCGTCGCCTTCAAGGGCGAACAGGGGGCCAAGGACGCCGGCAAGATGCGCTCCGAAGGCAAGGAATACATCGTCAAGGACGGCGACGTGATGCACTTCCGGTTCAACGTCTAGCTCCAATTGACGCTTATGCTCGGCTGACTCCGATCTGGTTGCTCCCCCCTGGGGGAGCTGTCAGCCCGCAGGGCTGACTGAGGGGGTTTGGTCCGCTGCAACAGACCCCCTCCGTCTCGCCTTCGGCGAGCCACCTCCCCCAGGGGGGAGGAACTTCACCGCGTTTCGTCATGGATACGCACGCCGGGGCTCCATTCCACGCAGATCGTTCCTGGGTAGTCCGAACAAGTCGGGCCATGACGGCGGAGGGATTGCCGTAATAAGCTCTCCGCATGACCGATCACGCCGACGCCATCACCGCCGCGCAGGCCGTCCTCGACGCCTTCATGGCGGCGTTCAACGCCCGCGACCTGGCCGCCTGGGAGAAGACCTTCAACTTCCCCAGCGTGCGACTGGCGTCCGGCACGCTGGCGATCATCGAGCCCGGTTCTCACCAGCCCGGCATGTTCGATCAGGGCGCGCTCAGCGACTGGCACCATTCGGCCTGGCAACGTCGCGCGGTGATCCATGCGGGGGCCGACAAGGTCCACTTCGACACCCGCTTCACCCGCTATCGCGCCGACGGCTCGGTCATCGGCGGGTTCGACTCGATCTATGTCGTGACGCTGGAGAACGGCCACTGGGGCGTGAAGGCCCGCTCGAGCTTCGCGCCCTGATGAGCAGGCGCGCGGAACTGGCCCGGATGATCGACGACGCCCGGCGGGTGGTGGTGTTCACCGGCGCGGGCATGTCGACCGAGTCGGGCATCCCCGACTTCCGCAGCCCCGGCGGCGTCTGGTCGAAGATGAAGCCGATCCAGTTCCAGGACTTCGTCGCCCGCGAGGACATGCGCCGCGAGGCCTGGACGCGGGTGTTCAACGGCAGCGCCGGCTGGGTCGGCCGCGCGCCCAACGCCGGCCACGACGCCGTCGCCCGGATGGTCGCCATGGGCAAGGTGATGACCGTCATCACCCAGAACGTAGACAACCTTCACCAGGACAGCGGCATCGCCGACGAGCGGATCATCGAGCTGCACGGCAACGCCAGCTACGCGACCTGCCTGAGCTGCGCCCGGCGGCATGAACTGCATCACCTCAAGCCCGGCTTCGTCGAACGCGGCGAGATCCCGGCCTGCCGGGACTGCGGCGGGCTGGTCAAGACGGCGACCATCTCGTTCGGCCAGGCGATGCCGCAGGACCAGATGTTGCTGGCCGAAGAGGCGACCCTGGCCTGCGACCTGTTCCTGGTGCTGGGCTCGTCGCTGGTGGTGTTTCCGGCGGCCGGCTTTCCGCTGCTGGCCAAGCGCAACGGCGCCCAGCTGGCCATCGTTAACCGCGAGGCGACGGACATGGACCGCTACGCCGACCTGGTGCTGCACGACGAGATCGGCCCGGTGCTGACCGAGATCGCGCCCGATCTGGTCTGAGGCCGGTTGCCGTTCCAACGGGCGGCCTGCCACAATAAGGAATGTCGATGCTTCGCCTCGCCCCGCTCGCCCTGGCCGCCGCGCTCGCCCTCGTTGCCGTCCGCCCCGCGCTGGCGGCGAAGCCGCCGCTGACCGGCGCTGCGCTGACACAGGCCTGCGAGGAGGCGAAGGGCGAGGTTTATCGTCTGCAACTGTCGCCGGAGACCATCCGCCAGGGCGCGACGCTGCGGGTCGGGGTGACCAGCCTCGGGCGGAACAATCCGTGGGGCGCGTCAGTGCCCAATGCCTGCCTGACGGGCTGGAAGGTCTCGGAGCCGAAGCTGGCCCGTCTGTCGGGTGACCACACGCAACTGGTCATCGCCGCGACCGCGCCCGTGGGCGCCACCTTTACCCTTTCCGCCCGCACTGGCGGCAAGACCACCAGCGCCGCGTTCGTGGTGGTGGCGAAGGACGCCGTCGTTCTGACCGGCTACTGGAGCGAGGTCGGAGAACCGGCCTGCCCGGTCGGAGAGACGCCACTGCGCGAACTGCATTTCACCGCCGACGGCAAGTTCGAGGCGACCTGGACTCCGTTCGAGCGATACATCGACTACTGGGGTGACTTCGCGTTCAACGCCACCACGGGCGCGCTGGTCATGACGCCCACGGGCGGCAACCGGAGGCCTGTCGACGCCGACCTGTCGGGTCGGGCGACGCTGGATCCGGACGGCGACCTGCGTCTGGAGGGCATGTTCATGGGCTCCCCCGGAAGCGGCGCGCCCACGGCTGCGGGCTGCCCACTCGTCTTCAAACACCGCTAGCCCCCCCCCAAGGACCGCGCCGCCATGGCCGACATGATCACGCTCACCTCCGGCCACGACGGCTTCGCCTTCAGCGCCCTCCATGGCCAGCCGAACGGCCCGCGCAAGGGCGGGGTCATCGTCATCCAGGAGATCTTCGGCCTCGACCGCTTCATCCACGAGGACGTCGCCCGCTGGGAGGCGCGCGGCTACGAGGTGCTGGCACCGTCGATGTACGACCGGCAGCAGCCGGGCTTTGTCGCCGGGCACGATGACCCCGAGAGCTTTCAGGGCGCGGTCAAGCTGGCCATGGCCAACGGTCCGGACAACGCCATGAGCGACATCCAGGCCTGCATCGACTTTCTCAAGCCCCGCGGGCCGGTGTTCATCGTCGGCTACTGCTACGGCGGGACCATGGTCTGGCTGGCGGCGTCGCGCTGCACGGGCCTCCGCGCCGGCTCCAGCTACTACGGCGGTCAGGTGGCCGGCATGGCCGCCCTGCCCCTCGCCTGCCCCGTGGAACTCCACCTGGGCCGCAAGGACGCCCACATCCCCGCTGACGAGGTGAAGGCCAGGGTCCAGGCCGCCCACCCGGAGGTCCCGGTGTGGATCTACGAGGCCTCCGGCCATGGCTTCAACAACGACGGCCGGCCCGACTCCGACCTCGCCGACGCCGAACTGGCCCGTCAGCGGACGGTGGCGCTGTTCCAGGCCAACGGGGCCGGCTGACCATGGGCGAGCGCATCGCCCTCGCCACACGCGGCGGCAAGCCCTTCTCGGCCTGGCGCGCCGCGCCGGGGGACGCCCGGCGCGGCGGTCTGGTGGTGCTGCACGCCATCTGGGGCGTCACGCCGCACATCCGCGCCTTCTGCGACGGCCTGGCGGCCCAGGGCTACGAGGTCATCGCGCCCAGCCTGCTGGACGGGACCAACGCCTTTCCGGATACCGACACCGACTTCCCGATCCTCACCGGACGGCTGGCGCTGGGCGAGGCGTCCGGCTGGGGGGCGGCGGCGATGGACGTCGTCCAGGCGGCGATCGACGCCCTCGACGGGCCTGTCTATCTGCTGGGCTTCTGTTTCGGCGGCAGCACCGCCTGGCTGGCCGCCGCGCGCTGCGAGGGGCTGTCGGCCGTCGCCTGCTTCTATGGCGGCGAGATCATCAACCGCCTGGGCGAGACGCCGAAGGTCCCGACCATCCTGCACTTCGGCACGCAGGACGAGACCATCCCGCCGCAGGCCGTGGCGGCGATCACCGCCGCCCACCCGGACCTGCCCGCCTGGCTCTACCCGGCCGGCCACGCCTTCGTCGCCCCGAGCGGCTATCACGAGGACAGCGCCAGGCTGGCCATGCTGCGCACACTGCAGCTGTTTCACCGGAGCAGTGGGGCGAAGAGCGAGATGTAGAAACGTCCTTCCTCCCCTCTTCGAGGGGAGGAAGGTCTCAGAGAACCCGCCCGGCCACCGCATCCAGCCTGGCCATCATCGCCGGATCCCGAGCTTCCGGGGCCGTGATCAGCGCCCAGTCGAGGCAGCTGTCGATGGGCGAGGCGGAGCGCTCCGCGGGCAGCGACAGCGCCAGCTGATGGATGAGGGCGCGGGCCCGGGTTGTATTGGCATGCATCACCTCGAGAATGTGGCCGACCTCGACGGCGGCCTCGTCCTCGCGCCAGCAGTCGTAGTCGGTGACCATGCAGACCGACGCGTAGGGAAGCTCCGCCTCCCGGGCCAGCTTGGCTTCCGGCATGTTGGTCATGCCGATGACGTCGCATCCCCAGGCGCGGTAGAGATGGCTTTCGGCGCGGGTCGAGAACTGGGGGCCCTCCATCACCAGATGGACGCCGCCCTCGACGACCGTCGCGCCGACCAGGCGACCCGCCCGGGCGGCATGGGCGGCCAGCCGGGGACAGACGGGGTCCGCCATCGAGACGTGGGCCACCAGGCCCGGGCCGAAGAAGCTCTTTTCCCGGGCGAACGTCCGGTCGATGTACTGATCCACCAGGACCAGGACGCCCGGGGGGAGGTCCTCTCGCAGGGAGCCGACGGAGGAGACCGACAGGACATCCGTGCAGCCCGCCCGCTTCAGGACATCGATGTTGGCGCGGCTGTTCAGCGCGCTGGGCGGGATCACGTGGCCGGGCCCGTGACGCGGCAGAAAGACCAGCCGCGTGGTCCCGATCCGGCCCGTGGTCAGCTCACCGGACGGCGCACCGAACGGACTCTCGATCCGGAGCGTCTCACGATCCTCCAGCCCCGCGATGTCGTAGAGGCCGGAGCCGCCGATAATTCCCAGGGTCCAGCCCGCCATGCCCGCGCTCCCGTGTTTCCGTGTTCCAATCCGCCTGAAGTCCGACAGATCGCGCGCGATGTCCACGCCCCGGCGCGGTGATACGGCGTTTGCCCGCCGGGGATTCGCGGTTCAGGGTCGTGCCCATGTCACGTCGCCTCGCCCTTATGCTCGGCCTCGCCCTGACCCTGGCCTGTCCCGCGACCGGCCGCGCGGGGGACACGGCCTGCTGGTTCGAGAACGGGGCGGTGGTCGTGTCGGCCGAGATCGGCGGCGTCGCGGGCGACTGGCTGCTTGATCCTTCGACACCCCGCACCGAACTGCACGAGACCCGGGCGCAGATGGAGGGGCTTCCCGCGACGTTCAGCGCGCCGGGGCATCTGGCGGGCGCGGTTCTGGCGCCCGTCGCCGTCACGGTCGCCGACCTCGACGGCCGCGCGCCCGGCTTCCCGACCCCGATCGCCGGGGTCATCGGCGCGGACGTGCTCGGCCGCTATGTCCTCGACCTGACCTTCGGCCCCTGCCGCGTGCGCCTGTCGCCCGGGGCGGGGCCGCGGCGGCCCCGCGGCCGGGTTCTGACCCTGACCACCGTCGCCGGCGTCCCGACCGTCCAGGCGGCTGTTTCCGACGACCGGCGGGCCCGGCGCGGCGCTTTCGCCGTCGACTTCAGCTCACGGGCGGCCGTGCGGCTCACGGCGGCGGCCTTCACGCCGGCCGGATCGAAGGCGGAAAAGGCCCCACGCGGCGTCGCGCCGGCCCGGCTGCGGGCCCTGTCGTTCGACGGCTGGCTTTATGAGGAGACGACGGCCGCCCTCGCCCCGGAGCTCGACCAGGCGCTGGCCGGCGCCCTGGGCACGGACCTGTGGTCCCGCTGGCGGGTCCGGCTCGACATCGCCCACGGCCGGCTGGTGCTCAGCCCGCAATGAAAAAGGCCCGGGATCGCTCCCGGGCCTTCGTCAATTTCAGCGTCCGAAGAGCCTAGTGGCTCTCGTTGCGCCACACCCGGCGATAGCTGGCGTAGAGCAGGCCCGAGAACAGGACCAGGAAGATCAGGACGGAGAAGCCCATCTGCTTGCGCGCTTCCATGTGCGGATCAGCGGTCCACATCAGGAAGGCGGCGACGTCCTCGGCCTGTTGCCTGACGGTAGACTTCGTACCGTCGTCGAAGGAAACCTTGTCCGCCGCCAGCGGCGGCGCCATGCCGATGACCCCGCCGACGAAGTACGCGTTGTAGTGCTGCCCCGGAGACAGGGTCACGCCATGGGCCGGCGGGCCGTAGCCCTGCAGCAGGCTGGCGATGTACTCCGGACCGCCTTCACGCGCCTTGGCCATCAGCGACAGGTCAGGCGGCGCGAGGCCGCCGTTGCTGGCCTTGGCCGCGATCACGTTCGGGAACGGCGCCGGGAAACGGTCGGCCGGAATGCCCGGACGCTGGACCGCGTCGCCGGTCTCGCTGTCCAGATCGGCGATCTGGGTGTCGGCGGCCAGCGCCTTGACCACCGGGTTGTCGTTGGAGGTCAGGCCCTTCGCGGCCGAATACTCGGGGTTGAAGAACGGACCGCCGGGATCGCCGAGATTCCGGAACGCCACCAGGTTCATGCTGTGGCAGGCCGAGCAGACCTCGCGATAAACCTTGAAGCCCCGCTGAAGCTGGGTCTGGTCATAGCGACCGAACGGACCTTCGAAGCTGAAGGCGACGGGCTCGGGTTCACGAACCTTGGTGTTGGCCAGGGCGGGGCCGCCGACGAGGAGCAGGGCCGCCGCGAGCAGGGTGACTTTGCGCAGCATCGGGGCTCAGTCCTTGTGTTCGCCGCCGAGAACCGGCGAGGAGATGGTTTCGGGCGTCGGCAGGGGCTTTTCGAAGAGCCCGAGCAGCGGCATCACCACCAGGAAGTAGGCGAAGTAGTAGAGGGTCGAGATCCGCGACAGCCAGACGAAGCTGTTGAGGTCGGAGTCGACCAGCTTGAACGTCGTCAGGCCGGGGATGACCTGGTCATCCGGCAGCTTGGCGCCGCAGAAGCCGAGGATCACGCAGACGACCAGGAAGATGAAGAAGTAGAGCTTGGCCTGCGGCCGGTAGCGCATCGACTTCACCTTCGACGTGTCGAGCCACGGCAGGGCGAAGATGCAGATGATCGCGCCGAACATGGCGATCACGCCCATCAGCTTGTCCGGGACGGCCCGCAGGATCGCGTAGAACGGCAGGAAGTACCATTCGGGCACGATGTGCGAGGGCGTCACCAGCGGGTTGGCCGGAATGTAGTTGTCGGCGTGACCCAGGGCGTCGGGCATGAAGAACACGAAGGTCGCGAAGAGGATCAGGAACAGGCTCATCGCGAAGCCGTCCTTCACCGTCGCGAACGGGGTGAAGGGCAGGGTGTCGGCCTTGGACTTGGGTTCGATGCCGGTCGGGTTGTTCTGGCCGACCACGTGCAGCGCCCAGACGTGCAGGACAACGACGCCCGCGATCATGAACGGCAGCAGGTAGTGCAGCGAGAAGAAGCGCTTCAGCGTCGGCTCGTCGACGGCGAAGCCGCCCCAGAGCAGGGTCGTGATGGCGTCGCCGACGATCGGGAAGGCGCCCAGCAGGTTGGTGATGACCACCGCGCCGTGGAAGCTCATCTGGCCCCAGGGCAGGACGTAGCCCATGAAGGCCGTGGCCATCATCAGCAGGTAGATCACGCAGCCCAGGATCCACAGCACCTCGCGCGGCGCCTTGTAAGACCCGTAGTAGAGGTTGCGGAAGATGTGGATGTAGACCGCGACGAAGAACATCGAGGCCCCGTTGGCGTGCATGTAGCGGATCAGCCAACCGTAGTTGACGTCGCGCATGATCCTCTCGACCGAATTGAAGGCGTAATCCACGTGCGGCACGTAGTGCATCGCCAGGATGATGCCGGTCACGATCTGCAGGCCCAGCATCATCGAAAGGATGCCGCCGAAGGTCCACCAGTAGTTCAGGTTCTTCGGCGTCGGGAAGGTGATGATCGTGTCGTTGGCCAGCCGGATGATCGGCAGCCGGCTGTCGAGCCAGCGTTCGAAGCCGGTCTTCGGCACGTAAGTGGAATGTCCGCTCATGGTCAGCCCACCTTGACCTTGGTGTCAGAGAGGAAGCTGTACTCCGGAACCAGCAGGTTCAGCGGAGCCGGCCCCTTACGGATGCGGCCCGAGGTGTCATAGACCGAGCCGTGGCACGGGCAGAACCAGCCGCCGTAGTCGCCGCCGCCGAAGGTCGGCACGCAACCCAGGTGGGTGCAGGTGCCCACCAGGATCAGGTACTGCGCCTTGCCCGGCTTGTGACGGCTCTCGTCGGTGGCCGGGTCGCGCAGGTCGGCGTGGTCGCCCTTGATGGCTTCCTCGATTTCCTTCGGCGTCCGGAAGCGGATGAACAGCGGCTTGCCCCGCCATTTCACCACCACCTGCTGGCCCTCGGCGACCTTCGACAGGTCGAACTCGATGGAGGCGAGCGCGAGCGTGTCGCCGGCCGGGTTCATCTGGTCGATGAACGGCCAGGCTAACGTGCCCACGATGCCCACCGCGGCGACGCCGGCGGCGATATGGATGAAGTCACGACGGTTCGGATCCCCGTCTGTGACGTGCGGATCGGGATTTGCGCCCACCACGGTGTCGGCCACCTACAGCTACCCTTCGATTTCGAGGTTCCCCGAACAATTGGGAACACCCAGCCTTTGGACCCATCCAGATGCTCTGGTAAAGGCCTCAAGTTCGCGACAGGTCCAGTTGGGACGTGTTCGACGGCAGCGCTTGCGAAAGCTTCGCAATGGCGTTTCCGTGATTCGTCTTTTTAGCCCCGGCCTATCCCGTGGCGGATCGCTTAGAATGCGTTTGGCCCTTTTTCAACCGGACATTCCGCAAAACCTCGGCGCCGCCCTTCGGTTAGGCGCCTGTTTGGCCACCCCGATCGATGTCATCGAGCCCTGCGGCTTCCCGGTTTCGACCCGGGAATTGCGCCGTTCGGCCATGGATTACGCCGAAAGCGCCGAGATTCGCCGCCATGCCAGCTGGTCCGCCTTCCTGGCGCACCCCGACCGGGCCCTTGGCCGGCTGCTGCTTTTCACCACGCGCGGCGCGCAGCCGTTCCATGATTTTCAGTTTCGGCCGGGCGACACACTGCTGTTCGGCCGCGAAAGCGTCGGCGCGCCGGACGAGGTCCACGCCGCCGCCGCCGCGCGGCTGGTGATTCCCCTGGCGTCTGGCGCGCGGTCCCTGAACCTCGGCGTGTCCGCCGGGATCGCCCTGGCCGAGGCGCTGCGCCAGACGAACGGCTTTCCAATCTGGGCCGGAAGCCGCTAGCAAGGCGGCCATGTCACTGCCTCCCGAGATTCAGGCCCGCCGGGCCCGCGCCGCCGAATGGTTCGAAGGCCTGCAGCAGCGCATCGTCTCCGAACTGGAGCGCCTGGAGGACGAAGCCCCCGCCGAGCTTTATCCCGACCCGCCCCTCTCTTCTGAAAAGGGGGGGCGATTCGACCTGCGCCCCTGGACCCGCGACACAGGCGTGGGCGGCGGGATCGGCGGCCACCTGCGCGGCCGGCTGTTCGAGAAGGCCGGCGTCCACACCTCCTCGGCCACCGCGCGGTTCTCTCCGGAGATGGCCGCGACCATGCCCGGCGCCGACAAGGACCCGTCCTATGTCTCGGCCAGCATCAGCCTGATCGTCCACCCGCGCAGCCCGCGCGTGCCTACCGTCCACATGAACACCCGCTTCCTGTCGACGGCGGAAAGCTGGTTCGGCGGCGGCGCCGACCTCACCCCCATGCTGGATGAACAGCGCAGCCAGCAGGCCGACGACGCGGTGCTGTTCCACAAGGCCATGCAGGATGCCTGCGATCCCTTTGGCGCGGACGTCTACGAGCGCTACAAAGCCTGGTGCGACGAATATTTCTACCTGCCCCACCGCAAGGAGACGCGCGGGATCGGCGGCATCTTCTACGACCGGCTGAACAGCGGCGACTTCGAGGCCGATTTCGCCTTCACCCGCGCCGTGGGCGAGGCCTTCCTGGACGTCTATCCGAAGATCGTCCGCCACCGCATGGACGAGCCCTGGACCGAGGCCGACCGCCAGCAGCAGCTGGTCCGCCGCGGCCGCTACGTCGAATTCAACCTGCTCTACGACCGTGGGACGATGTTCGGCCTCAAGGCTGGCGGCAACATCGACACCATCCTCAGTTCCATGCCGCCCATGGTGGCCTGGACCTAGGCCGCCCTCCGGTGGGCGGGAGCGAGAACCCTACGATCCCGGCCCCCCCATCTGCGCCAGCATCGCCTGCAGGGTGACGGGGGCCGCGGCCGGTGGCGCGCCAAGGCCCAGGGTCAGGGCCGCCACGGCGCTCATTGCGATGATCAGCAGTCGCCAGCGCTTCATGGACAGTCCCCGGTTCGCAAAGCCCAACCGCCAGGCCGCGCTTATGTTGCGCCGAGGCGCGGATTATTCCATCGGGCGCGCCCGGGCCACCCTCAGAACGTCTTTCGCGCCCGCATCATGATGAAGGGCGACATGGCGGCCGAGCGTTGCTCGGTGGCCGCGACGATCCCGCCGGATCGTGGACCGGCGTAGAGCGTGCGCTCGCGGCGGCGGTCGCGGGCCAGGAAGTTCTCGTACTGCAACAGCAAGGTCAGGTCCGGCCTGGGGCGGTATTGCCAGGAGACATTGACGTACGGGGTGGCCGAATCCACCCGGATCTCCGCCGAGCGGTACAGCCGGGCTTTGTAGCCCAGCGGCATGGTGCTGAGCGTCACCAGCGATTTCAGGCGCGGCAGGTCCTGGGTCAGCGAGAAGGTCCCGTCCCAGGGGTTCAGGGTCGAGAACGCCCGCCGCCGCCCCGTCGTCGGGTCGGTGACCCGGGTTCGCCGCCAGGCCCAGGTGGTGCGCAGGGACAGGCCCTTCAGCCGGACCTTGTCGAAGGGCAGGTTCAGGCTCACCCCCACCTCGTCGCGAGTCCCGTCGCCCAGGTTGCCCGGCGCGTCGAAGACGCCGGTCCGCGTAACGATAGGGATGACGTCGGCGACCTGGCTCACATCGGCGTGCAGGGCGCTCAGCACGATCGCGCCCCGGTCCCAGAACCGCTGCTCCCAGGTGATCTCGGTCTCCCAGGCCTGCTGCGGCTGCAGATTGGCGTTGCCGACGTTCTGCGTCCCCGCCGACAGGTCGCCGGAGGCCGCGAAGTCCTCGAAGTTCAGCTGCCCCACCGTGCGCTCGAACCGGAGCCGCGCCTGGCTGGATGGCGACAGCTCGTAGTTCACGATCAGTCGGGGCTTGGCGAAGGTCAGGGTCTTCTCCTGCGAGACATCGCCGCTCTGGGCGATGGTCGAGGTCTCGAACCGCGCGCCGGCGTTCACCGACAGTCGGGGCGACAGTCGGGCCGACGCATTGACGAACATCTCGGCCCGCTGCTCCTCCACCCGCACATTGGCCGACGGCAGGGCGACCGCGACGCCGCCGGTCCTTAGGCTGGAGGCGACATCCAGGGTGTTCAGCGCCGCCTCGCCGCCGGCCTCCAGGGTCACGCCCCGCCACAGGCCCCGCAGGGTGCCGCGCAGGATCGCCTCATGGCCGTTGGTGGTCTTCGTCGACACCGACAACGCCCCGCGCCCGCTCGACACCGAGGTCAGGTCGCTGTCCTTGGCGGTGTAGAGACCGATGAACCTGGCGGTCATCCCCCGGCCGAGGGCCAGCCGGTAGTCCCCGCCGATCTCGGCCTTGTCGGTGTTCAGGTCGTTGACCGTCTGTTCGGTGGTCCGGACGCCCAGGCTGCTGACCAGCTGGGCCACCTCGGTCCGCGGGACCTCGTCGCGCTGGGCGCCCAGGTTCAGGCGCAGCGCGCCATACTCCGCCGTCCCGCTGGCCACATAGGTGCGCTGCTCCACATTCGCGTGGAACGGACCCGCGGCGATCGTCTGGCCCGCGCCGTTGCGGCGTACGAAGTCGCCCTTGCCGCTGTCGCCCTGCTGCTTCTCCAGACGCGCGCTGACCGCGCCCTGCAGCTTCAGCGCCCCGATCTGGCGCGATCCCTCCAGGCGGGGCGCGGCCCCCATGGGATGGTCGCTATAGACCTTGGCCATGTGTTCGAAGGCCAGGCTGTAGTTGACGCCCCGGCGGCGGATGATGTTGGCCACCACGGGCTGGCCCTGCATGTCGATCCCGGGCGCGCCGCCGCGGATCAGCTCCACCCGCTCGATCTGGGCGACCGGAATGCGCTTGAGCGCGTCGTCCAGGGTCACAGCCTTGGACGAGGGCCGCTCGCCGTCGATCAGCACATTGCCCGCCGCGCCGCCGAAGCCGCGCACATCGTCGCCCGCCTTGTAGGTGAACCCCGGGATGCGCCCCACCACGTCGTTGGCCGAGGTCGGTCCGTATTCCAGGAAGAAGCTGGTGGGGAAGGCGATGACCCCATTGGCCGGCGAGCCGGACGCCGACAGGGCGCCCTGGGCCGGCGAGGGCGTATCCTGCGCCAGCGCCTGGAATCCCGCGCCGGCCACGAGCCCGCCCAGGGCCAGGGCGCGCCAAGCGATCCCACGGACCATCCATCTCCCCCCATGGCGCGAACGCCACCCGCCCCGATTGACCGGCGGGATTATCTAGCCCGGCCCAGGCCCGCCGATCCACGGGCAGCGGACGGGCACTCTTTCAAACCCGACCGTTGTAGTGGCGCAGGGTCTAGAGCCGGCTCAGGAAGGCGTTGATCCAGCCGCCGACCCGGGCCCGGTCGTCGGGCCCCGCATAGCTGGCGATGGCCGCGTCGGCCTGGGCGTCGGTGTAGCGGGTTCCGCGCCGGGCCTCGATCAGGGCCACGGCGTAGGCCGGCTCGAACTCCGGATGCAGCTGGATCGAGATCGCCGGCTGGTCGCGGTAGGCCAGGACGCCCAGCGGAGAGAAGTCGCTGCCGGCGACCGCGTCGGCCCCTGGCGGCGCGGCCACCACCTGGTCCTGGTGCGAACCCGGCAGGCGGATGGACGTCGCCTGATTTCCATCGAAAGGGGCCATCCAGGGCTCGGCCCGCAGCACGGCATAGTCCTGCTCGCCGACGCCCCAGCCCTTGGGCGACTTGATCACCTGGCCGCCGAACGCCTGGGCCATGATCTGGTGGCCGAAACAGACGCCGACCAGCCCCGCCCGCCCCTTGGCCGCGCGCAGGAAGTCCACCAGCGGTGCGATCCACGGCTCGGGATCGTATGCCCCGCTGGACGAGCCGGTGATCAGCCAGGCGTCGCAATCCCTGGGGTCGTCCGGCAGCACGCCCTCATCGGCGGCGTAGATGCGGTAGTCGTGGGTCTCCGGCCCCAGCAGCTTCTCGAACATCTGCGGATAGCCGCCGAAACGCTCGAAGACTCCCGGCGGCGGCTGGCCGGTCTTCAGGATGCCCAGACGCAACCTCGGGGCCTTCACAGCGCCATCCCCTGGACGACGGCCTTCAGCTTCTCGATGGCCGCCAGCCGGTCGGCGGGGAAGTCCTGGTCGATCCACCAGGCCTCGACCTCGCGCAGCACTTGGCCGACCATCGGCCCTCGGGGCGCGCCGGCGGCGATGGCGTCTTCCCCGGTCACGGGCAGGGCGGGCGCGGTCCAGCCTTCGCCCAGGGCGATCATTCCGCGCCACTGGGCGGTCGCCGCCGTCCCGCCGGACCTGGCCCAGGCCAGCTTCACCCGGTCGCGGAACGCCTGCGGGCCCACCTGGTAGAGCGCCCGGCGGATTTCCCGAGGGCTCAGCCAGCTCTTCAGCTCAGGACCGGGCCCCAGCGCCGCCACGATCCGGTCCCGCTCGGCGTTGGAAAGCCGCAGCCGGCCCGCGACCTGCGCCGCGCCAACCTGATCGTCGGGCAACAGAGCGGCCAGCCGCAGCACCGCCTCGGCCTCGAACATCGCCTCCTCGACCGCCACCAGCCCCTCGAAGCGCGCGACATTGAGCTCGCCGGGCAGGATGACGCCCAAAACCCCCTCGCGCGCCATCAGGGCCACGGTGGACCGGGGGTCATCGGCGGCCAGCAGTTTCAGCAACTCCTTGGCGATCCGCTCGGCGGACAGGCCCGTCAGCTGGTCCTTCAGCGCCACGCAGGCGGCCAGGGCGGCCGCATCCGGCGGCCCCTTGCCGTACCAGGCCGCGAACCGGAAAAACCGCAGAATGCGCAGGTAGTCCTCGCCGATCCGCGCCCGCGGCTCGCCCACGAAGACGATCCGCCCGGCCCGCGCGTCGGCGACCCCGTGGCCGGTGGGGTCGAAGATCGTCCCGTCCCGCGCCGCGTAGAGGGCGTTCAGGGTGAAGTCCCGGCGCCGCGCGTCTTCTCCCCAGTCGTCGGTGAAGGCGACCACGGCGCGCCGCCCGTCGGTGGCCACGTCGCGGCGCAGGGTGGTGATCTCGAAGGGCTGTCGCGCGCTGACCGCCGTCACCGTCCCATGCTCGACGCCGGTGGGCACGGCCTTCAGACCCGCCGCTTTCAGGGCGGCGATCACCGCCTCCGGGGTGAGCCGGGTGGCCAGGTCGATGTCGGCCACCGGCTGGCCGATCAGCGCGTTGCGCACGCAGCCGCCCACGAAGCGCACGCAATCGGCGCCGCCGGCCGCCTCCAGCGCATCGAACACCGCCAGGGTGGCGGGCGCCTTGATCCAGGCGGGCTGGCCAAGGGTCGCGGTCATGGGGCGGCGCCCTTCGACGGCTCGAAATGGCCCGGCGTCACCGCCCCGCTGGGCGTCATCTCGCCCGGCACATACCGGTCGCTGCGGTTGTCGGGATGGAAGACCGCCATGGCGATGAACGACAGGCCCGCCAGCGCCGCGCCGGCGGCGAACAGCCAGGGCCAGGGTGTCGAGCCCATCGGATGGCCCGAGCGCCGGGCCCAGGCGCGCCAGACGAACCACACCGCGAATGGCACGGCCACCAGCAGCGCCCGGGTGAGCAGGATCCTAAGCAACGGCGGCCCCATAGAGCCGCTCGTAGAGCGCCCGCAGCACCCCCGCGGTCGCCCCCCAGATGTAGCGGTCGTCGTGGGTGGCGGCATAGAACCGCCGCTCTTCCCCGGACGGCAGGGCGCGGACATGCTCGGCGTAGTTGCCGGGATCCATCAGGAAGCCGAACGGGGTCTCGAAGATCTCCGCCACCTCCGCCGGGTTGGGCTCCAGGGTGAAGCCCGGCCGCACGAATCCCACCACCGGCGTGATCAGGAACCCGGTCCCGGTGCGGTAAGGCGTCGACAGGCCCACCAGGGACACGAAGCTCGGATGCAGGCCGATCTCCTCGTGGGCCTCGCGCACCGCGGTCTGCCAGGCGCTCTCGCCAGGGTCACGCCGCCCGCCTGGCAGGGCCACCTGGCCAGTGTGCTTGCGCAAGGTCTCCGAGCGCCGCGTCAGGATCACCGAGAGGCCGCCTTCGCGCTCCGCCAGGGCCACCAGCACGGCGGCCGGCGTCAGCGGGCCGCCGAACATCCGCGGCCGGCCGGGGTTGAGGTCGTCGTCGGAGCGGATCTGGCCGCTGTCGGACGCCTCGTGCTCGTCCAGCGGATCGAGATGCTCGGCCATCCAGCGCCGCAAATCCTCGGAAGCAGGGGCCAGCGTCACAGCTGGTGCGCCCCGGCCGGTCCCACCGCGAACCAGGCGCCGTTCGAGGCCACCCCCAAGGTCGGACCCTGCGCCGTGTCGCGCTCCTGCGCCATTTCCACCAGTTCGTAGAACACCGGCCGGGCGATCAGCGCCTCCAGCCCGCGCCGCACGTGCAGATAGGGCCGTGGCGCCCCGTCCTCGCCGATCTCCACGCGGATGGCGTTGTCCGGCCCCGCCTCGACCTCGTCACCGACATTGGTCACGAACCGCAGCGCCTCGCCCACCCGGTCCACCCGGGTGGCCACGAACGGGGCGTCCTCGACGGTGATCTTCAGCTTCTCGACAGGAGTCACCAGGTAGGTCCCGTCCTCGTCCTTGCGCAGGACGGTCGAGAACAGCCGCACCAGGGCTTCGCGCCCGATCGGCGTGCCTTCGTGGAACCAGACCCCGTCCTTGCGGATGACGATGTCGATCTCGCCGCAATAGGCTGGATTCCACAGGTGCACCGGCGGCAGCCCGCGCCCCGGCGCCTGGGCCTTCGCCGCCGCGATCACGCCATCAAGTCCGGGTTTCGTCACTTCGCTCGCCATCGCCGCAAGGGTAGGCGGCGCCGGGGTTCGCCTCAAGCGGCATGCGGCGGCCCGATAGGCCAGGTCGCCCTCAGCGCGGCCCGACCGCCCCGCTCAGTAAGCCGGCGTCCGCCTTCAGGGCCCGCACCAGCACACGGCGCTGATCCACCGGCCCCGGCAGGATGACCTCTCGCCCGCCAGCCGCCGAGAATCCGACCCGGCTGAAATAATCCTCGTCGCCTACCAGCACCACGTGGCTCTCGCCGGCGGCCTGGGCCGCTTCGCAGGCCCGCGCGATCAGCCGCGCGCCGAAGCCGGCGTTGCGCTCGCCCTGCTCCACCGCGAAGGGGCCCAGGAAGGTCGCGGGCTCCCCGCCCACGGTGATCCGCCACATCCGCGCCGCGCCCAGCAGCCGGCCCGCGCCCTTGCCGTCGGGCGACCCCCGACTTTCTGACCCCCACGCGCAGACCGAGCAATCGGGGGCGAAGGTCGCGAACTCGCGCACCCGCTCCGAGGCCTTGGTGTGCCGCCCCGGCCCGAAGGCGCGCGCGATCAGGGCGTCCACGAGAGCGGCGTCGTCCGGCTGTTCGAGTTGCAGGCGCAGCGCCGGCGGCGCCACTGCGGTCTGGACGGTCATGGAGGGAGAACTTCGGCTACGGGCGGTGGGGATGCGAACGCGCACGCGCCCGCTTCGATGCTGATTCTAGACGGCGAGAATTACCGCCCGGTTCGTCGCAGCTGTCGCATGGCCATCAGGACCCCTTGCCGAGGCGGGCGGAAGTAGGGCCTTGCGCTCCCCAGGTCAACGCCGCGCGCCCGGTTACGCCGGCTCGCCCTGGACAATCGCGCCGGAATGCGGCGTTTCCGCACCATGGACGATGTGAGCCTGCAACCGGTCGAGACCTCAGCGCCGGCGCTGGGCGCACGGGCATGAGCGCTATCGTCTGGTTCCGCCGCGACCTGCGGCTCACCGACAATCCCGCCCTCGCCGCCGCCCTCGCCACCGGCGAGCCCATCGTCCCGGTCTTCGTGCGCGACGATATCGACGCCGCCGAGCATCGCCCCGGCGCGGCCTCGCGCTGGTGGCTGCACGGCTCCCTCGCCGCCCTCGACGCCGAGATCCGCCGCCGTTCCGGCGCCGGCCTTGTCCTGCGCACCGGCCCCGCCGAGACCGTGATCGCGGCCCTGGCCGAAGAGACCGGCGCCCGCGCCGTCTTCTGGAACCGCCGCTACGAACCCTGGGCCGTGGCCCGCGACAGCCGCCTGAAGGCCGCCCTGCGCGGCAAGGGGATCGCCGCGACATCCTTCAACGGGTCCCTGCTTTGCGAACCGACCCGGTTCTTCAACAAGGCCGGCGAACCCTACAAGGTCTTCACCCCCTTCTGGCGGGCCCTGCGCGCCGGACTGGAACCGCCGGACTTCCGGCCCGCGCCGAACCGCATCGCGGCCGCCCAGGACCTCCCCGGCGAAGATCTCGACGCCTGGGCGCTCACGCCCAAGCGGCCGGACTGGGCGGGCGGCCTGCGCGCGGCCTGGACCCCTGGCGAGGCCGGCGCCACGGCGCGGCTGGACGCTTTCCTCGAGCGGGCGGTCTTCGACTACGCCGAGGCCCGCAACCGGCCGGGCGTCACGGGAACCTCGCGCCTGTCGCCGCACCTGCATTTCGGCGAGATCGGCCCCTGGCAGGTCTGGCGCGCCGCCGTCTCGGCCGGCGAGGCGACCCTCGGCGATCCCTATCCGCGCGGCGTCGAGACCTTCCTGTCGGAGATCGCCTGGCGGGAGTTCAGCGCCCACCTGCTGTTCCACGTCCCCACCCTGCCCGCCGTGGCCCTGAAGCCGGCCTTCGACGCCATGCCCTGGCGCGACGACCGCTTCGGCCTGGAGGCCTGGCGGCGCGGGGCCACGGGCTATCCCATCGTCGATGCGGGCCTGCGCGAGCTCTGGGCCACCGGCTGGATGCACAACCGGGTCCGCATGATCGTCGCCTCCTTCCTGGTGAAGGACCTCCTGATCGACTGGCGGCGCGGGGCGGAATGGTTCTGGGACACCCTGGTGGACGCCGACCTGGCCAGCAACGCCGCCAGCTGGCAGTGGGTGGCCGGCTCCGGGGCGGACGCCGCGCCCTATTTCCGCATCTTCAACCCGGTCACCCAGGGCCAGACCTTCGACGCCGAGGGCGACTATGTGCGCCGCTGGGTCCCCGAACTGGCCCGCCTGCCCGCCAAGCTGATCCACGCGCCCTGGACCGCCAGCGGCGACGAGCTGGCCAGGGCCGGCGTGCGCCTCGGCCACGACTATCCGGCCCCCATCGTCGAGCGCGCGCACTCACGCCGGCGTGCGCTCGACGCCTTCCAGCAGATCCGCACGCCCGGCTGAGCCCGGCGACCCGACCCTCACCTTGCGGCGCCGTTGCTCCCGGGCGCGAAGCCGGGCAGGTTCGGGCCATCCATGACCCACAATCCCCAACATCCCCCCGGCGGCCTTACGTCGGAGAGCGCCGTCGCGCTTCTCAAGGAGCGGGATTACCCGCTGTTCCTGGCCTCGCGCTTTTCCAGCATCTTCGGCGGTCAGATGCAGTCCATCGCCATGGGCTGGCAGATGTACGCCACCGCCCGCCTGACCCGTTCGGTCGAGGAAAGCGCCTTCATGGTGGGGATGATCGGTCTGGCCGGCTTCATTCCCGTCTTCCTCCTGACCCTGCCGGCTGGCGAGACCGCCGACCGCCACAACCGCCGCACCATCATCCTCGTCTGCATGGCCGGCCAGATGGCGTCGGCCCTGACGCTCGCGCTCGCCAGTTGGCAAGGCTGGGTGTCCATTCCCCTGCTGCTGGGGCTCTCGGCGGCCTTCGGCGCCCTTCGCGCCTACGCCGGCCCGGCGGTCTCCGCCTTCGGCCCGATGCTGGTGCCCCGCTCGCTCCTGCCCCGCTCGATCGCCTGGAATTCCCTGGCCCAGCAGGCCGGCGCCATCGCCGGCCCCGCCGCGGGCGGCCTGCTGGTGGCGATCTCGCCGGCGCATGCCTACTTCACCTCGTTCGCCCTCTACCTGGCCGCTCTGGCCATGGTCAGCCTGATCCGCAAGAACGCCCAGCCGGTGGTCAACCCGGGCTCACGCTGGGCCCTGATGCGCGAGGGCCTGGCCTATGTCTGGCGCCAGAAGATCATCTTCGGCGCCATCTCGCTCGACCTGTTCGCCGTCCTGCTGGGCGGCGCCACGGCCCTGTTGCCGGTGTTCGCCCGCGACATCCTGCACGCCGGGCCCCAGGGCTTCGGCCTGCTGCGCGCCGGCCCCGCCATCGGCGCGGCGATCATCGGCCTGATGCTGGCGGTCAAGCCGATCCGCAGCCGCGCCGGCCACTGGATGTTCGGCGGCGTGGCGGCCTTCGGCGCGGCCACGGTGCTGTTCTCGCTTTCCAAGTTGCTGTGGCTGTCGCTGGCCGCCCTGATCATCCTCGGCGGCGCCGACATGCTCAGCGTCTATGTCCGCCAGACCCTGGTCCAGGTGGTCACCCCCGACGCCATGCGCGGCCGGGTGGGCGCGGCCTCCTCGGTGTTCATCGGCGCGTCCAACGAGCTCGGCGAATTCGAAAGCGGCATTGTGGCGCGCCTGCTGGGCCCGGTCCTGGGCGCGCTGGCCGGCGGCATCGGCGCCCTGATGGTCACCGGCCTTTGGGCCGGCCTCTTCCCGGCCCTGCGCAAGGCCGACCGGCTGGAGTAGCCTAGCTCTCCGCCAGCTCTTCCAGAGCATCGCCGTAGAGCCGACGCACGGTCCAGCCCTGTTTCGTCATCGCTCCCAGGCTGTCGTAGAAGGCGATGGAGGGCGCGTTCCAGTCGAGCACCGACCATTCCAGCCGCCCCAGGTCCGCCTCGACGCAGCGCTGCGCCAGCCGCCGCAACAGCGCCTTGCCGGCCCCCAGGTTGCGGGCGTCCGGCTCCACGAACAGGTCTTCCAGATAGATCCCCGCCCGGCCGCGGAAGGTCGAATAGCTGTAGTACCAGAGGGCGAAGCCCACCGGCCGCCCGTTGGCTTCGACGATCTCGCAGAAGCACCTGGGGTTCTCGCCGAACAGGTCGCGGCGGATGTCGGCCTCCGTGGCCTCCACCTCGTGCAGCAGCCGCTCATACTCCGCCAGTTCGCGGATGAACTGCAGGATCAGCGGCGTGTCGGCCGGAGAGGCGACACGGACGGTAACGGTGGACGGCGTGCTCATCCGTGGGCGGGCGCCAGGGAGCCGTCGCCGATCGTTACGCCGGGCGGCGGCTTGCTCCACTCCGGGACGAAGAAGTCCGGCATCAGCGGATAGCTGGGGTCGACGCTGTACGGGGTGAAATCGCGCACCCCCTCATCGTACAGGAAGCTGTCGTCGATCAGGAAATTGCCGCTGAAATCCCTCGCCGGCTTCTCGAAGACGGCGTGCGCCGCGTCGGCCATGATCTGCGGCGTGCGGCAGGCGCGCATGGCCTCGTCGCCGGCCAGCGCGAACTGGATCGCCGCCGTGGCGATCCCGGTGCGTGGCCAAAGGGCGTTGAAGGCAATCCCGTCGGCCCGGAACTCCTCGGCCATGCCCAGCACGCACAGGCTCATGCCGAACTTGGCCATGGCGTAGGCGGTCTGGCCGGCGAACCAGCGCGGGTTCATGTCGAGCGGCGGCGACAACATCAGGACATGCGGGTTGGCCGCCTCTTTCAGGTGCGGGATGCAGGCCTTGGAGGTCAGGAAGGTGCCGCGCGCATTGATCTGGTTCATCAGGTCGTAGCGCTTCATGTCGGTGGCCAGCACGCCGGTCAGCGAGATGGCGCTGGCGTTGTTGACACAGACGTCGATGCCGCCGAACCGGGCGACAGTCGCCGCCACCGCCGCCATCACCGAGCCTTCGTCGCGCACGTCGACGATCAGCGGCAGGGCCCTGCCGCCGGCCGCCTCGATCTCGGCGGCGGCGGTATAGATGGTGCCGGCCAGCTTCGGATGCGGCTCGGCGGTCTTGGCGGCGATGGCCACATTGGCGCCGTCGCGGGCGGCGCGCAGCGCGATCGCCAGCCCGATGCCGCGGCTGGCGCCGGTGACGAACAGGGTCTTGCCGGCCAAACTCATGCTTCCACCCTCATGTGGCGGCCTTCGAGAAGTCTGGGGCCCGTTTCTCCGCGAAGGCGGCGAAGGCCTCGCGGGCCTCGGGCGATTTCAGCTGGGCCGAGAAATGACCGAATTCGCGCTGCATCTGGGCGGCGATGGCGCCTGCGTCGCGCATCAGGGCCCGGGTGATGGCCACCGCGCTCGGCGGACGGGCCGCCACGGCGCGGGCGGCGGCCAGGGCCTTGGCGCGCACCTCGCCGGCGGGCACGGCGGCGTTGGCCAGACCCCACTCGGCCGCGGTGGCGCCGTTCACCGCCTCGCCCAGCACGAACATCGCGAAGGCCCGGGCGTGGCCGATGCGGGCCGGCAGCAGGATCGAGGACGCCGCCTCCGGCACCAGGGCCAGGTTGACGAATGGCGTGGTCAGGAGCGCATCTTCCGCCACATAGACCAGGTCGCAGTGCAGCAGCATGGTCACCCCGATGCCCACCGCGCGGCCGTGCACCGCCGCGACCAGCGGGGTCTTCGAGCGGCCCAGCGCCATCAGCAGCGGATTGCCGCCCTCGCGAGCCTGCGTCGCCGCCCCGTCGCCCGCCGCCACCTCGGCGAAGTCGGATAGGTCGTTGCCGGCGGTGAACATGTCGCCGTTGGCCTGGATCAGGATGCAGCGCACCGCCGGGTCCGCATCGGCGCTCTCGATGGCCTCGGCCAGGGCCTTGTACATGGCCCGCGTCAGGGCGTTCTTCTTGTCCGGCCGGTTCAGGGTCAGGGTCATCACCCCGTCAGCCTGTTCGATCAGGACACGGTCGGTCCCGGCTTGTCCGGTCATGATGCGGCTCCGCGCTCCAGATGCTTACGCCGTAAAGCCTTTAGGCGCTCGCCCGGTACCAGTCGACGCCGTTTTCGTCCCGTATCCGAACCGCCTGGCCGCGGGCCATCAGGCAGTTGAGGTGGGCCACCGCCTCACCGGTCGCCAACCCAAGGATGGCGTCGTCGATCTTGCGCCGGAACAGGGTGTGGAAGACGTCGATCACCCGCTTGGGCTCGGTCAGGTCCTCGCGCAGTCGCGCCAGTCCCCGCTCATGGCCGGCGATCAGGTGGTCGAGCCGCAGGTGCAGGCCGTGGAACGGGTCGTTGTGGGCCGGCAGCACCAGGACGTCGTCGGGCACGCGGGCCTTGATCGCCGCCAGCGATTTCAGCCAGTCCGCCAGCGGGTTGGCCTCCGGCTCGGTGGGATAGACCGACACATTGGACGAAATCCGGGGCAGCACCTGGTCGCCGGAGATCAGCAGCTTCAGCTCCGGTTGCCACAGGCAGGCGTGCTCGGGACTGTGGCCATTGCCCACCACCACCGTCCAGTCACGGTCGCCGATCCGCACCGTATCGCCGTCGCTCAGCCGCTGGAAACTGTCCGGTAGGGGATGCAGGGCCCGGCCGAAACCGCCGAAGCGGTCGCGGTACATTTCCAGCGCCGCCTCGTCCCAGCCGCAGGCGTGGTAGAAATCCAGCGCGTCGGCCGGCGCCTCGCGCCCGGTGTCCGAGGCGAGCGACCGGCACATCAGGAACTCCAGCCTGGTGATCCACATCCGGCACTGGAACTTGCGGGTCAGCCAGCCGGCCGCCCCGATGTGGTCGGGATGCATATGGGTGACCAGCACCCGGCTGACCGTCCGCCCCGCCAGGGGGCCGGCCAGCGCCGTGCGCCAGGCCGCCTTGGTCGCCGAACTGCCGATCCCGGTGTCGACGATCGCCCAGCCGTCGCCGTCGGCGATCGCCCAGACGTTGATGAACGCCAGTTGCCCGCCCAGCGGCATCCGCAGCCACTTCACCCCGGGCGCGATATCCAGCGCCTCGCCCTCGCCGGGCGTCTGGGCGAAGGGATAGCTCAGCTTCGCACGCGCCGGCTCGGCGGTCAGGCTGTCGTCAAATCCGTCCCGCATGGGGCACTCCCGTTCACCCGCTAGTCTCGCCTGTGGGCGCGTCCGGAGCAACGGCGGCGCTGGCGGGGGTCAGGCGTCGGGCGCCAGCTTCAGGGGATTGTAGTACTCCCGCAGCAGGACGATCCGTCCCGCCCGCGCCTTCAGGATGGAGATGTAGCGGTTGCGGTACATGCCGCCGGCCACCCGCTCGCCCTCGCTGGAATATTCCGTCACCGCCGACTGGCCGTCCTGGCTCGGATAGGTCGCATGGACCTCGAAGCGGATGTTCTTCACGAAAGCGCCCAGGCCCGCGCGCAGGGATTCCACGATGACATCGCGTCCCGTCGTGATCGGGTCGCTGACCCGGAACGGAAGGTCGAACACCGCGTCCTCGTGCAGGAGGGCCGCGACCGCCTCGAAATCCGAGGCCTCGATCCGGGCCAGGAAGGCGCGCATCAGCTCGCCCGGCGCGCGCGTCGTCGTCTCGTCCATCCTGGCATTCCCCCAATTATGGCTACGCTCGTTGCGCCGACCATCCATCGTCCAAGCCGCCAAGCCAAGCCCGCGGCTCCCGGCCTCAGCCGTCGACCTCGCGGTTGATCCCGACCATGCCCAGGAACTCGCCGTTCGGCCCGAAGCGCGGCTCGGCCGTTGTGCGCAGGGTGCGGACAGCGCCGTCGGCCCGGCGATAACGCGCCGTTGTCTCGAAGGCCTCGCGCCGGCCCATGGCGCGCCTGAAGACCGCGAACAGCTCGTCGGCGTCCTGCGGCAGAAGCGTCGTGGTCCAGCTGAAGTCGGCCACATCTTCCAGGGCCACGCCCCAGAAATCCCGCAGCGCCCGGTTGAGATAGACGCAGCGCCCGGTCTCGTCGCCGATCCACAGCATCGCCGGCAACACTTCGGCCAGCGGCACGAAAGGACCGGCCGCCAGTTCGGCGAGCTTCAAACGGTTGGCGTCGTCCGGCGGCGCCAGCGCCGGGCCTGCTGACCCGCCGACCGGATTTCGGGCCGGCCGGCCGCTGTAGATCTCGTGCAGCAGGCGGCTCAGGTCGAGCTGGCTGTAGGGCTTGCCGATGCGGGGCAGCCTTGGCCCTGTCTCCTCCGGCATCTCGGCATAGCCGCTGGCCAGCAGCACATGGAGGCCGGGCCAACGGGCCTCCACTTCCCGCGCCAGTTCCAGGCCGGTCATTTCCGGCATGGCGTAGTCGGTCAGCACCAGGTCCACCGCATTGCGTTCGAGGATGCTCAGAGCCTCCTTGCCCGACAGCGCCGGGATCGCCGTGTGGCCGAGGTCTTCGAGCATGGCCACGGTGTTCATCAGCACCAGGCTGTCATCGTCGACCACCAGGGCGACCAGCGGGGCGATCGGTTCGACCGCCTGTTCGGGCGCTGGCCTGCGGACCTCCGCTGCGCCGCCGCGGGGCAACCAGAGCTCGATCCGGCTGCCCCGGCCGGGTTCGCGCGCCAGGCTCAACCGGCCCCCGGACTGCTCGGCCAGGCCGTGGACCATGGCCAGGCCCAGTCCTGTGCCCTTGCCGACGCCCTTGGTGGTGAAGAAGGGCTCCACCGCCCGCGCCATGGTCTCGTCGTCCATGCCCTGGCCGTCGTCGATCACCGACAGCCGCACATAGTCCCCGGCGGGCAGGCCGATGCTGGCGTCGGCGGCCAGGGCCTGCGCCTTGGCCTCGATGGTGATCTCGCCGCCCTCGGGCATGGCGTCGCGGGCGTTGACCACCAGATTGAGAAGCGCCGTCTCCAGCTGATTGGGGTCGGTGGTGGCCGGCGGCAGATCCTTGGGGAAGTTTGTCCGCAGACGGATGGCGGGTCCGATGGAGCGGCTGAGCAGCCCCGACATGCCCCGCACAAGCCCCGACAGATCGACGCTTTCGACCTGCAGATCCTGCTTGCGGGCGAAGGCCAGCATCCTTTGGGTCAGGGATGCGCCCCGCTGGGCGCCGAGGACGGCGTTTTCCAGGAGCGCGCTCGCGCGGGGATCGTCCGGCAGGCGCTTCCGCAACAGTTCCAGGCTGCCCAGCACCGCCATCAGCAGGTTGTTGAAGTCGTGGGCCACCCCGCCGGTGAGCTGGCCGATGGCGTCCAGCTTCTGGGACTGGAAGAGCGCCTGGCGGGCCGCGTCCAGGGCCACCTGGGCGTCGCGGCGCTCGGTGACGTCGCGGGTGATCTTGGCGAACCCGATCACCTGGCCGGTGTCGTCGGGGATGGCGTCCAGCACCACGTGCGCCCAGAAGCGGCTGCCGTCCTTGCGGACCCGCCAGCCCTCCTTTTCGAACCGGCCATGCTCGGCCGCCGCCCGCAGGGCCTTGGCCGGCTCATCCGTCGCCCGGTCCTCCTCGGTGTAGAAGCGCGAGAAATGCTGGCCGACGATCTCATCGGCGGCGTACCCCTTGATCCGCTCCGCGCCTGAGTTCCAGCTGCTGACCGTGCCCTTGGGGTCGAGCATGTAGATAGCGTAGTCGGTGACCCCCTGGACCAGCAGTCGGAACTGCTGTTCGCTCTGCTGCAGGGCCTCGTGCGCCGCCTTTCGCTCGGTCAGGTCGCGGGTGATCTTCGCATAGCCGATCAGGTCCCCGGTGGGCGTGCGGATCGCGTCGATCACCACCTGGGCCCAGAACCGGCCGCCGTCCTTGCGCACCCGCCAGCCCTCGCTCTCGAACCGGCCTTCCTCCAGCGCGGTTTGCAGCGCCCGCGCCGGCAGGCCGGTCGCGCGATCCTCGGGGGTGTAGAAGCGGGAAAAATGCTGTCCGATGATCTCCTCGGCGGCATAGCCCTTGAACCGCTCGGCGCCGGCGTTCCAGCTCGCCACCAGGCCCTGCGGATCGAGCATATAGATCGCGTAGTCGGTGATGCCCTCGATGAGCAGGCGGTAGCGGTCAGCCGGATCGAAGGCGGCGGACGCTGGGGCGTATCTGTTCATGAACTCCCCCAACTCGCGCAATACCCCGGCAGGACCAGTGCGCTGCAAGGGCGATGGTTCCCTGGCGCCCTGTGTGGCGCTATCGGCCGCGAGGTTGCAAGCCACATCGCCGCGAGTCTAGCGGGCCTCCGGACCTTTGGCCTTGTCGCCCAGCCAGGTCCTGAG
This sequence comes from Caulobacteraceae bacterium, assembly GCA_947475465.1. Taxonomy (GTDB): domain Bacteria; phylum Pseudomonadota; class Alphaproteobacteria; order Caulobacterales; family Caulobacteraceae; genus Phenylobacterium. The sequence goes on along the minus strand of CANJLK010000037.1, from coordinate 2,933 downwards.
GGCCTTGAGAAACGGCAGGGCCTCGCGGAACTCCTTCTGGGTGAACCCGTCGCGCAGGCCCTCGAGCTTGGGGCGCATGGCCGCCATGGTCTGGGCGTAGGCCTGTCGGCCCTCCGGTGTGAGCAGGATGCGCTTGCGCCGCCCATCCGTGGCGCTGGTTTCGATCCGCGCCAGCTTGCGCGCCGCCAGGCGCTGCAGGGTGTGGGTCAGGCTGGACTTGGTGAGCTGCAGGGCGCGCGCCACCTCGCCCGGCGACAGGTCGTCGCCCCGGCGGAACAGCAGGTTCAGAACCTCGTACTGCGGATAGGTCAGGCCGACCGGCAGGATGCGGCGGATGGTGTTGCGGACCAGGTATTCGATCTGTTCGATCTCGTCGAACACCTGTACGTCGGGATGATCCTCGACGGCCATGCCCTTGCCTCCCCTGTCTTCTGGCGGAGATTAAGGTTCGACCCGAAACGGTCAAGTTCGAATTCGAACTAAGATAACCTGTTATCCGAATGTGCGGATTGTCGGCGCTTGGCCTCGCCCGTCAGCGTCCCGCCGCCGCCAGGGTCTCGGCCATGCCCTGCCGGGCCAGTTCGTCGGCGCGCTCGTTATGCTCGTGGCCGGCGTGGCCCTTGATCCAGCGCCAGTCGACCTCGTGGCGCAGACGCGCTGTGTCCAGCCGCTTCCACAGGTCGTCGTTTTTCACCGGCTTCTTGTCGGCGGTCAGCCAGCCGCGCTTCTTCCAGCCGTGAATCCACTCGGAGATCCCCTTCATCACATACTGGCTGTCGGTGTGCAGTTCGACCTTGCACGGCTTTGTCAGGGCCTCCAGCGCGGCGATGGCGCCCATTAGTTCCATGCGGTTGTTGGTGGTCGCCAACTCACCCCCGCGCAGCAGCTTTTCCTTCGCGCCGTAGTGCAGTACCGCGCCCCACCCCCCGGGGCCCGGATTGCCCGAACAGGCCCCGTCGGTGTGGATCACCACCTTCGGCGTCACGCCAGCGGCCCGTCGAACAGCACCAGGTCGTGCGACGCGCGGTGCACCGCCAGCTTGCGCTCGTACTCCAGCGGATCCTTGGGCTTCACCAAGGCCCCCTGCGGCGTCGCGCCCCAGTCGGCCAGCCGGGTCAGGAAGAACCGCATCGCCGCCCCGTGCGCCAGGGCCGGCAACGCCGCCCGCTCAGCCGCCGACAGCGGCTTGAGGCTCTCGTACCCCCCCACCAGGGCTCGGGCCGAGGTGACATTGAAGCTGCCGTCCGGCTCGAAGCACCAGGCGTTCAGCGCGATGGCCACATCGTAGGCTAGGGCGTCGTTGCAGGCGAAATAGAAGTCGATGGCGCCGGCGAACTTGCCGCTCGCGAAGAAGACATTGTCCGGGAAATAGTCCGCATGAATCACCCCGGTCGGCAGGCCCTTGGGCCACTGCGCCGCCAGCCGCGACAGGTCGCCCTCGATCACCGCCGCCAGCCCCGGCTTCAGGTCGTCCGCCGCCTTCGTCAGTCCACGGAACATCGGAGCCCAGGCCGCCTGTCCCAGCGTATTGGCGCGGCTCAGCCCGAACCCCTCCGCCGCCAGGTGCAGCGCCGCCAGCCCGGCCCCCGCCTCGCGGCAATGGGCTACCGTGGGCCGGCGCACCGACAGTCCCGACAGGAAGCTCACGATGGCGCAGGGCTTGCCCCGCACCCGCTTCAGGATCTCGCCCTGGCGGTCGGCGATCGGCGTGGCGCTCGCGAACCCCCGCCCCGCCACCCAGCGCATCAGCCCCAGGAAGAACGGCAGGTCCTCCTCACGGGTGCGCTTCTCATAGACGGTCAGGAAATAGCGGCCGGTCTCGGTCTCCAGCAGGAAGTTGGAGTTCTCCACCCCCTCGGCCACGCCCTTCAGGCTGAGCGCCTGGCCCAGGTCGAAATCCGCCAGCAGCCCCGCCAGCTCTTCGTCGGTGATGTCCGTATAGACCGCCATGCCTCCCCCGATGGGCGAGGTCGCGGAGATCGTCAAGCGAGCCGGAACCTAGGCCAGCACCCGAGGCAGCCGGAAGCTCACCGTCTCGCGCACCGTGTCGACCTCCTCCACCGTGACGTCGAAGGTCCGACCCAGCGCGTCGATCACCCCCTGCACCAGCACCTCCGGCGCCGAGGCTCCGGCCGTCACCCCCACCACAGAAGCCCCGGCCAGCCAGCCGAAGTCCAGCCCGTCGGCGTCGTCGATCAGGAAGGCCTGGGCGCCGGACCTGCGCCCCACCTCGGCCAGCCGGACCGAATTGGACGAGTTGGCGCTCCCCAGCACCAGCAGCACGTCGCTCTTCGCCGCCACCGTCTTGACCGCCTCCTGGCGGTTGGTGGTGGCGTAGCAGATGTCCTCCTTGTGCGGCGCGGCGATGGCGGGGAACCGCGCCCTGAGCGCGGCCACGATCTCGGCGGTGTCGTCCACCGACAGCGTCGTCTGGGTCACGAAGGCCACATTCGCCGGATCGCGCGGCTGATAGGCCCTGGCGTCCGCCACCGTCTCGATCAGCGCCACCGCGCCCTCGGGCAGCTGGCCCATGGTGCCCACCACCTCCGGGTGGCCGGCGTGGCCGATCAGCACGATCTCGCGCCCGGCCTCGTGGTGGCGCTGAGCCTCCACATGCACCTTGGAAACCAGCGGGCAGGTGGCGTCGAGATAGAGCATCTGCCGCGCCCTGGCCTCGGCCGGGACCGCCTTGGGCACCCCGTGAGCCGAGAACACCACCGGCCGGTCCAGCGGGCACTCGTCCAGTTCCTCCACGAAGACCGCGCCCAGCCGCTTCAGCCGCTCCACCACATGGCGGTTGTGGACGATCTCGTGGCGCACATAGACCGGCGCGCCATATTTCGCGATCGCCCGCTCGACGATCTGGATCGCCCGGTCCACCCCGGCGCAGAAGCCCCTCGGGGTGGCGAGCAATACGGTCAGCGGCGGCTTGG
>CANJLK010000036.1 GCA_947475465.1 Caulobacteraceae bacterium | reverse complement strand
GAAATACGGCGTCGAGATGATCGGGGCCAAGGCCGAGGTCATCGACAAGGCCGAGGACCGCCAGAAATTCCGCGACGCCATGGACCACCTGGGCCTCGAAAGCCCCAAGTCCAAGGCCGCCCACACCATGGACGAGGCCCTGGAGGGCCTGGAGTTCGTGGGCCTGCCGGCCATCGTGCGGCCGTCCTTCACGCTGGCCGGCACCGGCGGCGGCATCGCCTACAACGTCGAGGAATTCCGCGAGATCGTCGCCCACGGCCTCGACCTGTCGCCCACCACCGAAGTGCTCATCGAGGAGAGCGTGCTGGGCTGGAAGGAGTACGAGATGGAGGTCGTCCGCGACAAGGCGGACAACTGCATCATCGTCTGCTCCATCGAGAATATCGACCCGATGGGCGTCCATACCGGTGACTCGATCACCGTCGCCCCGGCCCTGACACTCACGGACAAGGAATACCAGTGGATGCGCCGCGCCTCGATCGCGGTGCTGCGCGAGATCGGCGTCGAGACCGGCGGCTCCAACGTCCAGTTCGCGGTCAATCCCAAGGATGGCCGGATGGTGGTCATCGAGATGAACCCGCGGGTGAGCCGGTCCTCGGCGCTCGCGTCGAAGGCCACCGGCTTCCCGATCGCCAAGGTCGCGGCCCGCCTGGCCGTGGGCTACACCCTCGACGAGCTGATGAACGACATCACCGGCGGGGCGACGCCCGCCTCGTTCGAGCCGTCCATCGACTACGTCGTCACCAAGATCCCGCGCTTTGCTTTCGAGAAATATCCGGGTGCGGAAGCCACCCTGTCCACCTCCATGAAATCGGTGGGCGAGGTGATGGCCATCGGCCGCACCTTCGCCGAGAGCCTGCAAAAGGCCCTGCGGGGCCTGGAGACCGGCCTGACCGGCCTCGACGAGATCGAGATCGAGAACGCCGGCGATCCCGAGATGGGCCACGCCGCGGTGCTGCGCGCCCTCACCCAGCCAACCCCCGATCGCCTGCGGGTCATCGCCCAGGCCTTCCGCCAGGGCCTGAGCGTCGAGGACATCCACGGGGCCTGTTCCTACGAGCCCTGGTTCCTGCGCCAGCTCCAGACCCTGGTGGCGGAAGAGGCCAAAGTCCGCAACGATGGTCTGCCCGACACCGCCCAGGCATTCCGCGCCCTCAAGGCCCAGGGCTTCTCGGACGCGCGGCTGGCGACCCTCACCGGCGTCAGCGAGGATTGGGTGCGCGCCCAGCGCCATTCGCTGAAGGTGCGGCCGGTCTTCAAGCGCATCGACAGCTGCGCGGGCGAGTTCCGGGCCTCCACGCCCTACATGTACTCGACCTACGAGACCGGCAGCCTCGGCCAGCCGGCCCAGTGCGAAAGCGAGCCCTCGGGCGCCAGGAAGGCGATCATCCTGGGCGGCGGGCCGAACCGGATCGGCCAGGGGATCGAGTTCGACTACTGCTGCTGCCATGCCGCCTTCGCGCTCGACGAGATCGGCGTCGAGTCGATCATGGTCAACTGCAATCCCGAGACGGTCTCGACGGACTACGACACCTCGGACCGCCTCTACTTCGAGCCCCTGACGGCCGAAGACGTCCTCGAACTGATCCACGTGGAGCAGCAGAACGGGACCCTGCTGGGCGTCATCGTGCAGTTCGGTGGCCAGACGCCGCTCAAGCTCGCCAAGCCCCTGGAAGACGCCGGCATCCCGATCCTCGGCACTTCGCCAGACGCCATCGACCACGCCGAGGACCGCGAACGGTTCCAGCAACTCCTCCACACCCTGGAGATCGCCCAGCCGATCAACGCCATCGCGCGCAGCCGCGACGAGGCCTTCGCCGGCGCCCACCAGGTGGGCTACCCGGTGGTGATCCGGCCCTCCTACGTCCTGGGCGGCCGGGCCATGGAGATCGTCCGCGACGACGAGCAGCTCGAACGCTACATCACCAATGCCGTGAAGGTTTCGGGCGACAGTCCCGTCCTGATCGACCAGTACCTGTCGCGCGCCACCGAGGTGGACGTCGACGCCCTTTGCGACGCCGACGGCGCGGTCTTCGTGGCCGGCGTCATGGAACACATCGAGGAAGCCGGCGTGCACTCGGGCGACTCCGCCTGCTCCCTGCCGCCCTTCTCGCTCAAGCCCGAGACCATTGCCGAGCTGAAGGTCCAGACCGAGAAGATGGCCCGCGCCCTCAAGGTCCGCGGCCTTATGAACGTGCAGTTCGCCATCGAGGAGCCGCACTCCGAAAACCCGCGCATCTTCGTCCTCGAAGTGAACCCCCGCGCCAGCCGCACCGTGCCCTTCGTGGCCAAGACCATCGGCAGGCCCCTGGCCGCCATCGCCGCCAAGGTGATGGCCGGCAAGCTGCTCTCCGAATTCGACCTCGTGGAAAAGCCCTACGACCACATCGCGGTGAAGGAAGCCGTCTTCCCCTTCGCCCGTTTCGCCGGCGTCGACACCGTGCTGGGCCCGGAGATGCGCTCCACCGGCGAAGTCATGGGCCTGGACTGGGTGCGTCCCGGCGAGACCCTGGCCCCCGCCTTCGCCCGCGCCTTCGCCAAGAGCCAGCTGGGCGGCGGCACCATCCTGCCGAAGTCCGGCGCGGTCTTCGTCTCGGTGAAGGACGCCGACAAGCCGTGGATCCTGGAGCCGGTGCGTATCCTGCTGGGCCAGGGCTTCCGGGTGCTCGCCACCGGCGGCACCGCTGCGTTCCTGCAAGCCGAGGGCCTGAAGGTCGAGCACGTGAAGAAGGTGCTGGAGGGCCGGCCGCACATCGTCGACGCCATGAAGAACGGCGAGGTCCAGCTGGTCTTCAACACCACCGAGGGCCGCCAGTCCCTGGCCGACAGCTTCGAACTGCGCCGCACCGCCCTGATGATGAAGACGCCCTACTACACGACCGCCGCCGGCGCCCTCGCCGCCGCCCAGGCCATCGTCGCCACCGTCACCGACACCCTCGAGGTCCGGCCGCTCCAGAGCTACGGCTAGCGTCTAGGTCGTCTCGGTCCGCTTACCGGCGCGACGCCATTGTCCGCTTTCGACCCATAGCGGACGTTGCCCCTCCGCGCGAAGCTAGGCTGTCCGTCGCCCGCTTCCTTGCGACCATTGAAGCAGCGCTTCGCAGACCAGTACCGGCACGATCCAGGTCAGCCACATAAGGCTGGTCCCGGCGCCCTCCGGCAAATCGAACGGCAGGCGACCCACGGCGCGACAGAATACGAAACTCCAGGTGAGGACATAGCTGCGGATGACCCAGTGCTTGTGGCTCTCGATCCGCCGGTTCCGGATCGCGCGGAAGGCCATCGCCGCCGCAAGCAGCCACGCTGCGGCCAGGGCGCCGGTAGGCGCCGCCGATGCCACGTCGGCATGGACGTCAAGGACATTCAGACCGAGCGCGATCACGGCGGTCTGCAGACCGGCCAGCAGGTAGGCGCCACCGGCCAGGCGATGGAATCGAAAGGCCTTGCGGGTCCAGCCGATCCACAGGGCGGCCGCGCCAGAGAACAGCATGACGGTTCCACTCACTGCGTGAGCATAGGTCCACAGTGCGTGGCCGTGATGCGCTTCAATTCGCACCTGTGCTCCGGTCAGGATCGGAATGGCGACGATCCACCACACGGGGACCGCGGTGACCAACGCCGCGATGAAGAACCCCGCCGGCGCGTGCCTGCCGATCATGCTGGCCAAGGAAGGCTCGGAACTCACGACCGTCGACATTGCTCCAGGCTCTCGTCTTCGACGGCCTCCGCTCGCAGCGCCGTCGAGCTGTAGGGATCTTACCCGACAAGCTTAACCTTAGCAGGTGGGAGTCGCCACATAAGGCGACAATGGGCCAGCGGTCTGGTTCGCGACTGAGATCTTGACCTATCTCAACGTGCGCTTCCCACCCTTAGGCGACGGTCCTGAGGTCTGCTTCCGGTCATCTGACCGACCGTCCGCTTGTCGGATCGAAAGCGATAACTGACTTCGACCCTTGGCGGACTTCGATCGTCGAGGCGAAGCTTCGGCGCATCCCCCAGTCGTTTCAGCAAGAATTTCGCTCTCCAAATTAGGCTCGGGCCGACTTAGGGGGCCGGACGTTGACGTGCATCAAGGTGGGCGATGTGCAGTTCCGGCATTGATCTGGGGAATCTCAGCGTGGGTGCAAAAAACGGGAGCTCGGACATGACCAATCGGCCAACGGCCTCGGTGATGAACCTGCTTGCTGCGGCGGCAGTGCTGACTGCCAGCGCGGGTGCGGCGCAGGCGACCATCTCGCTCGGCAGCTGGCGCTTCGCCACGCCAGACGGGGGCTATCTGCGCGCCCAGTTGCTCAGCGATGACACCGCGATCGGGGCCACCAACGTGATCTCCGGCTTCAACAATGCCCGCTTCTTCGCGCCGGGCGACACCCTGGGCACGCCGGCTAGCCTGATTTCATTGAGTTCCCTGACCCCGGGCGGCATGGCCACCGACAATGTCTGGATCAACAACCCCGCGCCGGGCGAATTCCACATGACGCCCAACGGCTTCGGGGCGCATGTGGAGCCCGACCCGCCGCCTCCGCCACCTCCGCCGGGAGAGCCGCCGCCTCCGCCAACCGACAGCAATCAGAACGCGGATTTCTGGACGGGAGGCATAATTTTCTGCTGCTTCACCAGATATGCCAACGGCACAGTGACGATCAGCAAAGACAATATGGACCACTACTACCCGCTGGAAGTGGAACCGATCCCAGAACCCGCGACCTGGGCGCTGATGCTTGGCGGCATCGGCCTGATGGGCGCGGCCCTTCGCCGTCGACGTGCAGCAACCACGGCTTAGGCTGCCAATTGCTGATTTCCTTGCGCCGCTGAGGATCGGCGGCGCCTTGTTGCGCGGGGGTCAACGTCTCCTTCCCACCCCTCTCGGTCATTCAGAATGTCCGCATGCGGCGACGGTCGGCGAGGACTCGCACGCTCAGGCAGCGGCGTTGCGGTCGGCCAATGAATATACGACCTCACTTCACCTCGACGTCGCGCCCGACAACGCCGGTGTTGCCGGTCGACGCGTTGTGCGCCGTCAGCAGCAGGCGATAGCGCCCGGCCGGCAGGGACGACGCCGTGGCGGCGAACATCGATGGCGTCCCCGCGTAGACCAGCGGCAGGGTCGCGACCGTCTTGCCGCCGCGGCTCAGCGTCGCCAGCACCTCGTACTCCCCCGCGTCCCAATGGCCGCCGGGCTCGATGGGACAGCCGCACATCAGGGTGATCTTGGCGCTCAGCGTCGCGGGTTTGTCCGCCACGGCCGCCCAGGTGGGCTCGATCACCAGGCCCGGCAGTTCCAGCACCCAGCCGTCGCCGTCCACCGCCCTGCCGGGCAGGATCCATTGGGTGGCGGACACCGTCGATTGCGAGTCCGGCTTGCCCAGTGGGCCTATCGCCTCGGCGCGGACCAGGGTCGGCCGGTCGATGTCCAGGGTGGCCGTGAAGGCCGCCGCGCCCGGAGTCGCCAGGGGTTCGCCCCGCACCCTCGGATTGACAATCAGCCTGGGCGTGTCGCCGGTGCCGCCCTTGGTCAGCCCCTCGGCCAGCTTCGCCCCCGTCTTGGCGTTGCTCAGGACGATCCGCACGCCACCCATGGCGTCGCCGATGAACTTGGCGTCGCGCGCGATGGCCCGCACCGTCACCGGCGTGGGCTCGGCCTGGGCGGTGGCGAAGGCGGCGGCCGCGGCGGCGAGCGCCAGGACGAAGGGATGGTGGGGTTTCAAGGCGGGCCTCCGGTGGCGCTTTTCGCACCCAGCCTAGAGCGCATCCGGCGAAAATGGATACCGGTTTCGCCGACCGGCGGCGACGATTGCGGATCGCCGCGCGCAACCGGTGATTGACCGATGCCTTTCCAAGGCGCAGGTTCCGACTCATAAGCCTGATTGTGTACAGGCGCGTGGGCGAGCTCCGGCGGCCCAAGCATAGACCGGCCGGAACGACGCCCATGGCGTCTGCCGCAGTCTGGCGGGGGACAATACCCCCAGCAGATTGGAGGACGCCTCTATGCATACTGACAGTCATGAGATTCATCCCCATCGCAACCGCCACCTGGCCGAGCGCTTCGAAGGGCTCTTGTCCAAGGCGATGGTCGCCGTCGTCGTGCTGCTCGCCGTCGGCATGGTCTGGATGCTGATGACGACGGACTCGACGCCCTCCTGGATGCGCTGACGCGCGCACTGGGGGCCGGCGGCGGCCGCGACGCCGGTTGAGCGACGCGCGTCGGCTGGCGCGCGGCGTTTTCAAATTGCCTCGCGCGCGTCCTGCGCGCTAAGCCGCGTCATGGCCGCCAGTTTCAACGTGATCTTCGGACCCTGCGGCGCGGGGAAGACGACCTACGCCCACGAATTCGCCCGGCGCGAGCCGGCGGTGGCCTTCATCCTGGACGACTGGATGGCGCGGATGTTCGGCCCCGACATGCCCGAGCCGCTGGAATACGACTGGATGATCGCCCGCGTCGCCCGCTGCGAAGAGCAGATCCTGGTGACCGCCGCGGCGACCATCGCGGCCGGAACCTCGGTGATCCTCGACATCGGCCTGATGCGCCGCGCCGACCGCGAAAGGGTCCGCCAGATCGCCGAGGCGACCGGCCTGCCCTTGCGCTTCCACTTCGTCACGGCGCCTCAGGACGTCCGCCGCGCCCGGGTGGCCGGCCGCAACGAGGTGCGCGGCGAGACCTTCGCCATCCCGGTCGATCCGGCGATGTTCGATTTCATCGAAGGGGTCTATGAAGCCCCCGCCCCCGACGAACTGTTCGGCGCGGTGATCAGCGAGAGCGCCTGACCCGCAAGAGGTTGCGAAACCACAACCTGGCCGGCGCCTTGCCTTTTGCGGCGCACAAACCTATCATCTTCCCCCTCTCCCGGACGCCTGCGCCCGCGGTCCGCGTTTCTCGAACTTCCAACTAGGGCGAACCCGAGTCACCATCTCTATGGAAAAAGTGCCTATGACCGTCGAGGGCTATCACGCCCTGGACGAAGACCTGAAGCGTCTCAAGACCATCGAGCGGCCCGCTGTGACCGCTGCGATCGGAGAAGCGCGTCTGCACGGCGACCTTTCCGAAAACGCCGAGTACCACGCCGCCAAGGATCGGCAGGGCTGGATCGAAGGCCAGATCGCCGAGATCGAAGACAAGATGGCCCGCGCTCAGGTCATCGACGTCAGGAAGCTGTCGGGAACCCAGGTGAAATTCGGCGCCACCGTCTCGGTGATCGACGAGGACACCGAGGAGAAGGCCCGCTACCAGATCGTCGGCGAGCACGAGGCCGACGTCAAAAAGGGCCGCGTCTCGATCACCTCGCCCATCGCGCGTGCGATGATCGGCAAAGAGAGCGGCGACGTGGTCGAGGTCAACACCCCAGGCGGCGTGAAGGCCTACGAGATCACCAAGGTGGAGTGGGTCTGAGCCCCACGCCCATGTCGCCCGGCCTGAACAAGGACGGTCCGCTCACGATCTGGGCGGTCTCCGACGGCAGGGCCGGTATCGAGGCGCAGGTCCGCGGCCTGGCCGAAGCTGTCGCGCGCCAACGCCCGGCCAAGGTGATCGTCAAGCGCGTCGCCTACCGCGCGGGCCTCGGCCGCCTGCCGCAGTCTCTGCTGGTCGCGCCCCGCGCCGCCCTGACCGCGGACAGCGCCATCGCCCCGCCCTGGCCCGACATCTGGGTCGCCGCCGGCCGCGCCACCCTGCCGCTCTCCACGCGGGTCGGCGGCTGGTCCAAGGGACACACCTTCGTCGTCCAGACCCAGAACCCGCGCGGCCGGCTGGACGCCTTCGATTTCGTCGTCCCGCCGCGCCATGACGGGATCGAGGGGCCCAATGTCCTGCCGATCACCGGCTCGCCCAACCGGCTGAGCGCCGAGGTCCTGGCAAACGACCTGCAGCGCTTCCGCCCGCGCATCGATCCCCTGCCCCACCCGCGCGTCGCGGTGATCGTCGGCGGCAAGTCCAAGACCCACGACCTGCCCGACGCGCTGGCCCGCAGCATGGGCGAGGCCATCGCCGCGGCCGTCGGCGCCGCGGGCGGCTCCCTGCTCCTCAGCTTCACCCGCCGCACGCCGGCCGGCGCCCGCGCCATCCTCGCCCAGGCGCTGGGCGGCCTGCCCGGCTGGATCTGGGACGACACCGGCGAGAACCCCTACTTCGCCTTCCTGGCCGCCGCCGACATCGTCGTGGTCACCGAGGATTCCACCAACCTGGCCAGCGAGGCCGCCACCGCCGGCAAGCCGCTCTACGCGCTGGCCATGGCCGGCGGCGGGCGCAAGTTCGACCTCTTCCATCAGGACCTGCGCCGCCTTGGCGCCGAGCGGGCCTTCACGGGAATCCTGGAGCAGTGGAAATACCCGGCGCTGGACGAAACCAACCGGGCGGCCGCCGCGCTCTTGCGCCGTTATGACGCGAAACTTTCTGGGGGCGCGAAGTGAAGCTCCCTTGCCTGATGGTAAACGCCCGCGCATTTTAGCAAGAATTTGGCAACACCCTTTCGGCAAGGTTGCCCAACGCTTTTTGAGTCGGGGATTCGCACGTGGCCAACTACTTCTTTGATCAGATGACCCAGGCGCAGGCGGACGCCTACACGGCGACCGACACGATCGTCTTCCGGACGGGCAGCGCCTCCCAGGCGACGGTGATCTTCAACCCGTTCTCGATCAACGGCCCGGCCACCATCACTCTGGCCATGGGCGGCAACTCGGTGACCTTCGCCGATAGCGCCGGCCTGCGCGGCCAGAACGCCAACTTCCTGCTCTTCCCCGACAGCAGCCAGCTCTTCATCGGCACGACCGCCGCCGACACGGCAGTTGTCGGAACCGCCGGGGGCGACGGCCTGTTTGGCGCTGAAAACAATGACATCATGAGCGGCGGCGCCGGCAACGACCTGCTGCAGGGCAATCAGGGCGCGGACACCCTGACCGGCAACGCCGGCCTCGACACCATGTTCGGCGGCCAGGGCGACGACAACATTGACGTCGGCGCAGGCGTGGCGGGCGGCGTGCAGTTCGCTCAGGGCAACCTCGGCGACGACACCATCGCGGCTACCGGCAGCACCTCCGGCGACACCCTGCTGGGCGGCAAGGGCGACGACCTGATCAGCGGCGGCTCGTTTGGCGACTACCTGGACGGCAACCTCGGCGACGACACCGTCACCGGCGCCTCGGGCGCCGACACCGTGCTCGGCGAAGACGGCAACGACACCCTGGTCGGCGGCGGCGGGGCGGACTCCATCAACGGCGGCGCGGGCAACGACACCATCACCGCGGGGACCGGCGCGGCGACCATCGACGCGGGCTCGGGCGACGACAAGGTCACCGTCACCGGCGGCAACGTCCTGATCGACCTGGGGGTGGGCAACGACACCGTCACCATGGGCGGCGGCAACGACACCATCACCGGCAACGACGGCGACGACAACATCACCGGCGGCGGCGGCAACGACATCATCGCGGCCGGAGCCGGCAACGACACCGTCACCTCGGGCGCCGGCGATGACAACATCGACCTGGGCGCCGGCAACAACACCGTCACCGACTCCGGCGGCAACAACACCGTGGCCGGGGCCGGCGGCGCCGACACCATCACCACCGGCGGCGGCGACGACTTCATCAACGCGGGCGACGGCGCCAATTCGATCACCGCGGGCGGCGGTCAGGACACGGTCACCGGCGGCGCCGGAGCCGACACGATCGTCCTGACCGGCGGCGGCACGGTCACCGGCGGCGACGCCAACGACACCATCACGACCTCCACCGCATCGACCATCGACGCCGGCAACGGCAACGACAACGTCACCAGCGGCGGGGCCAAGGACATCATCACCCTGGGTCTCGGCGACAACACCCTCACCGACTCCGGGGGCAGCGACTCGATCACCGCCCTGGGCGGCAACGACAGCCTCACCCTCACCGGTACGGGCCTTCGCACCATCGATGTCGGCGAGGGCAACAACACCATCTCCTCGGCCGCCAGCAACGACAGCATCGTGGCCGGGGCCGGGGCCGACTCCATCCTTTCGGGCGGCGGCAACGACTCGATCAATTCGGGCGGCGGCGCCGACACCATCACCAGTTCCGGCGGAATCTCGGTGATCAACTCGGGCGCCGGCAACGACAACGTGACCTTCACGGGCCAAGGGTCGATCCAGGTCAGCGACGGCGACGACACCGTGAACGGCGGCAACGTCACCTCGATCGTCGACGGCGGCGTCGGGAATGACTCCATCACCCTGGGCGGCGGCGACGACACCCTCTCGGGCAGCGATGGCAATGACACCATCATCAGCGGCGCGGGCGCGAACAACATATCCGGCGGCGAAGGCGCCAACGTCCTCACCGGGGGGGCCAACAACGACATCATCAGTTCGGGCAGTGGCGCGGACACCATCACCGACGCCGGCGGCAACAACAGCATCTCCGCGGGCGAAGGCGCGAACTCGGTCACCGGTGGCTCGGGCGCCGACACCATCACCACCGGCGCGGGCGCCGACACCATCGTCGACGCGGGCGCGGGCAACAACCTGATCACCGCCGGCGAGGGCCTCAACAACATCAGCGGGGGCTCGGGCGCGGACACCATCACCAGCGGTTCGGGCGCCGACACCATCTCCGACGCCGGCGGCACCAGCCTGATCACGGCCGGCGAAGGCGCCAACTCCATCACCGGCGGCGCCGGGGCTGACACGATCACCACCGGCTCGGGCGCCGACACCATCGTCGGCGGCGGCGGCGCGGACTCGATCAACGCCGGCAGCGGGGCGAACGTGATCACGACCGGGGCGGCCGGTACGGTCGTCGTGGCGGGCACTGGCAACGACAACATCACCGGGGGCGCCGGCGCCGACACCATCACCGGCGGCGGCGGTCACGACACCCTCACGGGCGGCGGCGGCGCGGACACATTTGTGTTCTCTGCGGGGTCCTCACCCGCCTCCGGCGGTCTGGCTGGGATTTCCCAGATCAACGACTGGACGAACACCAACCACCTCGACGTCAGCGTCACGCCGGCCGGCTACCTGACCGGCTCCGCGGCGGACTTCGCCACGGCGCTCACCACGATCAACGGACTCTTCACCGGAACGCCGACGGCAAACGTCGGGGCCATCAATATCGGCGGCAACGTCGCGGTCTTCATTGACAACAATGGGGATCACGTCGCCGACGACGCCATCCTCCTGATCGGCAAGGCGTTCACCGACCTGGCGCTCGGCAACTTCATCTGACGCCTGCGCCAAACATCCGACACGCGGGGGCCGCTCTTCGGAGCGGCCCTTTGCGTTTGGGCCTAGTGTTCCCAACCTGATTCGCGCGACGACCGGAGGTGAGCGGCATGAGCGGACCCAAGATCCTGTTCGTCGTCGATGCCGGCCCCGTGGTGGGCGGCGGCCATGTGATGCGCTCCCTGACCCTGGCCGGCGCCCTGACGGCCAAGGGCGCCCGCTGCGCCTTCGTCGCGCCCCCCGCCGTGGAGGCCATTCTCGACGCCTTCGCGCCGGAAACAGAGCGTCTGCCGGCTGCCTCCTCATCGCCCGCTGACCTCGCCGCGGCCGTGGCCGGCGCCGATTTCCAGGCCCTGGCGGCGGACCACTACGGCCTGGCCGAGCCGGAGCACCGCGCCCTGGCCGCCGGCCGCCCGGTCCTGGCTGTGGACGACCTGGCCGACCGTCCACTGGGCGCCGACCTCATCGTCGACTCCGGCCCCGCCCGCCGGGCGGAGGACTACGACGCCCTGATCCCGGACGGCGCGCGCCTGCTGCTGGGTCCGGCCTATGCGGCCGTGCGCCCGGAGTTCGCCGCCCTGCGCGACGCTGCCCTCGGCTGGCGCGGCGAGCCGGTGGGCCGGGTGCTGGTTTCTCTGGGCCTCACCGACGTCGACGGCATCACCGGCCGGGTCGTGGAGCGGGTCCGGCCCAGGCTGAGCAGCGAGGGGATCGACGTGGTCCTGGGCGCCGGCGCCGCCAGCCTGGCCAGCCTTGGCCGCATCGCCCGCCGCGACACCCGCATCGCGCTCCACGTGGACACCCCGCTCATGGCCCGCCTGACCGCCGAAGCCGACCTCGCGGTGGGGGCCTGCGGCTCCTCGGCCTGGGAGCGCTGCACCCTTGGCCTGCCCAGCGTCATGGTGGTTCTGGCCGAGAACCAGCGGCCGGCGGCCCGGGCCCTGGCCGACCTCGGCGCAGCCCTGGTGGTCGATATCGAGGATCCCAGGTTCGACGAGGCCCTGGACCGGGCCCTGATGCGGCTCCTCACCGACGCGGCCCTGCGCCGCCAGCTGGCGGAACGCAGCGCGGCGGTGTGCGACGGCCTGGGCGCTCCGCGCGTGGCTGACATCTTCCTCCAGCTGATCGCCGGACGCGCCTAGCGAACCTGTCGCGTTAAGACCTTGATAAGCGGGCATTAACCTCATTGGGAGGATTGTGCGGGCGACGGGATCAGGACGGGACACGCGCATGAACGGCGTAGCCTTGTGGCGCAGGCTGGCGGACTTTCCCGCCGCCCCGCCCCCAGCCTTCCCCGCGGCTGCCGACCCCGCCCAGCCCGACCCCGCCATGGTCGAGGAACTGGCCTACCGCGATCGGCTGGCCCGGGCCACGGAGGCCTCGGCCACGTGCTGGTTCGACGTCCCCGGCGGCCGTCCCGTCCTGGCTCCAATCGAACGGGCGGGCATCACCCGCCTGGTGGAATCGATCTCCGGCTCCACCGCCGGCGACAAGATCGACGCTATGATCGAGACCATGGCCCATGCGCCGGATGGTGACGTGGTGGAGATCGGCGCCTGGCGCGGCCGTTCCGCCGCCCTGCTGGTGCTGCTGGCCCGACACTGGAATATCGGCAAGGTGCTGTGCGTCGACCCGTGGCTGGCCGCCGCCTGCGACCAGGGCTCGGAGCCGGCGGGGCGCCCGGCCGCGCCGGAACGCATGGACGCCGACTGGGCGCACCGGATCTTCCAGATCAACCTCGCCCCCATCGCCGGCGGCGCGCTGAACTTCATCCGCGCGCCCTCCAGCGTCGCGGCGCAGGCCTATGTCCCAGGCCTTGTGGTGGAGACCGAGGCCTTCGGGCGCACGGCCTACGAAGGCGCCATCGCCTACCTGCACGTCGACGGCAACCACGCCTATGAACAGGCCCTCATCGACGCACGCGCCTGGACGCCCCACGTCAAGCCGGGCGGCTGGATCGTCTTCGATGACTATGCCCGGCCCTCCGGCGACGGACCCCGGCGCGTCGGCGACGAGTTCCTGGTCGCCGAGGCCCACCGCATTTCGCTCAGCTTCGTGATCGGCGCCGCCCTCTTCGTACGCCTGAAGACCGCCTAGGCTTCGCCCCCTTCGCGGAGCCGGACCACGCCCATCTTCGTCAGGATCGCCAGGGCGTTGCTGATGTCGAACACCGACATGCCCGCCCGCTGCGCAAGCGACGCCACGCTGGCCTCGTCGGCGCCCAGCGCCGCCAGCAGCGCGGTGGCGTGGGTTGATCCCCGGAAGGGCTCCATGAACAGGCCGTGCGCCGCGATCTCGCGATATCGCTCCAGCGAAGCGCCGGGCGCCAGCCTGGCGAGCGTCGCCTCGCTGATCGCGCCGGTGGCGTAGTGGGCGAAGGTCTTGAACGGATCGAACCGGCCGGCCGTCGCCCGCGGCGCGCCGGCGACCCTGGCGACGTCCTCGCGGCGCCCCGACACCGCCCGCCGGCGGTCGTTCAATTCGCCCCATAGGGCCTGGTACTGGCGGTAGACCACCGACCACTCGAAGGTCTCGCGCGCCCGCTGGCGTCCCGCCTCGCCCATCCGGCGGCGCAGGTCCGCATTGTCGATCAGGTCGCCCAGCCGCCCGGTCAGTTCCTCCAGGTCGACGGCGACGCTGAGCGCCATGCGCCAGCAGTACATGCCGTCGCCGATCACCTCGGTCTCGAAGATCCGCGCCAGCGGTTCTCCCGCGCCCACCGGCGGCGCCCAGGTGCGCACCCGAAAGCCGTCGATCCCGTCGCGCACCGTGTCGCGGTAGCCGTTCCAGTCGCTGACCACGCAGGGCAGGCCGGCCGCCATGGCCTCCAGCGGCGTCAGGCCGAAGGTCTCCTGGACGCTGTCGGCCGCCGAGACGAAGAAGTCCGCCGCCGCCCAGGCGTCCTGATAGGCGTCGAACTGCCCGCCATCCACGAAGATGCAGCGGACCTTGGGACAGAAGGTCTCGACCCCGCTGCGCCAGGCGGTCTCGACCATCTTGTCGGCGAAGCGGCCCGCGACGATCAAGGCGACCGACCGGGTGGTGCGCTCCGCGGCCGCCTGCAGGGCCACCAGCATGGCGAAGGGATGAGCCTTGTCGCTGAGCGCCAGGCGCCCCGCGTAAAGCGCCGCCACCTCGCCTTCGCCGATCGCCAGCGCCGCCCTGGCCCGCGTGCGGTCGCCTTGCGGCCGGTCATAGTCGGCGGCGTGCACGCCCAGGGGAATGACGGGCAGTTGCGGCCGCGGCGGCGGCGGCGCGCCCGGAAAACGCCACGCCAGATAGGCCGCCTGCTCGTCCAGCATGGATTCCACCACCGCCAGGCCGGCCGTGGAGGTCGAGATCACCGCGTCCCACGGCATCATGGGCGCCACCAGAAGGTCGGTGACGCTGTCCGCCGCCCGCCCGCTCGAAAGCGTATGGGTGACGCCGCATAGGCTGTAGCGGGCCGCGCCGACCCGCAGCCGAAGCCGGGCGTCCTTGCCCAGCGCCGGATCGGGCCGATAGCAGACACCGATCTCGCCGAGGCGGTCCAGGTTGTCCGAGCGCACCCAGTCCGTCTTCGCGGCCGGGTCCAGCCGGCCCACCAGACCGGCGAAGGCCTTCCCCCCGCCCAACGCCGGGCCGTATCCCACCAGGGGCGCTTGGCCATGCGCGGCGATGGCCGCGCGCAGGAAGCCATAGCCAGCGGCCTGGCGGCCCATCAGCAGGGGTCCCGTCATGTCGAAGGCGTCGGGCTCGAAGCGGATGGCGGCGTTGATCGGGGATTCGTTCACCCGCGCACCCTAGCGGCGAGGCTTCCCATCGCAAGCCGTGGCGCCCGCGAGATCGGCGAAGAAGGGCGACGAGACATTTCCGGCCACAGGCGCCGGTCTGTCCCTTCAGGCCTGGTTGACGGTGTTCTTGCGGATCGCCGCCGAGCCGTCGGCGGCCAGGTCGGCGCGGGTGTCGGAAAGGCTCAGCGGACCCCGAAGGGTGGCGTTCACCTGGTCGATGCCGCTTGGCGCGGCGCCGTTCTTGGCGATCAGGTAACGCAGGGAGATCCGCTCATGGTCGGCGGCGTCCGGCTGAGTGCCGTGCAGGGTGCAGGCGTGCCACATGCCGGCGAACCCAGTAGCGCCGGTCAGGATGCGCTGAGCGACCTTCACCTCGCCATGCTCGCCATTGCGATAGCGCCAGGCGGCGTCGCCCGTGCGCGTCAGGTCATGCGGGAAGACCGAACCGCCCAGCCGGTGGCTGCCCTCCAGCAGGTACAGCGGCGCGTCGCTCAGCCCGACCGGGTGGAGATAGATGTAGAGGGTCAGGAAGTCAGCCTCGCGGGCCTTGTAGTCGATCAGGTCCTGGTGGAAATCGATGCCGTAGAAATAGGTCACGTCGCGGTATTCCGGGCGGACGTAGGCCCCCAGGTTGTTGACCGGATTGCCCAGGATCCGTTCGCGCAGCCAGGCCGGCACGGCGCTGGACGGCACGCCGCACACCACCTTCTTGTTGAGGATCTCGTAGCCCGGGCCCAGCAGGGCGGTCATGGCCTCGACGATGGCCGGCGCCTTCTCCACGAAGCCCAGTTGGCGTTCGAACTGCTCGAGGAGGTTGCGTCCCGGGCGCGGATTGACGCCGGTGTATTGCGGATTGGCGTCGAACTCGGCCTGGCTCAGGAACAGGTTGCGGTCGAAGGCCCGGGTCGCGCGGATATCGGCCAGCAGCTTGCCGCAGGCGTCGCCGTCCAGCGGTTCGGCGAAGCGGTGGGCGCCGTCCCGTATGAAATCGGCCACGACCGTATCGGCGAGGCTGCCGATCGGGGCGGGTCTGGTGGTGGCGATGGCGTTCATCGGTGGGTCTCCGCGGCAGCCTCCAGGAACGCCGATTTGCCTTAACCTGGCCTTACCTGAGCCGCGCCTGCGACCATGTCCCAGGCCAGAGGCTCCCCACGCTTCAGGTCGCGGGCGGCGGGGCGCCCCAGCACGGATTCCAGGTCGGCCGGTGGCAGGCCGGCGCCGGGGCGAATGGACCTGACATTGGCGCGGGACAGGACCTCGCCCGCCTTCACGTCGGCGGCGACATAGAGCGATCGGCGGAACTGCAGCGATCCGCGCTCGGAGCCCAGGACGTCGTAGTGGGCCTGGCCCAGCGCGGTCCAGGCGTCCTTGCAGTCGCCGACCAGGGCGGCGAACTCGGCCGGCTCCAGGCTGAAGGCCGCGTCCGGCCCGCCGTCGGCGCGGGCCAGCGTGAAGTGCTTTTCGATGACGCTGGCGCCCAGCGCGATGGCCGCCACCGACGCCGCCGTCCCGTGGGTGTGGTCCGACAGCCCCACCGGCCCGTCGAAGCGCCGGGCCATGTCGGCCACCGTGCGGACGTTGGCGTCGGCCAGATCCGCCGGATAGCTGGAGACGCAATGGAGCAGCACCACGCCCGCCGCCCCGGCTTCCAGCGCCGTCGCCCGGGCGGTCTCGATCTCGGCCAGGTTGGCCATGCCCGTGGAGATGATCAGCGGTTTTCCCCTGCCCGCCGCATAGCGGATCAGCGGCAGGTCCACGGCCTCGAAGGAGGCGATCTTGAAGGCCGGCGCCCCCAACCTGTCCAGCAGGTCGACGGCGGTCTCGTCGAACGGGCTGGAGAACAGGGTCACGCCCCGCTCGGCGGCGCGGGCGAACAGCGCCCCGTGCCACTCGAAGGGGGTCTGGGCCTCCTGGTAGAGCTCATGCAGGCTGCGCCCGTCCCACAGGCCGCCGGTGATGCGGAACTCCGGCCGGTCCACGTCCATGGTGATGGTGTCGGCGGTATAGGTCTGGATCTTGATCGCGTCACAGCCGGTGGCCGCCGCCGCGTCGATCATGGCCAGCGCGCGGTCCAGGCTGCCGTTGTGGTTCCCCGACAGCTCGCAGATGACATACGGCGGATAGGCCGCCCCGATCCGGCGGCCGGCGATCTCGATGTGGGGCGCGGCGTTCATGGCGGCGCAGCCTAGACCGCGCCGCTGAAACGGTCGTTAACTAAGCGCCGCCTAGGGCAGCAGCGGCATTGCCGCCACAATCCTCGGGCGGGGCCTGGCGCCGAGGGCTATGCCCAGCGCGATGCCGGTCCCCAGGCCGGCCATGGCGACGCCGGAGAACAGCTTCAGGCCCATGCCCAGCGCCACGCCAGCGCCGATGGCCGCGCCCACCAGGCCGACAACGCCAGCCGTCTTCAGTTCGTCGTGCATCGCAAAGCTCCGGAATCGCACCTACATTACGGGCATGAGCCAAGATCGTTCCGCCCCCGCCGCCAATGAGCCCCGCACCGTCCGCTGCCTGATCGTGGGCTCGGGGCCCGCGGGCTACACCGCCGCGGTCTATGCCGCCCGCGCCCTCCTCAAGCCCGTGCTGATCCAGGGCATCCAGCCCGGCGGCCAGCTGACCATCACAACCGATGTGGAGAACTACCCGGGCTTCGCCGACGTCATCCAGGGCCCCTGGCTGATGGAGCAGATGCAGGCCCAGGCCGAGCACGTGGGGACGGAGATCGTCAGCGATATCGTGCTATCCGCCGACCTGTCGCAACGGCCCTTCCGGCTTACCACCGACTCTGGCCAGGTGTGGCTCGCCGAGACCCTGGTCATCGCCACCGGCGCCCAGGCCAAGTGGCTGGGGATCGAGAGCGAACAGAAGTTCCAGGGCTTCGGCGTCTCGGCCTGCGCCACCTGCGACGGGTTCTTCTACCGCGGCAAGGACGTGGTCGTGGTGGGCGGCGGCAACACCGCCGTGGAAGAGGCCCTGTTCCTGACCAACTTCGCCGCCAAGGTCACGGTCGTGCACCGCAAGGACGAGTTCCGCGCCGAGCGCATCCTGCAGGAACGCCTCTTCGCCCATCCGAAGATCGAGGTCATCTGGGACAGCGTGCTGGACGAGGTGACAGGCTCCAGCGAACCCACCAGCGTCACCGGCGTGCGGCTGAAGAACATCAAGACCGGCGAGACGCGCGAGATCACCTGCGACGGCGTCTTCATCGCCATCGGCCACGCCCCGGCCTCCGAGCTCTTCAAGGGCCAGCTGGAGATGGACGCCTCGGGCTATCTGAAGGTGAAGCCCGGCACGGCGTCGACCGCCATCGAGGGCGTCTACGCCTGCGGCGATGTCACCGACGATGTCTACCGCCAGGCTGTCACCGCCGCCGGCATGGGCTGCATGGCCGCCCTGGAAGCCGTCCGCTTCCTCGCCGAGGAGGACCACAAGCGCGCCCACCACCCGATCTCCCACCACGAGGCCGAGAAGATCGGGGTCTGGTAGGGCCTAATAGCCCCGCTGCCAGTCGATGACGTTCTGCAAGGGCTGGCCGTCGAGGTAGGCGCGCAGGTTCTCGCAGAAGATCCCCACCCCGCCGTGCTGGTCCAGGTCGGTCATGCCCGAGGTGTGCGGGGTGATCAGGACGCGAGGATCGCGCCACAGGGCTTCGGGCGGCGCGCGCTCGAATTCGCCCACATAGACATCGGTGGCGACCCCACGCAGATGTCCCCGCGCCAGGGCCTCGGCCAGGGCCGCCTCGTCGACGATCTCGCCGCGGGCGACGTTGACCAGCACCCCGTCGGGCTTCATGGCCGCCAGCCGACCGGCGTCGATCAGGCCGGTGTTCTGCGGCGTCCACTGGGCGCAGATGGCCACGAAATCGCTCTGCGCCAACAGCCGGTCCAGGTCGTCCGTCCCCACGACCTCGGCGAACCCCTGCGGCAGGGCCTCGTCCGGTGCGGGCCGGCTACGGCGCGTGCCCACCACCCGCATGCCAAGCGCCGCGGCCAGCCGCCCGACCTCGCGGCCGATGCCGCCGACGCCCACCACGCACAGGGTCTTGCCGGCGATCGAGCGGGGCCGGTAGGCGGCCTGGGTGAAGGCCTGGGCCTGCTGGTCGAAGCTGGCCGGGTGCAGCCCCTTGGCGAAGTGCAGGATCCCCGCGATGGCGTATTCGGCGATGGCCAGCGCATTGCCCACCCCGCGCGAGGTCGTCGCCGTCACGCCGGCGTCCCAGATGTCGCCGCCGCGCAGGTTGCTGGCGCCCGCCGGCCGCTGGTGGAACCACTTGAGGTTTGGCGACCGCGCCCGCAGGTCCAGAGGGAACGGGAACCCGCCCAGGATCACCTCGGCGCGGCCCAGCATGGCGTCACGTTCAGTCCGCGTTCCCTCGCCGGTCGTCCCCGCCGGCAGATAGCGCTGGCCGCTGTAGGCCGGCCAGGTCTCGCGGATCTCGCCGTCGAACCAGCCGCCTGCATAGGTCAGGCTGACCGCCGGATCGACCGCGGCGATCCTCGCTTGGTCGGCGGGGCTCAGCCGCACGATGCTCAGGACTTCGACTTTGCGCATGGCGATCCTTCAGACGTCAGGGCTTGCCGGGCGCGGCGGCGGCGGGCTTGCCGGAGTCCATGGACTTCTCCATGGCCGCCAGGCTCTCGTTGATCCGGCGGATCTCATCGGCGGTCGGCTGGCGGCGCGAGGCCACCAAGGCCCCGGGGTGCGGCCCCAGCATCATCGCCGCCGGATCGGCGACGCTATAGGTCCTGACCTCGCCGGCCACCGCCAGGGTGATCTGGCGCGCGGGCGGCGGACCGGGCGGCTCCCGCGGCCCCATGCCCTGGGTGCGTGCGTCATAGCTGGCCAGCAGTTCGGGACTTAGGTCCGCCTCCCGCCCGGCGTAGTGGCCGGTGAACGCCGCCGGCTCGCCCCAGGGCCCCGTCCAGCGGTAGAAGATGTGCTGGCCCACCTGGGTCATCTTCACCAGTGTCGGGGCCCAGTAGGGCGCCACATAGGCCGCGTGATAGTGAGTGGCCGAACCCACGTCCCTGTCGACGTAGCCGGCCAGCGCCCGCTTGGCCACGTCCTGCACCTGCTTCCACAGGGATGGCTGCGGCGTCCAGCGCAGGGAGCCGTCGCAGGTGAAGGTGAACTGGCAGCCCGTGGCGTGGGCCGCGCCCTGATAGACCACCCCGCAGATCGACTTCGGATAGGCCGGATGGCGCACCCGGTTCAGCACCACCTGGGCCACCGCCTGCTGGCCGCTGAGCGGCTCGCGGGCCGCCTCATAGTAGATCGCCTGAGACATGCACTGCAGGGCGCGTGTGCGGTCGTCGTCATCCGCCGACAGCACGAAGGGCTTCATCGGCCGGATCGGCAGGCCGGCGAAGGGGCGCAGGCTGTTGAGCTCCACCGCGCCCTGCCCCTCCACCGTCGAGAAGCCCAGGTCCGGCGCCTGGCGAAGGTCCAGGTTCGCCCAGCCGAGCGGACGGCCCCACAGGTCGGGCCGGCGCAGGCCGGGATCGTGGCGCCGCGCCAGGCTGCGGATCGCCGGCTCGAAATAGGCGGTGCGGGTGAGCAGGACGCGATCTGACAGGCCCTCGGCGACAGCCTTCGGCGGGCCGGCGGCGACGCGGGTCCGGGCCGGCGGCGCGCATCCTGCCAGGGCCGCCAGCGCCAAGGCCGCAACCAGGCCCGCGGCGCACGTTCGGGAGAGGGATCGCAGGATGGTTCGTCTCACGTCGTCGATAACCGCCGGGGCCCGGATTGGCCGGCGGGCGGCATACAACCGCAAACCGGCGAAAAGATGAACCGCGCAGTCGCCGGGCCGCGCGGATTTGCCCCGCATCCCTTGTTATATCTAGGGTTGCGCCGCCTCCCCCGCCCTCGCATGTTGCCAGCGATCACCAAGCTTGAGCACGGTTGGGAGACGCCCCGAGGATGACGACGTCGGGATGGCCTTTGCGGTTTATCCCGCGGCGATCGCCTCCCTTCTGGCGGGCGATGGCCATTGCCGTCGTCTCCATGGCCGCCGCGATCCTCGCCCGCGGCGTCTTCCTGGGGTTCTCCAACGCCAGCGGTCTTTCGGCCACCTATTTTCCGGCCTTCATCGTCGCCACCCTCTATGCCGGCCCAGGCTGGGGCTGGGCGACACTGGCGGCGTCCCTCCTGCTGGGCAATTCGAGCATCGTCACCCCGCCGCATGGCACGTCGCGCGAGGCCTTGCTCTTCGTCTACGGCCTGTCGGGTGTGGCCACCGTGCTGGTGGCGGCGGCCCTGCGGGAATCCCTCCTGCGAATGGACGAGGCCCAGGCCGCCGAGGCCAAGATCCGCGCCGAACTGACCGAGAGCGAGGCCCGCTTCCGCAGCCTCGCCGACAGCGCCCCGGCCCTGATGTGGGTCTCCCACACCACCGGCGTGCGCGAGTTCGCCAACCGCGCCTATGTGGACTACCTGGGGACCTCCTTTGAGGCGGCGCTGGTCTTCGACTGGCGCGACCGCCTGCATCCTGAGGACGTCGAGCGCATCCTCGCGGAACAGGTCGCCGGCGAGGCCTCTCGCGAGACCTTTGTCCTCGAGGCCCGCTACCGCCGCACGGATGACGAGTACCGGTGGATCCGCTCGATCTCCCAGCCGCGCTTCGGCCCCGACGAGGCCTTCGCCGGCTTCATCGGCATGGGCTACGACGTCACCGACGCCAAGCGCGCCGAAGCCGATCTGAAGCGCATCAACGACCTCCTGTCGGAGCGGGTGCAGGCCGCGCTTGCCGAACGCGATCTCGCCGAGGCGGCCTTGCGCCGGGCCCAGAAGCTGGAGGCCGTCGGCCAGCTGACCGGCGGGGTGGCGCACGACTTCAACAACCTGCTCACCGTGATCATCGGGGCCATCGACCTCATGCAGCGCCATCCGCAGGACGCCGCCCGGCGCGAGCGGATGATCGAGGCGGCGCTCGGCGCGGCCCGGCGGGGCGAGCGGCTCAACCAGCAGCTCCTGGCTTTTTCCCGCCGCCAGGCGCTCAAGCCCGAACTGTCCCGCGTCGACGACCTGCTGGCCGAGAGCGAATCCCTGCTGCACCGCGCGGTCGGCGAGGCTGTCGCGCTCAGCGTCACCCCGGCGGCCCCCGACGCCCTGGCCAATGTCGATCCCAGCCAGTTCGAGGCGGCGATCATGAACCTGGTGGTCAACGCCCGCGACGCAACGCCGGCCGGCGGAACGATCCGCGTCGAGAGCTTCCGCTGCGCCCTGGCCGCCGGCGAGGCCGAGGACCTCGCGCCCGGCGACTACCTGTGCGTGGCCGTGCACGACACCGGCGAGGGCATGGACGCCGAGGTCGTCGGCCGCGTGTTCGAGCCCTTCTTCACCACCAAGGAACCGGGCCGCGGCACGGGTCTGGGACTCAGCCAGGTCTACGGCTTCGCCCGGCAGAGCGGCGGCGCCGTGGTGATCGAGTCCGCGCCCGGCCAGGGCTGCAGCGTGCGGATCTACCTGCCGCTCGCCGCCGTACCCGCGGCGCCCGATCTGACCCCCGAGCCTGCCACGGAGGCCGTCGAGCCACCCGGCCCTGGACGCCGGATTCTGCTGGTGGAGGACGATGTGACCGTCGGCGACGTGGTCGAGGCCATGCTGATCGACCTCGGCCATGCCGTGCTGCGCGCCGCCAGCGCGCCGGAAGCCCTGGTCATCCTGAAGCGCGGCGAGCCCATCGACCTGATGCTCACCGACGTGATCATGCCCGGCGGCAAGACGGGCGTGGACCTCGCCCATGAAGCCGTCGCGCTACGCCCCGCCCTGCCGGTGATCCTTTCCTCCGGCTACACCGGCGACACCCTGGGGCCGGCCAGCGCCGCGCCCTGGCCCCTGCTGCGAAAGCCCTACAACGCCGAGGTCCTGGGCGCCGCGGTCGACGCAGCGATGGCCCCCACCTTTCTGCCCCCCCAAGCCTAGGCCTTGCGCTGGCCGTCCAGCAGGCTATATGTGCATGGCTAGTTTTGCTCTAGTTGAGCATAACTGTCGTCAGCGAAGCGCGTTCGACCAAGCTTCCTGGCGTCTTTTTAGGCCAATGAATTGCTCATTTTGAGCATAAGGGAGGATCCCATGGCCGCTGACGGATTCCAGTTCCCCTTCACCCCCGAGGTGGAGGCCGCCACCAGCGCCGCCTGGGACAAGGTGAAAGCCCATGTGACGCCGATGGAATGGCGCGCGCAGGCCCCGCTGATCGCCGAGATCAACCGCCTGAAGCATGAGCGGGATGCGGTCATCCTGGCCCACAACTACATGACGCCCGAGATCTTCCACGGGGTCGGCGACTACGTCGGCGACAGCCTGGGCCTCGCCAAGGAAGCCGCCCGCTCCAGCGCCAGGGTGATCGTCCAGGCCGGCGTGCACTTCATGGCCGAGACCTCCAAGATCCTGTCGCCGGACAAGACCGTGCTGATCCCCGACCTGCGCGCCGGCTGCAGCCTGGCGGCCTCGATCACCGGGGCCGACGTGCGCCTGATCAAGCAACGTTACCCGGGCGTGCCCGTCGTCACCTACGTCAACACCACCGCCGAGGTGAAGGCCGAGACCGACATCTGCTGCACCAGCGCCAATGCGGTGCAGGTGGTCGAGGAAGCCGCCCGCCTGTGGGGGACCGACCGCGTCATCCTGATCCCCGACGAGTTCCTGGCCCGCAACGTCGCGCGCCAGACCGATATCAAGATCATCGCCTGGCAGGGCCGTTGCGAGGTCCACGAGCGGTTCACCGCCGAGGACATCCTCGAGATCAAGGCGAGCTTCCCCGGCGCCGAGGTGCTGGCCCACCCGGAGTGCCCGGCCGAGGTCCTGGAGGTCGCCGATTTCGCCGGCTCCACCCAGGCCATGCAGGACTATGTGGTCACCCGCCAGCCCCGGCGCGTGGTGCTGATCACCGAATGCTCCATGGCCGAGAACGTGGCCGCCTACGCACCGGCCACCGAGTTCCTGCGCCCCTGCAACCTGTGCCCGCACATGAAGCGGATCACGCTGGAGAACATCTACGAGACCCTGCTCACAGGCCGCCACGAGGTGACGGTGGATCCCGGCATCGCCGCCCGCGCACGCCTGGCCGTCCAGCGCATGATCGACCTGCCGCCGCCGGCGGTTCCTGCCCGTTACGATCTCGTCAAGGCGCGCCACCACGTCGATGTGGAGCTGATCTGATGCGCCGGATCGCGCATCATGGCGTGGTCGTGGTGGGGGCGGGCTTGGCCGGCCTGACCGCCGCCCTGGCCGCCGCGCCCCGCAAGGTGCTGCTGCTGACCGAGGCGCCGCTGGGCGCCGGCTGCTCGTCGGCCTGGGCGCAGGGCGGCATGGCCGCGGCCCTCTCCGAGGGCGACAGCGCCGATGATCATGCCCGCGACACCATCGCCGCCGGCGCAGGCCTGGTCGATCCGGCCATGGCCAGGGTGCTGACCTCGGAAGGCCCGGACGCCGTGCGGGCCCTGGCGGCGCTGGGCGCGCCCTTCGACCGCACGCCCGACGGCGGCTTCGCCCAGGGCCTGGAAGCCGCCCACGGCCGGCCCCGCATCGCCCGCGTCGGTGGCGACCAGGCGGGCGCGGCGATCATGGCCGCGGTGATCGACGCGGTGCGCGAGGCCGGCCACATCGAGATCCTGGGCGGCTATCGCCTGCGGGGCCTGTTGCAGGAC
The DNA here is from genome assembly GCA_947475465.1 of Caulobacteraceae bacterium. Taxonomy (GTDB): domain Bacteria; phylum Pseudomonadota; class Alphaproteobacteria; order Caulobacterales; family Caulobacteraceae; genus Phenylobacterium. Next base: position 9,642 of record CANJLK010000036.1, on the reverse strand, counting down.
GCCAACGGCCGCGTGCGTGGCGTCGTCGCCCAACGTCATGGCGAACTGGCCAAGATCACCGCCGCCGCCACCGTCCTGGCCACCGGCGGCCTCGGCGGCCTCTACCAGGTCACTACAACCCCGGCCGAGCTGCGCGGCGAAGGCCTGGGCCTAGCGGCCCTGGCGGGCGCGGTGATCGCCGATCCCGAATTCGTCCAGTTCCACCCCACAGCCATCGACATCGGCCGCGACCCGGCCCCGCTCGCCACCGAGGCCCTGCGCGGCGAGGGCGCCGTGCTCGTCGACGCCAAGGGCCGCCGCTTCATGGCCCGCTACCACCCGGACGCCGAGCTCGCTCCCCGCGATGTTGTGGCCCGGGCCATCCACGCCGAGCGCGAGGCCGGCCGCGGCGCCTTTCTGGACGCCCGCCAGGCCATTGGCGCGAACTTTCCGCACGAGTTCCCGGGGGTCTTCGCCGCCTGCATGGCGGGCGGCATCGACCCGCGCGTCCAGCCGATCCCGGTGGCGCCGGCCTGCCACTACCACATGGGCGGCGTCGCCACGGACGCCGACGGGCGGACTTCCCGGGCCGGCCTGTTCGCCGCGGGCGAATGTGCGGCCACCGGCGTCCACGGCGCCAACCGGCTCGCCTCCAACTCCCTGCTGGAGGCCGCGGTCTTCGGCGCCCGGACCGGCCGCGCGGCGGCGGCCGAAGCCGACCCCGGGACGCGGGTTGAACCTTCGCAGGTCGTCCCTGTTCTGCCCGACACCGCTCTTGCGGCCCTGCGACACGCCATGAGCCGAGATGCGGGCGTCGTCCGAGACGCCCAGGGCCTGGCCCGCCTGATCGGCGAGATCGCCGCGCTTGAAGCCCTGCACGGGCCCGCGCCAGCCCTGGTCGCCGCCCGGCTGGTGGCGGTCTGCGCCCTTCAGAGGACCGAGAGCCGCGGCGCCCACTTCCGCAGCGACGCCGGGGCCACCCTGTCGCCGGCCCGCACGTTCGTGAGGGTCTCTGATCTGCCGGCCCTCCAGTTCCTGCCCACTCTTAAGTTCCTGAAAGCCGCCGCTTGAGCCCTTCCCCCCTTCCCGACCCGCTGGTCGCGCCCATCGTCCGCGCGGCCCTGGCCGAAGACCTCGGGCGGGCCGGCGACGTCACCGCCCAGGCCTGCATCCCCGCCGACGCGCGCCTCCAGGCGGTGTTCGCGGCCCGCAAGGCCGGCGTGGTGGCGGGCCTGGCCTGCGCCCGCCTGGCGCTAACCGAACTGGACCCCACGGCGGACTTCAAGGCCGTGGTGGATGACGGTGCGCTCGTCGGCGCCGGGGCGAAGCTCGCCTGGGTGGACGCCAACGCCCGCGCCCTGCTGAGCGCCGAGCGCACCGGCCTCAACCTGCTGGGCCGCCTGTCCGGCGTGGCGACCCTCACCCGCGCCTATGTGGATGCTGTGGAAGGGACCGGCGCCATCATCGTCGACACCCGCAAGACCACGCCGGGTCTGCGCGCGCTCGAGAAATACGCCGTGCGCTGCGGCGGCGGGGTCAACCACCGCTTCGGTCTGGATGACGCGATCCTGATCAAGGACAATCACATCGCCGCCTGCGGCTCGGTGGCCGAGGCCGTCCGCCTGGCCAAGGCCCACGCCGGCCACCTGATGAAGGTCGAGGTCGAGATCGACGGCCTGGGTCAGCTTGACGACGCGCTGCGGCACGGGCCCGACGTCATCATGCTCGACAACTTCAGCCTCAAGGACCTGGCCGAAGCCGTCCGCCGGGTGGCCGGCCGCGCCACCCTGGAAGCCTCCGGCGGAGTCACCCTTGAAACGGTCCGCGGCATCGCTGAGACCGGCGTCGACGTGATCAGCGTCGGCGCCCTCACCCACTCCGCCAGCGTTCTCGATATCGGCTTGGACGCGGCATAGGCCGACCCGAAGTTCGCCGCAACGCCCTTGCCCACTCACCATCGATTCGCTAATACTGCACCATATGGTTCAGTATTTAACCCCACGCCTCGACGCCTCGTTCGCCGCACTGTCGGACGCCACCCGGCGCGGTGTGCTGGAGCAGCTCGGGCGCTCGGACGCTTCGGTCACCGAGCTTGCCGACAGGTTCCACATGACCCTCACGGGCATGAAGAAGCACATTGGCGTCCTGGAGCGAGCCGGGTTGGTGGCGACGCAGAAGGTTGGGCGCGTCAGGACCTGCCGGCTCGGCCTGCGCGGCCTCGACGAAGAGGCGGCCTGGATCGAAGGCCGCCGCCAGATCTGGAACACTCGCTTCGACGCGCTGGACGTGGTCGTCGAAGCCCTGAAACGGAAGGCGGCAGACGATGGGCGATAAGGCGGGTGACGGCCGCACGGCGGTCGAACGGAGGTCCGAGCGCGAACTCGTCGTGACGCGCATCTTCGACGGCGCGGTTCGCCTGGTGTTCGACGCCTGGACCAGGCCCGAGTTGTTCAAGCTGTGGTGGGCGCCGAAGTCGAGCGGCGTGCCCATGCTCTCTTGCGAGATGGATGTGCGAACCGGGGGCGGCTACCGCATCGCCTTCGGGCGCGATGCGGCGAATTCCATGACCTTCTTCGGCAAGTACCTCGAAGTCTCACCGCCGTCGCGGCTGGTCTGGACCAACGATGAAGGCGCTGAAGGGGCGATCACCACGGTGACCTTCGAGGAGCAGGACGGCCGCACCCGACTGGTCCTGCAGGAACTCTATCCCTCGGAGGAAGCGCTCGATGAATCCTTCGTCGGCATGGAGGGGGGCTATCCCGAGCAGTTCGGGCAGTTGGATGACCTGCTCATCACCCTGGGCGCGGGGCGGTGAGCGCCACGGGAGATCTCCAAGCGTGACTGTTTCTCCCAGTCGGCTATTCGAAGGGCTTCGCCTGCGCCTTCATGATGGGAATCACTCATGCCCTTCACCTGGGACTCCTTCTGGTCGGCGCATGACACGGGCAACCTGCCCTGGCTGATCGTCGCCACCTACCTTCTGGCCGCCGCCCTGTCGGTCTGGGCGGCCTTCCGGGCAGAGTGGGTTCAGGACAACCGGTTCTGGTGGATCGCAGCGGCCGGCCTGGTGTTACTGGCGATCAATAAGCAGCTCGACTTGCAGACCGACCTGACGGCCTTCTTTCGTCAGGTGGCCAAGGATGAGGGCTGGTACGACCAGCGCCGGGCGATGCAGGTCATCTTCATCCTGGGCGGCGGCCTCCTGGCGCTGGGGGTGGGCGCCTATCTCCTGCGGCTCGCGATGCACGCCGGACCCGGAGTGAGACTGGCCATGGTCGGACTCGTGCTGCTCGGCGCCTACATCCTGATGCGCGCCGCCTCCTTCCATCACATCGACGTGGCGCTCCGCCATACCGTCAGCGGTATCCGGCTGCACAACTTCGTCGAACTCGGCTGCATCTTCGTGGTCATCGCCGGCGCGGTGGGCGCCCTTCTTCAGCCGGCCGAGGCCTACGACGAAGCCTAGTCGCGGGGCGACCTCACGGGTAAAATGGCGCGATGAGATTCAACATGGGCTTCGGCCATCATCGGATCGATGGCTACGTCAACGTTGACGCCCAGGCGGCGTGCCATCCCGATCAGGTCGTGGATCTTGAGCAGACGCCGTGGCCATGGCCCACGGGTTGCGCGACGGAGGTCCGGTTCATCCATTCTCTGGAGCATATGGGCCAGGCGCCGAAGACCTTCCTGTCCATGATGAGCGAGCTCTACCGGATCGTGCAGGACGGCGGGACCGTCACCATCCACGCCCCTCACCCGCGCCACGACGCCTTCCTGAGCGACCCGACCCACGTCCGCGCCATCACGCCGGAAACCCTGCGCCTGTTCGACCGCGACCTGAACGACCGCTGGCGCGAGGACGGAACCCCCAACACGCCGCTGGCCCACTATCTGGGCGTGGATTTCGCGCTCACGAACCGCACGGTCATCCTGTCCGAACCCTATGCCCGCCGCTTTCGTCAGGGCGACTTGTCTCCTGAGGCCGCCGACCTGCTGGTGGCCACCCAGAACAACATCGCCCATGAATACCAGATGACATTGCGCGTGCGTAAGCCGGCCCAGGTCTCCTGAACCACGCCGGGCAGCCGCCCTACCCCCGCACGCTCATCGGCCCGAAATGCGCCCGGTACTCCGCCGGCGTCATTCCGGTGGAGCGTTTGAACAGGCTGCGGAAGAAGGCCACGTCGTCGTAGCCCACGGCGGAACTCACCACCTGGATCGGGTCGGCGTCGCGCTCCAGCATGGCCTTGGCGGTCTCGATCCGCACGGCCTGCAGATAGGCCGCCGGAGCCCGGCCAGTCGCCGCCTGGAAGCGGCGTACGAAGGTCCGCGCCCCCAGGCCCGTGCGGCTGGCCAAGGCATCGGTCGGGACATCGCGGCGGTAGTTGGCCTGCAGGAAGGCCTCGGCTTCGCGGACCTTGTCGTCGGTGTGCGGCGGCGACAGCGGCAGCATGGCATAGCCCGACTGCTGGGTCCGGGGCATGGGCAACAGCAGGGCCTTGGACGTCTCGACCGCCACCGCATGGCCGCACAGCTTCTCGATCAGGTAGAGCGAGATATCGATGGCGGCATAGACCCCGCCGCTGCACAGCGCCCGGCTGTCCTCGGTGATCAGCAGGTCAGGTCGCCAGTTCACGGCCGTGTAGCGGGCCGCGAACTTGTCACACAGCGCCCAGTGGGTGGTGGCCGTCCGCCCGTCCAGCAGGCCGGCCTCGGCCAGGTAGGCGGCGCCCATGCAGACTCCGGCCACATAGGCGCCCTGCTCATGCTGGCGGCGAAGCCACGGCAGCAGGACACTGTCCTCCACCACCGCCACGTCCACATCCAGGCCCGAGGTCGAGACGATGACGATGTCGGTCCGGGCGATGGCGTCCACACCGCTGTGCGGCGTTATCTGGAGGCCCGAGGGGCTGCGCACCGCCCCGCCGTCGGGCGAGGCGGTGGTCACCCGGAACGCCGGCTCGGTGGTGCGCGCATGCAGGTCGTTCCACAGCACGCCGGCCGAATGGAAGATGTCCACCGGCATCACCGCCGTCGAGGACAGTCCGCCATCCAGCAGTACGACCGTGACGTCCAGCATGCCGCCCTCCGCATGTTTCAGCCTGCCACGGCCCTCGGACCATGGCGAGCCTCTCAGGGATTGGCGGTCGCCGGGCTGATCATGCCGGTGACTTCGGTGACCTTGTTGGCCGGGAAGCCGCTGATCCGGGCATGTTCCTGCACCAGGTCCTCGTTCTCCGCCTCGTAGATGCAGAAGGTCTTGTCGGCGACGACGAAGGATTCGATCCACTTCACCTTGTCGCCCAGCTTCGCCAGGGCGGCGTTGGAGGTCTGGGCGGCGCCGCGCAGTTCGTCGCGGTTCAGCTTGTCGACGCCGGGGATATTCCGTTCGATCACATATTTCTTCATGGCTCAGCTCCCTGTCTGGAAGCCAAACCATGCGCCTCTCTCCGCGCGCCCTGAAGGTGGCGATCGCGCCATCCTGCAGGGGTGATTGCGCCAATCAGGCGGGCTGCAGCCGCCGCGCGGCCTCCTGGGCGTCGGCCATGCGCTGCACGCCCAGGGCCCCCATCTGGCGGTTGTAGGCGGCCACCACATGCGGCGGGGCGGTCTCCGGGCGGCCGGCGTCGAAGGGTGGCTGCGGCGCATATTCGAGGCCCAGCTGCACCGCCTGGGCGTAGGCCTCGCCGGCCAGTTCGGCCAGGACCACGAAGGCGAAGTCGATACCCGCCGTCACCCCGCCGCCGGTGATGATATTGCCGTCGCGCACCACCCGGCCCTCATCGACGATCGCCCCGAACGGGACCAGCAGCTCGCGCCAGGCCCAGTGGCAGGCCGCCCGCTTGCCGGTCAGGAATCCCGCCGCGGCCAGGATCAGCGAACCGGTGCAGACCGAGGTGACATAGGTCGCCCCCGACCCCAATCGCCGGATCTGCGCCATGAAGGCCTCGTCCAGCATCGCCGTGGTCGCCCCCAGCCCGCCCGGCACGCAGATCATGTCGCAGCCCTCGATGGCCGTCAGGTCCGCCAGCCCGGTGAAGCTCAGCCCGTCGCAGGTCATGTCCCGCCCACCCATCGAGGCGACGATCACCTGCGCGCCCGGCGCCCGGCTCAGCACCTGGTGCGGCCCGGTGAAGTCCAGGTGCGTGACGCCCTCATAAAGCGGAATGACGATGGTCGGCATGGCGGGCTCCTCGATTTGACGGGGCCATCATGGCCGGACTAGGCTCTGGCTGAAATGACCATTTTCCCGCCTTTTCAGCCATGACCCGCCGCATCGCCTTCGTAGTCTTCCCGGGCTTCCAGCTGCTGGACGCGGCCGGGCCCATCGCGGCCTTCGAGATCGCCGGGCGCTTCCAGCCGGGCAGCTACGAGATCGCCGTCCTGGCGCCGCAGGCCGGCGCCGTCGCCAGCTCATCCGGCGTGCGGATGGCCGCCGAAAGCCTGGACAGTGCCCCCATCGACACCATCGTCGTCTCCGGCGGCGACGGCACCCGCGTCCTGCCGGACCTGAAGGCGGCCATCGCCTGGCTGCGGCGCGCGGCGCCGGCCGCGCGCCGGGTGACCAGCGTCTGCTCCGGCGCCTATCTCCTGGCCGAGGCGGGCCTGCTGGACGGCAGGCGCGCCACCACCCACTGGGGCCGCTCCGACGACTTCGCCCGACGCTATCCGGGGGTGCGGCTGGAGGCCGACCGGATCTTCGTGCGCGACGGCGAGGTCTGGACCTCGGCCGGCATCACCGCCGGCATCGACCTGGCGCTGGCCCTGATCGAGGACGACCTCGGCGCCAAGGTCGCCCGGGCTGCCGCCCAGCAGCTGGTGGTCCACCAGCGCCGGCCCGGCGGCCAGTCGCAGTTCAGCGCGCTGCTCGACACCGGCGGCGTCCACGGCCGTTTCGCCGATCTGATGGATTGGGTCCGCGAGCGCCTGCCCGAACCGCTGAGCGTCGAGCGCCTGGCCGACCGGGCCGCTATGAGCCCGCGCCATTTCGCCAGGGCCTTCACCGCCGAGACCGGCGTCACCCCGGCCAAGGCGGTCGAGCGACTGAGGCTGGAAGCCGCGCGCCTACGCATCGAGACCACCCGCGAGCCCATCGACCTAGTGGCGGAGGCGGCCGGCTTCGGCGACCCCGAGCGGATGCGCCGCGCCTTCCTGCGCGCCTTCGGCCAGCCGCCCCAGGCCCTGCGGCGGGCGGCCCGGGCCTAGCTCAGGAGGCCGAGGGGACGGCGGATTGCGGCTGGGCGCTGGCCACCGGCGAGGGGTCGGCGGCGCGGATCACCGCGGCGCGGGGCTCGGGCTCGGGCGCGAGCGGCAGGGCCGGGCCGCTCAGGCTGGCGGCCACGGCGGCGCTGGTGGTGTCGGCGGCCTTGCCGGCCATGGCCTGGACCAGACGCATCGGCGAGGCCGCGCCGTCGGCGGGCAGGCTCACGAACACCGCGCGCTCGACGCCCGGGGCGCGGTAGGCCGGCGCATGCGGGTTGAAGCGGTAGAAGACGTGCAGCCCCACCTGGGCCACCCGCAGCATCTGGCCGCCCCAGGCCGGGGCCACGCTGGTGGTGTGGAAGTGGGTCGCCGAGCCGATGTCGGCCAGCACCACGCCGGACAGCGCGCGCGCCGCCACGTGCCTGGCCCGCTCCCAGGCGTCGGGCTCGAGCCCACGGCGCATGGAGCCGTCGCAGGCGAAGCTGAACTGGCAGCCGTGGCTGGCCGCGCCCTGGTAGACCACCGCGCAGACCGTCTTGGGGAACACCGGGCTCTTGACCCGGTTCAGCACCACCTGGGCCACCGCGGCCTGGCCCTTGGCGCTCTCGCCGCGGGCCTCGAAATAGACCGCCTGGGTCAGGCAGTTGAGATCGCGCACGGAATCCCGCACACCGGGCCGCACGGCGGCCGGATCGGCCGCCGCGACATCGGCGATGCTCTCGTGGCTGTCGAAGGCCGGGACCGCCGGATCGGCGTCCTGGACCAGGCGCAGGCCGCCGGGGCCCAGCGCCCGGGCCTGACGCTGCAGGGCGGCCTCGGAGAAGCCCCCGCCCGCCGCCTCGGCGATGCGGGTCACGTGGGCGTGGTCGGCGACGGCGCGGCCCATGCCGCCCATCATGAAGATGGCGCCCAGGCCCAGGCCAACGCCTGCGCCCGTCAAAGCGGCGCTCAACAGCGGGCGCGGTTGCGCGCTCGCCTGTGTTGCAAAATTCAAAACTTAGTCCTGCACGGCGAGGGCGAAACGCCCCCCGACTTTGTCGCCGCGGTCGCCCCTGCTCGTGCTGGAAGCGCCCGCCGGCTGGCCTGCCCGGGCTAGGTTGGGGCGAGGCGACGGCAAATGATGAAGCGGGTCTTAACGAGGTGTTGACGGTCTGGCAAGCTTATATTGCAGTGCAACATTAACCCTAACCGGGCGCCCCTTGAGACGCCTGCGGGTTTTCGCAACGATTACTGCGGCTTTAGACGACGCGTTGCCCATTTTCCCATTCGCGCATCAAGCGGAACCGTAGAGCCCCTTGGGCGTTACAGACCGTGAGATTCCCCCACCTGGAGAAACACCATGCGCAAGACGCTCAGCCTGCTCGCCATAACGGGCGCCGCCCTGGCGCTTTGCGCCTGCTCGACCACGACCGAACAGAAGGCCGCCTCGGGCGCCGTGGCCGGCGCGGTCATCGCGGGCCCGGTCGGCGCGGCGGTCGGCGGGGCTGCGGGCGCGGTGGCCGGCCACGTCCAGAACGAGTCGAAGAAATAGCCTCCAAGCTTCAGCGTCCAAAAGGTTAACGCGGCCGTATCTCTCCCGGGACGGAGGGATACGAACGTGCGCCACCTGATCATCGCCATGACCACCCTGGCCGCCACCCTGGCCGTCTGGGCCAACGCGGCGCATGGGTTCTAGGCGGGATCAGATGATGTCGCTGTAGCCGATGTCCGCCAGGGACTTGCCCACCAGCAGCACCGCCGAATCCGCGGTCCCGTTGTCATGGTGGCTGTCGGCGAAGACGATCACGTCGGCCCCCACCTTCACCGCCACGTAGTCGACGACCCCCGCGGCGATCTTCGTATTGGCTGCGGTGAGGGCGCTGGCGAAGTCCGCGGCCGTCGCCGTGGCGAAATTGGCCGCCGTGCCCGGGTCGTGCGGCCCGAACACCAGGTGGTCGCTGCCGCCGGTGAAGTCGAGGATGCGGTCCAGGCCCGCCGCCGTGGCTGGAACCGGCCCCCTGGCGAGGAACAGGTCGGCCCCGGTCCCGCCGGTCAGCACGTCGGCGTCCGGCCCGCCGGCCAGGGTGTCGTTCCCGGCCCCGCCAGCCAGGGTGTCGGCGCCATGCCCGCCGAACAGCACGTCGGACCCCGTACCATCGGCGATGTTGTCATTGCCGTCGCCGCCGCCGATCACATGGGCCTCGGGCGTCGCCGTCAGGGTGTCATTGCCGGGCGTGCCGTGCTGGAAGAACCCGGCCGGCGGCGCGGGATGCGGGTGCTCTGCCGCGGCGGCCTTGAGTCTGGCCAGCAGATCGCCCGGCATCGAATGTGGGCTGGGTGTCGGCATCGTGTTTCCCCCATCTATATCGTCGTTATCCGACCGTCTCACGCGCCACGGCCAAGGTAAAGCGACAGGGCGTCGCATGACGCCCTCCCCCTCCGTCGCGGCTCGCAGGCTCGCCGCGCCACCTCCCCCAGGAG
>CANJLK010000035.1 GCA_947475465.1 Caulobacteraceae bacterium | reverse complement strand
TCCTCGTCCATGATGTCGCCGAGTAGGGATTCCAGGTCTTCGGCGGCTTCGCCTGAGGCCTCGTGCCAGATGAGCCGCTCGACGGCGGCGGCGATCTGGGCCTTGCGGCGTTCGACAGGCTCGCGGGCGAGGCGCTCGGCCCGGGCCAGATCCGCCGCAACCTCCAGCCTGGCGTCGCGCTCGAGTTTGGCTTCCAGCGCCATGGTCTGGCGGGCCGAGCGGGTGATGCGGTGGAAGGCCAGCGTCAGGTCGCGTTTGTCCTGGGCCGTTTCTGCGGTCAGAATTTCATCGTGAAGATGCTCGGCGATGCTCTCGGCCAGCTCCGCATACCGCGCCAATCGGCGGGCGCGGGCTTCAGTGGTGTCCGCGAGCGTCGCCATGAACAAAGCAAGAACATATGGAGCGGGGGTCGTCAAGATTTTTCACCCAGCAGATCCTTCGCAGCCGGCCGACGGTGCGTTAACCCTCCTAAGGGCATGGCTCGCGAACTAGGCCGCCGGCATTCGCCGATCAACCGGCGCCAGCCCATGGGTGGCGTCGAGCGTCCGACCGCCCCTCAGAATGAAGACCACCTGTTCCAGGCGACTTAGGCCCACGACAGTCGCGGCCAGCGGGATCCAACCCTCCCAGCCCGTGAGCACAACGAGGGGCCAAAGGCAGAAGAGCAGGACCGCCCCGAGCTTGGCCGACCAAAAGTGGAACATCAGGACCCGGCGGCTCAGGAGCCAGGACACAGCGAGGTAGGCCAGGGGTCCTGCGAACAGAACCGCCAGCGCCAGGCCGTGCCGCTGCAAGACTCCGGTCAGATCGAGGAGGAGAATCGCCAGGATTGCGATGGAGAACAGGTTATCGACGACCGCATCCAGCTGCGCGCCAAACGCCGATGCCCGCCCGCTGCGCCGCGCCAGCCAGCCATCGACGAGATCTGTCAGGGCGGCGAGCCCATACAGGGCCAGGGCGGGCCAGCGCCAGCCTGCCAGCAGAAGCGCCAGGATCGGCGCGATCAGCACGCCCCGCGACAGGGTCACCAGATTGGCGAGCTTCCAGGCGCCCCCCTCGGTCAGCACGCGCATCAGGGCGTCGGGCCGTCGCATCAGGTGGTCTGCTCCTCCAGGCGGATCGTGTCGGGCTGGGCGATCAGGCGGGGGATCGCGAAGGCGCCGCGATGCATGGGGCACACGAGTTCGCCATCGGCATTTATGAAGCCGAATTTGAGCGGCCCGCCTCGGTGCGGGCAGCGGTTCGCGACGAGGTAGAACTGGCCGGCGTGGCGCAGAAGGAAATATTCTTCGCCGCCACGCCAGATGGGCGGCAGGTCCGACCCGATCCAGCTTTCGCTCATCCGGTGGCCCTTCGGGCCTGCGCGAGCGTCGGGAAGCGTGGAAAAGCCCGTGCCGCCACGGTTCCAAGGCCGCCGACCTGCAGGCGCTCATCCGGGGCCAGCGCCGCCGCGCCGGCGGTCGTGACGGCCGCCCCGAGGTTCGTGAGGTCCGGCGCCGCAGCGGTAGCGTCCCCGACCGCGACCGCGAGGTCGAAAGCGTGCGCGGTGGCCAACATGTGGGCGCCGGCCCGATCGAAGGCGGCGCGCGTGTATTCGGCGCCGGCCACGATCTCCGCGCCGACGTCGGCGCCATAGGTCGCCACCAAGGGCGCAGCCACCTCGTCGATGATCATGGCGGTATGGTGCAGATCGATGTGAGCGTGTTCGCCGAAATAGCGCGCGTCCGCCTCTGGATGAAACTCACGCAGATAGCGGAAATGGTCTTGGGTCGAGCGCTGGTAGGCGGTCTCGGCGAACAGCAGGAAGCCGACCTGCAGGAAGAAATTCGCCGGGTTCTGGAACAGGTAGTGGATGGCGTTGTGCAGCTCCAGAGCGGCGGTGTCGAAGAGTGGCCAACAGGCGTTGTAGTCTTCTGGCAGGCCGAAATCGCGCATCACCGCGCGGTAGAGGACGCTGTGCTTCTTGACGTGCGTTCCATAGCCGAATTCATCGATCAGGATGCGGAAGAGCGCCGACTGCGCAGGCCCGAACTCACCCACCACTCCGAGCGCTGACGCAGAGGCTTCGGCCAGGAGATCCGCCGAGGACTGAAGGAGGAACTGGCGATAGTGGGCGTCGCGCTGCGGACTTTCGCGGAGGTAGGCGACAAAGGGATTCTCGGCCTGGGCGCGGACATCGGCCTTGAGCGCGTTGGCGTAGACTTCCCAGTCGCGGCCCTTTGTTGCGGCGCGCGCGGCCGTTGCGCGCGGGACGGACAACTCGGTTTCCAGGCCATGGCGCAGGCTCTCGAGATGCGCCATTTCGACTGGGTCGTAGTGACGCCGTAGACGCTCGACCATGGACCCCGAGGGCGCAGCGCTCGGCAGCAGGATGTAGCGCCCCTGATAGGCGCGCATCAGCGTCAGGTGTTTGGCGTGATGCAGCGCCAGGGGGTCGTCGGTGACGGTATCTGCATCCGTGCGCAGGTCCCACACCGGCGGAGGCGTGGCGCCGCTGCGCGCCAAGAGCCTGCGTCCGGCGGCGGCGATGTCCGCGAGGCCCGTCAAGCTGCGGCTGCGAGCGGCGTGTAGATCGATACGCCGACGCCGCTCTTGACGAACATGTCGTTCAGCCGCCACCGCGAAAGCGAAAGCCGGCTCGTGCCGTTCACGGGTCGCAGGTAGGTGGGCGCGTCGAGGGCCCCGGAGATGACCGGGATATGCTTGATGATGATGCGCGAGACCATGTCGGCCTCGAACAGGCTGTGCAGCAACCTGGACCCGCCTTCTGCGATCATGCTGCGGACGCCGAGGGCGGAGAGGACGATCATGAGCTGGGCCAGGTCGACCCGCGTCGCGCCGCAGCGGACAACCTCGACGTTGGGCTTGGCGGCAAGCGCCGCCACGACGTTGTCGGGGGCCTGGTCCGAAACCGCCACCAAGGTCGCGCCGCCATCGTTGAGAAGCCGTGAGTCCAGAGGAATGTCGCCACGCGATGTGGGCACGACCCGAAGCGGATTGGGCCCCGCGAAATGGCGTACGGTCAGTTCCGGATCGTCGCTCCGCACGGTGCCCGCGCCCACCATGATGGCGCTGTGCAGGGCGCGCTGCTCATGGAACCAGGAGCGCAGCTCGTCGCCATAGAAGTCGAACAGGTCCTTGCTTGAAGCGCCCGGTCCAAGGGAGAGCTTTCCATCGATGGTCAATTCGGAAAGCGTGGTGATGTCGATCATCTGTCAGCCCCTGGTCCGCGGGCGGACGCCCAAGCTTGAGCCTTAAACGCGCCACCGGTTCGGTGGCTCCGTGTGCGCTTAACCCAACGCGCCACGGGCCTGTCGCCCTCTGCGGGAGATCTTGAGGCGGACCTCGGCCTCGACCCGGTACGCCTTCAGAGCGACCGGAACGACTTCCGGGATCACGAACCAAGGTGAAGGTCTGGAACACGGGCGCAACGAATCAGGACCGAATCAGCGACCTGGCCAGATTCGGGATTTGTTCACCGCAACATATTGTATCTCAATAGCCTTTCAGCACAAGTCGGCAGGGGTCGATCGCGATCCTTTTGCGGCCAATTGGACGCCTTGCCTTGACGCGGCCGCAGCCCTTCCTCTATATCGCCCGCTCTCGCGCGGACGCCCGTCCGCCGCGTCCTTTTTCCTTGCGAAGGTTTCGCTATGTCGCGTCGCTGCGAACTCACCGGTGTCGGCCCCATGGTCGGCCACAACGTGAGCCACTCGAACATCAAGACCAAGCGCCGCTTCCTGCCGGCCCTGTCGCCCGCCACCCTGGCGTCCGATGCGCTCGGCCAGTCGTTCCGCCTGCGCATCACCAACGCGGCGCTGCGCACCCTGGACCACCGCGGCGGCCTGGATCCCTTCCTGCTGAAGGCCAGCGACGAAGAGCTGTCGCCCAAGGCCCAGAAGATCAAGCGCCAGCTGAAGGCCAAGCTCGCCGAGCAAGTCGCCGCCTGAGCGATTTTCAAAGGCAAGGTTTCGAAGAGGCCGCTGGAAACAGCGGCCTTTTTCTTTGCGTGTCCTGCCCCAGAGTGGGAGGATTTTTGCCTTCAGGGTGAGACGTCCTGGTGCGTGGCCCTAGCGCCCCTTGGGCAGCGTCCAGTCGAAGGCCACGAGCAGAGTCCGCTGGCTCGGTGAGAAGTTGTCGTCCGAGATCAGGTAGAAGCGGATGGTCCCGTCGGCCCTGGGCACGGCGGACAGCCCTTCGAAGTTGTCCACGGTGAGCGGCCCGCGGATCTGCTGCTGGTCAATGGTCTTGCCGGCGGCGTCGGTGATCCGGATGTCGATGACGCTCTTGGTCACCGGATTGTAGGCCCTAAGCAGCCAGGCGGTGCGGCCCTGCGGCAGGCGCCGCGCGGCCACCAGTCCAAAGCCCAGCGGCAGGTCGACCTTGGGGCCGTCGGTGCAGGCCGCATTGACGTTGCACAGCCAGGTCAGGCCGCTGGTCTCGGCGCCGGTGAAATAGGCGTGCGGGCCGCGCTCGGGGTCGGGGGCCAGCGCCTCCATGCCTTCGTTGAAGGGGAATTGCACGGCGGGCGAGGGGACGGGGTGCGGCGGGCCGCCCGCGGCGGGATAGAGCCAGATGCGGTCGTGTTCCTCGAAGCTGATCAGCAGGTCGCCGTTGGCCAGCAGGGCCAGGCCCTCACTGTCGGCGTTCTCCTTGCCCTGGAGCGGCTTGCCGTCCACGCCCAGAAGGCCCGAGATGTGCCCGTCGGTGACGCCAGCCAGGCGGCCCTGGGCGTCCAGCACGATGCGGCCGCGGAACAGGTCGCCCTCGTCGCCCACAGCCACCAGCGATCCGTCCGGCCGCACCTCGAGGTCCGACATGCCATGCAGGCGCGAGGTCTGGCTGGAAGTGAGGACGAGGCCGCCGGCGTAGGTCAGGTCGCCCAGCCGGGTCTGGTCGGGGTCGCGCGGATTGAGCGGCACGGCCAGGGCCTGGACGGCGATCGCCGAACCGGCCGGCACGGGGCCCGAGGGCAGCTGCGGCGGGATGGGCGCGGAGCAGGCGACCAGCGCCAGCGCAGCGAGCAGCCCCGCCAGGGGCCTCAAGCCACCGCCCTCCGAACTTCCTTGAAGGTTGAGCGGCGGGTGGGGCCGGAGGGCCCCTGGGTGTTGGGCGGTGGCTGCAGGAGGGCCGCGCCCCCCTTGCGGCTGAGGGTGCGAATCTCCTCGTCGAAGAGGCCCGCCAGTTGGTCGACGATGGCGCCGGCGAGCTGCTCCACATCGACGATGGTCACGGCGCGGCGGTAGTAGCGGGTGACGTCGTGGCCGATGCCGATGGCGATCAGCTGCACCGGGCTCTTGGCCTCGATCTCGCCGATCACCTCGCGCAGGTGGCGCTCCAGGTAGTGGCCGGAATTGACGCTGAGGGTGGAATCGTCCACCGGCGCGCCGTCGGAGATCACCATCAGGATGCGCCGGGCTTCCGGCCGGCCGAGCAATCTCTGGTGCGCCCACATCAGGGCCTCTCCGTCGATGTTCTCCTTGAGCAGACCTTCGCGCATCATCAGGCCAAGATTGCGGCGGGCCCGGCGCCAGGGCGCGTCGGCGGCCTTGTAGATGATGTGGCGCAGGTCGTTCAGCCGGCCGGGCTGGGCGGGCTTGCCGACCTTCAGCCAGTCCTCGCGGCTGGAGCCGCCCTTCCAGGCCCGGGTGGTGAAGCCCAGGATCTCGGTCTTCACGCCGCAGCGTTCCAGGGTGCGGGCCAGGATGTCGGCGCAGACCGCAGCCACCATGATCGGGCGTCCGCGCATGGAGCCGGAATTGTCGATCAGGATCGAGACCACGGTGTCGCGGAACTCGGTGTCCTTCTCTTCCTTGAAGGACAGCGGCGCGGTCGGGTCGACGATCACCCGGGTGAGCCTGGCCACGTCGAGGATGCCTTCCTCAAGGTCGAAGCTCCAGGACCGGTTCTGCTGCGCCAGCAGCTTGCGCTGCAGCTTGTTGGCCAGGCGCGAAACGACGTTCGACAGGCTGGCCAGCTGCTGGTCGAGATAGGCCCGAAGCCTGGTCAGTTCCTCGGCGTCGCACAGCTCCTCGGCCGCCACGATCTCGTCGTGGGCGGTGGTAAAGACGCGGTAGGTGACGACCTTGCCCTCGCCCTTCAGGTCGGGCCGGGCCGGCTGCTCGCCGTCGCCCAGTTCCGGCGCGTCGTCGCTATCCTCGGCCTCGGCGTCGTCCTCGGCCTGCATCATCTGGCTGTCGGCGTCTTCGCTCTCGGTGCGGGTCGCCTCGCTGTCGTCCATGGTCGACTGCTGGGGGGACTGGCCTTCGCCTTCGCCGTCCTCGGTGTCCTCGCTGGATTCCGGGTCGCCCTCCTCGCCGCCGTCTTCTTCCTGGTCCTCCTGATCCTGCTGGTCGGCCAGGTCGTCGCCGAGCGCCAGGTCGCGCAGGATGGCGCGGGCGATGCGCGCGAAGGCCGCCTGGTCGGCGACGGCCTCGCTCAGCCGGTCGAGATCGGCGCCGGCCTTGGCCTCGATGTCCGGGCGGAACAGATCCACCATCGGCTGGGCCATGGCCGGCGGCTTGTCGCCCGTCAGCCGCTCGCGGACCATCAGGGCCACCACGTCGGCCATGGGCGGATTGGCCAGGGCCTCGATCTGGTTGAAGCTGCGCTTGGCCCAGGCCTGCTCCATCACCGCCTTGAGGTTCTCGCGAACCCCGCCCAGCGCGTTGGCGCCGATGGCCTCGATGCGCGCCTGTTCGATGGCGTCGTAGATCGGCTGGCCGAGCGGCGAGGCGGGGCGGGCCTTGGCGTGGGCGGCCGTGTCGTGGTGGGCGATGCGCAGCGCCATCTGGTCGGCCAGGCCGCGGATGCGGGCCGCGTCGATCGGAGTCAGGTCCCGGGGCGGATGCGGCAGCACCGCGCGGTTGCCCGACAGCTGCGGCCCCTCGCCTGAAAACACGATCTCCAGGTCCGGCGACTCGGCCAGCGAACGCGCCGCATTGGCCAGCGCGCGCTTGAAGGGCTCCAGGGGACTTTCGTTGTTCGCCATGCCCGTCGTCTTAGATCAGGCGAAGGGCGGGTCAAAACAGGAATTCGGACACTCCGCCTCGCGGGCAGGCCTGTGAACGCCCTCCAAGATCCTCCCCCAGTGGGGGAGGAATGGAACGCCACGGCCAAGCCTTGCGTTTCGGCTGCCAGATCCGCCCCAGCGGCGGTCACCTGATGGAGAGCGCAAGATGCTCAAATGGGCTTTGATTTTCGCGGTGGTCGCCCTGGTCGCCGGCGGCTTGGGCTTCACCGGCATGGCCGGCGCCGCGGCCGGCATCGCCAAGATCCTGTTCTTCCTGTTCGTCCTCGGCTTTGTGATCTTCCTGGCGCTCGGCATCTTCGCCGGCAAGAAGATCACCGGGAATTAGCGGGGCGGCCTAGAAACAGAAGAGGCGGCGCTGTCCTCCAGCGCCGCCTTTTTTGTGACCAAAGCAAAGTGGGGCGGACTGGGATGACCTAAGCCACCCGCACCCGCGCCGTGCTTTCCGGCAGGTCCTGGCCGAAGGCGCGCTGGAAGAACTCGGCGACGGTGCCGCGTTCCAGCTCGTCGCACTTGTTGAGGAAGGTCATCCGGAAGCCGAGCGCGATGTCGCCGCCGAAGATCTCGGTGTTCTGGGCCCAGGTGATCACGGTCCGGGGGCTCATGACCGTGGAGATGTCGCCGTTCATGAAGGCGTTGCGGGTCATGTCGGCCACGCGGACCATGGCCGCGATGGTGCGCTTGCCCTCGGCGGAGTTGTAGGTCGGCGCCTTGGCCAGCACGATCTCGGCCTCCACGTCGTGGGCCAGGTAGTTGAGCGTGGTGACGATCGACCAGCGGTCCATCTGCCCCTGATTGATCTGCTGGGTGCCGTGGTAGAGCCCGGTGGTGTCGCCCAGGCCGATGGTGTTGGTGGTCGAGAACAGGCGGAACCAGGGGTTCGGCCGGATCACCCGGTTCTGGTCGAGCAGGGTCAGCTTGCCCTGCGCTTCCAGCACGCGCTGGATCACGAACATCACGTCCGGACGGCCGGCGTCATATTCGTCGAAGACGAGCGCGATCGGCCGCTGGATCGCCCAGGGCAGCATGCCTTCGCGGAACTCAGTGACCTGCTTGCCTTCCTTCAGGACGATGGCGTCCTTGCCGACGAGGTCGATCCGCGACACGTGGCTGTCGAGGTTCACCCGGACCAGCGGCCAATGCAGCCGCGCGGCCACCTGCTCGATGTGGGTCGACTTGCCGGTGCCGTGGAAGCCCTGGACCATCACGCGGCGGTCGTGGGCGAAGCCGGCCAGCAGGGCGCGCGTCGTCTCCGGGTCGAACTTGTAGCTCGGGTCCAGGTCGGGGACATGCGGATCGCGGGTCGTGAAGGCGGGCGCCTTCATGTCGAAATCCACGCCGAACGTCTCGCGCGCGTTGACCTCATGGTCGGGGACCAGGGTGATGAGCTTGTCTTCGGTTGTGTCGAAAGGTGTCATGGCGAGGTTCGATTACAGGCTAGGCCGGGCCGACGCAAACCGCTCTTTTCCCCCTGTCCGCCGTGCGAACGGGAAAGTCGCCTGTCGAACAGATTGTGGCGGCCAGTCCGGGCTCTGTGGCTTGACGCGGGCGACGCGCCGCCGTTTCTCGCCACGCGCAACCGGGGAGACAGACGCATGCAGACGCGGAAGATCGGGCCGTTCGAGGTTTCGGCCATCGGCCTGGGGGCCATGGGACTTTCCAGCGGCTATGGGCCGCCGGCGCCGCGCGAGCGCGCCGAAGAGGTCCTGCTGGGGGCGCTCGACGCCGGCTACACCTTCTTCGACACCGCGGCCGCCTACGGCCTGGGCCACAACGAGATCCTGCTCGGCGAGGTCCTGGGACCGCATCGCGACAAGTTCACCCTCGCCTCCAAGTGCGGGATGACGACCGCCGGCGGCGGCGGGCGCGGCATCAACGGCGACCCGAAGAACCTAAAGGCGACCTGCGAGGAGAGCCTGCGCAACCTCAAGACCGACGTCATCGACCTCTACTACCTGCACCGCTGGGACAAGCGGGTCCCCATCGAAGAAAGCGTCGGCGCCCTGGGCGAGCTGGTGGCCGAGGGCAAGGTGCGCACCATCGGCCTGTCGGAGGTGTCGGCGCAGACGCTGCGGCGCGCCCACGCCACCTTTCCGATCACCGCCCTGCAGTCAGAATATTCGCCCTGGACCCGCAATCCGGAGATCGCGACCCTCGACGCCTGCCGCGAACTGGGCATCGCCTTCGTGGCCTTCTCGCCGGTGGGCCGGGGCCTGCTGGCGGGCAACCTGAAGCCCGACAGCGTCTTCGAGACCGCGGACATCCGGTTCAACATGCCCCGCTTCAACGGCGAGGCGTTCAAGGAGAACCTGGAACTGTTCGGCGACTTCGCGGGCCTGGCCCACGCGGTCGGCTGCACGCCGGCCCAGCTTTGCCTGGCGTGGCTGCTCCAGAAGGACCCGATCATCGTGCCGATCCCCGGGACCGCCAACCCCGACCACATGCGTGAGAACGCGGCGGCGGCGCAGGTGCAGATCGCCCCGGTCCTCGTCCACTGCCTCGAATCCCTACTGACTCCGACCACCCCGGTCGGCGGCCGTTATGCTTCGCCGATGCAGTCCAGCGTGGACACCGAACGTTTCGAGCATGAGCAATAGGGCGGGGTACGCCACAAGTTCCGCGGACAGATGATTTGCACACTGAGCATTCGGCGGAAATATTATCTCGGTTTTTCCGGGGAATAGATGAAGCGTGACGCGAGTCTGAGGTAAAAGTGCAATAAAACCTTCATTTGCATAGCTTGGCCTGAATTAAGAGAACCCCTCCGCGCGGACCTGAAGCGGTCCGCAAGCCGGTTTGGCCGGCGTTGCGATGGGGATGACGATGCGACAATCGATGATGACAGGGGCCGCCCGCGGCCGCTGGATGGCGGCTGCCTCCGCCCTGGCCCTGGCCGCCGCCCTGGGCGCGGGAAGCGGGGCCCACGCGGCCGAAGCCGCCGCCGCGGAGGCCGGCCCGGTGCGCATCGATCCGGAGAATGCCGACTTCGGCCGCCAGGTCGAGGAGCTGGTGGTCACCGGCCGGAGCGCCGTCATCACCGCGGCGCCCACCAAGGCCTCGCTGCAGGCCGTCGAGCCGCAGTCGATCATCGACCGCAAGGCCATCGACCAGTTCATACCGGCCACCGCCGACTACACCCAGATCGTCAACCTGGCGCCCAGCCTGTCGGGAACCTCCTTCAATGGGGCGGGCCTGGGCGAGGCCAAGACCACCCTGCGCGGCTTCAAGGATGGCGAATACAACATCACCTACGACGGCATCCCCTGGGGCGACGCCAACGGCCCGACCCACCACTCGACCTCCTTCTTCCCCTCGTCGACCATCGGCGCTGTGGTCGTGGATCGTGGGCCCGGCGAAGCCAGCCAGCTGGGGGTCGCCACCTTCGGCGGATCGATCAACCTGTTTTCGCCGGAAGTCAGCGACGAGCGGGGCGGGTCCCAGTCCCTGACGGCGGGGTCGTGGAACACCTACATGTCGGTGACCAAGCTCTCCACCGGCGACATCGACCAGTTGAATGGCGCGCACGCCCTGTTCAATTTCCAGGAACTGTCGACGGACGGCGCGCTGAGCCTCAGCAAGGCCAAAGCCTACAACCAGCTGGTCCGCGCGGTCTTCCCCCTGGCCGGCAGCTGGAAGCTGACGGTGCTCGGCACCTGGAACTACACTCGCATCCACACCAACGACAGCGCCGGCGCGACGCTGGCCCAGGTCGCGCTCTACGGGAAGAACTTCGCCCTCGACGCCAACCCGGCGAACCCGACCTACTACGGCTATAACCTGGTCGTGAAGCACACCTATTTCAACTACGCCAAGCTCACCGGCGACATCACGCCCAGCCTCAAGTTCGAGGACACAGCCTACAGCTACTACTACAAGAACGATACGGAATCGGCGCTCGATCCGACGCTCTCTGTCGCCGACATTGCCAACAAGACCGGCCTGTCGATCACCCAGACGCCGGGCGGCAAGGCGGTCGTGAACGGCCACGTCCCCGGCTACACCAAGCTCAATGTCTACAAGATCTACGGCGACATCCTGCACCTCGACCAGGACCTGTCGTTCGGCAAGATCAAGGCCGGTCTCTGGCTGGAAACGGCCGATACCGGGCCCCGCGCGCGCTACGACTATGACGCCACGGCCAGCAAGATCGGCGGCCCCTATGTCGTCGACTACCGCCAGAAGGTGCTGGCCGGCGTGCCGCAGTACCTTGAGTACCTGCAGTTCTCTGGCTGGCATCAGTACGAGCCGTTCATCGACTTCGAATGGAAGCCGACGACCCAGCTGACGATCACGCCCGGCCTCAAGTATCTGCACGAACGGATCTTCGTGAACGCCGACGTCAATCAGAAGTCCCGGCTGCCGTTCCACGACTCCAAGACCTTCACCAAAACGCTCTATTTCCTGACCGCCAACTACAAGGTCCGGGACAATCTGTCGGTCTACGCCCAGTACGCCACCGGCTTCCTGTTGCCCGACATCAGCGTGACCCAAGTGGTCAACCCTCAGCTCAACCAGCTGGAGCCGCAGGAGTCGACGAACTACCAGGCGGGGCTCGTCTACCACGGCGGCAGGTTCACCATCGACGCCGACGTCTACGACATCGATTTCAAGAACAAGATCCAGACCGTTTCCGCCAACGACCCGGTCCTTGGGGCGGTCACCGCCACCTTCAACCTGGGCGGCGCGGTCTATAAGGGGGTCGAGGGTTCGATCACCTACGCGGCGACCGGCAACCTCTTCCTGTTCGCCAATGGCTCGATCAATTCGGCCAAGGCCCAGGGCGCCAGCACCAATATCCTGGGCGTGCCGGTGACCATCGTCGGCGGCAAGCAGATCGCCAGCGCGCCCAAGTCCACCGCCGCCATCGGCGTCCTCTACAACGACGAGCACTGGTCGGTCTCGCTGGCGGACAAGTACACCGGCGTCCAGTGGGGCGCGGAGGGCGAACCGGCCGCCTACAAGATCCCCGGCTACCATTCGGCGGACCTGTCGGTGGTCTACAGGTTCGACCGCTACCGGCTTGAAGGGGCGATCTACAACCTCATGGACAGCCAGAAATTCACGTCGATCAAGCCCGGCAAGACCGTCCCATACGACCAGTACTACTTCCAACCGGAGCGGAACTACCAGGTCTCGCTCAAGGTCAACTTCTAACCCTCAGCCACGGAGATCGGGATGCGTAACCAGATCGCGCTCGCGGGCGTCTGCGCCCTGTTGTTCATCGCGGGCGACGCCATCGCCCAGGACCGGGCGGCGCCTGCGCCCGCCCCGGCGCCGGTGTCGAAGTTCCTCAGCCCTGGCGAACTCGACCCCGCCGTCCTGCTGCCCCCGCCGGCGAAGGATGGCGCTCCGCAGACCCTGGCCGAACTGGCCGATCTCCACCGCGTGGAGGCCGAGCGCACGCCGGAACGTTTCGCCCAGGCCAAGCAGGACGACGAAATCGAAGACGTGCGCTCGATCGCCGATGTCTTCGGTCCAGCCTTCGACCTGCAGCGCTTTCCGGCCACCGCGCAATTGTTCGCCGACCTGCGCAACGAGGACAGTGTCGCGGCCAAGCGCGCCAAGGCCTATTTCCAGCGCACCCGGCCCTGGCACGCGGACCCGACGCTCAACCCGTGCAACAGGAGCGACGCGATCAAGAGCGCCTATCCCAGCGGCCATTCGACCATGGGCTACGCCTCCGCCGAGGTCCTGGCGAACCTGATGCCCGGCAACGCCCAGATCATCCTGGCGCGAGCCTCCGACTACGCCGATAGCCGTCTGGTGTGCGGCGCCCATTACCGAAGCGACCTGGAAGCCGGACACGTCCTGGCGACCGCGCTGGTTGCCGAACTGATGACCAAGCCGGCCTTCCGCGCTGAGCTGGAGGCCGCGCGGGCCGAACTGACCGCGGCGCATATCGCGCCGTAACAGAGCGGCCTGCGCCTGACGGAGTCAGGCCGCCATGAGGCTGGACCTCCGACGGCGCAGGATCGCGCCCAGGCCGCCGAAGCCCAGCAGCATCATCGCCCAGGTGGCGGGCTCGGGAACCGCGTCGGTGTCGATAACCGGTAGGTTCTCACTGAAGACGAAGTGGGCGTCGGTCGGGGCCACAAAGTCGGGGTCCAGGGTGAAGGTCGGGTCCGCCATGGCTGAAAAGCCGCTGTCGGGGTTGGTGGTGTGCCCATCGACCAGCAGGGTGATGCTGTAGATCTTGTTCGCCTGGATCACGACCGGCAGGTTGCCACCGTCGAGGTAGTGGTTGGCGAAGGGGTTGCAGAAGCCTATGGCGCCACAGGCGTGGGCGTAGGCCAGGGTCTTGTTGAGCGTCCCGTCCTTGGCGTTCAGATCGACCTCGGCTTCGGCGAAGTAGGAGCCGTAACCGCTGGCCGTGGCCGCGGTGTCGATAAGCACGTGGATCGCGCCCGGCGTGCCGCTCAGCAGGGCGAAGTAGTATTTCAGGCGGGCGTCGGCGATCAGGCCCCCGCCGATGGCCGTGCTGTTGCCGTAGGCGGTGACTTCCTGGGTGGCGAGGTCGGCCGTCGCGCCGACATTGCCGAGGGAATCACTGTGTGTGGCGCTGGTGGCGTTGGTCCCTTGCCCGAAGTGCTCGGTGAACGGGAAATAGCGGATACCGCCGCTGAAGGTCGCGTCGGGAAGCGTGACGTTGGCGGCCTGGGCGCCGGTGGCGACCGCCGATGCCCCCAGGGCGGCGGAGATGACTGCTGCGGCGGCGAAACTGCGGAAAGACATGATAAAACAACCCCTGTTTTCAATCGGGGGTCATATGCGGGGACTTGGTCACACGGGATAAGTTGCGACGCGATGCGCAAGGTTGCGCCGACATGCACGTTGGCGCGGGCTTTCTCACGAGGGTTGAGGCGCCGCGTCCGGACGGGGAAAATTTCCCCGGTGAGGGGAGCGGGTCCCGGGCTAGACCAGGCCCGCCTTGCGCAGGGACTGGTAGGCCTTGATCACTCGCTGCAGGCGATGCTCGCCGGCCCGGTCGCCGCCGTTGGCGTCCGGGTGCAGTCGGCGCACGAGTTCGGTGTAGCGGGTGCGGATCTTCTGGCCGTCGGCGCGGGCGTCCAGATCCAGGTCGGCGAGTGCGTTGCGCTCGATCTTGCCGATCCGCCGGTCCTCGGCTTCAGGCATGGCCTTGCCGCCGTTCTTGCCGAACAGGTTGAAAGGATCGCGATAGCCTTCGCCCTGATTGAACTTGTGCGCGGCGGCGGCGGCCTCCCGCGAGCGGTTCGACGCCTTCATCTCCCAGGTGGGCCGCCCGCCGGTGAACAGTTCTTCCTGCTGGCGGCGGCGCACCTCGCCCTCGCTCATGCCGGCGAAGAAGTTCCAGTTGCGATTGTATTCCGCCGCGTGCGGCTGGCAGAACCAGTAGTGCTCGTTCAACATGTCGCGCGACTTCGGCGCCTTGGCCGTCGCGGCGGCCCGGCAGCCATGATGGTCGCAGGCCCGTTCGCCCGGCTTCAGCGCGTTGACGTCGTGCGCCCGCGCGTCCTCCTCTTTCGAGGGCGGTCGAACGCGGATATCGACAAATCGAGGCTTGTATTGAAACGCGCCGGCCATGCGACAAGTATGGGGCCGAGATAATCCCTTTCAAGAATTGAAGATGCCGACGATGGGCGCCATATTTGAAGCCATCCAACTCAAGCTCACCGAGGCGTTCCGGCCCAGCCGGCTGGAGATCGAAGACGACTCCGCGCGCCACGCCGGCCACGCCGGCGCCGGCCACGGCGGTGAGAGCCACTTCAACGTGGTGATCGAAGCGCCGGCCTTCGCGGGCCAGGGTAAGGTCGCCCGGCAGCGAATGGTGTATCGGGCCCTGGCGCTGGAGCTGGCTGGCCCGGTCCACGCGCTCTCGGTCAAGGCGCTCGCGCCCGGCGAGAGCTGAATTTTTCAAGAGCCGCCCATCGCGCGGCCATCGTCGTCAAGTCTGGGGAGCCGGCATTTTGCGCACCACAATCACGGTCAACGGGGAGGCCCGCGCGCTCGATCTCGACACGCGCACGACCCTGCTGGACACCCTTCGCGAACACCTGGGCCTGCCGGGCACGAAGAAGGGCTGCGACCACGGCCAATGCGGGGCCTGCACCGTCCTGGTGAACGGGGTGCGGATCAATTCCTGCCTGTCCCTGGCGGTGATGCACGACGGTGACTCGGTCACCACCATCGAGGGCATAGGCACGCCCGAGAAGCTGCATCCGCTGCAGACGGCCTTCCTCACCGAGGACGCCTTCCAGTGCGGCTACTGCACGCCTGGCCAGATCTGCTCGGCGCTCGGCATGCTGGAAGAGGTCAAGCAGAACTGGCCCAGCCAGGAGACCGCCGACCTGACGGCCAGGATCACCCTCACCGACGATGAACTGCGTGAGCGGATGAGCGGTAACATTTGCCGCTGCTCTGCCTATCCGCAGATCGTGGCGGCCATCAAGAGCTATGCCGGAGGCGCGGCATGAGGCCGTTTTCATATGAGCGCGCCACGGATGCGGCCGGCGCCGCCAAGGCCGCCGCCGAGCACCCCAACGCCAAGTTCATCGCCGGCGGCACCAACCTGCTGGACCTGATGAAGCTGGAGATCGAGCATCCCGCGCATCTGATCGACATCGGCCGCCTTCCGCTGGCGGCCATCGAGGATACCGCCGACGGCGGGCTTCGGATCGGCGCCATGGTCACCAACAGCCGGCTCGCCGCCGACGAGCGGGTCCGCGCGCGCTATCCGGTGCTGGTCCAGGCGATCGTGGCCGGCGGGTCGGGCCAGCTGCGCAACAAGGCGACGACGGGCGGAAACCTCCTGCAGCGCACGCGCTGCGCCTATTTCTACGACACCACCAAGCCCTGCAATAAGCGCCTGCCCGGATCGGGATGCAGCGCGCTCGAGGGTCTCAACCGCAACTCGGCGATCCTGGGAGCCAGCCAGGCCTGTATCGCGACCCATCCTTCCGACATGGCCGTGGCGCTTTCGATCCTCGACGCACAGGTGGAGGTCGTGTCGGACAACAGCCGCACCATCCCGCTGGAGGACCTGCACCGCCTGCCGGGCGACACGCCGCACATCGAGACCAGCCTTTCGGCCGGGGAACTGATCACGGCGGTGGTCCTTCCGCCGCCGCCGTCCGGCGGACAGGTCTACCGCAAGGTCCGCGACCGTGCGTCCTACGCCGCGGGCCTGGCCAGCGTCGCCGTGGCCGGCGGCCGGATGGCGTTTGGCGCGGTCGCCCACAAGCCCTGGCGCGCCCATCTGGCCGAGGCGGTCCTGGCAGGCGGCGGATCGCCGTCGGAAGCCATAGCCGCCGAGCTGGCGCCGGCGCGCAGCAATGGCCGAAACCAGTTCAAGATTGACCTGCTGCACCGCCTCGTCCCTGTCGCGGTGGAGACGGCCCGCAGCCAAGGACGCGGCGCTTGACCCAGGTCGCCGACTGGGCCGGCTCCAACCCGATCAAGGAGAACCGCTCGCGCCTGATCGGCAAGGCGGTGGACCGCTACGAGGGGCCGCTCAAGGTCTCCGGGACAGCGGCCTACGCCCATGAGGTCGTCCCGCCGTCGCCGCCGGCCTATGGCGTCATGGTTCCCTCGACCATCGCCCGCGGCCGGATTCTCAGCGTCGACCTGGCGGCGGCCCGCGCCGCGCCCGGCGTCGCCCTGGCCTGGAGCCACTTCGACGTGCCCGAGCAGGCGCCGCGCAACGTCATGCTCAACTTCTTCCAGCCGCTGACCACCCCGGCCTTCGAATTCGACCGGGTCAGCTATTGGGGCGAGCAGGTCGCCTTCGTCGTGGCCGACACCCTGGAGAACGCTACGGCCGCAGCCGCCCTGGTCAAGGTGGACTACGAGATCGAGGCTCCCGAGGTCACGTTCGACCCGATCGGCGATGAGGGCGAGCATCCCCCCGGCGAGAGCGACGTCCAGGTGGGCGACTTCGCCGCGGCCTTCGCCGCGGCCCCGGTGCGGGTGGACGCGGTCTGGCGCACGCCGCCGCAGAACCACTGCACCATGGAGCCCTGCGCCACCACCGCGTGGTGGGAAGGCGACAAGCTGACGGTCCATGCCTCGGTCCAGCTGGTCCGCAAGACCCAGCACGGCCTGGCCGAGACCCTGAAGATCCCGCCTGAGAACGTCCACCTGCTGACCCGCTACATCGGCGGCGGTTTCGGCGCCAAGGCAAGCTGGTACGAGGACCTGACGCTGGCGGCGCTGGCGTCGCGCGAAATCGGCCGCCCGGTGAAGGTGGCCTTCACACGCCAGCAGATGATGCACGGCACCATTCACCGCCCGGCCACGCGGCTGCACGCGCGGCTGGGGGCGACGCCGGACGGCAAGCTGACCGCCATGTCGCTGATCACCCAGACCCACCTGGGGCGGGTTGGCAATTTCGTCGAGCGCGGCTCCAACTTCTCGCGGCCGCTCTATTCGGCGCCCAACCGCCTGACTGGCCACCGCATCTTCCACCTCGACCTGCCGGTCGCAGGCGCCATGCGCGCGCCAGGGGAGGGGTCGGGCACGTTGGCCTTCGAATGCGCCATGGACGAGCTGGCCGAAAAGCTGGGCATCGATCCCCTGGAGCTGCGGGTCATCAACGAGCCCGAGGTCAATCCGGAGGACGGCCGGCCGTTCTCGTCGCGCCAGCTGACCCGCTGCCTGCGCGAGGGCGCGGAGCGGTTCGGGTGGGACAAGCGCGTTTCTGTACCCGGCCGGGTGCGCGACGGCCGCTGGACCCTTGGGCTGGGCATGGCGACCGCGATCCGCGGGTCGAGCCTACTGCCGGCCAAGGCCAGCTTCACCGTCGACGCCGAGGGCGTGATCACGGTCAAGCAGGGCATGACCGACATCGGCACCGGCACCTACACGGTGCTGGGCCAGATCGCGGCGGAGACCATGGGCGTGCCGCTGAAATCGGTGCGGGTGGAGATCGGCGACAGCGAGCTGCCGCCGGCGCCAGGCTCCGGCGGCCAGTTCGGCGCGGCCACCGCCGGCTCGGCCTGCTTCGAGGCGGGCATGAACCTGCGCAAGGCCATCGTCGAGATCGCCGTCGCCGATCCGGCCTCGCCGCTCTATGGCGGCCCGTCCGAGAATGTGACGTTCCAGGACGGCATCGTCGCCATCTCCAACCGCTCGGAGACGATCGCCGAGCTGATCCGCCGCAACCGCCCCGACGGACTCACAGTCGAGGGCGAGATCAAGCCCGCCGAGGACTCCGGCAAGTGGAGCACCCAGACCTACGGCGCCCACTTCGTGGAGGTCGGCATCGACACGGTCACCGGCGAGGTGCGCGTGCGCCGCATGCTGGGGGTCTTCGCGGCCGGGCGGATCCTCAACTACAAGACCGCCCGCAGCCAGCTGACCGGCGGGATGATCTGGGGCGTCGGCTCGGCGCTCACCGAGGGCAACGCCTTCGACCCGCGCTATGGCTCGTTCATCAACCAGGACATGGCGGCCTATCTGGTCCCCGTCCAGGCCGACATCGGCGAGCTCGACGCAATCATGCTCGACGAGGAGGACGAGAAGGCCAACCCCATGGGCATCAAGGGCGTCGGCGAACTCGGCATCTCCGGGGCCGGCGCGGCGGTGGCCAACGCCATCTACAACGCCTGTGGCGTGCGTGTGCGGGACTATCCGATCACGCCGGACAAGGTGCTGGCGGGGCTGATGGCGTTAGGCAAGTAGGCGGCGGGCCGGTGCGATATGGGGGGACACCAGGCATTTGGGTCCCAGCCTATTGAGGCATAATCGAACCCTGTGAGAGCAGTTCGATTGCCACGCCTTGCGGGCGCGCGGCCGGGGCCTTCCACCAAGGGCGGATCGGTGTCCAGGGGCCACGCTTCGGGAGTCGTCGTAGGCGATCTGCAGGGTGCGCGGTGAATGCCACGTAATCATCAGCGATGAGATGTGGTCGCCGCTGAAGATCCGATCCTCCATCCTGATCGGGGAACCAGCCTCGACTAAGTAGACCTGCTGATCGACCCCGACTGCCGGTCCGCCGCCGACGTACTCCGCAAAAATCGCGTCCAATTTGCCGTCCGGCGACCGCAACCGCCTATGGACGACGAAGTCATTTGCGGCAGGCGAACAGCCTCCAAGCAGCATTCCCGTGCAGAGGCTCAGCGACACGGCATAAACGACTAGCAGTCGGCCCATCAGCAGAGCCTAGCTTGCGTGGCAAATGCTGGAAAGTGGACGTTCCCTAGGTCGCTATGGGGCGCGAGCAGACCTCGCGGACCGCGCCTTAAATCCATGGCTGCCAGTTTGCCTGCCGGTCCAGGCGTCTCAAGGACGCGCGGAACGCGCGCCGCCGTGCGGGCGGCCGGAGGCCGCTCCTTGACACGCCTGGACCGGCAGGCTCGCATCTGACCATGGGTTTTGGTGGCGGGAGGGCGGCGCCGCGCCATTCCCTCTCCCAGATCGTCATGGCCGGGCTTGGTCCGGCCATCCAGAAACGCGGGCGCTGCAAGGTGCGCGCGGCGGGCGATCCAGCCCTGCCTTGCGCCATCGGTGCTTATGGATCCCCGGGACAAGCCCGAGGATGACGATGGATAGGGGAGGGGGTCTTGGAGGCTCTAAGCCGCCGGCAGCCGTGCTGCCACCGCCAGCTTCGCCGCGCCGAACCAGCCCCGCTGCGCCTGGGCCAGGTGCAGGTCCGCCGCCTGGCCGTCGCCCTGTTTGCGTTCGGCCTGGGCGAGGACGGCGAGCGTTACGGGGTCCCGCGGCCAGGCCTTGAGGGTGAGCCGCGCCTGGGCGGCGGCGAGGTCGGTCTTGCCGGCGGCCAGGAGGGCGGCGGCGTAGCTGCGGCGGATCGGGTACCACCAGCCCGGCGGGTCGCTGAGCCGGCTCAGCCGGGCGTCCTGGATCGCCGCGGCGACGCGGAAGGCCTCGGCGGCGGCGGCGGGCTTGCCCTCGATCATGTCGGCCCGGCCGCTCAGGACTAATCTGGCCACGTCGAGCATGGCCTGGGCCTGGGGCGCATAGTCCTCGAAGCCCTTCAGGTCGGAACCGGCGACGGGCCTGATCTCGGCCGCTTCCCGGCGGACCGCCGCCGCGTCGCCGAGCCGCGCATAGGCCTCGCCCCGCGCATAGCGCCACATGGCGCGCATGACGGGCGCGGCGCTTCCGGGATCGGCGATCGCCAGGGTGTGATCCGGCGCCGCGAACCGCGCCTGGGCGAACAGCGCCGTGGCGCCGACGAATTCGCCGAAGCCGTTGAGATGCTTGTTGGACCTGGCGTGCTCCAGGGCGGCGTCCGACTGGGCCAGCGCCGCGGCCCCGTCGCCGCTCATCAGGGCGGCGCCCATGGCGAACTGCACATTGTGCGCGTGGTAGGTGAGCTTCCAGGGATCGCCCAGGCCCTGGCGCACTGCGTTGTTGGCGTCGAGCCTGGTCGCCGCCAGATTGGCCTTCACCGCATCCTCGTAGCGCCCGACGATGTACCAGGTGTGCGAGGGCATGTGGGTCAGGTGGCTGGCCGAGGGCGCCAGCCTTTGGAGGGTGTCGGCATAGGCCTCGGCCTGGCCGCCGATCCCGTCCATCTCGGTGGCGTGAATATAGAAGTGGATCGCCCCGGTGTCGGCGGGCTTGCGGGTGAGCGCGCCGCCCAGCAGCGCCAGGGCGCGGGGCAGGTTCTCGCGGTTCTCTTTCTGCGCCGCGGGGATCATCCAGGCGTCGGCGGCGATCACGGCGATCTCGTTGTCGTCCGAATAGTCGCGCGCCAGATCGTCCATGGCGCGCGCGAAGGCGTAATCGCCGGCCCCCTTGCCGCCGCCGTTGCGGTAGCGCTTCTGGAGGGCGGCGGCCAGGCGCAGTTCCTTCGCCGGCCCGCCCCTGGCCAGGGTCGCGGCCCGGTCGGCCAGGGCCGCCAGCGTCGCCTGTTCCTTGTCGTCGATCGGATAGTTGATGGTCGGGCCGCGCGACCAGGCCTCCCCCCAGACGCACATGGCGCAGTTGGGGTCGAGCTTGACGGCTTCCTTGAACGCCTGGGTCGCCGGCTTGTGGGCGAAGGCGTGGGCCAGTTGCATGCCGTTGTCGAAATAGGCCTGGGCGGCGGGGAGGCTCGTGCGGACGGCGAAGCCGCCGGAGCCGTAGCCCGTCAGGATCGCCTGGGCCGGCTTTGCGTCGGGCGCGGGCGTAGCTACGCCGCAGATGTGGGTGAGGGCCGGCGTCTCCGGATCGGCGCTGGTGAAGCCGGGGACCAGGGTGATTGCGGCGGCGAGCGCCCAGGCGGCCTTCATGTCCCCACTCCCCCGAGCTTGCGAACCCAAAGCCTAACAGGGGCGCCGGAAGCCGCGCCACCATTTCCGCATAGCGGCTCTACGACAACGGTTGTGGCGCGCTGTCGGGAAGCCGCTATCTGGAGCGTCTTGTTGATGAGCCCGCCGGATCCGCGGCGGGCCTGGGAGGCGGGACGATGAAACTCTTGTGGCCGTTCGCGGCGCTGGCCGGGGCCCTGACCCTGCTCATCGACGGCTGGTCCTCGGCCGTCCTGAACTACCTCTAGCTAGCCGACTTTGGCCCGCAGTTCGCCCAGGATCCGCGCCAGGTCGCTTTCGCGGAAGGGCTTCTGGAGCACCGGCGTGCCCTTGTCCACGTCCCGCAGGCCCGCGTCGCCGTAGCCGGTGGCGAAGGCGAAGGGCCGACCCATTTCCCTGAGGACGTCGGCCAGGGGGAAGATCGGCTGGCCGCCCAGATTCACGTCCAGCACCGCGCAATCGAGTTCATGGGTCTTGGCCAGATCGATGGCTTCGTCGAGGCGGGCCGCGGGACCCACCACGGTGCAGCCGAGGTCGGTCAGCATGTCCTCGATCAGCATCGAGACCATCATCTCGTCCTCGACGACCAGCACGCGGAGGCCGTTCAAGCTTAAGGGGTCGGTCATTGGGTAGGCTCCGGCGCGTTCATGGCGACGATATGCAAGTTTGCAGGTGAACGGCGACTGAAAATCGACGAGGTCGGCGGCGTTGAGGCTCAGTCGTCGGCGGATGGGGGCGCGGGCCAGATTTCCAGGCCCGTCACCTGGTTGGCCTTGCGCTCGGTGACCAGGAACCGGTGACGGTGGACGGTAAAGGTCTGGCCGACTTCCGGGATGCGCCGCGCCTCGTGGATCAGCAGGCCGGCCACGGTCACAGCCTCCTCGTCGGGCAGGTCCCAATTGAGCGCGCGGTTGAGGTCACGGATGGTCACCGAGCCCTCGACCTTCACCGAGCCGTCGGCGCCGGGCCGCACGCCAGGGACGGCGTCGTCGTGCTCGTCCTCGATCTCGCCGACGATCTCTTCGAGGATGTCCTCCAGGGTGACCAGGCCCTGCAGGGCGCCGTATTCGTCGACGACCAGAGCGAAGTGGGCCTGACGCTTCAGGAAGGCGGCCAGCTGGTCCTTCAGGCTTGTGGTCTCGGGGATGAACCAGGCGTCGCGCATGATGGCGGCGACATCCAGAGTCTCGATCCGGCCGTCAGCGTCGGCGATGGCCTGAAGCAGGTCGCGGGCGTGCAGGACGCCGACGATGTTTTCCGGGTCGTCACGATAGACCGGCAGGCGGCTGTGGCCGCTGTCCAGGGCCTCCGCCAGCATTTCGCGCGGCGGCGCGCTGGCGTCGAGCATGATCACCGAGGTGCGGTGGACCATGACCTCGCTGACGTCCATTTCCGCCAGGTCCAGGACGCCGCCCAGCATCCAGCGGTCGTGGGTCTCCACCAGGCCTTCGGAGTGGTGGTACTCGACAGCGCCGCGGATTTCCTCGTGGGCCGCCAGCACGTCCATCTCCATACCCAGCCGGACGCCGAACAGGCCGAGCGTTTTCCGCACCACATACTGGATGGTGTAGATGATCGGCCCGAAGACCTTGACCACCAGCAGGGTCGGCCCCGACAGGAACCGCGCCACGTCGTCGGAGCGCAGGATCGCCAGCGTCTTGGGCAGGACCTCGGCGAACACCAGCACCAGGACGGTCATCAGGCCGGTGGCGGCCGCGACGCCCCAGGCGCCCGGTATGGCGTGGGTGATCACCTGGGTCGTCAACGCAGAAGCCAGGATGTTGATCAGGTTGTTGCCCAGCAGGACCGCCCCGATCATCGTCTCCTGATCGGTGAGCAGGCGGTTGACCCGCCGGGCGCCCCGGTCCCCGTCGCGCTCCAGCTGGTGCATCCGCGCCCGGCTGGCGCCGGTGAGTGAGGTTTCCGCCGCCGAGAACAGGGCCGACAGGGCCAAGAGGCCAAAGACGATGGGCGCAAGCGCCATGATGGCGGCCATCAGACGGCGCCTTCCTGCCTGAGGAAGGTGCGCACCGCGCCCGCGTCCACGTCCTTGGCCACGAAGGCTTCTCCAAGGGCGCGGGCCAGGATGAAGGTCAGCCGGCCGCCCTCGGCCTTCTTGTCCTGGCCCATGTGCGCGACCAGGCGCTCGGCGTCGAAGGGCGTGGCGGACACATCGGAAAGCCGGGTCGGCAGGCCGGTGGCGGCCATGGCGGCGCTGGCCCGGGTGGCGTCCTGGCTGGAACAGAGGCCCTGGGCGGCGGAGAAGCGGAAGGCGAGCGCCTGGCCGGCGGCCACCGCCTCGCCGTGCAGCAGGGCCTCGCCGTAGCCGGTCTCGGCCTCCAGGGCGTGGCCGAAGGTATGGCCCAGGTTCAGCAGCGCGCGGCGGCCCTGTTCGGTCTCATCCTCGGCGACGATCTCGGCCTTCATCTCGATGGAACGCGCGACGGCGCGCGATAGCGCCTGGGGCTCGCGCGCCAGCACGGCCGGCCCATTGGCCTCCAGCCATTCGAAGAAGGCGAAGTCGCCCAGGAAGCCGTACTTGATCACCTCGGCGTAGCCGGCGCGCATCTCGCGCTCGGGCAGGGTGGCGAGGACGTCGAGGTCGGCCAGCACCAGCCTCGGCTGATGGAAGGCGCCCACCAGGTTCTTGCCGCGGGGGGTGTCGATGGCCGTCTTGCCACCCACCGAGGAGTCCACCTGGGCCAGCAGGGTGGTCGGGATCTGGATGAAGCCTATGCCGCGCTTGTAGATGGCCGCCGCGAAGCCGGCCAGGTCGCCCACGACGCCGCCGCCGAAGGCGGTGATCAGGTCGCCGCGATCCAGCTCCAGGGCCAGCAGCCGGTCGAGCAGGCTTTCAAGACCGGTGAAGCTCTTGGTCTGTTCCCCCGGCGGCACCACCACCGGCATGACGGCGATGCCGGCCGCCTTCAGCGAGGCCGTTAGCCGGGCGCCGTGCAGGGCCCAGACCGTTTCGTCGCTGACCACGGCGGTGCGGCGGCGCTTCAGGAGCGGCGCCATGCGCAGGCCGGCGTCGTCCAGCAGGCCTTGGCCGACCACGACCTCATAGGCGCGCTCGCCCAGGCCCACGCCAATGCTGCGGGTCATGGCGCTTGCGTCTCCAGATAGGCGCCGATCGCGCGGATCACCTGTTCGACCGCCACGTGGTGGGCGGCGTCGCCGGTCTCGACGGTGATGTCGGCCTCGGCATAGGCCGGATAGCGGGCGTCGGCGAGCTCCTGCAGCACGGTTCGTGCGTCCTTGCCGCTCAGCAGGGGGCGCGTGTCCTTGCGTCCGACCCGCCGGGTCAGGACATCCAGGTCGGCCTTCAACCATACCGAGATGGCCTTGGACTTGATCAGGGCGCGGATCTCCGGATTGACGAAGGCGCCGCCGCCGGTGGCCAGCACGTGGGGCGGCTGGTCCAGGAGCCGGGCGATCACCCGGCGCTCCCCCTCGCGGAAGGCGGCCTCGCCCAGGTCGGCGAAGATATCGGATACCGAGCGGCCGGCGGCAGCCTCGACCTCGGTGTCGGCGTCGCGGAACGGCAGGTCGAGCGCGGCGGCCAGCCTGCGGCCCACGCTGGACTTGCCGACACCCATCAGCCCCACAAGGGCGATGGTCCGGTGACGAAGCGGGGCATAGCGATCCATGAACGGCGCAGGTTTACACGACCGCGCGCTCTCGCGCC
This sequence comes from Caulobacteraceae bacterium, assembly GCA_947475465.1. GTDB lineage: Bacteria > Pseudomonadota > Alphaproteobacteria > Caulobacterales > Caulobacteraceae > Phenylobacterium. The sequence goes on along the minus strand of CANJLK010000035.1, from coordinate 10,984 downwards.
AACTCCGCGGCTCCGGTATGGTTCGCGTCATGGTCCGCGTCGCCTCGATCCTTGCCGTCGCCCTGCTTGTCGCGTCGCCCGGCATGGCCGCCGGCCAGGCGGTTGGGGTCACGAGCCTGGCGGCGCCGGACGCCTTCTCGATTCCGGGCCGCGACACCGGCCTGCCCCAGACCCTTTGGAAGAGCGCCTCGCTGAAGACGGCGCGGACCGTCCTGCCGCTGTTGGGGGCGAAGACCCTGTCGCCGGCCGGCGCGGCGCTGGCCCGCCGCATCCTGGCGGCCGGCGCTCCCGGTCCGGAGGGCGTGGGCAGCGATCCGGCCCTCATAGGCGCCCGCGCCGCCGGCCTGATGGCGCAGGGCGATCCCAAGGCGGCGGCTGAACTTCTCGCCCACGCGCCTGGCGTGGACCGGGATGCGGACCTCGCCCGGGTCACCGCCGAAAGCGCGTTGCTCGCCGGCCAGGACGCCCAGGCCTGCGCCGTCGCGCAAGGGCTCGGGGCCGGTCGCGGCGAGGTCTACTGGCTGCGCCTGCGCACTTTTTGCCAAATCGAGGCGGGTCAGTTCGACCAGGCCCAGCTGACCTTCGATCTTGCGCAGGCTCAGGCGCCGGACGCGGTGTTCGGCCGGTTCATCGGCGCAGCGCTTGCCGCGGCCGGAGACTTCGGCGCCGCGCGGCCCGGCGCGCCGTCCCTGCGCAACGGACTGGACTATGCGCTGTCCAGGAGCTTCCGCCTGGACCTTGCCGGGGCCAAGGCGTCCCCGGCCGTCGCCGCGGCCATGTCGGCCGCCGATCCCGCGCCCCTGACCTTTGACCTGGCGGCGATCCAGGGCGACGTCGCCCCGCTGGCCAATGCCGTCGCCGCCGGGCAGCCGATTTCCACTCCCATCCTGGTCGCCATGATCGAGATGGCCGCATCGACCGATCCCAAGACGCGCGCGCGGGGCGTGGCCGGCGTCCTGCTGGCGGCCGCGTTTTCGACGCCCATGTCCGCCGATGTACGAGGCCAGGTCGCGGCTCTGGCCCTGGCCGAAGGCAAGGCGCCGCTGGGCCGGAACCTGGCGCTCGACGAGGCGGCGGGCCAGTCGCTGGCGGGCGAGGCGGCGATGCTGGCGCTGTGGACCTGCGCTGAGGCCGGGCCGGCGGGCCCGGCCCTTGCCGACCGGATCCGCATCGTCCACGCGCTACATGCCGTGGGCCTGGACGCCGACGCCCGCGCCTTCGCCCTGGAAGGCCTGCTGGCGCTGAAATGAGCGGCCCCCGGGAAGCCAGGAAGGGAAGCGCCTGGGCCGAGGCCTTCCTGGAGATGATGGCGGTCGAACGGGCCGCGGCGAAGAACACGCTGACCGCCTATACCCGCGACCTCACCGACGCCTCGCAGTTCCTCGCCGGCCGCGGCCGGGACCTGGCGGACGCCTCGGCCGAAGATGTCGAGGCCTATTTCAGCGCGCTCGGGGCCCGCGGCATGGCGCCGGCCACGGCGGCCCGGCGGCGCGCGGCGGTGCGCCAGTTCTATCGGTTCGTGCTGGGCGAGACCTGGCGGACCGACGACCCCTCGCGCCGCGTCGAGGCGCCGCGCAAGGGCCGTTCGCTGCCCAAGGTGCTGAGCCGCGAGGAGATCGACCGGCTGATCGCAGCCGCGGGCGCCCGGGACGGCGCTGGGGGCCTGAGGCTCGCGTGCATGGTCGAGCTGGCCTACGCCTCTGGCCTGCGGATCTCCGAGCTGACCGGACTGACCCTGGCGGCGCTGGCCCGCGATCCCGCCTATCTGATCGTCAAGGGCAAGGGCGGCAAGGAACGGCTGGCGCCCCTGAACGGCGCGGCCCGCACCGCCGTGAAGGCCTATCTGGAGGTGCGCCCCGGCTTCCTGCCCAAGGGCGACCCAAAGGGCCCTGGCGCCAACCCGTGGCTCTTCCCGTCGCGCGGCAAGGCCGGACGCCTGACGCCCCGCCGCTTCGCCCAGCTGCTCGACGAGGCCGCGACACTGGCCGGCATCGACCCGGCCCGGGTCAGCCCCCACGTGCTGCGGCACGCCTTCGCCACTCACCTGTTGGAGGGCGGCGCGGACCTGCGTGTCGTCCAGACCCTGCTCGGCCACGCCGATATCGGCACGACCCAGATCTACACCCATGTGGCCGGCGACCGGCTGGCCCAGGTGGTGGCGACCAAGCACCCTCTGGCCCGGAAGCGGTAAGCCGCCCATAGGCGGCCCCGGCCGCATCGGCTAATCTGTCCCAAACGGCCCGCAGCAGGCGCCGGGAGGGGGAAGAAGTGGGACAACTAGACGGGAAAGTCGCCATCGTGACCGGCGCCGGGCGCGGCATCGGCAAGGCGATCGCCATCCTCTTCGCCCGGGAGGGCGCCAAGGTCGCGGCCATCTCGCGCAGCCACGCGACGCTCGATCCGGTGGTCGATCAGATCCGCCAGGAGGGTGGCACCGTCACCGGCATTCTTTGCGACGTCTCGCACAAGGATCAGGTCGATGCCGCCGTGGCCCAGGTGATCGAGGCCTTCGGGACCGTCGACGTCCTGGTCAACAACGCCCACGACTTCGCCACCTCGCGCTCCTCGGTGCTGGACGCGACCGAGGCGATGTTCGCCGACCAGTTCGCCAGCGGCCTCTATTCCGTCGTCCATTTCATGCAGGCCTGCTTCCCCTATCTGAAGGAACGCCAGGGCAATGTGATCAACTTCGGCTCGGGCGTCGGCGTGCTGGGCGCGCCCACCTTCACGCCCTACGCGGCCTGCAAGGAGGCGGTGCGCGCGGTCTCCCGCGTCGCGGCGCGCGAGTGGGGCCAGTACAAGATCAACGTCAACATCATCAATCCGGCCAGCATGACGGACTCGCTGATCGAAGCGACCAAGAACCCCGCCGTCATGGCCGCCATCGCCGACAACCCGCTGGGCATGCCGGGGCCGCCGCTGGAGGAAGTGGCGCCGGTCGCGCTGTTCCTGGCCACCGATGCGTCGAAGTACATCACCGGCCACACCTTCATGGTGAGCGGCGGAAAGTTCATCGACGCCGCCCGCTAAGCGGGGCGCTGCGTCGCCTCAGCGGCAGGAGACAAGAATGGCCCAGCTCGTCGTCATGTACAAAACGCCCGCCGATCCGGCGGCGTTCGACAAGCACTACTTCGAAAAGCACGTGCCCATCGCCCAGCGGATCCCAGGCATGCGCAAGTTCACGGTCAGCCAGGGGCCGGTGGCGACGCCGGCCGGGCCGTCCGACTGCTATCTGGTCGCGACGCTGGACTTCGACGACCTCGGCGCCATCCAGGCGGCCTTCGGCAGCCCGGAAGGCCAGGCGGCGGTGGCCGATGTCCAGCTCTTCGCCACGGCGGGCGTCGACATGCTGATGTTCGACACGCGGGTGCTCTGAGGGTCCACGGAAAAAGGCCGCCCCTCGCGGGACGGCCCTTTCCCTGAGTCTCTTCCGGTCTTAGCCGGTGATGCGGTAGCGGCCGTCGCGGTCAGGGCAGACACGCACGTAACGATAGTCGCCGCGGTCGCGGTCGAGCGGCGCAACCGCCAGCCTGCACCTCATCCGCGAATAGTAGCGGTAGTCATGGTCGCCACTGCGGAAGTCTGAGGCTTCGCGATAGGCCATGGTGTCGTTGTAGCTGTAGTAGGGGCCGCGGCTGTCGCACTTGTACTTGTCGTTGGCGTGGCCGACCGAGGCGCCGATGCCGCCGCCCACGATGGCGCCCAGAACCGCGCCGTCGCCGCGATGGCCGCCGGCCGCGACATTCGAGCCCAGGGCAGCGCCCGCGAGGGCGCCGATGATGCCGGCGGTCACCGCCGAGTTGTTGTTCGAGCGGCAATCAGCGGCCGTATAGGCCACGTCGCGGCCATTGTAGGTCGCCGCCGGCGCCACATAGTAGGTCTGACGCCAGTTGCCGTCGCTCCACATCGGCTCGGGCCCATAGACCCGCGCGTAGGCGCCATCGCCGTAGCGGCCGTCATAGTCGGCGCGGGCGCGGCGCCAGTCGGCGAGGCGGCGCTCGTAGTTTTCATGGGCGGTGCGGTAGTCGGCCCGGCTCATGTCCGGGTTGGATTCCGGGGCCACATAGTAGGTCTGGCGCCAGTTGCCTTCGCTCCACACCGGTTCCGCACCGTAGACCCGGACATAGGCGCCGTAGCCGTAGCGGGCGTCGTAGTCGGCCCGGGCGCGCTGATAGTCGGCCAGGCGGCGCTCGTAATTAGAGCGCGCGGCGCGGTAGTCGGCGCGGCTGGAGTCGTAGTTTTGCCGGCTGGCGTCATAGGCGTCCTTGCGGTCCTGATAGTCCGCACGGTCCTGCTGATAGCGCTGCTGGTCGTCTTGATATTGCTGGGTCGGCTGGTAGGGGCCGGGCTGGGCAAGGGCCGGCAGGGCGGTCGCCAGCGCCAGCGCCGAGACCAGGCCGATCTTGAGGGCGTTCATCGTTTCTCTCCATTTCAGCGAGGGCGCGTCGTGGCGTCCGCACAGGCGTCCGCGCGTCATCGGCCATCAGAACCCGCGGGCGGGCGCGAGGTTGCATTGGAGGAACCTTGGTCTCTCACCCCGCGCTCTTGTGACCTGGGCCCATCGCGCCTAATTTCCGCCCCCTCCACCGAAAAGGAATCCCGCCCGGATGGCTGCGCACTACCTCGAATTCGAGCGGCCCATCGCCGACCTCGAAGCCAAGATCGAGGAGCTTTCCAAGCTTTCCGAGACGTCCAACCCCGGCGCCTTCGACGCCGAGATCGACGCCCTGCGCGCGCGCACCGCCGAGATGCGGCGCGAGACCTATTCCCAGCTGGACGCCTGGCAGAAGACGCAGGTGGCGCGTCACCCTGACCGGCCGCACTTCGTCGACTACGCCGAGGGGCTGATCGACGAGTTCGTGGAGCTTCGCGGCGACCGCAAGTTCGCCGACGACCAGGCGATCATGGGCGGCCTGGGCCGGTTCCGGGGCCGGCCGGTGGTGGTCATGGGCCACGAGAAGGGCCGCGACACGGTCACCCGCGTGAAGCACAACTTCGGCTATGCCCGGCCGGAGGGCTACCGCAAGGCGATCCGGCTGATGGAGATGGCCGAGCGGTTCAACCTGCCGGTGATCAGCTTCGTGGATACGCCCGCCGCCTATCCGGGGGTGGCCTCGGAGGAGCGCGGGGTGGCCGAGGCCATCGCCCGGTCCACCGAAAAGAGCCTGATGCTGACCGTGCCGATGGTCGCCGTGGTGACCGGCGAGGGCGGTTCGGGCGGGGCGCTGGGCATTGCCTGCGGGTCGCGCGTGCTGATTCTGGAACACGCCATCTATTCGGTGATCCCGCCGGAGGGCGCCAACGCCATCCTGTGGCGCGGCTCGCGGACGGCCGACGAGGCCGCCAAGGCGATGAAGATCACGGCCCAGGATCTGTTCGCGATGAAGATCGTCGACAAGATCATTCCCGAGCCGCCGGGCGGCGCCCATTCCGACCCCGAGGCCGCCATGAAGGCAGTGGGCGACGCGGTCGAGGAAGAGCTGAAGGCGCTGGAAAATCTCAGCGCCGACGAAATCCTGAAGCAGCGTTCGGAACGCTTCTACTCCATCGGCCGGGCGGGGCTCCAATAGCGCCTGGGTCGAGCCGAACGACATCGCGGTAAGGGAGAGATTCATGCAGCGGGTCGAACTGCGGATCGACGTGGCTGGCGTGACCGAACTCGCCGGCGAGCAGATCATCGCTGTCACGGTCTGCCTGCCGGACCCTGAACGCCTGCCATCCCGCCCCATCGTCGCCTTCTGCTGGCCGGGCGGGGGTTATTCGCGTGGCTACTACGACATCCGTTTCGAGGGCTTCGCGGGCTACAGTCAGGCCGAGCGCCACGCCGAGCGCGGGATCGTCACGGTCGCCTGCGACCACCTGGGCGTTGGTGATTCCAGCGAACCGGATCGCAGCCAGCTTTCCTACGCGAATGCGACGCGGATCAATGCGGCCGTGGTGGACGAAGTCGTGCGGCGCCTTGCGACCGGCGACCTCCGGTCCGGCTATCCGCAGATCGCCGACCCGCTCCTGATCGGTATGGGCCAGTCCTACGGCGGGATGCTGCTGGTGATCCAGCAGGGCCGGTTGCGCACCTTCGATGGCATCGCAATCCTGGGATTCAGCGCCATCGGCATGGAGCGTCCCGCGCCGCCGGGCGGCGGCACTTCCTCGACCGGGGGGCGGGTCCCGGCGTCCGAGGCCATGACGGACCGCCAGATCATGCAGTACTTCTTCCACTGGGAGGACGTGCCCCAGGCGATGATCGACATCGACATGAAGGGCGAGCATCCCACCCGCGAACCGCCGCTGCCCATGTGGGCCAGCGCCCGGCGTCCTGGCGGCCGCCACTGGTCGCCGCTGCCCAAGGGCGTGATCGCGCCCTGGGCCGCCGTAGTCGAATGCCCGGTCTTCGTGGGCGTGGGCGAGCGTGACGTCTGCCCCGACCCCCATGCCGAGCCTGGCGCCTACCCGCAGGCCATGGATGTCACACTGTCGATCACGCCGCGCATGGGCCACATGCACAATTTCGCGGGGACCAGGGACCTCCTCTGGAACCGCCTGGCGTATTGGATGGAGGGCGTGGCCTCCGGGCCCCGGCAGCCCCGCTAAGCGATCGCCTTCAGCGTTTCGAGGATCTCATCCACGGCTTCCGATGTCGTCGCCCAGGAGCACATGAAGCGCACCGAGCCGTCGAGGAAGCGGTAGACGAACCAGCCCGCCCCGTGCAGCCGCGCCAGGGTCGGCTCGTCCATGGTGACGAAGACCGCATTGGCCTCGACCGGATGGGCGAGGGGAAAGGGCATGCCGTCGGCCAGCCGCCTGGCCATGGCGTTGGCGTGGGCCGCGTGGCGGACATAGGCGCCACCGACCAGCATGCCGATGAAGGGCGCGGCGTAGAACCGACCCTTGGACGGCAGCTGGCCGGCCTGTTTCAGCCGCGCGTCGAACCGGCGGGCCAGGTCGCGGTCGAACACCACCACCGCTTCGGTGGGCGGCATGCCGGACTTGGTGCCGCCGACCACGAGAATATCGACGCCCAGCCGCCCGATCGCCTTCAGATCGAAACCGGCCGCCGCGGCGTTGGCCAGCCGCGCGCCGTCGAGGTGAACGCCATAGCCCTTGGCCTTGACGGGCGCGATCAGGGCGCCGATGTCCTCGGCTGAATAGACCGTGCCGTATTCGGTAGCGTTGGTCAGCGACAGGGCCGCCGGCGACTGGCGGTGCGAGACGTCCGCCTGCGCCAGGGCCTGGGCGAGCACCGTCTCGTCGATCTTCCCCGAAGCGCCTGGCAGGCCGATCAGCCCCAGGCCCTGGCCGAAGAACCCCGGCGCGCCCATCTCGTCGGTGCAGACGTGGGCATGGTGGTGGGCGAGCACGGCCTCGAACGGGCGGCAGAGCGCGCCAAGGGCTATCGAATTGGCCGCGGTGCCTGAGGCGACGAAGCGCACCTCGGCGTCGGCGTCGAGCATCTCGCGCACGAGGTCGGCGGCCCGGGCGCTGACCGGGTCGGTCCCATAGCCGGAAGTGAAGCCGGCATTGGCGGCGACCACGGCGTCCATGGCCTCGGGCGCGGCAGGCGCGGTGTTGTCGGAGGCGAAGTCGTATCGGGCGCTCATGGCCAACCCTAGAGCGGGTTTAGGAAAAGTGGGAACCGGTTTTCCGCCCGAAACCCGCTCTAAGCCTATAGAATCGATCACGTTCTTCGAGCTTGGATTGATTCAATCCAAGCTCGACGTGATCTAGGACCAGCTTGGCGGGCCCTGTCAGGCGTTGGGACGCAGGCCGCGCGCCAGGGCGCTGTTCAGGCTCCGGTGCAGCACCCGCGCCGTGCCGGGCGGCAGCTTGCCCGCCAGTTCCAGCACCACGGCCCCGTGCGCCGCGGCCCAGAACATCTGTCCGACCTGCTCCGGATCGCCCTCCAGGTCGCCATTGGCCGTCAGGTCGGTGACATAGCCGCTCATGGTGCCCCGCGCGCGGCGGACAGCTGCGACCAGGTTCGGGTAGTCCGCCTCGTGGGGCTGGTTGAGGTCGAACATCAGCTTGTAGGTGTGCGGGTGTTCGAAGGCGAAGCTGACGTAGGCCTCGCCCACCGCCGCGCCCCTGGCCCGGGGGCTCTGGGCGGAGGCCCTGGCGGTCTCCAGCGCCTGCGCGAAGCGGTTGAAGCCGTTGGTCCTGACGGCTGCGAGTATGTCTTCCTTGTCCTGAAAGTAGCGGTAGGGGGTCATCGGCGAGACGCCCAGTTCGGCCGCCAGCTGGCGCATGGTCACCGCCTCTGGACCCCGCTCGGCGAACAGCCGCTCAGCGGCTTCGCAAAGCCGCTCGCGAAAATCGCTGACATCGGCGGGGGAAAGGACTCGGGGCATAGGCGCTCGTCTCAGACGATCAGCCTCGCATCGGCGATCGCCGCCGAAATCAATTTACATCGTACGGGGGAGCGCGGCCAGCGCCGCGGATCGGTCGGCGGCAAACCGTCGCCGCTCTGCTGCAATTTGCGACGGACCGGACGGCGGACTCATTCGGGATCGCAGTCGATCTCCTCGACCAGGCGGGTCGCCTGCCACAGTTCGATGGCCTCGGAGCCCTCGCCGCAAAGGTCCTCGGCCTGTTCCTTGGCCTCGTCGTCGTTGCGGGCTTCCAGCCACTGGCCGGTCTGGATGCGGTTGCGGCTGTCCAATCGATACGCGCGATAGGTGGTCATTCCCAAAACCCCCAAGTTGAGGTTTGGAAAACGAGCGTCGCCTTAAAGGGTTGCGTAAAGCGGCTCTAGACCAGCGCGCCGTGGCAGTGCTTGAACTTCTTGCCCGAGCCGCAGGGGCAGGGGGCGTTTCGCCCGGTGGCTTCCCAGTTGTCCGGCAAGGCCGAGATCGGCAGGGCCTGGCGCTGTTCGGCCGACAGACCGTCGGGCAGGGCGCCCATGTCCGCGGCGTTCTGGCCGGTCAGGGGGTCGAGGTGGACCTCCTGATAATGGCCGGGCGGCGGCGGCGGCGGCTCTTCGAACTGGAATTCCACCGTCATCAGCCAGCGGGTGACGTTCTGGCGCAGGTCGACCAGCAGGCCCTCGAACAGGGTGAAGGCCTCGGTCTTGTATTCGTTGAGCGGGTCGCGCTGGCCATAGCCGCGCAGGCCGATGACATTGCGCAGGTGATCCAGGTGCATCAGGTGCTCGCGCCACTGCACATCGATCATCTGCAGGATGAAGCTCTTTTCCACCGAGCGCATGTGGTCGCCGACCCTGGCGTTGCGCTCATCGGCCCGGGCGTCGGCGGCGGCGACGATCCGCTGCTCGATCTCCTCGTTGGCGATGCCGTCCTCGGCCGCCCAGGCCTTCAACGGCAGCTCGAGGCCGAGGAATTCGCGGACGTGGTGGTCCAGGCCCTCGATGTCCCACTGCTCGGCATAGGCCTTGGGGGGCAGGTGGCGTTTCACGAAGTCCTCGATGGTGTCGAGGCGCATCTCGCGGACGAAATCGGAAAGGTCCTCGGCGACCATGAATTCGGCGCGCTGCTCGAACACCGCCTTGCGCTGGTCGTTCACCACGTCGTCGTATTTCAGTAGGTTCTTGCGGATCTCGTAGTTGCGCTGCTCGACGCGCTTTTGGGCCGTGGCGATGGCGCTGTTCAGCCACTTGTGGGTGATCGCCTCGCCTTCCTGGACGCCGAAGGTGCGCATGATCCCATCCAGCCGCTCGCCGGCGAAGATCCGCAGCAGGTCGTCTTCGCAGGAAAGGAAGAACTTCGAGTGGCCCGGGTCGCCCTGCCGGCCGGTGCGGCCGCGAAGCTGGTTGTCGATCCGCCGGCTCTCGTGGCGCTCGGTGCCCAGGACGAAGAGGCCGCCGGCGGCCAGGGCCTTCTCCTTCAGGTCGGCGATCTCGGTTTCCACCTGGGCGCGGTGGGCGATGGCCATCTCCGGGGTCACTTCGACACCCAGGTTGAGCTGCTCCTCGCGCCACTTGGCGACCTTCATGTCGACGTTGCCGCCCAGCTGGATGTCGGTGCCGCGGCCGGCCATGTTGGTGGCGATGGTCACCGCGCCGGGCACGCCGGCGTCGGCGACGATGGCGGCTTCCTGCTCGTGGTAGCGGGCGTTGAGGACGCTGTGCGGGATGCCGTTGATGGTCTTGCCGTCGAGGTCGAACTTGTGGGCCTTCAGCATCTCGGAAAGCTGTTCGGACTTCTCGATGGACACTGTGCCCACCAGGATCGGCTGGCCGCGGCGGTAGCAGTCCTCGATCAGGTTGAGGATCGCGACGTTCTTTTCCGCGCCGGTCCGATACACCTCGTCGTCGTCGTCGATCCGCACGACGGGACGGTTGGTCGGAATCTCGGCCACGTCCATCTTGTAGATATCCAGGAATTCCTGGGCCTCGGTGGCGGCGGTGCCGGTCATGCCCGAGAGCTTCGTATAGAGGCGGAAGTAGTTCTGGATGGTCACCGAGGCCAGGGTCTGGTTCTCGGGCTGGATGGTGGCGGCTTCCTTGGCCTCGATGGCCTGGTGCAGGCCTTCGGACAGGCGGCGGCCGTGCATCATGCGGCCGGTGAATTCGTCGATCAGGATCACCTCGCCGGCGCGGACGATGTAGTCCTTGTCGCGCAGGTAGAGGATGTTGGCGCGCAGCGCCTGGTTCACGTGGTGCACCACCGAGACGTTGGCGGCGTCGTAGAGCCCGGCGGTGTCCTCGGCCAGGTGGCCGCCGGCCATCAGGATCTCTTCGATCTTTTCGGCGCCGTCCTCGGTCAGGATCACCTGGCGCTGCTTTTCGTCGAAGTCGTAGGTGGTCGGGTCCTTGATCAGCTCTTTGATCAGGGCGTCGATGGTCTTGTAGAATTCGCTGCGGTCCTCGGTCGGGCCGGAGATGATCAGCGGCGTGCGCGCCTCGTCGATGAGGATCGAGTCCACTTCGTCGACGATCGCGAAATTGTGCCCGCGCTGGACCATTTCGCCCGCCTCGTAGACGAGGTTGTCGCGCAGGTAGTCGAAGCCGAACTCGTTGTTGGTGCCGTAG
>CANJLK010000034.1 GCA_947475465.1 Caulobacteraceae bacterium | reverse complement strand
TCGATCGGCTCGCCCAGCGGGTTGACGACGCGGCCCAGCAGGCCCTTGCCGACCGGCACGTCCACGATTTCGCCCAGGCGGCGGACTTCGTCGCCTTCGGAGATGGCGGCGTCCTGGCCGAAGATCACGACGCCGACGTTGTCGCGTTCCAGGTTCAGGGCCATGCCCTTCACACCGGCCTTGGGGAATTCGACCATTTCGCCGGCCTGGACATTGTCCAGACCGAAGACGCGGGCGATGCCGTCGCCGACGGACAGAACCTGGCCGACGTCGGAGACGTCGGCTTCCTGGCCGAAGTTGGCGATCTGTGACTTGAGAATGGCCGAGATTTCGGCGGCGCGGATATCCATGAGGTCTTACGCTCTCTTGAGGGCGAACTTGAGGGAATCGAGCCGCGACTTGAGCGAGGCGTCGAACAGGCGGGAACCGACCCGGACCTTGATCCCGCCAAGGATGGCGGGGTCGACGCGGGTGGCGATTTCAGGATCCTTGCCCAGCGCCTGGCGAAGCGCGGCCGCGACGCCCTTGGACTGGGCGGCGCTGAGCGGGATGGCGGTGATGACCTCGGCGGAAACCGCGCCGCGGGCCTTGGCCGACAGGGCTTCGTAGCCGGTGATGACGGCGCCAAGCGCATCGGCGCGGCCGTTGGCGGCCAGCAGGCCCAGGAACTTCTGGGTCGTCGGCTTGAACTTGGCCTTGGCGGCGATGGCGGAAAGGCCCTTGCCCTTGTCCTCGGCGCTGAAGGCGGGCGAGCCCACCAGAACGCGCAGGTCGCGGCTCTCGGCCAGCGCCGTCTTGAGGGATTTCAGGTCGGCCTCGACGGCCGCGACTTCCTTGTTGTCGCTCGCGAGGTCGAACAGAGCTTGGGCGTATCGGTCGCCCACATTCGATGCCTTGGAATCGTCCGCCACTAAGTTGTCCGCCCGGTGCGTTTAGAGGGCCGCGGCGGGAGAACCCCGCTGCAACGTTAAAGGCTTGAAAGCGCTTGAAAAAAGCACATCGACCCGAAGGACCCGAAAGACCCCGACCCAAAGCCGCGCGCCTGATAGCACGCGATATCTGGCGCCGCAACCAAGGGGGCGGGACTTCCACAGCTTCGCGACAGGGGAAGCGTAGAAAAGAAAAAGGGCGCCGGCCTTGCGGTCGGCGCCCGAGTTCAGAAGCTCGACGTGAGCTGCTGGGAGAAGAAAGCCTACTGCCGGGCCAGGACCGGGCCCATCAGCCTGGCCACCGCGACGGTGTTGCAGGTCGCCAGGCGGGTGTCGTCCAGCGGCCGGCCGGCGGCGAAAGAGACCAGGGGCCCGACCTTGCCGGCCACGACCTTGCAGGTGGCGGCGCTGAAGGTCTGGGAGCTCGGCGAGGCGGCGACGCAGGCGTCGGCCTCGCAAAGGAACATCGCGCCGCCGGCGATGAACTTGGTCTTGGCGGCCAGCGGTTGCTGCAGCTTGGCGACCACGGCGTCGTCGGCGAAGGCCGAACCGGCGGCCAGGGTGAAGACAGCGGCGCAGGCGGCCGCAAGCGTGAGGCGGTTCATGGGTTGCCCTCCAGGCAATTCGGGGAGACGCGGCGCCCTGCTCAAGCGCCGGCCCTGCCCGATGCGTGGGATCGCCTCAGGTATCCCCACCCGCGGCGCGCTTCGAACTGAGCAACGCTAAGATAACAGTGTTAAGATCGGGCGCAATCGCTTTTTTCGCACTGCAGCTATGCATTTTTGCAGATGCGTTCCGGCGGTCTTCCCAGGACCGTGCGGGCGCCTGTTCATATCTCGTCAATCTTGTCGCGTGCTTGCTGGGCTTCGGTTAAGGGTCCCGCGGGCGGGGCTTAAGAAGGTCACGGGCAGGACGGGTACAGATGGCCAATGCGCAATCGCCAGGCTCGGGCGGCCGCGGCCGCCCTCCGGGCCCGCGCGGCCCGCGTCCGCCGCAATCCGGGGGCCCGAAGGGTCCGCGCCGCCGCTCCCTGCTGCAGGGAATCCTCTACTGGACCATGGTGCTGGGCGTCTGGGGGGTGATTTTCCTGGTCGCCTTCTTCGCGGTCTTCGCCATCGACCTGCCCGACACCTCCAAGCTCTACGAGGTCAAGCGCCAGCCCTCGATCTCCTACCTGGACCGTTCCGGCGCCCTGGTGGCGGTGCGCGGCAGCCAGTACGCCCCGCCCGTCGACCTCGACCGCCTGCCGGCCTATGTGCCCAAGGCCTTCGTGGCCATCGAGGACCGCTGGTACTACTGGCACTTCGGCTTCAACCCCTGGGGCATCGTCCGCAGCGGCGTCTATAACGTCACCCACCATGGGGGTTCGCTGCGCGGCGGCTCGACCATCACCCAGCAACTGGCGCGCAACCTCTTCCTGACCCCCAACCAGACCTATCGCCGCAAGGCCCAGGAACTGGTGCTGGCGGTGTGGCTCGAGGCCAAGTTCACCAAGAAGCAGATCCTCGAGCTCTATCTGAACCGGGTCTATTTCGGGGCCGGCGCCTATGGCATCGAGGCGGCCTCGCAACGCTATTTCGGCAAGCCCGCCGCCCAACTCAGCCTTGGCGAGAGCGCGCTGCTGGCCGGGATGATGAAGGGGCCGTCCCGCTATTCGCCGGTGGCGGCCACCGACCGGGCCGCCCGGCGCGCGACCATCGTGCTCGACGAGATGGTCCGCATCCACGCCATCACTCCGCAGGAGCGCGACCAGGCCTTCGCCACCAAGGTCAGGGTCAATCCGGTCCTGGCCAACCAGAGGGCGCAGTACTTCACCGACTGGGTGGACGACCAGGTGCGCCACCTGGTGGGCGAACCCACCGAGGACCTGGTGGTGGAAACCACCCTCGACCTGCCGCTGCAGGCCTCGGCGGAGGAGGCGATCCAGAAGGGCGTGGCCGCCGCCAGGCCGCTTGGGGTGCAGCAGGGCGCGCTGATTTCCCTCGATGGCGAAGGCCGCGTCCGCGCCTATGTGGGCGGCGTCGACTATCTGCAGAGCCAGTTCGACCGCGCGACCCAGGCGCACCGCCAGGCCGGCTCGTCCTTCAAGCCTTTCGTCTATCTGACTGCGATGGAGGCGGGCCGGACGCCGGACACCCCCGTGGTCGATGAGCCGATCACCATCGGGACCTGGACCCCGCGCAACTACACCGGCGCCTACCTGGGGCCGATCACGCTCGCCGTGGCGCTCAAGGAGTCCATCAACACCGTGGCCGCCCGGCTGGCCAACGAGGTCGGCACCTCGAATGTCGCCGCCACCGCCCGGCGCCTGGGCATCACCTCGCCGATCCAGCTGGACCCGTCCATGGCCTTGGGCGCCGTCGAGGTCAGCCCCCTGGAAATGGCCCAGGCCTACGCCCCATTCTCCAACGGCGGGGTGTTCGCCAAGGGCTACGGCATCGAGCGCATCCGCACCACCAGCGGCCGGGTGCTCTATGACCATGGGGTCGGCGGCGGCGATCGCCGCAGCGTCATCGGCCAGCCGGCGCTCTCCTACATGGTGCAGATGATGCGGGGCGTCATCCAGTCCGGCACCGGCACGCGCGCGGCGGTCAAAGGCTACGACCTGGCCGGCAAGACCGGCACCACCAGCGACTACAAGGACGCCTGGTTCATCGGCTACACCGGCGGCTTCGTGACTGCCGTGTGGGTGGGCAAGGACGACAACACGCCCATGAAGAAGGTGACCGGCGGCGGCGCGCCCGCCGGCATCTGGCACGACTACATGACCGCCGCCCTGCCCAGGCTGAGGGTCCAGCCCATCCCTGGCGGCGATGTGGCGCCGCCGCCGCCCGACGAGGGTTCAGACCCGATCGCCGACATCGTCAACGGCGTCTCCCAGCTGTTGCACGGCGACCACGAGGCCGAACCCGCGCCCTCGCCGGAAGAGGCGCCCCACTGAGTTGTCGCCCTTCCCTTCTGGGGAGGGTGACGGCTCTCTATCCTCCCACCGCGTGGAGGGCCGCGCCCTCGGCCCGGAGCCAGGCGCGGTGCGGGCGCACGTCGCCCACCAGGGCCTTCACATGCCCCCAGAATTTCGGCCCGTGGTTCAGCTCCAGCAGGTGGGCGCACTCGTGGGCCGCCACGTAGTCGGCGACCGCGAAGGGAGCCAGCGCCAGGCGCCAGCTATAGCGGATCGAGGCCTGGCCGCCCCGCAGGCCCGGCCGGCAGGAGCCCCAGCGGCCCTTGGCGTCCATGATCGTCACCTTGGGTACCGGCGCGCCCAGCATGGCCGCATAGATCTCGGTGCGCTCGCAGAGCACCCCCAGCGCCCGTTTCCGGAGCATCAGGATCACCGCCCGGGCATAGCCCTCGCCGCCATTCGCATCTGCGCCCATGGCCGTGATCCGCGCCGGCTCGCCTTCGGCGGCGGGCAGCCACTTGGCCCGTCCCGTCCCGGCCTCCAGCCTGACCGGCTCGTCGAAGACGCGCAGGGTCATGCCCGGATGCAGGGGCGCCGCGCTGGGCAGCTCGGCCATCCGTTCGGCGATCCAGGCGGCGCGCTCGCGGGCGAAGGCGGCGGCTTCCGGCAGGCGGCGGGGGGAGGGCGCGGTGGCGACGATCTCGCGCCGCGTGCGGTCGAGCCGCAGGGATACGCGGCGGGCGCGGCCGTTGACCCGCAGGGTGACCGCCGTCCCGGCGATCTCCAGCCGGTCGCCATCGTTGAAGGAGCGGGTGAAGAGACTCACCCGTCGCAATCTAGCCCCATCCTCTCCTCGCGCGAAGCCGCGGCGAGGTAACGCGGAGTGTCAGGCGGCCTCGGTCCGCTTGGGCAGGGCCACCACATTGGTCTTGTTGTGGAGCGCCAGTTCCGCTGTCCAGATGTGGTTGCGGACCCGGGGATAGATCTCAGACTCAAAGCGCGAGCCGTTGAACACCCCGTAGTGGCCCACGTGCGGCTGGACGTAGTCGGCCTTCAGCGCGTCCGGCAGGTTCGAGCACAGGGTGTGGGCGGCCTGGGTCTGGCCGATGCCCGAGATGTCGTCGTTCTCGCCCTCGACGGTCAGCAGCGCGATGTCGGTGATCGCCTCGCAGCGCACCGGCCGGCCGCGGTGTTCGAGCTCGCCCTTCGGCAGCAGGTGGCGCTGGAAGACCACGTCGACGGTCTGCAGGTAGAATTCCTCGGTGAGGTCGAGCACCGACAGGTACTCGTCGTAGAATTCCAGGTGGCGTTCGGCGCTGTCCCCGTCGCCTTCCATCAGCTGCTTCAGGTAGCGCTTGTGGGCCGCCTCATGCTTCTCGGCGTTCATCGAGACGAACGCGGCCAGCTGGACGAAGCCCGGATAGACCCGGCGTCCGACGCCCGGATAGGGCCCCGGCACGGTGTCGATCATGTTCGACTTGAACCAGGTGAAGGGCTTTTCCTCGGCCAGCTTGTTGGTCACCGTCGGCGACAGGCGCGCGTCGATGGGCGAGCCCATGAAGGTCATGGAGCCCGGGCGGCTGGGATGGTTGTCCTCGGCCATCAGGGCGGCGGCGGCCAGGACCGGCGGTCCGGGCTGGCAGACCGCGACCACGTGCGGGCGGGGCCCCATGACGCTCAGCATCTGGCGGATGTGGTCGATATAGTCGTCGAGGTCGAAGCGGCCTTCCATGACCGGCACATCGCGGGCGTTCGACCAGTCGGTGACATAGACCTCGTGGTCCTGCAGGAAGGCCTCGACCGTGCCGCGCAGCAGGGTGGCGTAGTGGCCCGACAGCGGACAGGCGATCAGCACCGCCGGCTCCAGGGTGCGGCGGCCCGCCCGGCGCATGTCGGCGCTGTCGCGGTTGAAATGCAGCAGCTTGCACCAGGGGCTCGACCACTCCTCGGTGATCCGCACCCGGACCGGCTGGCCGTCGACCACGACACTGTCGATCCCCCACGCCGGGCGGCCGTAGCGCTTGGTGAGGTTCGCGAACAGGTCGGCGTTGGCGTAGATGCGCCGGCCGATCTCGCTGTCCTTGGCCGGGTTGAGCGGCGAGGACCAGAAGTCCCGGGTCAGCCTTGCTGCGGCGCGCAGCGGCGTGGAGGCGTAATAGGCGGTTTCATAGAGGGTGTAGAGCATGCCCCGGTCCCCTGGCGTCCGGCCGAGGGGCCAGAGCGCGTGTTGTGCGTCGCAACATAACACCTGAAACCCTTAACGGGGTCCATAGCTTCGCTGAAGCGATTTCTCTCTAGGGCCGAATGGGCGCCCGCGGGGCGCCCGGCGGCCGGACGCAATGCAGCATCCGGATCAGCAGGCCGTGGCCCCCGGTCCGGCCGCCATGGCCGCCGAAATCTTCTTGGCCATCACATCCGGCGGCGCGCCATAGGGGATGAAGCACACCAGCTTGCCCCTGGGGCTCATCAAATAGGTGATGGTCGAGTGGTTGACCTGGTAGTCGGGGCCGGTTCCGGCCTTCTGGTAGAACACATGATAGGCCTTGGCGGCCTTGGCGACCTCGGCCTCGGTCCCCGTTAGCCCGACCACGGTCTTGGGGAAGGCGCTATTGCCCAGGTAGTTGGCCATCACCTTGGGCGTGTCGCGGCCCGGATCGACTGAGATGAAGACCGTCTGAAAGGCTTTCGCCTGCGGGCCCAGCAGCTTTTCCGCCTGGCCCAGGGCCAATAGGGTCGTCGGGCAGGCCTCCGGACAGTAGGTGAATCCGAAGAACACCGCGCTCCATTTTCCCTTGAGCACGCCCTGGTCCGTGGCGCGTCCGGCCTGGTCCGTCAGGCGGAAGGGTCCGCCGATGGCCGCGGTCTGCTGTGCCGGCCCAAGGATTCCGCGCTGCACCGCCAGTCCGGTAAGGGCGAGGAAGGCCACGGCCAGGACGACGAGGACGGTCAGGGTGGTCCGGCTCATGGCGAATTCACATCCTTTCGGCGTCGATGCGGGCTTTGGGGCTCGCCAGCCGACCGCAGGCGCGCAATCCTGACCCGGCCATGGCCACTGCGAGTTCCGCCGCCACGCCGACCGACCTTGCCGGACTCGATAGGGCCGGCTCCGGCGCCATGCAAGACTCGGCGATCAGCGCCGCCGCCGACTGGTCCGAGGGCGCGGTCCATCGCGGCCGGCTGCGGGTGCGGACCCTTGTCACCCTGCGCTGGCTTGTGGTGGCTGGCGAGGGCCTGATCCTGGTCGTGGCCGGCCTGGCGCTGCGGGTCGAGGCGCCCTTCACCCTGTGCTTCGCCATCGTCGGCGCGGGCGCCTGGCTCAACCTGCTCACCGGGGTCGCCTCGCCGGGCCAGCGGATCTTCCGCGACGTCGAGGCCGCGGCCCATCTGGCGCTGGACATCCTGCAACTGGCGGCCCTGCTGTTCGTCACCGGCGGCACGGCCAATCCCTTCGTCCTCATGCTGATCGCGCCGGTCACCCTGGCCGCCGCCACCCTGCCGCTGCGCCAGGTGCTGGCGTTGGGCGCCATGGCCGGCGGCGTGGCCCTGCTGCTGGCCTTCATGTCCCTGCCGCTACCGGCCGCCCCGGGGGCGAGCGCGTTCGTCCCCTTGAGCTACCGGATCGGCGCCGCGGTGGCGGTGATCGCTGGGCTCGCGCTGACCGCGGGCTACGTGCGCCAGGCGGCGGTGGAATCGGCGCGCATGGCGCTGGCGCTCGACGTCACCCAGGCGGTGCTGGCGCGCGAGCAGCGGCTCTCGGCCCTGGGCGCCCTGGCCGCCGCGGCCGCCCATGAACTTGGCACGCCGCTGGCCACCATCTCCATCGTCGCCAAGGAACTGGCCCGCGAGGCGCCGACGCCGGCGGTCAAGGACGACGCCGACCTGCTGGTCAGCCAGGCCGAACGCTGCCGCGAGATTCTGCGCCGGCTCACCGACGCGCCTGCCGCCGCCTCCGACGAGGTGCATGAGCGTCTCTCCCTGCGTCAGCTAGTGCAGGAGGTGATCGAGCCTCACGCAGCCTCGGCCAGGGACGTCCGGGTCGAGGCGATCGTCACCGGCGCGCCGGGCGTGAAGGCGCCCGATATCGGCCGCATGCCCGAGATCACCCACGCCTTCACGACCTTCGTGGAGAACGCCGTCGACTTCGCCCGCTCCGAGGTGCTGGTCTCCGCCAGGTTCGACACATCGACCATTTCCATGGAGGTGCGTGACGACGGGCCGGGCTTCGCGCCGGACATCCTGGCCAAGCTGGGCGAGCCCTACGTCACCAGCCGTCCGGGCGCCGAAGGGTCGCGAACCGGCCACATCGGCATGGGATTGGGCTTTTTTATCGCCAAGACGTTGTTGGAGAGAACCGGCGCCGTGGTGACCTTCCAGAACGGCCGTCCATCGGGCGCTATCGTCGCCGCCCGCTGGCCCAGGTCTAAGATCGAGGCCGACGGCGGTTGAGTTGCACCTTGCCGAACCCGGCGATCACGCGACAGTATGTCGCAAGTTAGAGTTTAGGGAGCCCTGGGCCGCAGGGTGACTGCATGACCGACCTGACGACCGACGTCGCCGCCCTGCCGGACAAGTCACTCCTGGTGCTGGATGACGACGCGCCCTTGCGCATCCGCCTGGGCCGCGCCCTGGAGCAGCGCGGCTTCGAGCCGACGCTCGTGGGCAGCGTCGCCGAGGCGCTGGCCGCCGTGCGCTCCCACGCTCCGGCCTTCGCGGTGCTGGACATGCGCCTGGAGGACGGCACCGGCCTGAAGGTGGTGGAGGCGGTGCGCGACGCGCGGCCCGACGCCAAGATCATCATGCTCACCGGCTATGGAAACATCGCCACCGCCGTGCAGGCTGTGAAGGCCGGCGCGGTGGACTACCTCTCCAAGCCCGCCGACGCAGATGACGTGGCCCGCGCCCTGCTGGCGCGGGGCGACATGGCCGCGGCCCCGCCCGAAAACCCGATGAGCGCCGACCGGGTGCGCTGGGAGCACATCCAGCGGGTCTATGAGCTGTGCAACCACAATGTCTCGGAGACCGCCCGGCGGCTCAACATGCACCGCCGCACCCTGCAGCGGATTCTGGCCAAGCGCGCCCCGCGGTGAGCGCCGCGCAAGCGGCGACGAAGACTTGAACCACGGAAAACACGGAATGCACGGAAGGCGCAGTTTCGATTCCGTGATTTCCGTGTTTTCCGTGGCTATTCACTCTTCCGCTTCGCGGTTGGCGCGCCAAGCCGCCCGGCTCGCCGCGGGCTCCCCGCGGAGGGCCCCGTTGAGCCGCTCGCGCAGGTCGCGGCCCGCGGGCGAGAGGCAGATCACGTGGCTGCGGGCGTCGTCGGGCTTCAGATAGGCCTCCAGCAGTCCGACGGCCGGCGCCTGCGACCAGGGCGAGCCGGCGGGGCCCAGGGCGCGGAGGCTGCGCGAGGCGGTCGATTGCGTCAGGCCAGCCGCCTGGGCCACGGCCTGCACCGTCAGCCCCTCAGCTTCGGCCACGCGCAGGAAGACGATCACCTCATTGACGCTGATCCGCGGGTCCAGGACCTTAAACAGGCCCAGCGCCGCCAACAGTCCGTCGACAGCCGGCATGGGACTTAGCGCTGCGCCGCCGGCGTGAGGCCGAAGTCCTTGCGCTGCCGGCGCTCGCGCACCGCCAGGGTCGCGTCCGGATAGGTGGCGCGGATCTGCGCCAGCAGCCCCTCCAGCCGCTTCTGGTGATCCGCCGCCTCGACGAAATCGCCGACGGTGAGCTCGACCGAAATCTGACCGCAAAGCTTCATGACCAGCCCCTAACCAGATGCCTGGCTGGAGGATCGGTCCGCTGACGGCGCCGATCACGCCGTATTCGACGAGGGTTGCAAAAGACGATGCGAAGCGCCCCGCCTGCTGCGAACGGCGCGATTTCCACGACGAGCGGCGTCGCGCGGCGGCGGGCCCTGGCCTAGGTTGCCCCTGGCTCAAGCCGGCAGCACGGAGGGCGGCCCTTTGACGAGCGTGACGCCGCCCCGGCGGATCTTCGACCGCTACCTGGTCGCCAACCTGATCCTGTGGGTCTTCACCTACCTGCTGATCACGGTGCGCTCGCTTGGGATGGACGAGACGCGCGCACGGCTCATCGACATGGGCCTGCGCCGGGCGGCGATCTGCTGCACGGCGGTGGTCGCCTGCGTCGCGATCCAGAAGGCTTTGCTGGCCACCCGCGACTGGCCTCGGGGCCAGCGGATCGCGCTGGCCGTGGCGCTCTCGCTGGCCGGGGCGGTATTCTACACCGGCCTCAACCACGCGGCCTTCTATCTGATCGCCCCAGTGGGAAAGAGCATGCCCTGGAGTCAGACCCTGATCGGCCTGGTCATGAACCTGTCGGTGCTGATCTGGTCGTTCATCGCCTGGTCGGCCATCGTGCTGGCCATGAGCTTCGACGAAGAGGCGCGGGAGAACACGCTGCGCCTGGTCGAGGCCCAGGCCCTGGCGGCCGAGAGCCAGAACCAGATGCTGCGCTACCAGATCAACCCGCACTTCCTGTTCAACACCTTGAACGCGCTCTCGTCGCTGATCCTGCAGCGCGACGTCGACCGGGCCGAGCGGATGGTGCTGTCGCTCTCCAGCTTCCTGCGCGCCTCCCTGGAGCGGGCGCCCGGCGAGAAGATCACGCTGGCCGACGAGATCGCCGCCCAGCGCCAGTACCTGGCCATCGAGCGGGAGCGGTTCGGCGACCGGCTGGTCCTCAGCGAGACCCTGCCGCCGGACCTGGCGGGCGCCCTGGTCCCCAGCCTGATCCTGCAGCCGCTGGTGGAAAATGCGGTGAAGTACGGCGTCGCGCGCACCCGCCGGCCGGTCCGCATCGAGATCGTGGCCAGCGCCGAGGACGGACGCCTGAGCGTGGATGTGCTGGACGACGCGGCCCCCGATCTCGCCGAGGCGGTTCCTGCGCTAGGGGTCGGGCTGGAGAACGTCCGCCGGCGCCTGGCCCTGGCCTATGGCGAGGCCGGGCGGCTCAGCGCCGGACCGCGCGCCGAGGGCGGGTTCCGCGCGGCGATCGAACTCCCCCTGGAGCGCGCCTGATGGCCGCCTTGCGGGTCCTGGTGGTCGACGACGAGCCCCTGGCGCGGCGCCGGCTGGAGATCCTGCTGCGGGATCTGCCGGACGTGGCGCTGGCCGGGGCGGCCGCCGACGGGATCGCGGCGGGGCGGATGATCGCCGACCTGGCGCCGGACGTGGTCCTGCTGGACATCAAGATGCCCGGGGTGAGCGGCCTCGACGTCCTGGCCGCCCTGCCGCCCGCCACGGCGCCCATCGTCATCTTCGTCACCGCCTTCGACCGGTTCGCCGTCGAGGCCTTCGAGCGCGCGGCCTTCGACTATCTCCTGAAGCCCGTGGAGCCGGAGCGTCTCGCGCAGGCGCTGGAGCGGGCCCGCCAGGCCCTGGCCGACCGGACGGCGGGTGAACGGGTCGCGGAGTTGGAGGAGATCGTGCGCAACCTGCGGGGCGGCGCCGCCCTGCCGGCCTCGCCCTTCGAGCGGGACATGTGGATCCACGAACGCGGCGGACGCACCCATCTGGCCGTCGCGGCCATCGACTGGGTGGCCGCCGAGCGGGACTATGTCCGCATCCACGCCGGCCCCCGCAGCTTCCTCGTGCGCCAATCGATCGGCGCCCTCGCCGCCCGTCTGGATCCCGCCCAGTTCGTCCGCGTCCACCGCTCCAGCCTGGTGCGCCGCGACCGCATCGTCCGCATCCGCCACGCGTCTGGCCGCGGCTCCGTGGTGCTGTCCACCGGCGCCGAAGTGCTGGTCTCCCGCCGCCACATGGCGGCGGTTAGGGGACTGGCCCACATCTAAACTCCGTCATCCCACGGTCAGCTGAAAGCTGATCCGTGGGACCCAAGCCGAGAAGGGGATTTGCCGCGGCGGACATTCCGGCCAATTCAGCTTGGGTCCCACGGATCGCCCTTCGGACGACCGTGGGATGACGATGCCTACTCGTCAGCAGTTCAGCGTTTCGTAAAGATCCTTCCATGTCGGATTTGTCTGTTCGATCAGCCGGATTTTCCATTTCCTCGGCCAAGTCTTGATCCGCTTCTCACGGTGGATGGCATTGGAGATGTCTTCGAACGCCTCGTAGTGGACCAACCGCGTCACACCGTACCGCTTGCAAAAGACGCTTCCCGTCCCTTCGCGGTGCTGCCAAGCGCGAAACGCAATGTCGCTGGTCACCCCGACGTAGAGCGTCCCGTAAGGTCCGCTGGCCATGATGTAGACCCAGCCCGCCACGCGTCACTCCAAATCCACCGCCTGAACTCCTGCCGCCCGCAAGGCCGCCAGCCGGCCGAAGGCGAGCGTCAGGGCCTTGCGCCGCGCGCCGGCCAGGGCGGCCACGGGCGCCTCGCGCAACACGGCGCCGCCGAAGCCGTCGGCGACGATCAGGCCGGGTTCCTCGGGCAGGATATGGCGGGGGAATTCGGGTCCGACCGCGAAGGCGAAGGCGTCGCAATAGGGCTGGTACTCATGCCACTTCAGATCGGTTCTGAAGTCTTCGAGGCTCGACTTCACCTCGACGATGAAGATCTCGCCGCGCCGGCCCAGCGCCATCAGGTCGGCGCGGCGGCCGTTGGGCAGGGTGACCTCCGCCAGCGGGGCATAGCCCAGGGCGGTCAAAAGGCGCGCGGCGCCGCGGGTGACGGTGGCTGTGGTTTCGGGGCGCGAGGCGCTGACGACGGTGACGCTGACGTCCATCCCGGCAGTCTGTTGCGCATTCGTTCCGCACGCAAGGCCTTGGCCCGCTACTCAGCCTTCTCGGCGGCCTCGGCCATCTGGCGCCAGAGGACGGCGTACTGTTCGAGACCCTTGCGGGCCTCGGGGTCGCTGGCCTTGGCGGCCTGTTCCAGGGCTTCTCGTTCGAGCTTTCGGTAATCGTCGGCAGATTCGGTCATCCCTCCCCAATACCCTGGGAGAACGTTGGTTGCCCAAAAAAATGTTATCTTAAGTTAGCCCCGCAGCGGCTGGGGCCATTCCAGCCGGTTGGCGTCGAATCCCAGCTGCCGGATGCGGGCCAGCGCCTGGGCCCGCACGGCCGCCGAAAGCGTCGGCTTTTGCGACATCAGCCACAGGTAGCGCCCGTCGTGGGTGGCCAGGATCAGCCAGCCCTGTTCCTCGCGCCGGTCCAGCACCCAGTATTCCTGGGTCAGCAGGCCGCCGAAGAACATCATCTTGAACTTGGCGTTGGTCACCGGGTCGGCGACCCGGGCCTTGGCCTTCCACAGGGCCAGCGGCCCGTCGGGCGCGCCGCGGTGGCAGCTTTGCACCACGTTGAAGCCGTCGCCGGTGCGGGTCCAGTCCGAGGCGCCGGCCTGGCAGCCGCTCTGGGTCTTGTTGGGCAGCCGGGCGATCTCGTACCAGCGGCCCATCATCGCGCCGATGTCGAGGTGCGAGACCGTCGGCAGCTCAGCCCGCGCCACCGAGACAGGCAGGAAGGCGCCCAAAAGGGCTGTTGCGGCGACAAAGGCCACGGTCAGGCGCTTCAGCATGGCCGATGGAATACCCGCGCAGAGTGACAAAGGGAACGCCCGCCTTAACCCTGCGGGCGCTGCATAGGGCCGCAGGAGTTTGGCTATTCCGCGGCGGGCGCCGAAATCGTCTCGTCCCAAATCCTCACCCCGCAGGGGGAGGTGGCGCGGCGAGCTCTTGCGAGACGTGACGGAGGGGGGAATCGGAGGGTCGGCGGCAGAACCCCCTCCGCCTGTCGATCGCTTCGCGCCGACAGCCACCTCCACCTCAGGGGGAGGATCTCACTCCGCCGCGATGCGGATCGCGGCCTGGGCGCGGTCCTTGAAGTTGATGGTCTGCAGGTACTTGATGCCCTCCTCGGCGATGTCGTCGCCGACCATCTTGTCGCCCTCGGCCTTCAGCTCGTCGATATCGACGTAGGTTGCGTAGAAGGCCTTCGTCCGGTCGGTGATGATCCCGGCGTTGACCAGGGTCTTCACCAGGACGCGGAAGATGTTGGTCTGCTCCTTCATCTCCTCGCGGCGGGTTTCGTCGTTCACCACCTTGGCCATCTCAGCGATGACCATGTCCGGGTCCAAGCCGAATTCCTCGTAGAGGCCGACGTTCTGCGTGGGCGCCACTAGGTTGAACAGCAGGGTCTGGAAGCAGTGGGCGGCCCACATCTCGATGATCTCGTGCTCGGCCGGCGTCAGGTGCGGGATCGTCCGGTCGGCCCAGATTTTCCCGAACTTGTGGTGGAAGGCCTCGTCGGTCATCACCAGCTGCATCAGCTTGCGGGCCAGCGGGTCGTTGGTCTGCTGGAAGACGGTGGCGAAGGCGCCCATGGCCAGGCCCTCCACCAGCATCTGCATGCCGATGATCTTCTTGTAGACCTCAGGGCTGGCGATGATCTCGACCAGCAGGTCCTTCAGGATCGGGCCGCATTCCACCGGCCGGCCCCAGCGGGCCTTGATGTATTTGGCGAAGGCGGTGACGTGGCGGGCTTCCTCGCGGGTCTGGTTGGCCGCGTACTCCTGCGCCCCCTGGTCCTTCAGCACGTGGCACAGGCTGGCCGACAGGTTCAGCGCGCCCTGTTCGCCGTGCAGGATCGAGGAGAAGGTCCGCAGCGTCTGGGCGTTGGCGAAGCGGATGCGGTCCTTGGGATCGGTCAGGATGGCGTTGACGTAGTCCAGCTGCAGGGCCCCGATCATGCTCTCCGGCAGGATCATGGTGTTTTCCATGTCGAAGGGCTCGTCGAAGTCGATGTAGCGCTTGTCGAGCGGATCCCAGAAATGGTCGTGGGTCGCCGAGATGATCTTGTCGAAGGCGGTCGAGCGGTTGCCGTAGCGGTCGAGCTCAAGCATCGACTCGAAATCGTCCGGCGAGACCGCGTCGTAGATGATGTCTTTGGTGATGTTGCCGTCGGCCGCCATGGGTTTCGCTCCTTAAGGCGCGGGGGGCTTGAAGCGCGCCCCATCGTGGTCTGGCGAAACCCTGACCCAGGTCAGGCCCGGCGTCAATAAAGATGACGCGGGCGTCACCTTTGCCGCGCTTTCGCCCCCGCGCCCCGGAAGCTATGAGCATCGGCCAGAGGGAGAGACCCATGCCCACCATCTCCGTGAACGGCCTCGACGCCTATTACGAAGACGACGACTTCACCGACGACTGGCGCGGCGACGTCGAGACCATCGTCATTCAGCACGGGATCGGGCGGAACAGCGTATTCTGGAACCACTGGGTCCCGCCGCTGGCCGGCCGCTACCGGGTGATCCGCCGCGACCTGCGGGGTTTTGGGCGCTCCGGCGACCCCGGCCCGGACTATGTCTGGGCGATGGAGGACCTGCTGGCCGACCTTGAGGGGTTCCTCGACGCGCTCGGCCTGGACAGCGTCCACTACCTGGGGGAATCGATCGGCGGCCCACTGGGCATCGCCTTCGCGGCCAGCCGGCCAGGGCGGCTGAAGAGCCTGGCGCTCTGTTCCTCGCCCACCGAATTGAAGAGCAAGCAGCAGTTCTTCGCGCTCGGCCAAAAGAGCCGCGCCGACGTGGTCGCCAACATCGGCGTCGAGGGCATGACCCGGGCCCTGATCGAGCGCGGCATGACGCATGCGTCCAGTCCCGAGCACGCCGAGTGGGTGGTGCGCCAATGGTGTCTCACGCCGCCGCACGTGATGACCAACATCGCCGGGCTTTCGACCACGTTCGACGTGGGGCCGCTGCTGGGCCAGGTCGCCATCCCGACCCTGGTCATGGCGCCCGCCAACAGCCCCGCGACCACGCTCGCCGACCAGATCGCCATGGCCAAGGCCATCCCCGGCGCCCAGATCGTCGTCGCCAACCGCCCCGGCCACGAGATCTACATCACCGACGCCGAAGTCTGCATCGCCGCCTACCAGCGGTTCCTGGCGGAGCCGGTGTCCTAGCCGACGCTCATCTCGATGGCGTCGATGTCGCCGTCGGTCAGGCCGAAGTGGTGGCCGATCTCGTGGACCAGGACATGGGTCACCAGCTCCTCCAGGGTGATCTCGCCGTGCTCGGCCCATTCGTCGAGGATCGGGCGGCGGAACAGGAAGATCATCGAGGGCCCTGGGGCCGGGCCGAAGTCCGAGCGGTGGCCGATGTCGACGCCCTGGTAGAGCCCGCTCAGCCCAAAGCCGTCCTCGATGCCGAGCTCGTCCAGCATCTCCTGCGCCGGGAAGTCGTCGACCCGGAACACCACGTCTCCGGCCATCTTCCGGAATCCTTCCGGCAGGGCCTGGAAGGCGGCGTCGGCCAGGCCCGCCAGGTCGTCCAGCGACGGCGCCTTGCCGAAGGCCGCGTCACTCATCGGGGATCAGCACGTGCGGCGCCTCGGGCAGGCGCACTTCGAAAAGGCCGATGTCCAGCGGCTGCTGCGGCTCGATGGGGCGCAGCGGCTGGCGGGCGATGGCCTTCAGGGCCTCGGCGTCGAGCCCCTGGCCGGCGCGGCGGGCCTTGCGGGCCTGGGGCGTCTCGATCGGCCGCGCCGCCGTGGCGATCCGCCAGTAGGAGACCATCAGCCGCCAGACGGCGCCGGGCGGCTGGCCGGCCCGGACCGGCCAGCGGCGGCCGTCTTCGTAGGTGGGCTGCGCCTGGCCCGTCCGTCGCCCGGGCGCCGTGACCATCTGCTCGGCCAGGCGACACCAGTTCTCCTGCACCTGGGCCCGATAGGCCTCCAGCGCCGCCTCGCGGGTGGCGAAGGCCGGACCGGTGGGGTCGGTGGTGAAGACCACGGCCTCGCCGGCGGCGCGCACGGCCTCTCGCTCGCGCTCGGCGCGGCCGCGCGGTCGAACCAGCGCTTCCTCCGCATTGGCGGCGACGGGATAGAGGATGGCGGTCATGGTTCCCAGCATAGGCCAAAACTAGCCTACACTCACCAACGCGGCGTGGATGCGGCGAGGTCCCGCCCGCTCTAGATTAGGGCGCAGGTGATTCGCCGGAGCGGGGCCGGACAACAGCAATGGGCGCGCCTCAACTGATCCTCGCCGCGGCGGCGGGCGCGATCGCCCTGGCGATCTGCGCCATGCTGTGGGCGCTGGCCCAGCGGCGCCACGCCCAGGCGGATCTCGCCGCCCTGGCCGCCCGTCTTCACGACCTGGAGGGCCGCGCGGAGTCGGCCCAGGCCTCGGCGGAAGCCTTCGATTCCGCGCTCCTGGCGGTGGAGGACAGCCACGCGGTCCTGGCGTCGGGCGAGGAGTCGCTGGCGATCTGCGCCGAGGCGCTCGGCCTGGCGGAGGCCGATCCGCAGGGGCTGGTCAACGCCCTGATGCGCGCCGACCCCGACCATGCGCGGCGCCTGCGGGCGCTGTTCGAGCGTGGCGAGGCCTGCGCCTTCGAGGTTCAGGGCCCGGGCGGTCTGGTGGCTGTCGAGGGCCGCGCCGCCGGCGCCCAGGCCTGGCTTCGCCTGTCCACGGCGGCCGGCGAGGACCCCGGCCTGCCCACCGCGCCCCGCTTCGCCGCCCTCCTGAACGCCCGCGCGACACCCGCCTGGATCGCGGCGGCCGACGGATCGCCGGTCTGGGTCAACGCCGCCTGGCTGAAGGCCGTCGACGCCGCCAGCCTCGACGACGCAGTCCAGCGCGGCGTCGCCTTCGAGAAGTCCGCCGACGCCCTGGCCAGCGAGGCCGCCAACCTCGGACAGCGCCGCGACGCCGTGCGCTGGGCGACCCTGGCCGGCAAGCGCCGCGCCTTCCAGGTCACCGCCCAGCCGCTGGAAGGCGGCGGGGTCGGGGTCTGGACCGAGGACGTCACCGAACTGGAAGACCTGCGCGAGGTCCTGAAGCGCAATGTCGAGGCCCACGACGAGACCCTGAACCACATTGCCGACGCCGTGGCGGTGTTCAGCCAGGGCAAGAAGCTGATCTTCCACAACACCGCCTTCGCCGAACTGTGGGGCCTGGAGCCGGCCTGGCTGGCTGAGCAGCCCAGCCATTCGGAGGTCCTCGACCGCCTGCGCCAGCGCCGCCGCCTGCCGGAGACCGCCGACTACGGCAAGTGGAAGGCCGGCGAGCTGAACCACTATGAGCAGCTGGCGCCCGGCCCCGACGAGATGTGGAGTCTGCCCGACGGGCGGACGCTGAAGGTCGTGCGCCAGCCGCACCCCATGGGCGGCCTGCTGCTGCTGTTCAGCGACATCACCGACGAGCTGAAGCTGACCAGCCAGTACAACGCCCAGATCCAGGTCCAGCAGGCGACGCTCGACAAGCTTTCCGACGCCGTCACCGTGTTCGGCTCCGACGGACGCCTGCGGCTGCACAACGAATCCTTCGCCCGCTTCTGGAACATCACCCCATCGCAGCTGGAAGCGGCCGGCGACTTCGAGGGCGTGGTCGAGCTGTGCATCCCCAAGCTGCACGACCGCACCTTCTGGACCGAGCTGAAGGGCCGCGTAGCCGACCCCGATCCCCAGGCCCGCGCGCCGACCACCGGCGAGGTCAAGACCTCCGACAGCCGCATCGTGGTCTATCAGTCCCGGCCTCTGCCGGACGGGGCGACCCTGATCGCCTTCACCGACGTCACCGATGCCCGCAAGCTCGAGGGCGCGCTGGCCGCCAAGGAGACCGCGCTGGCCGACGCCGAGCGCCTGAAGCGCGATTTCGTCGGCAACGTTTCCTACGAGCTGCGCACCCCGCTCACCACTATCATCGGCTATTCCGAACTGCTGGAAAGCTCCGGCGACGCCCTGTCGGAGCGGGCCCGCAGCCACGCCGCGGCGGTGAAGTCCGCGGCCACCCAGTTGGCGCGCTCCATCGACGACGTCCTCGACATGGCCCAGATCGACGCCGACGAGATGGCGCTGGACCTTGAGGACGTGCGGGTCGCCGACCTGCTCACCGCCTCGGCCCGGCGATGGCAGGCCGAGGCCGACGCCGGCCATGTGAAGCTGAACGTCGAGTTCCCCAACGACATCGGCCTGATTCGCGGCGATCAGCGCCGGCTGGGCCAGATCCTTGAGCACCTGGTCGAGAACGCGGTGAACCAGACCCCGCCGGGCGGCACGGTGACGGTCGCGGCCCGCAAGGCGCTGGGCGAGATCCAGCTGCAGGTCACCGACACCGGCCGCGGCATCCCCTTCCACGTCCAGGCCCATATCTTCGACCGCTTCATCGGCCGCGAGCGCGGCGGGCCGGGCGTCGCCCTGGCCCTGGTCAAGGCGCTCACCGAACTGCACGGCGGCTGGGTGGCCCTGGAAAGCGAGCCGGGCGCCGGCGCCACTTTCACCTGCCACCTGCCGGAAGAGGCCCAGGCCGCCGCGGCCCAGCCGGAGCTTGGCCTGCGGCCCTGAGACGCGGCGCCTTTGCGCCCGCCGCGGACTGTGGTTGTCTCGCCGCAACAAGCGGGAGGAACGACAATGAGACTGGCGGCGATCTTGATGGCGGGCGCGGTGCTGCTTCCGGCCGGGGCGGCCATGGCCGCCAACGCCTGCGTGCGGCCCGAGCCGCCGGCGGTGCTGGACGGCGCCGCCGCCACCATGGACCAGCTGCTGGCGCTCAAGGCCCAGGTGGCGGGCTTCATCGCCACATCCGACACCTACCAGACCTGCATGGAGAAGGACCTGGCCGCCCAGCGCGCGGCGGCCAAGGCCGCCAGGACCAAGTTCCCCGAAGAGACCGCCAAGGCCATCATGTCCCAGGTCGACGCCAACCAGGCCGACAAGGAAAAGGCGGGCGCCGGCTTCAACGCCGCTGTGAAGGCCTACAAGGCCGCCCACCCGGCCTAGAGCTCGCGGTCACGCGGTGACGGTCGTCCGTCGACGCCGCGCCGCGCGGACCGCGGCGCCCGCCGCGCCAAGGCCCACAAGCATCATCCCCCAGGTCGCGGGTTCCGGCACGGCGTCGCGTAGGGTGAAGCTGATCGGGCTGGTGAAGACGCCCGCGATGTTCGAGGCGGCCAGGAAATAGCCGATTGGCCCGTAGGAATTGCCCTGGAAGGCGTTGTAGTCAACGCCGTCGGCCGTGAAGCCCAGGTCCCCGAAGTCGAGGTAGGGGCCGCCAACAGTCGGATAAAGCAGGTTGTTGTTGCCCGCGAAGGTTCCGACCGGCAGCCCGCTGATCGCATGGCCGTTCAGGAGGCCGCTGATCGAGGTCACCAGATAGGCCGGGCCCACCGCGCAGGTGGGGCAGGAATAAAGTTCCGGCTGGGGGACTGTACCGGTGACGATGGTCCCGCCGCCAGTGAACCCGGATCCGGACAGGGCGAACACATAGGTTCCAGCCTCGGCCGCGCCCGCGGCCCCCAGAACCAGGCCGGCCGCCAGCGCCGCGCCCGCAAACATATGTCTCATGCCACTACCCCAACACCGCCGCCCGCCTCGGGCGCGCTCGCGGCCACTCTGCGTCAGGGGATGGGGCCGGCGCATGGTGCATTTGCACTAGATGCGGCCGCAACTGGCCCGCGACGCCAGGGGTAGCGCCGCCCGGGAACGCCGGTAAACTGAACGCCTGGGTCACGGGGAACGGAAATGGGCGGCAGGTCAGCCGGACATCACGACAGGACGGGCGCGACGGGGTGGAGACTTATTGCTCCGGACGCGATCACCTTCCAGGCCAACTGCGCGCGCGCCTGATGGATTTCGAACTCAGCGAGGAGCAGCGGGCGTTCCGCGACGTGGTGCGGCGCTGGGTGAACGCCGAGGCGCCCAAGGCCTGGATGCGCGAGCTGGAGGCCGACCAGGAACACTATCCCCTGGCGTTCTGGGACAAGATGGCCGCCCAGGGCTTCTTCGGCATCGGCATCCCCGAGGAATATGGCGGCCTGGGCGGCGATGTGATGACCCAGGTAATCTTCGCCCGCGAGGTGGCGCGCACCGCTGGCGGCCTCCTGTGGGTCTGGGGCCTGACCTCGTTTGGCGGGGCCAAGACGCTCGTCAATGTGGCGAGCGCCGAACAGCAGCAGCGCTGGTTGCCAGCCATGGCCCAGGGCAAACTTCGCGTTGCGCTCAGCATGACCGAGCCCGACGGCGGCACTGACGTGCTGGGGGCCATGAAGACCCACGCCGAGCGCACCGAAGGCGGCTGGATCCTCAACGGGGCCAAGATGTGGACCACGGGCGGGGCGGTCGCCGACCGGTTGGTGGTGCTGGCCCGCACGGACCGCGCCGCGGCGAAGAAGACCCAGGGTCTCAGCCTGTTCTTCGTCGACGCCCGCTCGCCCGGCGTCACCGCCACGCGCCTGCCCAAGCTCGGCATGCGCTCGGTGGGCAGCTGCGCCATGGGCTACGACAACGTCTTCGTCCCCGACGCCGACGTCCTGGGCGAACCGGGCCAGGCCTGGCGGGCGATCCTGCCCAGCCTCAACAACGAGCGGATCATGGTCGGCGCCCAGTGCCTGGGGGCCATCGACGGGGTGCTGGAGGACGCGCTCGACTACATGAAGCAGCGCCAGGCCTTCGGCGGGCCGATCGGCCGCTTCCAGATCCTGCAGCACTATGTGGCCGACATCGCCACCTGGCAGAAGATCACCGAGCTGCTGCTCTTCAACACCGCCTGGCTGCAGATGAGCGGCCGCGACACCGGCGTCGAAGCCAACATGCTGAAAATGGTGGCCACGGAGAATGCGGTGAAGGCCGCCGACCTGGGCATCCAGATCCTGGGCGGCATGGGCTATTCGGCCGAGACCGACATGCAGCGCTATTGGCGCGACCACCGGATCCTGCGGCTCACCCCGATCAGCAACGAGATGGTCCGCAACTCCATCGCCGAGAGCCTGGGCCTGCCGCGCTCCTACTGAGCCTGTTCGTCGTCAAGCCAAAGGACGTTGCCCTGGCCGGCTTCGGGCAGGGGCTGGCGCGCTGGCCGCCACGGCTCCAGCCCGCCGTAGGTGCTCTCGAGAATGGCGACGATGCCGGCGGCCAGCTTCAAAGCTTCCTGGGCCGGCGAGCCGGGCGGCGTGGCGATCGGGCTTCCTGGAAATTTCCGTATCATTCCGGCCCTGGCCCTTCTGGCGCCACTTCGCGTTGTCCTGCCCGCGTCACTTTGTCCTAACCGGCGCCGTCTTAACGAAAGATAACCCTGTCGCGGGTGCGGACCGGGCCGGCTCTGTCGGCTATAAGACATTGCCGCGACAGTACATTTCTCTGAACGCCCCCGCAGCCGATGTGGATCGCCATCAGGCTGTCTCGTTGCTGTTCACAACCTGGAGTTATGAATGTGGCGATTGCCCCCACGGAATGCGGTGGGCCGCGCGGGCGACCCGCCATGAACGCCGGCGAGAAAGCCGTTGCGGGGTGTGGCTAACAGGCCTCTCATCGCCGCAAAGACGTGGGAGGCGGCGGGATGACGACGTTCAAGATCAATGGGCGGCAGGTCAGTGTGAAGGCGCCGGAGGACTCGCCTCTCCTGTGGGCGATCCGCGACGAGATCGGCCTTAAGGGCTCCAAGTTCGGCTGTGGAATAGGTCAGTGCGGCGCCTGCACCGTCCACTTGGACGGCCAGGCCATCCGGTCCTGCGTGACCCCCGTGGCGGCCGTCGCGGGCCGCGCGATCACCACCATCGAAGGCCTGGATCCGAAGGGCGCCCACCCCCTGCAGACCGCCTGGATCGAGGCTCAGGTCCCGCAGTGCGGCTACTGCCAGTCTGGCCAGATCATGCAGGCCGCGGCGCTGTTGACGACCACCCCGCACCCCAGCGACGCCCAGATCGACGACGCGATGAACGGCAACCTCTGCCGCTGCATGGCCTATGTCCGGATCAAGCAGGCCATCAAGCTGGCCGCCAGGGGCAAGACGGGAGCCCACGCATGAACGCGCCCGTGAACCCGGCCGACCAGATGTCCGACGCCCTGTCGCGCCGCAATTTCCTGATTACCCTGACCGGAGCCGGCGTGGCGCTCGGCTTCGCGGGCCAGGCGGGCGCGGCGGCCGGCGGTCCGGCCGGCTTCGAGCCCACCATCTGGTACAGCCTCGGCCGCGACGGGACGGTCACCGTCAACATCATCCGCGCCGAGCTTGGCCAGCACGTGGGCACCGCCATCGCCCGCATCGTCGCCGACGAGCTGGAGGCGGACTGGTCCAAGGTCCGCATCCGGACCGTCGATTCCGACGCCAAGTGGGGCCTGATGGTCACCGGCGGCAGCTGGTCGGTGTGGCAGAGCTATCCGATCTACAGTCAGGCGGGGGCGGCAGGCCGAACGGTGCTGATCGAGGAAGGCGCCAGGCTCCTGGGCGTGAAGCCCGCCGACTGCGTCGCGCGCAACAGCGCGGTCCACGCCGGAAAGGCCTCAATCTCCTACGGTGACATTGTCGCCAAGGGCAATCTCGCCCGCACCTTCACGCCTGAGCAGCTGGCGAAGATGCCGGTGAAGCCCGCGGCGGAACGGCGGCTGATCGGCAAGCCGGCGCGGGCCCGTGACATCCCCGGCAAGACCAACGGCCAGGGCGTCTACGGCCTCGATGCGACGGTCCCGGGCATGGTCTATGCACGGCCGAAGCTGCCGCCGACCCGCTACGATTCCACGGTCGTCGCCATTGACGACAGCGCCGCCAAGGCCGTGCCCGGCTACCAGCGCAGCCTGGCCCTGGACGATCCTTCCGGCACGGTCCCGGGCTGGGTGGTGGTGCTGGCGGACAGCTTTGTCGCCGCCGACCGCGCGGCCGAGTTGGTCCAGGTCACCTGGAAAAGCGGCGAGGCGGCCAAGGTCTCCGAGGCCGACCTGCAGAAGCACGCCGCCGACCTGGTCGCCGACCCCAAGGCCGGGGCCCTGGTGGTGGAAGACGCCGGCGTCGACGCGGCCTTCGCTGGGGCTGTTTCGAAGATCGAGGCTACGTACACGACCTCGACCGCCCTGCATTTCCAGATGGAGCCGGTGAACGCCCTGGCTTTCGAAAAGGACGGGATTTTCGAGATCCACACCGGCAACCAGTGGCAATCCCTGGTCCTGCCGTGGCTGGCCAAGGCGCTGGACCGGCCGGCGGACAAGATCGTCATGAAGAGCTACCTGCTGGGCGGCGGCTTCGGGCGGCGACTGAACGGCGACTACGCCGTGGGCGCGGCGCTCGCGTCAAAGGCCATCGGCAAGCCCGTGAAGCTGGTCTTCACCCGCGCCGACGACAGCCGCTTCGATTCGCCCCGCTCGCCCACCGTCCAGGTGGTGAAGATGGCGTTCGGCGAAGGCGGCCGGGTGACGGCCATGGACCACACCGCCGCGGCCGGCTGGCCGACCCTGGCCATGGCGCCCTTCTTCATGCCCAAGGGCGCCAACGGCGTCGCCTACGACCCCTTCTCCGTGAACGGCGCCGACCACTGGTACACGGTGGGCGCCCAGCGGGTCCGGGCCGTCAACAACGACCTGGCCAACAAGACCTTCCGGCCGGGCTGGCTGCGCTCGGTCGGGCCCGGCTGGACCAACTGGGCGCTGGAAAGCTTCATGGACGAGGCGGCGCACAAGGCCGGCGTCGATCCGCTGGCCTTCCGCCTGAAGCTGCTGGACGGCGCGGGCCGTAACGCCGGCTCCGGCCCTACCGCGGTCGGCGGCGCGCGCCGCCAGGCGGCCGTGCTGCAGAAGGTCGCCGCCAAGGCCGGCTGGGGCAAGCCGCTGCCGAAGAACACCGGCCTCGGCCTCGCCACCACCTTCGGCCAGGAACGCGACATGCCCACCTGGGTGGCCTGCGCGGCCCGCGTGCGGGTCGATCCGAAGACCGGCGAGGTCAAGGTCGAGAAGCTCGACCTGGTGGTCGACTGCGGGATCGTCGTGAACCCGGACGGCGCGCTCTCCCAGATGCAGGGCGCCTCGCTGTGGGGCATGAGCCTGGCGCTCTTCGAGGGCACGGCCTTCAAGGATGGCCAGGTGGCCGACACCAACCTGGGCGCCTACACGCCCCTGCGGATGGCCGACGTGCCCGACCTCGACGTTGAGTTCGTCGCGAGCAACGAGCCCCCCGTGGGCCTGGGCGAGCCGGCGACCACGGTGGTGGGGCCGGCCATCGGCAACGCCATCTTCAGCGCCGTCGGCGCCCGCGTCCGCGACCTGCCGATCCGGGCCGACGCGGTCCTGAAGGCGATGAAAACCTAACAGCGGACGCCGCCGACGCATCGTCCAGAGGCCAAAACGCCAATCCGTTGATCTCGGTCAACGTGCGCGCGGCCTGGAAGCTGGAATCTTCTTCCCGAAGCACGAGGCGCGGGAGGTGGCCGGACGCGAGTTCGAAATCCACCCACGCGCAAACCTTGGGAGGATGTTTCTATGTCTGCGAACGCCACGGTCAGCGAACGGCCCTCGCATATCCCGGAGGACCTGGTGATGGTCTATCCGTTCACGTCCGGCGCGCTCACCTTGCACAACCCCTTCAAGAAGGCCGTGCATGACATCCACAAGCACTACCCGCCGATCTTCTATGCGGAGGACGTCTATCATGGCGGCGGCTCGGCCTGGATCATCCGCCGCCAGGAAGACCTCAAGGAAATCTACGCCGACACCGAACATTTCAGCAATCACGGGCGCTCCGTCCACGCGGGCCTGCTGGGCGAGAGCTGGGTGACCCTGCCGTCGAACCTCGAGGGCGAGATCCACGACAAGTTCCGCATGATCCTGAACCCGATCTTCTCGCCGGTCGCGCTGCGCAAGCTGGAGCCCGATGTCGCGAAGCTGGCCCAGGACCTGGTGGACAAGTTCAAGACCAAGGGCGCCGTCGACATCAAGGCCGCCTTCTGCGTCCCGTTCCCGGTCTCGATCGTGCTCAACCTGCTCGACCTGCCGCTGGATCGCATGGACGAGTTCATGCACTGGGAATTCGGCCTGCTGCACGACCCCAACCTGGACCATACCCGTGAGGCCGCGGCCAATGTGGTGGCCATGTTCCGTGAGCTGATGAAGGTCCGCCGCGCCAACCCGGGCGAGGATCTGGTCAGCTGGGCCGTCACCGCCGAGGTCGACGGCCGCCCCTGGACCGACGACGAGATCGTCGGCTTCTGCTTCAACCTGTTCATCGGCGGGCTGGACACGGTCACCACCAACCTCAGCTGGTTCCTGCGGCACCTGGCCGAGCACCCCGACCAGCAGGCTTACCTGCGCGAGAACCCGAAGAAGATCCCGGACGCCGTCCAGGAACTGCTGCGGCTCTATTCCTCGGTCAACGCCTCGAAGAACTGCATCAAGGAAGTCACCTTCAAGGGCGTCACCTTCATGCCGGGCGACAAGATCATGACCAGCACCACGCTGGGCAGCAACGATCCGGAGGTCTACGACCACCCCGAGGAAGCGAGGTTCGACCGCCGCGCCACGGCCGTCACCTTCGGCTCCGGCGTCCACCACTGCCTGGGCCACTTCCTGGCCCGCCGGGAACTGACCATCGGCCTGGAGACGGTGCTGCGCGAACTGCCGCCCTTCACCCTCGACACCAGCCAGGAGATCGTCGTCGACCTGGGCGGGATCATGCAGCCGCGCACCGTGCCCATCGTCTGGGCCGTCTGAGACCCTCGAACCTCCAAGGCATTCCCGCGGCGCCGGGCGGCGTCGCGGGCGTGCGCCCAATTGTCGGAACATAAGCCATGCCCAGCGTCACCATCACTGACCCGGACGGCGTCTCGCAGGTCTTCACCGCCGAGGACGGCGAGGCCGTCATGCAGGTCGCCGTCCGCAACAAGGTCGAGGGCCTCTACGCCGAATGCGGCGGCTCCCAGACCTGCGGCACCTGCAAGGTCACCGTCGACCCGGACTGGTTCGACCGCCTGCCGCCGCCGGGCGAGAACGAGGTTTCCCTCATCGACGGCTGCCCGCCCAACACCCGGCTCTCCTGCCAGATCAGGATGAGCGCCGCCACCGACGGCATCGTCGTGCGCGTCGCCGACAGCCAGTACTGAGCCGGGCGCGACCCGCATGACCCAGGTCCAGCCGAGCGATTTCGACCTGATGGACGCCTCGCTCGACGGCGTGGCCGAGAAGGGCTTCGACATCACCGAGGACGTCTACGCGGCCTTCTTCGAAAAGCGGCCGGACGCGCGCCAGTACTTCAAGTTCGAGGATATCGATCCCCAGGGCCAGGGCCGCATGCTGACCGAGCTTCTGGAACTGTTGCAGGACCAGGCCCGGGGCCGGCTGCATGTGCGCAGCAGCGTGCGCACCATCGCCGCCGACCACCTGTCCTACGGCGTCGCCGCGCTCGATCTGTACACGGACTTCATCGAGGCCCTGCGGACGACGCTGCGCGATTCCGCGGGCGAGGCCTGGACGCCGGAAACCGACGCCGCCTGGCGCCGGCAGGCCGAGCGCCTGGTCAAGACCATCGGCCGCCTGCCGGCCAAAGCCCCAGCCGCCTGACCGGGGCCGCCTGACCGATCAGGCCCGGACGAACCGTACCGGCACGTGCTCGCGGCCGTGCATGGCATTGACCGTGGTCTGGCCGGTGGCCCGGATGCGGGTCGGGCCGGCGCGCTCGATGCGCTTGTAGCGGATCGCCATCTCCTCGAGCAGGGCCTTGACCTCGAACCGGCTCACCGGCGCGCCCGGGCAGATGTGGATGCCGGCGCTGAACGAGGTGTGGCGCTTGCCCTCGCGGTCCAGGGAATAGGTCTCCGGATCGGCGAACACCCGCTCGTCGTGGTTGGCCGCGCCATAGACCATCATCAGGTTGGCGTTCTTCGGGATCTGCATCCCGAACAGCTCCATGTCCTCCCGCGCCCGCCGGGGCAGGGCCTGAACCGGCGGGTCCAGGCGCAGCATCTCCTCGATGG
This sequence comes from Caulobacteraceae bacterium, assembly GCA_947475465.1. Taxonomy (GTDB): domain Bacteria; phylum Pseudomonadota; class Alphaproteobacteria; order Caulobacterales; family Caulobacteraceae; genus Phenylobacterium. The sequence goes on along the minus strand of CANJLK010000034.1, from coordinate 8,997 downwards.
CCGCCGGGATCAGCGACGGGTCGGCCCGCAGCCGCTGCCAGATGTCGTCGCGGTCGGCCAACAGGTCGATGAACATCTCCAGCAGGTGCTGGGTGGTGTGGAACCCGCCGGTCAGGAGCTGCAGCAACAGGTCGATGATGATCTCGTTGGGCAGCTGGTCGGTGCCCACCTTATCCTGCGCCTGGGCCAGCAGGGTGATGGCGTCGTGCTCGGGCTTCTGGCGCCTCGCGGCCATGATCGGCTCGATGGTCTCCCAAAGCTCGTTGCGCACCTCCAGGAAGGTCCGGTCGGTGGGCAACAGGCCGCTCGGGCCGGTGGCGTACGAATCCCCGCTCCGGGTCTGGACGTTCATCAGCCGCAGGCGCTCGGCGGTCAGGTCCAGGAAGCGCGCCTTCTTCTCGTCGGGCACGCCCAGGAGGTCGCAGGTCACCCGGCCGGGCAGGGGGATGGCGATCTGCGAGGAGACCTCGACCGTGTCGCCCTCCTCCACCTTGTCCAGAAGCTCGGCGGACAGCTGCTTGAAATAGGGGTCCAGCCTGCGCATCTCGCGCGAGGTGAACAGCGGCATGACGATTGCCCGGATCCAGGTGTGGCGCGGCGGATCGGCGTTGCGCAGCGTGCTGATCCGGTCGTTGGGCGCGGTGTCCAACAGGTTGGCCGGGATGTTGGAGAACCGCTCCACGTCGGCGAGCACCTGGAAGACCTCGTCATAGCGGGTCACCAGATAGGCGTTGTTGGGCGCGTCGTGGAAGATCGGGCCCTGGTCGCGCAGCACCTTGTAGAGCGGATAGGGATTGTCCGCCCACTTGGACCACTGGATGGGACTGAGATCGCTCGCCGACGCCGTCATGGCTTCCCCCAAACTGTTCAGGTTCCGCCATCTCGCAGGGGCGGTTTCAGACTTGCGCCCAATTCAGCGCATACTGTTGGGCTCTTCGATACCGCATTGCCTTTCGGGCGCAAGGAGGCGCCAAATTGTCCGCAACGAACATGCCTGATACCGAAGTCTCCGCCGCCCGGCCGCTCACGACCCTGCTCGACCGGATCGGCAGCAAGTGGACGATCCTGGTGATGGAGGCGCTGTCCACCGGGCCCAAGCGGTTCAACGCCATGTCGCGGGCCATCGACGGCGTGTCGCAGCGGATGCTCACGCTGACCCTGCGCAACCTCGAGCGGGAGGGCCTGATCGTCCGCACCGTCTATCCGACCAACCCGCCCAGCGTGGAATACCAGTACTCCGACCTCGGCCGCGACCTGGCCGGCCCCCTGCGGGCGCTCGCCTACTGGGCCCAGGCCAACCTCCCCCGCATGGACGAAGCCGCCGCCCGCTACCACCAGGGCCGCGACGGCGAAGGCCCGCCCTAGCGCCGATCCTCAAACCCGCTCATCCCCGCGAAAGCGGGGACCCAGGCTTTTTCCTGTTCTCGACGGCGGGAAGGCTCTGGGCGAATTGGAGTCTGCAACCCAAAACGCCTAGGTCCCCGCTTTCGCGGGGATGACCGGGGTGAAAGAACGGCCACACCCCTGATCCGGCTCGCCTTCAATGGAGTAGCGCCCCCGCGTCCCCAGATCCTCACCCCCCAGGGGGAGGTGGCGCGGCGAGCCTGCGAGCCGTGTCGGAGGGGGAATCAGAACCTGGCCCACGGCGCTCCCCCTCCGCCGCTCGTCGCTGCGCTCCGACCGCACCTCCCCCTGCGGGGAGAGGATCTCGCCCAGCGCCCCTCACCCCCAGATCCACCCCCCCCCGGGGGAGGTGGCGCGGCGAGCCTGCGAGCCGTGTCGGAGGGGGAATCGGAACCTGGCCCACGGCTCCCCCTCCGTCGCTCGTCGCTGCGCTCCAAGCGCCACGTCCCCCTGCGGGGAGAGGATCTCAGCCCCCCTTCGGCCTGGGCCCCCTGGGCGCGCCCACCGTCAGCCGCCCCAGCCGCAGCCGCGCCTGCGCCAGCTCGGCCGCCCCTTCTTTCGCCGTCTCCGGCGTCAGCCGCTCGGCCAGCTCCATGGCCCGCTCGACGATCATCTCGTCGCGCATCTGCTGGGCCACGCCGATGGCGTGCGCGAACTCAGGCCGCGTCCGCATCCAGCCGTAGAGCGTCTGGGGCCAGGGCATGTCCGGCCGCGCCCCCGCGCTCTTCAGCGACCCGCCGGCCAGGATGTGCAGCGCGATGGCGTCGGTGAGGTCCGGCGACACGCGCCGCCCCGCCGCCTTCCTCGCCCCGTGGCCGACGCCCATGGCCATCCGCAAGGCCGCGTCGAAGTCCGGCCGCACGCGCCGCCAGCCGGCCAGCGCCAGTTCGGTGGGAAAGCCGGGATCGCGCGCCAGCGCCCTCAGGGTCTCGCCGCGCCAGACCCGGCGCACCATCTCGTCGGCCACGGCCTGGTCGAAGCGCCATTTGCGTGGCCGCTCCTGGCGCGAGAACCGCAGCGAGGCCTTCAGGGCGGCGGCGAAACCGGGCTGCTCCCGCCGCCAGCGTTCCAGCACCCGCCTGTGCGGCTGGCCCGGCGTCCGCAACAGGTCGCCCACAGTGTCGCCCCGCCGCACCCGCAACAGGAAGGCCTGAGCCCGGGCCTCGTCATAGGCCTGGGCCGCCAGCCGGGCGCGGCGCCGCGCGTCGCAGCCCAAGGCCCTGGCCCGCGCCACCCGCGCGGCGAACTCCGCATCCGCCTTCGCCCAGCGCATCAGGGTTTGCCGGCCGGGAAATCCCGGCTCCCGCCCCAGCGTCGTGAAGCTCCACCCCGCCTCCACCCGCGCTGCGACCCGCCGCATCATCTCGGCGCGAGGGTAGGGCGGCGGCGGAGCGGCGAGCATGGGGGGAGGATAGCAGGGGATGGAAGGAAGAACAAATATAGAACATCCCGGTCATTGATGGACCGTGTTTGCGGCGCGTAATGTTGCGGGGCGACGTCCCCGCGCATGACCACTCCGGTGATCATAAAATCAGTAGCGCGGGAGCGTCGCACAGGACGGCCCACCCATAATTGCGCCTAATCTGGATTGTCGGAAGCGCTGCCAGCAAGTCGCGGCAGAATCCTTTTCAATCGCAGGCCAACGCTGTCCTTCCAGAGCCCGGACCCCACGTCCCTCGTAGTGGAGCCCCGGCCTCGGCCGCAAGGCGTTGGAAGGACCCCCGTCGATTCTAAAACGGCGCCATCAGAACCCCAAGGTGGACCGCTCTTCGCGCACCAGGGCGGCAACCTGCTGGTTGAACATAATCACGCCGCGGTCGTGCGCCGTCGGCATGATCCTGGGCACGGGGGTGGCGTCGATGATCTTCTGCTGGGCCTCGATCATCGCCTTGTCCTCCGCATAGGCTTGATCGAGCGTCGCCATCATCTTCGCGAGCCAGGCCTCGTCCCCGAACCTGCGGTGGACGCCGAACGAGAAGAAATAGCGCGCCGTCCGTTCGCCAGTTGGCGTCACCGCCTGGCACGCTACCTGGATATGGGTTGCCAGCGCCAGATCGGGGAAACCACGGTCGCATGCGGCCCCCGTGCCTGCCGGGAAGGTCGCGCTTTGGCTGAACAGAATTCCGGGGATGATGTAGGTGTGCTCGTTCCAGTGCTCGGCCGCCGCGCCGTCGGGCTCGCGCCAGCTCTGGAAACGGACACCGCGCGGCATCGGCGAGACATTGGGCACGTGTTCGGCGTGTGACCGGTTTGTCTTCAGGCTCTGCTCATGGACGAAGGCGAAGTGGCTGAAGTCCAGCAGGTTGTCGTTAATTAAGCGCGCCTCAGCCTCATAGTCGATCTGGCCCCGCCCCATCATCCAGTCCGGGTCATCGAGCGCGATGGCCGGCGGTATCAGGGCCTCATCGGCCAGCGCCGGGTCGCCCATCCAGACCCAGATCCAGCTGGCCTGCTGGAAAACCGGAAAGCTGCGTACCCTGGCGTCCGGAGGTACGTTCGGCTGGCCGGGAATCTCCACTACCTGGCCCTCGGTATTGAACAGCAGCCCGTGGTACATGCAGCGCAGGTTCGCGCCTTCGCAGCGTCCGCGCGACAGCGGTGCGAGGCGGTGGATGCAACGATCCTCGAAGGCCATCACGCGCCCGGCCGATCGCCAAAGCACGATGCGCTCGCCAAGAATGGTCACCGCTACTGGCGCCTCAGGCCCAAGGTCCTCCTTCCACGACGCAACGTACCAGGCGTTGCGGACATAGAGGCTGCCGGCAGACCCGCCTACGGGCCCTCGATGTGCGCGCTGCGTCGGCGCTGACTTGGTCGGCGCATCGGCTTTTCGCGACTCGCTGGCCATTGCTCCCTCCTTCAATTCGTTGTCGCTGCAGGCCGCCGACATTCCGGCCAACGAACTTCGGCTGTAGGATAATCTAGATGGACCGCCCGCACATGCTTTCTCGGGTCCGCTCAACACGGTGGCATCTCACCCCCGTGCACCGCCAGCAGCCGGCGGTTCCAGGCCCTGGGTGGCGTAGCCGGGATCGGCGGACATTGACCTGATCGCGGCACAGACTTGCTTAGCTAGGCCTGCCTGCTCGGGCGATGAATTAGGAAACAGGAGACGGCTTTGAACGCGACGACCAAGCTCAGCGAGGCTTACGAGGACCCCTCCCGGTCTTGTCAGGTTAAATCCGCCGGCGAAAAAGCGCCTGCCCGGCGACGTGATTACGCGGCCGCCGTTGCTGCGGCCCACGTCTGATGGGCCTCGGCCCGGAACTGGCGGAGGGTCGGTCGGCGGATCAGATGGGGCTGGAGATTGAAGACGTTATAGATGGCCGCGTGGGTGGCGAGGAATCGCTGGGCGGAAGCTCGGGACTTGAATTTCTGCTGCTTTCGCTCCCGTCGCCGGATCGGCAAATGCGAGTTCTCCGCCCGATTATTCTCGCGCATCCCGCCAGGCCGGTGGCGCTCGGTCAGGGCTAGATCCCGGGCCGCGGCCCGGTACGAAGCCAGCTTGTCGGTGATGATCGCCTCGGGATGGACACCCTGGTTCCCTCGTATTTCGAAACCGTCCTTTCTGAGGTCACAGGGGGTTAAAGAGGCCCGATTTCGGACCTTCCAGCCATCCCCGGCACCATCGTCTGCCCCTGGTCGTAGGTCATGCTCCGCGCAGGCCACCGTCTGGCGCAGCTTCCGCTCCTGGGCGTTCGTCTTAGCCCCTGAAAGCAGACGCGCCGAACGTCGCCTATGAGTCCAGAAGCCGCCATCTCACCAGAGCAGACGAATGTGTGCGTCGCCCCCCGCCGCCCGCGCCTCTTAGTGCTGGCTTTCCGGCGTCCGGACGATCAGGCCGTCGAGCTCGTCGCTGACCTTGATCTGGCAGGAGAGGCGGCTGGTGGGCTTCACGTCTTCGGCGAAGTCGAGCATGGATTCTTCCATGGCCGAGGGCTTGCCGGTCTTTTCGGTCCAGGCCTCGTCCACATAGACGTGGCAGGTGGCGCAGGCGCAGGCGCCGCCGCAGTCGGCGTCGATGCCGGGGACGTTGTTCTTCACGGCGCCTTCCATAACGGACAGGCCGTTCTTCACTTCAACGACGTACTCGGTGCCGTCCGGTTCAATATAGGTGATCGTGGCCATAAGCCCCCCTCGCGCCGTTTTACGCGGCGACCTCTTTCATGGAAATGGATGGGTCCGCAAGTCTCGCCTTGGAGACAGGACGTCGCGTCCCGATGAGTTGCTTGCCCATCATGAATTCCGGCGGCGAGTTGATCGCCTCCACCGCCTGCACCTGGTCGCCCTTCAAATGGAAGACCGCGAACTTGGCCGTGGCCGGGTCGCCGCGCACGATGATCTCGTCCACGTCGAAGGCGTAGCCGGCGATCTGCAGCTTCAGGTCATACTGGTCCGACCACTGCCACGGCACCTCGCCCTTGGGCGCGGGCCGGCCGGTGATGGCGCAGGCGGCCTGCTTGGCCTGTTCCAGCGCGTTGGGCACGCTCTCCATGCGGAACATGCGGTCGTAGATCGGCATCGGCCGGTGGGCGACGTCGCCGATGGCGAAGATCGAGGGGTCGGAGGTGCGGGCCTCCAGGTCGACGACGATGCCGCGGGCGGTGTCGAGGCCCGCGTCCTTGGCCAGTTCCTCGTTGGGATGGGCGCCGACGCCCACGACCGCGGCGTCGCAGGCCATGGTGCGCCCGTCGGCCAGGGTCACGCCGGTGACGTGGCCGTTCTGGCCCGTGAATCCGGTGACGCTGGCGCCCAGCTCGAACTTGACGCCGCGCTGTTCGTGATAGGCCTTGAAGAAGGTCGACAGGGTCTCGCAGGCGACGCGGGCCAGGAGGCGGGTCTCGCGCTCCAGCACCACCACCTCGGCGCCCAGGGCGCGGCCGGAGGCGGCGACCTCCAGGCCGATATAGCCGCCGCCGACCACGGCCAGCTGCTTGCCGGGGCCGACCGTGGCCTTCAAGAGCTCGGCGTCGGCGGCGGTGCGAAGGGCCATGACGCCCTTCAGGTCCGCGCCGGGGATCGGCAGGGCTATGGCCCGCGCGCCGGTGGCGATGATCAGGGTGTCGTAGGAAAGGCTCGATCCATCGGAGAGTGCAATGGTCTTGGCGCCGCGGTTCAGGCTTTCAGCCCGGATCGAGGGGCGGAAGTCGATGCCGTGCTCGGCGTAGAATTCCAGCGGCTTCAGGGCCAGGGACTCGGCGTCGGCCTCGCCCTTCAGCCAGGCCTTGGACAGCGGCGGGCGCTGGTAGGGGGCGATCGGCTCGTCGCCGACCATGGTGATGGCGCCTTCGAACCCGTACTGGCGCAACAGGGCCGCGGCCGTGCCGCCGGCGTGGCCGGCGCCCAGGATGACAACGTGCGGTGTCGGGTCGCTCATAGGGGTCCGTCGCAGCAAAATGACTCGGGCGTCAACCGTGGCGCCTGGGGGTCTGGCAATCCTTGCTCTGGGTCAAAGACCAAATCCGCGGCGATATCTAGGTCACGCAAGGTGAGCGCGCGAGAGGGGGAAGAGGGAGGGGCCTAGACGACCCGCTCCACCAGCATCTTCTTCACCTCGGCGATGGCCTTGGCCGGGTTCAGGCCCTTGGGGCAGACCTGGGCGCAGTTCATGATGGTGTGGCAGCGGTAGAGCTTGAAGGGGTCTTCGAGCTGGTCCAGCCGCTCGCCGGTGGCCTCGTCTCTGGAGTCGATCAGCCAGCGATAGGCGTGCAGCAGGGTGGCGGGTCCCAGGTACTTCTCGCCGTTCCACCAGTAGCTGGGGCACGAGGTCGTGCAGCAGGCGCACAGGATGCACTCGTAGAGGCCGTCGATCTTCTCGCGGTCCTGCGGCGACTGGATCCACTCCTTCTCCGGCTCCGGGGTGTCGGTGTGCAGCCAGGGCTCGATGGAGGCGTACTGGGCGTAGAACAGGGTCAGGTCCGGGACCAGGTCCTTGAGCACCGGCTGGTGCGGCAGGGGGCTGATCTGCACCGCCTGGCCGGGGACTTCCGACCAGCCGTGGGTGCAGGCCAAGGTGTTGCGCCCGCCGATGTTCATGGCGCAGGAGCCGCAGACGCCCTCGCGGCACGAGCGCCGGAACGCCAGCGTCGGGTCGATGGTGTTCTTGATGTGGATCAGGACGTCCAGGACCATCGGCCCGCAATTCTCCACGTCCACCTCATAGGTGTCCCAGCGCGGATTGACCCCTTCCTCGGGGTCGTAGCGGTAGACCTTGAAGGTCTTGGTCTTGCCAGGCCCCGCCGCCTTGTGATGGCGGCCCTTCTGGACGCGGGAGTTCTTCGGCAGCGCGAGTTCAACCATGGGGGCGGCTCCTCAATACACGCGCGCTTTAGGCGGGATGTAGGCGATGTCGTTCGTCATCGTGAAGTCGTGGACCGGGCGATAGTCAATTTTGACCTTGCCCGAAGCGTCGTCGAACCAGGTGAGGGTGTGCTTCATCCAGGTCTTGTCGTCGCGGTCGGGGAAGTCCTCGCGGGCGTGGGCGCCGCGGCTCTCGCTGCGATTGCCGGCGCCCACCACCGTGGTGACCGCCTGGCCGATCAGGTTGTCGAGCTCCAGCGTCTCCATCAGATCGGTGTTCCAGATCATGCTGCGGTCGGTGACCGACAGGTCGGAACGCTTGCGCTGCACCGCCTCCATGCGCTTGACGCCGGAGACCAGGCTCTCGCCGGTGCGGAACACCGCGGCGTCCTCCTGCATGGCCTGCTGCATCTCCAGCCTGAGCGCCGCCGTCGAGGTCTTGCCCGACGCCGTGCGGAAGCGGTCGAAGCGAGCGATGTGGCCATCGGTCATCGCCGGGGTGAGTTCCGGCTGCGTGGCGCCGGCCTTGATCGTCTCGGCGCACCGCAGCGCCGCCGAGCGACCGAACACCACCAGGTCGATCAGCGAATTGGAGCCCAGCCGGTTGGCGCCGTGCACGCTCACGCAGGCCGCCTCGCCCACCGCCATAAGCCCCGGCACAACCTTGTCCGGATCCTTACCAGCCTTAGTAACCACTTCAGAATAGAAATTCGTCGGAATACCGCCCATGTTGTAATGGACGGTCGGCAAGACCGGGATTGGCTCCTTGGTGACATCTACACCTGCGAAGATCTTGGCGCTTTCGGAGATACCCGGCAGGCGCTGGTGCAGGATCTTCGGATCCAGGTGATCGAGGTGCAGGTTGATGTGGTCCTTCTTCGGGCCCACGCCGCGGCCTTCGCGGATCTCGATGGTCATGGCGCGGCTGACCATGTCGCGCGGCGCCAGGTCCTTCACGGAGGGCGCATAGCGCTCCATGAACCGCTCGCCTTCGGAATTGGTCAGGTAACCGCCTTCGCCGCGCGCGCCCTCGGTGATCAGGCAGCCCGCGCCGTAGATGCCGGTGGGGTGGAACTGCACGAACTCCATGTCCTGCAGGGGCAGGCCGGCGCGCAGCACCATCCCGCCGCCGTCGCCGGTGCAGGTGTGGGCGCTGGTGCAGGAGAAGTAGGCCCGGCCATAGCCGCCGGTGGCCAGGATCACCTGTTGGGCCTGGAACCGGTGCAGGGTGCCGTCGTCCAGCTTCCAGGCGGTGACGCCCCGGCAGACGCCCTCGTCCATGATCAGGTCGAG
>CANJLK010000033.1 GCA_947475465.1 Caulobacteraceae bacterium | reverse complement strand
CGGTCGAACTGCATGCCCTCGACGACGTCGAGTTCGGTCTCGAGGCTCTTGGCCTCTTCAACCGTGATCACGCCCTCGTTGCCGACCTTTTCCATCGCGCGGGCGATCATCTTGCCGATTTCGACTTCGCCGTTGGCGGAGATGGTGCCGACCTGGGCGATCTCGTCGTTGGTGGTCACCTTCTTGGCCGAAGCCTTGATGTGCTCGACCACGGCGATGACGGCCTTGTCGATGCCGCGCTTCAGGTCCATCGGGTTACGGCCCGAGGAGACCGACTTCAGGCCCTCGACCACGATGGCCTGGGCCAGGACGGTGGCGGTGGTGGTGCCGTCGCCGGCCTTGTCGTTGGTCTTGGAGGCGACTTCGCGGATCAGCTGGGCGCCGAGGTTCTCGAAGCGGTCAGCCAGTTCGATCTCCTTGGCCACCGAGACGCCGTCCTTGGTGGAGCGCGGGGCGCCGAAGGACTTTTCGATGACGACGTTGCGGCCCTTGGGGCCGAGGGTCACCTTGACCGCATTGGCCAGGATGTTGACGCCGCGCAGCATACGATCGCGCGCGTCGGAGGCGAAAAAGACGTCTTTCGCAGCCATGTTGGGTTCTCTTTTTCTGGTGAAATTCTAGGGGGAAGAAAGCGCCGGTGAACTCGGGCCTTAGGCCTCGAGCACGCCCAGGACGTCGCTTTCCTTCATGATCAGCAGATCCTGGCCGTCGAGCTTGACCTCGGTGCCGGACCACTTGCCGAACAGGATGCGGTCGCCCTTCTTGACGTCGAGGGGCTGAACCTTGCCGCTTTCATCGCGGGCGCCGGGGCCCACGGCGACGACTTCGCCTTCCTGCGGCTTTTCCTTGGCGGTGTCGGGGATGATGATCCCGCCCTTGGTCTTCTCTTCTTCCTCGACGCGCTTGACGAGAACGCGATCTCCGAGAGGACGAAACGCCATTTTGCTCTTTCTCCGTTCAAGACGGTTGGTTTGTTGAGACGCTGCGGCGGCCCGGAGGCCGTGTGTTAGCAGTCGCAGCCCTTGAGTGCTAACGCGGTGAGGCACTTAGGAGCGGGCCTGCCGGGAGTCAAGGAATCGCCGCCCGCAATCGATGAAATCCGGGTCGATCCCCATCGTTGACAGCGACCATGGCCTTGGATTTTCATGGGTTCCTCTGGCGATGTGCAGGGGGTGTCCGATGGCGTTGGAGACCTATCTTCGGCAGGTGGTCCGCGAGGGCGCGCTCAGCGTGCGCCTGCCCGGCGGCCGCCAGATCGACTTCGGCGACGGGGCGGACGCGCCGGTGGCGGTGGCGATCGCCAGTCCGCGCTGGCTGGCCCGGTTGGCCGCCAATCCGGAATTGGGCTTCGGCGAGGCCTATATGGAGGGCGGCCTCGTCATGGAGCGGGGCTCCATCCACGACCTCGTCGACCTGATCGGGCGCAATTCGAAGTACCGGCCGCTGCGGCGGGCCAACGCCATATCCCGTTGGTGGCTGGATCGCCGGATGCAGGCCAATGCGCGGGCCGCCGCGCGTCGCAATGTCGCCCACCACTACGACCTGTCGGTGGATTTCTACCGGCGCTTCCTCGACCCTGACCTGCAGTACAGTTGCGCCTATTTCCCCTATCCGGAGGCCAGCCTGGAAGAGGCCCAGGCGGCCAAGAAGGCGCATCTGGCGGCCAAGCTGCTGCTCGAACCGGGACAGAAGGTCCTCGAGATCGGCTGCGGCTGGGGCGGCCTTGGCCTGACGCTGGCCCAGGCGGCGGACATCGCTTTCGAAGGGATCACGCTCTCCACCGAACAGCTGACCACCGCCCAGGCCAGGGCGGAGGCGGCGGGCCTGGCGGGCCGGGCCCGTTTCTCGCTTACCGACTACCGCGACGTGGCCGGGACCTATGACCGGATCGTCTCGGTGGGGATGTTCGAACATGTGGGCCGGCCCAACTTCCAGGCCTATTTCGACCAGGTGGCGAAGCTGCTCACCGAGGATGGGGTGGCGGTGATCCACTCCATCGGCCGCGCGGAGGGCCCGGCCTTCACCCAGCCCTGGATCGCCAAGTACATCTTCCCGGGCGGCTATATCCCGGCGCTTTCGGAGACCCTGGCGGCCGTCGAGCGAGCCGGCCTGATCGTCGCCGATATCGAGGTGCTGCGGCTCCACTACGCCGAGACCCTGCGCTGCTGGCGTGAGCGCTTCACCGCCCGCCGCGCCGAGATCTGCACCCTCTTCGATGAGCGGTTCTGCCGGATGTGGGAGTTCTATCTGTCCGTCAGCGAACTGGCCTTCCGCCACCGGGGCCACATGGTCTTCCAGCTTCAGCTGACCAGGAAGGCCGACGCCGTGCCGATCACCCGCGACTACATCGGCGACGCCGAGGCGAGGCTTTCGCGGGCTGAGCGGCGGGCGGCCTGACGCGGGCGCCACATGTCCAAAGCTTAACTGGCAAGCTTGGCTGTGACTTCCTATCTGAGCCTCATGTCCAACTGGCTCAAACTCATCCCCGCGCTCGCCGTCCTGGCCGGCGCCGCCGCCCTGGCGCTCTCCAGCCTCCACGCGCCGCTCTACGCCTAGGAGCCCCAGAACCTTCTCCGATCCCGACGAAACCCTGTATGCAGGGCCATGACGACGCTGCGGGGAATTCTGCTCGGACTGGCGCTCGCCCTGGCCGCCTCTGGCGCCTGGGCGGACGAGGCCTGCCGGGTCCGGGCCGGCGCCGACGGGCTGGTGATCCGCGCCCTGGTGCTGACCGGCCAGGCTCGGCCCGTGATCGCCGACGTAGCGGTGGACCGCGACGGCGCGATCGCCTGCGCAGGACCCGATTGCCACAGCGCCCGGCCTCACGCGGCGAGGATCGAATGCCCGGGCGCGGTGCTGTCGCCGGGCTTCATCAACCTGCACGAACACCTGGCCTTCGCCCACATCGCGCCCCGGCCCGACGACGGGGTCCGCTATGGCCAGCGCAACGACTGGCGCAAGGGGATGCGGGGCTTCAAGGCCAGGGAGGATTTCGTCCTCTCGACCGACCCCGATGTCCTGGCCTGGGGCGAACTGCGCCACCTGCTCAGCGGCACGACCTCGATCGTCGGCGGGTCCATGGCGCCGGGCCTGACCCGCAATCTCGACCTCCAGGCCGGACTGGAGGGGCTGAACGTCGCCCGCGCCACCTACGCCATCTTCCCCCTGGGCGACGCCGACGGGACCCAGCGCGAGGGTGACTGCGACTATCCTCACGTGGCCACCGAGGCCGAGGTGGGGGCGCTTTCGGCCTATGTGGCCCATGTGTCCGAGGGGCGCGACGGCGCGGCCCGCAACGAGTTCCGCTGCCTGGGCGAAAAGGACTTCGACACCACCCCCACCGCCGCCGGCGGCCTGTCCCACGACATCGTGCGCGCCAACCTGGTCATCGTCCACGGGGTCGGCCTGACGCCGGCGATGCTGGCGCAGGTGGGCCGGCGAAAGTCTGCCGTGGTCTGGTCGCCGCGCTCGAACCTGTCGCTTTATGGACAGACCCTGGACGTGGCCGCGGCGAGGAAGGCCGGGGTGCTGCTGGCGCTCGGCACAGACTGGCTGCCCTCCGGCTCGATCTCCATGCCGCGCGAGGCGGACTGCGCGCTGGCCTACAGCCGCGAACACCTGGGGGGCCTGATCGGTCCGCGCGAACTCTGGGCGATGATGACCATCAGTCCGGCCCGGGCCGTGCACATGGAAGACGCCGTGGGCGCGATCCGCACCGGCCTGGCCGCCGACCTGATCCTGGTGCGCCCGGCCTTGGCCGATCCCTACGAGGCTGTGGTGCGGGCCCGGCCGCAGGACCTGCTGCTGGTCCTGCGCGGCGGCAAGGCCCTGAGCGGGCGGGCGGCGCTGATGGACGGCGTGGCGCACGGCTCAGCGGGCTGCGAGCCGTTGGCCGTCAACGGCGCGGCGGACACCATCTGCGTGGCCGCCGAGACAGGCCGAAGCGTCAAGGCCCTGGCGGAGAAGATGGCGGCGCAGGGCGTCTGGCCGGCCTTCTTCCCCGGCGCAGCGCCGGTGGAGCCCGCCTGCGAGACCCGGCCGTGACCACGACGGCGCTGTCGCGGTTGACGCTCACCGATTTCCGCTCCTACGCCCGGGCCGACCTCGTGCTGGACGGTCGGCCGGTCTATCTGGTCGGGCCCAATGGGGCGGGGAAGACCAACCTGCTGGAGGCGGTGAGCTTCTTCACCCCCGGCCGGGGGTTGCGCGGCGCGAGCCTGGCCGAGGTCGGCCGGCGGCTGCCGGGCGAGACGCAGGGGCGGCCCTGGGCGGTCTCAGCGGTGGTCGGGGCCGATGGCGAGGCGACCCAGCTGGGCACCGGCATCGCCGAGGCGGGCGCCAGCCGCCGGACCCTGCGGATCGAGGGCGAGGCCGTGCCGCCAGGGCGCCTGGCCGACCACCTGCGCCAGGTGTGGCTGACCCCGGCCCAGGACCGGCTTTTCCTGGAGGGGGCCACGGAGCGGCGGAAGTTCTTCGACCGGCTGGTGTTCGCCGCCATCCCGCGCCATGCCGCCCACGCCCAGGCCTATGAGCGGGCGCAGCGCGAGCGGATGCGCCTGCTGACCGACGAGGCCATGGCGCCCGATCCGGCCTGGCTGGACGCGCTGGAGGCCCGGCTGGCGGAGGCCGGCGCCCTGATGGCCGAGGCCCGCGCCACGACGCTGTCCGCCCTGCAGGCCGAGATCGACGGGCGGGGCGAGCGGCCCTTCCCCCAGGCCCGGCTGTCGCTGACCGGTGAGTGGGAGCAGATGTCGCTGGCCGGCGCTGAGATCGCCGACATCGAGGCGAAACTTGCACAGGCCCTGGCCGCCGCCAGGCCTCGGGACGCCGCCGCCGGCCGCGCGCTCACCGGCCCGCACCGGGGCGACCTGGCGGTGATCCACGCCGAAAAGGACCGCCCGGCGGCAGAATGCTCCACCGGCGAGCAGAAAGCGCTGATTTTGAACCTGGTTCTGGCGCAATCCGCACGGCTTTCACGTGCAGAATCAGCCCCAAGCCCTATATTGTTGCTGGACGAAGTCGCAGCGCATCTGGACCGCATCCGGCGGGCCGCTCTGTTCGACGAAATCGAGGCGCTCGGGCTCCAGGCCTTCCTGACCGGAACCGACGAGCACCTCTTCGAAGACCTGAAAGGACGGGCCCAGGGTGTTCGCGTGGACGCCTCAGGCCTGACTCAGCTGGACACCAAATGAGCGAAGACAACGAGACCCCCAACGGCCCCCAGATTTCCGGGGATGGCCCCACCGCCGACAACAACGGCCAGGACGACTATGGCGCGGAAAGCATCAAGGTCCTGAAGGGCCTGGACGCCGTGCGCAAGCGGCCGGGGATGTACATCGGCGACACCGATGACGGGTCTGGCCTGCACCACATGGTCTATGAGGTGGTCGACAACGCCATCGACGAGACCCTGGCCGGCTGGGCGAGCCGGGTCGAGGTGATCCTCAATCCCGACGGCTCGGTGACAGTCACCGACGACGGCCGCGGCATCCCGGTGGACATCCACGAGGGCGAGGGCATCTCGGCCGCCGAGGTCATCATGACCCAGCTGCACGCCGGCGGGAAATTCGACCAGAACAGCTACAAGGTCTCCGGCGGGCTGCACGGCGTGGGCGTGTCGGTGGTCAATGCGCTGTCGTCCTTCCTGAAGCTGAAGATCTATCGCGGCGGAAAATCCTACGAGATGGAGTTCCGGCACGGGGATTCGGTGTCGCCGCTGATCGAGACCGGCGATGCGCCGATGCGCGAGAACGGCCTGCCGCTGTCGGGCACCGAGGTCACCTTCCTGCCGTCGCTGGAAACCTTTGCCTTCATCGACTTCGACCTGAAGACCCTGGAACACCGCCTGCGCGAATTGGCGTTCCTGAATTCCGGGGTGACCATCTGGCTCAAGGATCACCGCGGGCCTGAGCCGGTGGTGGAGGTCATGCACTACGAGGGCGGCATCGAGGCCTTCGTGCGCCACCTGGACGCCGCCAAGACGCCGCTCCTGAAGGAGCCGATCGTCATCCGTGGCCGGCGCGAGAACGTCGAGGTCGACCTCTCCTTGTGGTGGAACGACAGCTACCACGAGAACGTGCTCTGCTTCACCAACAACATCCCCCAGCGGGACGGCGGAACCCACCTGGCGGCGTTCCGATCGGCGCTCACCCGGATCATCACCGGCTATGCGGAAACCTCCGGCGCGGCCAAGCGCGAGAAGGTCTCCGTGGGCGGGGAAGACGCCCGCGAGGGCCTGACCTGCGTGCTGTCGGTGAAGGTGCCGGACCCCAAGTTCTCGTCCCAGACCAAGGACAAGCTGGTGTCCTCGGAGGTCCGCCCGGCCGTCGAGGGCCTGGTGCAGGAAGGCCTAGGGACCTGGTTCGAGGAACACCCCAACGAAGCCCGGATGATCGTCCAGAAGATCGCCGAGGCCGCCGCCGCCCGCGAGGCCGCCCGCAAGGCCCGCGAGCTCACCCGCCGCAAGTCGGCGCTGGATATCTCGTCCCTGCCGGGCAAGCTCGCCGACTGTTCCGAGAAGGACCCAGCCAAGTCCGAGATCTTCATCGTGGAAGGCGATTCCGCCGGCGGCTCGGCGAAGCAGGCCAGGAACCGTGACAACCAGGCAATCCTGCCGCTCAGGGGCAAGATCCTGAATGTGGAGCGCGCCCGGTTCGACCGGATGCTGGCGTCGGATCAGGTGGGCACCTTGATCACGGCGCTGGGCGCCGGCATCGGCCGCGACGACTTCAACATCGACAAGCTGCGCTACCACAAGATCGTGCTGATGACCGACGCCGACGTCGATGGCGCCCACATCCGCACCCTGCTGCTCACCTTCTTCTACCGGCAGATGCCGGAGGTGATCGAGCGCGGCTACCTCTATATCGCCCAGCCGCCGCTCTATAAGGCGTCCAAGGGCAAGTCGGTCCGCTATCTGAAGGACGACGCCGAACTCGAGCTCTATCTGATCGACGAGGGCATCGACGGGGCCACGCTGGACCTGTCGTCGGGCGAGCGCCTGATGGGCCAGGACCTGCTGGCCATGGTCACCACGGCCCGGGGCGCCAAGGCCAATGTCGAGCGGCTGGCGGCGCGCGCGCCGGCCTTCGCGGTGGAACAGGCGGCGCTGGCCGGCCTGCTGGCGGAAGGCGGCGACATCGCCAGGGCGGCCGCGCGGCTCGACCTCTACGCCGAGGAGGGCGACGGCGCCTGGTCCGGCGCCAGGGGCGACCTGGGCGGCTATGTGTTCTCGCGCATCAAGCGCGGGGTTTCGGAGCGCGTGGTGCTGGACGAGCTGCTGCTGCAGGCCGCCGATGCGCGCAGGTTGGCCGAGCGCTCGAAGGAGCTGGCCGAGGTGTTCGCCGGCCGGGCCGTCTATACCCGCCGCGACAAGGCCACCACGGTGCGCGGGCCGATCGACCTGGTGAACGCGGTCATGGACAATGGCCGGCGCGGCCTCTCCATCCAGCGCTACAAGGGCCTGGGCGAGATGAACGCCGACCAGCTGTGGGAAACCACCCTCGACGTCAATGCCCGCACCCTGCTGCAGGTCAAGGTCAACCACGCTGACGACGCCGACGACATGTTCACCCGCCTGATGGGCGACCTGGTCGAGCCCCGCCGCGAGTTCATCCAGGAAAACGCCCTCGACGCCGAAGTCGACGTCTAAGAGGGAGCGGGCCGTGGCGGTCAGCGCCAGCTTCCTGGGGGCGCTCCGCGACGTCCTGGCCTTTGTGCCGGACCTGCGGATCAAGAAGATGTTCGGCGGCGCCGGCGTCTATGACGGCGACCTGATCTTCGCCCTGGCGGTGAACGAGGCCCTCTACCTCAAGGCCGATGAGCAGACTGAGCGCCAGTTCGACGACCTGGGCCTCGCGGCCTTCGAGGTGCGTGGCCGGGCGACGCGGTATCGCCGGGCTCCGGAAGAGGTGTGGGAAGATCCTGACGTCGCGAGGGAGTGGGTCGCTCTAGCGCTGGCCGCCGCGCGGCGTGCCGCGGCCAGCAACTAGCCCTCGAAGCCGCCGACCACCGCCAGCACCGCCTGGCCATAGCGGGCGAGCTTGCCTTCGCCGACGCCGTTGACCTGTTCCAGGGCGCCGGGCGTGGCGGGCTTCATCTGGGCGATCTCGGTCAGGGTGCGGTCGTTGAAGATCACGTAGGGCGGTACGTGCTGGGCCTTGGCCTGGCCGGAGCGCCAGGCGCGCAGGGCCTCGAACAGCGGCTGGTCGGCGGGCGACAGGGCGGCGGCGGTCTCGCGGCTGCGCTTGCGCGGACGGCCGGAGCGGGTGGTGTCGTCATAGCCCTCGACCGGCTTGCGCATGGCGATCCGCCGCTCGCCGCGGAAGACGGCGCGCACGGCCTCGGGGTCGCCCAGGCCCACCAGCGGGCGGCCATCGTTGGGGTCCTCGCGCAGCAGCCCCTCGAACAGCAGCTGGTCGGTCAGGTCGCGCCACTGGGCCTGGGAAAGCTCCTGGCCGATCGCCCAGGTGGAGAGGCTGGCCTCGTGGTCGCTGACGTCCTTGGTCTTGCCCAGCAGGTGGTCGATCAGCCGGCCTCGCCCATAGCGCCCGGCCAGGCGGTGGGCGGCGCTGAGCGCCTTCTGGGCGGCCTCGGTGGCGTCGGTGGTCTCCACCGCCCCCGTGCACAGGTCGCACTGGCCGCAGGGCTCGACGTCCGTCTCGCCGAAATAGCGCCGCACGGTTCCCGCCCGGCAGCCCACTCCGTCCAGCATGGTGTAAAGCTGGCGGACCTTGCGGACCTGGACCTGCTTGACGCTCTCGTCCACGTCGCGCTCCGCGGTGCGGCGCAGCGCCCAGGCCATGTCGGCGGCGCCGTAGAGTGTGATCCCCTCGGCCGGCTCGCCGTCGCGCCCGGCCCGGCCGATCTCCTGCCAGTAGGCCTCGATGGAGGCCGGCGGGTCGGCATGGATCACGAAGCGGACGTCGGGCTTGTCCACCCCCATGCCAAACGCGATGGTCGCGACCATCACGCCGGCCTCGTCCTGCAGGAACTGCTCCAGCCGCTCGGTGCGCAGGTTGCGCTCCAGGCCGGCGTGGTAGGCGAGCGCCGGGACGCCGGCGTCGCGCAGCGCCTGGGCCAGTTTCTCGGTGCCGTCGCGGGAGCCGGCATAGACCACGCCGGCGCGGCCAGGTCTTGCGGTGACCAGTTCGACCACCCGCTTCTGGGCCGGGCCGCGCTTGCGCTCGGCCGAGAGGATCAGCTCCGGCCTCGCGAAGCTGGCGACGAACTCGGCGGATTCCTCGAGTTGAAGCTCGGCGCGGATGTCCTCGCGGGTGCGGGCGTCGGCGGTGGCGGTGACCGCCAGGCGCGGCACGCCCGGGAAGATCTGCGCCAGGCGGCCCAGCATCCGGTAGTCGGGGCGGAAGTCGTGGCCCCACTGGCTGACGCAGTGGGCCTCGTCGATGGCGATCAGGGAGAGCGGCGTGCGCGAAAGCCGCTCCAGCATCCAGGGCTGCATCAGCCCTTCCGGCGAGACGTAGAGCAGGTCGAGTTCGCCCGCCTCGATGCGCCGCCAGATGCCGTCCTTGGTCGTCGGGTCGATGTTGGAATCCAGCCGCTCGGCGGCCACGCCGGATTGCTGCAGGGCCGCCACCTGGTCGGTCATCAGCGCGATCAACGGCGACACCACCAGCCCCAGGCCCGGGCGGATCATGCTGGGGATCTGGTAGCACAGGCTCTTGCCGCCGCCGGTGGGCAGCACGGCCATGGCGCTTCGGCCGGCCAGGACCTCGGCGATCACGGGCGCCTGCAGGCCGCGGAACTCCTGGTGCCCGAAGGTCCGGCGCAGGACCTCGCGGGCCTCGTCGAGAGGCGATGGGGAAAGCTCGGCAAGCGCGGGGGACATCGGCTCTCTTATGGGGCCGACTCACCCCTGGAGCTAGCCGCGTCCGGCTATTCCGCCGCCAAGGCCGTGGGCGCGGTCTTGGCGCCGCGGATCAGGCGGCCGGGCAGGGCGCCGGTGGGCTGGCCGTCGCGATAGGTGACCTGGCCGGCGACGAGGGTGGCCACATAGCCCTTCGCCCGCTGGACGATGCGCCGCCCGCCGGTGGGCATGTCGTAGATCACCTCCGGCGCCAGCAGTGTCAGTCCCGCGTGGTCGATCACATTGAGGTCGGCCCGGTAGCCGACGGCGATCAGGCCGCGGTCGTAGAGGCCCACCGTCTCGGCGGTGTCGCGGCACTGGGCCTTGACCATGTGTTCGAGGGTCAGCTTCGGGCCGCGCGTGCGGTCGCGGGTCCAGTGGACGATGTTGGTGGTCGGGAAGCTGGCGTCGCAGATCATGCCCAGGTGCGCGCCGCCATCGGAAAGCCCCGGCACGACCTGGGGATGGCTCAGCATGGCGCGGGTGGAATCCAGGTTGTTGTGCACGAAGTTGAGGCCCGGCGCGTAGAGCATCCCGCGCCCTTCGTTGGTCAGCATCTGGTCGAGCACGACCTCGTAGGGATCGACGCCCCGCGACGCGGCCAGGGCCTCGACGGACGTCGCCGGATCAGGCTCGTAGTCCACCGTCTCGCCCACCGGATACATCTTGTCCCAGGTGCGGGAGCGGTACATGCCGCCGGCCGTCTCGGCCGCCGGGTCTTCGGCCAGCAGGGCGGCGCGGAAGGCGGGGTCGCGCAGACGGGCGACCCGCTCGGCCAGGGGCAGATCCTGGATCTTCACGTAGCTGGGATGGCGGCTGAACGGGTTGAAGGTCAGCTCGAGGCCGAACAGGGTCCCCACCGGGCGGCTGGGCGCCTGGCCGCGCATGACCAGCCCGTCGGCGGCCGCCTCGCTCAGCCAGCGCAGCATGTCGTCGTGCCGCCCCGGGTATTTGGGGTGTTCGGCCAGGGAGAAGGACAAGGGCCGGCCCGATCTTTCCACCAGCCGGCGCAGCATGGCGAATTCGGCCGGGGCGTCGGTGAAGTCCGAGACCACCTGCAGAACGCCCTGGCCGGCGTCGGCCATGGCCATGGCGATGGCGGTCAGTTCCTCCTCGGAGGCCGTGAGCGTCGCGATGGGCGAGCCGTCGGAGGCGCGGTGGGCGAGCACGCGCGAGGTGCCGAACCCCAGGGACCCCGCCTCCATGGCGCGCCCGGCCAGAGCCGCCATGGCCGCGATATCGGCCGGGGTGGCCGGCTCGCGGTTCACGCCCCGCTCACCCATGACGAAGACCCGCAGGGCCGCGTGCGGCAGCTGGCTGCCGATATCGACGTCGAAGCGCCGGGCGTCGAGGCTGTCCAGGTAGTCGGTGTAGCTCTCCCAGTTCCACGGGATGCCGTCGGCCAGGACCGGAAACGGGATGTCCTCGACACCTTCCATCAGCTGGATCAGCCGGTCGTGGTCGGCGGGCCTGCAGGGCGCGAAGCCGACGCCGCAATTGCCCATGACCACGGTGGTGACGCCGTGCCAGGAGGACGGCGCCATCTGCTCGCTCCAGGTCGCCTGGGCGTCATAGTGGGTGTGGATATCGACGAAACCCGGGGTCACCAGCAAGCCGCGGGCGTCGATCTCCTCGGCCGCCGACCCGCTCAACTGGCCCACCGCGGCGATCAGCCCGTCCCTGACCGCCACGTCGGCCTGGAACGGCGCGGCGCCGGTCCCATCCACGACGGTCCCGCCCCGGATGATCAGGTCATAGGCTTTTTCCATGGGCTTCCCGCCGTCGAGAGACTGGACGCTCTCTTCGGCGGCAGACTGTTCCGGCCACCCGGCAGGGTCAAGGCCGCGGGCTACTCCGCCGCCATGGCCACGGGGGCCGACTGGCCGCCGCGCACCAGCCGGCCCGGCAAGGCGCCGGTCGGTTCGCCGTCGCGGTAGGTGATCTGGCCGGCCACGATGGTCGCCGCATAGCCTTGGGCCCGCTGCAGGAGGCGCTTGCCGCCGCCGGGCAGGTCGTAGGCGATCTCCGGCCGGGCGACCTTCAGCCTGGGGTAGTCGATGACATTGAGGTCGGCCCGGTAGCCGGGCGCGATGACGCCACGGTCGTTCAGGCCGACGGCCCGCGCGGTCCCCTGGGTCTGGGCCTGGATGATATATTCCAGCGGCAGCTGCGGTCCGCGGGTGCGGTCGCGGGTCCAGTGGGTGACGTTGGTGGTCGGGAAGCTGGCGTCGCAGATCATGCCGACGTGGGCGCCGCCGTCCGACAGGCCGGGCACGGTTCCGGCATCGGTCATCATGCGGTAGCTGGGGTCGAGGTTGCCCTCGGCGTAGTTCAGGTGGGCGATGTAGAACAGGCCCCGGCCGCCATCGCTGAGCATGTGGTCATAGGCCAGTTCCGCCGGATCGACGCCGCGCTGGGCGGCCATGGCGGCGACGGTGTGGTCCAAGGTGGGCTCGTAATCGGGCTCGTCGCCCAGCAGGTACATGCCCGTCCAGCGGTGCAGGGCGTTCATCAGCGGCCCGCGGGTCGGCGGCTGCGGGGTCAGCAGGGCGGCCCGCACGGCGGGGTCGCGCAGGGCCGCCAGCTTCTGATCGTGGGGCAGGTCGGCCAGGGGCTCGAAGGCCGGATGGCGGGTGAAGGGATTGGCGGTCAGGGCCAGGCCCAGCAGGACGCCCACTGGCCGCCCCGGAACCTGGGCGCGCATCTCCAGCCCGTCGGCCCGGGCCTGGGCCAGCAGCTCCAGCAGATGGATGTAGAGCGCCGGCGCCTGGGGGTTCTGCAGGAGCGAGAAGGATAGCGGCCGGCCGGAGCGTTCGGCCAGCCGGCGCAACAGGGCGAAGTCCTCGTCGGGATCCTTGAAGTCGGTGATGAACTGCAAGACACCGCGCCCGGCGGCGGCCATGCCAAGCGCGATGCCGCTCAGTTCCTCTTCGGCTGCGGTCAGCGACGGGGTGAAGGCGCCGTCCGACGCCCGGTGGTTCAGGGACCGCGAAGAGGAAAAGCCCAGAGCGCCGGCCTCCATGGACCGTTTGGCGATGGCGGCCATGGCGTTGATGTCGGCTTGCGTCGCCGGCTCGCGGTTGGCGCCGCGCTCGCCCATGACGAAGACCCGCAGCGCCGCGTGCGGCAGCTGGGCGCCGATGTCGATGTCGAAGCGGCGCACGGCCAGCGCGTCGAGGTATTCGGGGAAGCTCTCCCAGGTCCAGGGCAGGCCCTGGGCCAGGACCGGGAAGGGGATGTCCTCGACCCCTTCCATCAGCCTGATCAGCAGGTCGTGGTCGGTCTTCCGGCAAGGGGCGAAACCCACGCCGCAATTGCCCATCACCACGCTGGTGACCCCATGCCAGGAGGAGGGCTGCATCCGCTGGTCCCAGGTCGCCTGGCCGTCATAGTGGGTGTGGATGTCCACGAAACCCGGGGTGACCAGCAGGCCGCGCGCGTCGATCTCCTCGGCGCCAGAGCCGGAAATCCGGCCCACGGCGGCGATGGCGCCCTCCTTCACCGCCACGTCGGCCTCGAAGGCCGGCGCGCCGGTCCCATCGACCACGGTCCCGCCGCGGATGATCAGGTCAAAGGCTTTTTCCATGGTGATTTCCTGCGGGGGCGCCCTGCGTTTCTTGCGCCAGACGATTGTCCCTACGGCGCGGCGGGGTCAAGCGCCACCGCCCTCGGCGCGGGATGGGTCTAGCCCATGGCCCGCAGCTGGGTGTTGCGCTGGATGCCCCGTACGGCCGTCAGCAGCTTGAGCGCGGACTGCGCCGACAGCGCGTAGGGATCGAAGGAGTCCCGCTGGGACAGGGTGTTGAGGATGGCGTCGTCGGCCGGCGTCATCCGCCGCGCGCACATGTTCCAATCGGCGAACAGCCGCGAGGCGGCCGGACCGGCCGCCAGGATCTTGCTGTCCTCGTGCCGCGGGTCCTGGGAGATTCGCCCATAGGTGCTCAGCACCGCCTCCGTGGGCCCTTCGAGGGCCTGGACGAAGTGGCCGAAGTGGGCCAGCAGCAGGCCGGTGACCGAAACCTCTCGGTTGTTGCGGATCGAGGCGCGCACGATCGCGCCGATCTCGTCGTCGAGGTCGCAGGGCGCGATCCGCTGGCGGCTGGCGTAGACCAGGCGGTGCAGGGATTTGCTGCCGGAAATCGCGATCATGGTCCTTGCTCCCTCAGGGATGGGCACATCGCGCCTTGGGACATTGCGGTTTCCCTAACCGCGTCCGGCACCGCCTACGGCCTCGGGCCGCACCGGGTCCGGGGTCACGAACGATTCAGCCTGTTTGTTCCAGCCCGGTTAAGCGCGGCAAGCTAGACCGTGGAGCTGCTCAGGATCGGTTGGGGGACCCGTCATGGCTTGGAAGGCAATCCTGGCCGCGCTCGTCGCGGCCGCCGTCGTCATCGGCCTCATGTTGCCGACGCCGCATCGCCGACTCTCGATCCCCAATGTCGAACCGCGCTCGCAGATCGCCCAGATCGAGGTGGCGCGCTAACCCTTCGCAGGCTTGGCGATCCTATAGGCGCAGCCGCTAAGGATGCTGCCGTCCGGCAGGCCGATTTCCGCGGAATAGGGGTCGGAGGTTCCCGCCGCGGCATTGTCGCAGGGGCTGGCGTAGAGGGTGACCTTAAGCGCCCGGCCGTCGGGAAGTTTGCCGCTCCAGGACGCCTGCGCCGGCTG
This sequence comes from Caulobacteraceae bacterium, assembly GCA_947475465.1. Lineage (GTDB taxonomy): Bacteria > Pseudomonadota > Alphaproteobacteria > Caulobacterales > Caulobacteraceae > Phenylobacterium. Next base: position 22,556 of record CANJLK010000033.1, on the reverse strand, counting down.
GATCACCGCGCCCGGCGCCTGGACCACCAGGTCGGGCTGGCCGGTCTGCGAGAGGCTCAGCGTCGTGCCGCGCACCGTCAGGCTCCACGCCGGCGGGCCGCCCCGGGCAAAGAAGGCCTGGCTGAAATCGCTGGGGGAATCGGGGGCGTTGTAGACCTGGGTTTCAGGCGGCGCGGGCTTGGGTCCGCAGGCGGCGAGCAGGAGCAACGGGACCAGGATTGTCGAAGCGCGCACGTCAGTCATTCCCCGGCCGGTGAGATCAGGCTTGGCCGTCGGTATCTATGGGCCCGTCGATGGGCCGTGTCTGTGGCGCAAATCAGGCTAAGCTTTTCACTGTGAGCCCGGCGCCCCTCCGTTTCTATGAATTCTTCGCAGGCGGCGGCATGGCCCGGCTGGGCCTGGGCGAGGGCTGGACCTGCGCCTTCGCCAACGACTTCGACCCCGTGAAGGCGGCGACCTACCGCGCCAACTTCGCCGACGCGGCGGACCATTTCCACCAGGGCGACGTCTTCGCGTTGGAGGCCCGCGACCTGCCCGGCCGCGCCGACCTCGCCTGGGCCTCCAGCCCCTGCCAGGATTTCAGCCTGGCCGGCGGCCGGGCGGGACTGGGCGGCGGCAAGTCGTCGGCCTTCTTCGGGTTCTGGCGGCTGATCGAGGCCCTGGCCGATGAGGGCCGCGCGCCCCGCACCCTGGTGATCGAGAACGTCAGCGGCATCCTGACCTCCAGGAACGGCGCGGATTTCACCGCGCTCGCCCAGGCGCTGGCCGACCAGGGCTATGGCTTCGGCGCCCTGGAGATCGACGCGGCGGCCTTCCTGCCGCAGTCGCGGCCCCGGGTGTTCGTGATCGCCACGCGGGACGCGCCGCCACCTGGCCTGCTGGGTCCGTCCGCCGGGCACAGCCGAGGCGTGCAGGCCGCCGCGGCGCGCCTGCCCGCGGCCCTGGCCGAACACTGGATCTGGTGGCGGACGCCAAGGGTCGCGGCCCGCAACACCGACCTGGCCAGCCTGCTGGAGGAAGACGCCACGGTCGCCTGGCACACGCCGGAGCGGACAGCCCAGTGGCTGGCGATGATGGCGCCCCTGCACCGGGCGCGGCTGGAGGCCTGCCTGGCCCGTGACGAACGCGCGGTGGGCGCGCTCTACCGGCGCATGCGCCTGGAGGCCGGGGTCAAGACGCAGCGCGCCGAGGTGCGCTTCGACGGCCTGGCCGGCTGCCTGCGCACCCCGCGCGGCGGCTCCTCGCGCCAGGTGATCGTTGTGGCGGAGAAGGGCCGGGTCCGCACCCGCCTGCTCAGCCCGCGCGAGGCGGCCCGGCTGATGGGCCTGCCGGACAGCTATCGCTTACCCGCCGCGGCGACCTCGGCCCTGCATGTTGCTGGCGACGGGGTGGCGGTTCCGGTGGTGCGCTGGCTGGCGCGCGACATCCTGGAACCCCTGCTGGGGCGCGGCGCGGCCAGCGCGGCGGCCTAGGGCCTTATCAAGCGCCCCGTGAAGCCTTAGGTTCGCCGGCATAGGGCAGCCCAAGACTTCCGCGAAAGGTCCAGACATGGACGACGCCACTCCCGACAAGGCCTACACCGCCGCCCGCTACAAGCGCGCGGGCCGGGGCAAGATCTTCGAGTCCATCCTCGACACCGTCGGCGATACGCCGCTGGTGCGCCTGCCCCGCCTGACCGCCGCCCTCAAGCCCAAGGGCGAGGTGGTCGCCAAGCTCGAATTCTTCAACCCGATCGGCTCGGTCAAGGACCGCATCGGCGTGGCCATGGTCGAATATCTGGAGGCCAAGGGCCTCCTGAAGCCCGGCGGCATGATCGTCGAGCCGACCAGTGGCAACACCGGCATCGCGCTGGCCTTCGTGGCCGCCGCCAAGGGCTACAAGCTGACCCTGGTCATGCCCGAGAGCATGTCCATCGAGCGACGCAAGATGCTGCTGATCCTGGGCGCGCGCCTGGAACTGACGCCGGCCGAGCGCGGCATGGCCGGCGCCGTGGCCCGGGCCCGCGAGATCGTCGAGGCGACGCCGGGCGCGGTGATGCCCCAACAGTTCGAGAACACCGCCAACCCGCTGATCCACCGGGTGTCCACCGCCGAGGAGATCTGGAACGACACGCAAGGCCGCGTCGACGCGGTGATCTCCGGCGTCGGCACCGGCGGCACCATCACCGGCGTCGGCCAGGTGCTGAAGGCCCGCAAGCCTTCGGTCCGCATGGTGGCCGTCGAGCCGGAAGCCTCGCCGATCCTCTCCGGCGGCGCGCCCGGCCCGCACAAGATCCAGGGGATCGGCGCGGGCTTCGTGCCGGCGATCCTCGACCGCGGGATCATCGACGAGGTGGTGCAGGTGTCCAACGACGACAGCTTCGCCATGGCCCGCCGCATCGCCCGCGACGAAGGCATCCCGGTGGGCATCTCGTCCGGCGCGGCGCTCACCGCGGCCTTCGACGTCGCCAGCCGCGACGACATGGCCGGCAAGCTGATCGTGGCGATCATCCCCAGCTTCGCCGAACGCTACGTCTCCACGGCGCTCTTCGAAGGGCTGTGACGGCGCCTTCGACCGACGTCTATCCGCCGGACAAGCGCTCGGCGGTGATGCGGCGGGTGAAGGGCAAGAACACCTCGCCGGAGCTGGCGGTGCGCCAGGCGCTGACGGCGCTGGGCGCCCGCTACCGGCTGCACCGCGCCGACCTGCCGGGTAAGCCGGACATCGTCATGCCAGGGCGACGGCTGGCGGTCTTCGTCCACGGCTGCTTCTGGCACGGCCACGACTGCGCGCGAGGCGCCCGCGTGCCCAAGCAGAACCGCGACTACTGGGTCGGCAAGGTGGCGCGCAACCGGGCGCGGGATACGGCGAGCCTCGCAGCGCTCGAGGCTCTCGGCTGGAGGGTCGAGACGATCTGGGAATGCGACCTGAAGGACGGGGAGCAGCTGAAGCGACGCCTGGAACTCCTGCTGGCGCCGGGCTCAACGCCGCCCGAACAGACGGGCCAGAAAGCCAGGCGAGGCGTCTGAGATCTTGAGGACCTTCTTTGGCGGTCGCCTACGATGCAGGCGAACGAAATCGCCGTCGCTTCGGCCCAATTCAAATCCACAGCGGCTGGCCGCCAGCAGCGGGGGAACGTCAAAGATGTAGTCGACGCCCGCATCATCCCCGCCGGCCCGCTCCTGTTCGGCGCGCGCCTCATCCCGCAATCTTGGAAAATCCTCCGGCGGCGCACCATCGACCTGCAGCTCGTCGATGTCCTCCTCGGGATTGTGGACAATGCGCCACACCCGCTCGCCGCCAACAAAGCCGGCCGCTTCGCTGGCCATCACATGTTCCTCGATCGCGCAGCAGACAATCTCGCCCGCCTCGGAGAGGGCCGCCAATGGCGCCTTGTTCGGAAACTCGAAGTCGTCGCAGGCCAGCACCAGCCAGCCATCGGGCTGTTGGCTGAGTCCAAAGCCGCTCAGAGCGATCTCGATATCGCCCGTCTCGTCGGTTTCTTCAAAGCCCAGTTGTTCCAGAAACTGCGCCCGGGGAACGCCTTTGGCGGCAATGAAAGAGTGCGAGAACCCCATGCGTCCCCCTGTCCGTGAGACGCCAAGGCTATTGGGAACGGAGCGCGTGAGTCAAGAACAAAAGAAGAACTAAGGCAGTTTTGTCGGGCCGAGCTCCTCCACGACGATCTCGGTCTTCACCGAGTTGGCGATGAAGCAGATGTCGTGGGCGGCGTGGTGGAGGTGGTCGCGCTGTTCCGGGTTGGGTTGTGGGCCCTCGTAGGCAATCTGGGGATGCAGGGTGACCCGGCTCACCCAGAGCTGGCCTGCCCCGTTCTTCTCCATGATCCCCACGGCCGCGTCGCGGTAGGCGGTGACCAGCAGGCCGGCGTCGCGGGCGACGTGCAGGAAGCTCAGCATGTGACAGGTCGAGATGGCCGCCACGAGGGATTCCTCGGGGTCGATCGCGCCTTCCACCGACCACCGGTTCCCCACCACGTGGGGCGAGGCCGTGCCGGGGGCCTCGAATCCGGAGCCGAAGATCACCCGGTGGCCGCGGCTGTAGCGGCCGGCGGCGAAGTCCTCGCCGTCCTTCAGGCTCCACTCGGCGGTGGCGCGGTAGGTCGCCATCGGTTGCTCTCCCTCAGAACGCCTCGGCGGGCAGCGCCATCAGGGTTTCCGCGCCGGCCTTCAGCTTGGCCAGGTGGGCCGCCGTCTGCGGCAGGACACGGGCGAAGTAGTAGCGGCCGACGGTCAGCTTGCGCCCATAGAACGGATCGGCGTCGCCCGCCCCGACCTTGGCCTGCGCGGCCTTGGCCATCAGCCCCCACATGTAGGCCAGCGCCACATAGCCGAAGAGGTGCATGTAGTCGGTGGAGGCCGCGCCGGCGTTGTCGGGGTTGGCCAGGCCGTTCTGCATCAGCCAGAAGGTCGCTTCCTGCAGCTCGGCCTTGGCCTTCGCGAGGCCTTCGGTGAACGGCTTCAGGGTCTCGTCGGCGGCGTTGTCGGCCACGAAGGCGTCGAGCTCGGCGAAGAAGGCCGAGACGCCCCGACCGCCCTCGGCGGCGAGCTTGCGGCCCACCAGGTCCAGGGCCTGGACGCCGTTGGTCCCTTCGTAGATCAGCGCGATGCGGCAGTCGCGCAGGTACTGGCTGACCGGCAGGTGCTCGGTGAACCCCGCCCCGCCGTGCACCTGCATGGCGTCGGAACAGACGTTGAAGCCGCGGTCGGTGAGGAAGCCCTTCAGCACCGGCGTCATCAGGGCCATGTAGTCGCGGCCCTTCTGGCGGACGCTCTCGTCCGGGCTGGCGGCGGCCAGGTCGCCGTGCAAGGCGGTCCAGGCCAGGAAGCAGCGGCCGCCTTCGACGATGGCGCGGGCCTCCATCAGCATCCGGCGGACATCAGGGTGGACGATGATCGGATCGGCCGGTCCGTCGGGGTTCTTCGGGCCCGTCAGGGATCGGCCCTGCAGCCGGTCCTTGGCGAACTCGGCGGCGGCCTGGTAGGCGGCTTCGGCCTGGGCGATCCCCTGCATGCCGACGCCCAGCCTGGCCTCGTTCATCATGATGAACATGATCGCCAGCCCGCGGTTCTCCTCGCCGATCAGCCAGCCCGTGGCCTCCTCGTGGCTGATCACGCAGGTGGCGTTGCCGTGGATGCCCATCTTCTCTTCCAGGCCCAGGCACTTGACCGAATTGCGCACGCCGGGGGCGCCGTCCTTGTCGGGGATGAACTTCGGCACGATGAACAGACTGATGCCGCGTGTTCCGGCCGGCGCGCCTTCGATGCGGGCCAGGACCAGGTGGACGATGTTGGGCGTCAGGTCGTGCTCGCCGCTGGAGATCCAGATCTTCTGGCCGCTGATCTTGTAGGTCCCGTCGGGCTGCGGCGCGGCCTTGGTGCGCAGGAGGCCAAGGTCGGTGCCGCACTGGGGCTCGGTGAGGTTCATGGTCCCGCCCCATTCGAAGCTGGCGAGCTTCGGCAGGTAGAGGGCCTTCTGTTCGTCCGTGCCGGCGGCGTGGATGGCCGAATAGGCGCCGTGGGTCAGGCCCGGGTACATGGAAAAGGCCATGTTGGCCGAGGACGACATCTCGGAGAACGCCAGGCTCACCACATAGGGCAGGCCCTGGCCGCCGAAGGCCGGATCGGCCCCCAGCGCCGGCCAGCCGCCCTCGACCAACTGGGCGTAGGCCTCCTTGAAGCCCGTGGGCGTGGTGACGGTGAAGTCGGGCGACCAGTGGCAGCCTTCCTTGTCGCCGACCCCGTTCAAGGGCGCCAGGACCTCGGCGGTGAAGCGCCCGGCCTCCTCCAGGATCTGGTCGACCGTGTCCATGGAGGCGTCGGCGAAGGCCGGCAGGGCGGCGTATTGCTCAAGGCCCAGGACCTCGCGCAGCAGGAAGGCGTAGTCGCGAACCGGCGGCTGGTAGGTCATGGCATGTCCTGTCTTCGCGGGCGGCCCGCGAGGCGGGCCTATTTGGCGGCGCTATGTTCCACGCCATCGAGTCTGTGGCGCAACAGCTGATCGTAATCGGCCGCGCGGGGCAACAGGTCGGGGCGGGTCTCCGACAGGCGCTTCTGCAGGAGTTCGCAAGCGCCCTTCAACTCGCCGATCGCGCCATCGATATCCAGCTTCTGGGTCTCCAGAGCCTCGATCCGCTCCTGGAACTTTCGCAGCGAGCGGGAGGCCTGCTGGGCCCCGCCGTCGATGCCGTAGAGGTCGAGGAGTTCGCGGATCTCGGCCAGCGGCAGGCCCACCCGCTTTCCGCGCAGGATCAGCTGCAGGCGGGCGCGGTCCTTGTAGGAGTAAACCCGGTTGAGACCCTCGCGGGCCGGGTTCAGGAGGCCCTTGTCCTCATAGAAACGCAGGGCGCGCGGGGTGCAGTCGAACTCAAGGCAAAGTTGGCGGATCGTGAAGGTTCGGCTCGGGCGGCGCAGGTCCGTCGTCATGCCTGTCTCCCTAAAGGTGTCGTTGGGGGATACCCTAAGGTCAGGCTGTTGTTGGCGTCAAGGTGATCATTGATCACTTTGGCGAGTTGGAGCGGTCGTCAGGTGGAAATCGTGGTGCGGTCAATCCCAATCGCTCGTCGTCGTCGGGCTTGTCCCGGGGATCCATCCTTCGGCGGCGTCGAGGTGGAAACAGGCCGCGCGAAGGGGCCAGCAGCATGGACTCGCGGCGGTTGAAACATGGATCCCCGGGACAGGCCCGAGGATGACGAGCAAACTCAGGCCCCGACCAGTTCGCCCGCCAGCGCGCGCTCGATCAGGGCGATCGTCCGCTCGACCCCGAAGATGGCGGTGAAGGAGCCGAACCGCGGTCCTTGGCTCTGGCCTAGCAGCACCTCGTATAGGGCGGAGAACCAGGCCCGTAGCGGCTCGAATCCGGCGTCCTTGCCGACCTCGAAGACCTCGTTTTGGATCGCCTCGGCGTCCGCGCCGGCGGGCAGGGCCTTGAGCTTACCCGCCAGGGCCTGCATGGCCGCTCGCTCGCGGTCATCGGGCGCCCTGAACCGCTTCGAGGGCTTCACGAAGTCCTCGTAGTAGTTGATCGCATAGCCGGCCAGCTGGTCCAGCAGCGGCTGGCTGGCGGGCGTGGCCCCGGGGATATAGCGCTCCAGGAAGCCCCACAGGATGTCCTTGGTGGAGGCGTCGGCCGCGCTGACGAGGTTCAGCAGCAGGCTGAAGCTGACCGGCGAGCCCTGTTCCGGCGGCTGGCCCTGGTGGACGTGCCAGGCGGGGTTGTCGAGGCCCGGCGCGTTGCTGTCGGCCCGGCCCCTGTTGAAGGCGTCGAGCTGCTGGAGATACTCGTCCGTCGCCTTGGGGATGACGTCGAAATAGAGCCGCTTCGCCGACTTGGGCGACTGGTACATGTAGTAGGCCAGGCTCTGCGGCGTGCCGTAGCGCAGCCACTCCTCCATGGTCAGGCCGTTGCCCTTGGACTTGGAGATCTTCTGGTTGTTCTCGTCCATGAAGAGCTCGAAGTGGAAGGCCTCCGGCGGCTCGCCGCCCAGGGCCTTTACGATACGGTTGGAAACCCGAACCGAGTCGATCAGGTCCTTGCCCGAGGCCTCGAAGTCGACCTCCAGCGCCGTCCAGCGCGCGGCCCAGTCGGGGCGCCATTGCAGCTTCACCGCGCCGCCGGTCACCGGGACCTCGGTGATCGTTCCGTCCTCGTCGGCGAAGGTGATCGTGCCCTTCTCAACATTGCGTTCCAAAGTCGGCGCCTGGAGGACGCGGCCGGTCTTCGGGCTGATCGGCAGGAAGGGCGAGTAGGTGGCCCGCCGCTCCTCGCCCAGCGTCGGCAGCATGATCGCCTGGATCGCCTCGAAGCGCTCCAGGATCAGCAGCAGCACCTTGTCCAGGCCGCCTGACCTGTAGGTCTCGGTGGACGACATGAAGCTGTAGTCGAACCCGAAGCCGTCCAGGAAGGCGCGCAGGCGGGCGTTGTTGTGCGCTCCGAAGCTCTCATACTCGCCGAAGGGGTCGCGGACGGACGAGACCGGCTTGTCGCGGTCTTCCTCCAGCATCTCCTTGTTGGGCACGTTGTCCGGGATCTTCCGGAACCCGTCCATGTCGTCGGAGAAGACGATCAGCTGGGTCGGGATGGCGTCCTCGGTGAGCGCGCGAAAGGCGGTCCGCACCATGGTCGGGCGCGCGGCCTCTCCGAAGGTGCCCATGTGCGGCAGGCCCGACGCGCCATAGCCGCACTGGAAGATCACCGGCTTCGCCAGCGCGGGCAGGGTCTGCACGGCCTGGGCGAACTTGCCCTCGGCGAACAGGGCCGCGGCCAGGTCGCGCTCGGCGTCGGAGAGACGCAGGCGGGTGATCCGGGCCAGCAGCAGGCGCGCCTGTTCGAAGGGCCAGCTCTTGGCGTCGCGGGCTTGGGCGTGAAGTCCAATCAACATGGCGCTGGCGGTACCGCCCAAGGGCCATGGGCTCAAGGGGCAATTCTGCTCTCCCCGCTAGCGGGGAGGGGAACGCGGACGCGGAGGAGATTTGCCGCCTTGTCATAAATCGAGGCTATGGTGGGCGGATGATCCGTCCCCTGATGCTTGTCGCGGCCCTCCTCGCGCTCGCGGCGCCGGCGCGCGCGGCCGAGCCGCAGACGCTCACCTTCTCCATCGTCTCCACGGAACGGGCCGAGACCCTGGCCCAGGCCTGGCAGCCCTTCCTCGATGACATGGCCAGGGCCACCGGCCTGAAGGTGAAGCCGTTCTTCGGGACCAACTACTCGGCCATGGTCGAGGCCATGCGGTTCAAGCAGACCGACCTGGGCTGGTTCACCAACCTCTCAGGCCTGGAGGCGGTGCGCCGTTCGGGCGGTGAGGTCTTCGCCAGGACCACCAAGCCGGACGGGCCGGACGGCTACCAGTCGGTGATCATCGTCAGGAAGGGCTCGGGCATCACGCTCGCCCGCATCCTCAAATGCGACAGGACCCTGGACTTCGGAATCGGCGACCCGAAGTCGACGTCCGGCACGCTCGCGCCCATGACCTACCTCTTCGCCCCGCGCGGCCTCGATCCGGCGAAGTGCTTCAAGACGGTGCGGTCGGCCAACCACGAGACCAACCTCTTCGCCGTGGGCAACGGCGTGCTCGCGGCGTCCACCAACAACACCGCGTCCATGGAGCGCCTGGCCATGGCCAACACGCCGCTGGGGCGCAGGACGCTGGCCACGGTCGAGGTGATCTGGAAGTCGCCGACCATTCCGGAAGATCCGATCATCTGGCGCAAGGACCTCGACCCGGCGCTGAAGGCCAGGATCGCGAAGTTCATCTTCAGCTATGGGGTCGGCAATTCGCCGGAGGCCGCGCGGCAGCGGGCCAACCTGGCCAAGACCCAGAGCGGCCCCTTCAAGCACGCCGACAATTCGCACCTCCTGCCCGTGCGCGAAATGGAGGCCACCGAGCTGCTGATCGAGGCGAAGAACAAGGGCGACGCCGGCGACCTCGCCAAGGCCCAGGCCATGATGGCCCAGGTCAGGAAGGACCAGGCGGCGCGGCGCTAGCGCCCTTCCCGATCAGTGTGGGGCAAACCGACCGGGTGAGAAAAGCCCTCAAGCCCTAAGGCGACGACCCCGGACTGCATCTGGCGCGGCTAGGCTCGTCGAACGGCCCGCAGGATCACCAGCAGGACGACCGCGCCGGCCGCGGCGGTGAGGATGGTGGAGACCCAGCCGCTGCCGACGTGGATGTGCAGCACGCCGGCCAGCCAGCCGCCGATGAAGGCGCCGATGATGCCAACGATGATGTCGCCGATCAGGCCCAGGCCGCCGCCCCTGACGAAGGTCGCCGCGAGCCAGCCGGCGATGGCGCCGATGATCAGCCAGGCGATGATGCCGTGAGCCATGGTGGGTTCTCCGCTTGGGCGCGGGAAATCCCGGGCCGCGCGGCCATGCCGCCTGCAGTCCCTAAGCTTGACTGCCGGCAAAGGGTTCCGGCGCGCGGTGGCTCAGCCCTCGCCGGTGAGCAGGAAGTGGCCGCGCAGGGCGGCGATCGGATGGGCGCGATTGTCCTGCCAGGCTTCGACGTGGACGTTGGCGATGCGGCTGCCGACCTTGCGCAGGTCGGCGCGGGCGTAGGTCGCCTGGGCGCGACCGGGACGCAGGTATTCGATGGTCACGTCGATGGTCTTGGGCCTGCGAGCCGAGGTCTCGCTGGCTGAAAGCTGGGCCAGCGCCGTCATCTCCATGAAGCCGCCGATCAGCCCGCCATGCAGGGCCAGAAGCTTGGCGTTGCCGAACAGGTGGGGTCCGAACGGCAGGGTGGCGGTCATCTCGTCGCCGGCCATCTCGGCGCGCATGCCGATGAAGGCCGCGTAGGGCGCCCGGGCCAGGAAGGCATCCAGCCGCTCGGCAGGGGTTTTCGGGGTGGCTTCGCTCACTGCGGGCGGGCCTTGGTCGGCGGGTTCAGGGAGAAAGCTGACTGGGCGGTGGCGATCAGGTCGTTACGGTCCAGGTCCCAGGCCTCGGCGCGGACGAAGGCGATGGAACGGGTGAGCTTGTAGCAGCGGGCCTCGGCCGTCACCGTGGCGCGGGGCGCGGCCGGGCGCATGTAGTCGATGCGCAGATCGAGGGTGGCGCAGGGGTAGCCGGTGGGCAGCGTCGTCACCGCCAGGCCGGAGCAGTGGTCGAGCAGGCTGGTGACCACCCCGCCGGCGATCACGTCGGTGTCCGGGTCGCCGACCAGCTCGGGGCGCCAGGGGGCCGCCATGGAGGCGGCGCCTTCCTCGACGAACACCACCCGCAGGCCGAGCGCGGCGGAATGGCCGGTGTCGATGTCCAGCCGGTCGATCAGTCGCGTCTTGAGCTCGTCGTCCATGGCCTCGGGGGTAGGGAGAACCCGGCCCGCCGTCAATCGCTTCGGCAACCCCTTTGGGTGGCCTAGGTTGTAGCACCAGCCCGGCCCCCTAGATGCGAACCCATGATCCGACCGCAGGACCTGCTCTGCCCAAGGCCCGAGGGCCTCTACTGTGCGCCCGGCGACTTCTACGTCGACCCGGTGCGGCCGGTGGCGCGCGCGGTGATCACCCACGGCCACGCCGACCACGCCCGGGCCGGCCACGGCGCGGTGCTGGCCACGCCCCAGACCCTGGACATCATGGCCGAGCGCTACGGCCTGGACTTCGCCGCCTCCACCCAGGCCGCGGCCTACGGCGAGGTCGTGGCCCGCGACGATGTCGACGTGACCCTGGTCCCGGCCGGCCACGTGCTGGGTTCGGCCCAGGCGGTGGTGCGCTGGAAGGGCCTGACCATGGTGGTCTCGGGCGACTACAAGCGAAGGCGCGACCCGACCTGCCCGGCCTTCGAGCCTGTCCCCTGCGACGTCTTCATCTCTGAGGCCACCTTCGGCCTGCCGGTGTTCCGCCACCCCGCCGACCGCGACGAGATCGCCCGCCTGTTGCGCTCGGTGGCGCAGTTCCCGCAGCGTTGCCACCTGGTCGGGGCCTATGCGCTGGGCAAGGCGCAGCGGATCATCCGCCTGCTGCGTGAGGCTGGCTCGGACCAGACCATCTATGTCCATGGAGCCCTGGAGCGGCTGAACGCGCTCTACGGTCGGCACGGGATCGACCTTGGCCCGCTGGCGCCGGCGACGACGGGCAAGAAGGGGGACTTCGAAGGCCAGATCGTCATCGCCCCGCCCTCCGCGACCCAGGACCGCTGGAGCCGGCGGTTCCCCGACCCGGTCACGGCCTTCGCTTCAGGCTGGATGCAGGTCCGCGCCCGCGCCCGCCAGCGCGGCGTCGAACTGCCCCTGGTGATCTCAGACCACGCCGACTGGGACGAGCTCACCGCCACCATTGACGAACTGCGCCCCGGTGAACTGTGGATCACCCACGGCCGCGAGGAAGCCCTGGCGCGCTGGGCGGACCTGCACGGCGTGCCGGCCCGGGCGCTGGACCTGGTGGGGTATGAGGAGGAGGGGGATGACTAGGTCGCCACCGCCCCACGATCACGTCATCCCCGGGCTTGTCCCGGGGATCCGGAAGCGCCGAACACAGGTGATTTTCCGGAGATGTCGGCGTGTCTGGATGGCCGGTTCAGGCCCGGCCATGACGAAGAAGTGGGAGGGCTTCAGGTGAAAGCCTTCGCCGAACTCCTCGACCGGCTGTCGCTGACCGGGTCGCGCAACGCCAAGCTGACCCTTGTGCGGGACTATCTGCGCGAGACGCCGGACCCGGACCGCGGCTGGGCGCTGGCGGCGCTGACGGGGGATATTTCCTTCGACGCGGCCAAGCCGGCCTTCATCCGAAAGGCCGTGGAAGAGCGGATGGATCCGCAGCTTTTCCGGTGGTCCTACGACTATGTCGGCGACCTGGCCGAGACCGTGGCCCTGGTCTGGCCGGCGCGGCCCGGCGCCAATCGCGAACCGGACCTGTCGGAAGTGGTCGACGCCCTGCGCGGCGCCACAAGGCCCGAGGTGCAGCGGCTGATCGAGGGGTGGCTCGACGCCCTTCAGCCGACCGGCCGCTGGGCCCTGCTGAAGCTGATGACCGGCGGCCTGCGGGTGGGGCTGACCGCCAGGCTCGCCAAGCGCGCGGTGGCGGACGTCGGGGCCGAGCCCGTGCCTGTGGCCGAGGTGGAGGAACTCTGGCACGCCCTGCATGCGCCCTACGAGGACCTGTTCGCCTGGCTGGAGGGCCGCGCCGACAAGCCGTCGTCGGAAAACCCCGGCCGTTTCCGCCCGGCCATGCTGGCCCAGGCGATCGACGAGGCGGCGGATTTCGCCCGGCTAGATCCGGCTGACTACGCCGCGGAGTGGAAGTGGGACGGCATCCGCGTCCAGGCGGTGAATGAGGCCGGCGTGCGCCGGCTGTACACCCGCACCGGCGACGACATCTCCAGGACCTTCCCCGATATCGTCGACGCCCTGCAGGCGCAGGGCGTGATCGACGGCGAGCTGCTGGTCATGCGCGACGGCAAGGTCGCCAGCTTCGCCGACCTGCAGCAGCGGCTGAACCGCAAGACCGTCGACGCCAAGGCCCTGGCCGCCTTCCCCGCCGCCATCCGGGCCTACGACCTCCTGGCCGAGGGGCCGGACGACACGCGGGTCCTGCCCTTCGCCGAGCGCCGCAAGCGGCTCGAGGCCTTCATCGCCCGGGAGGGCAGTCCGCGCATCGACCTGTCGCCGATGCAGCCCTTTGCGACCTGGGCCGAACTGGCGGCCTTGCGCGCCGATCCGCCGGCCGGCGATCCGCAGGTCGCCGAAGGCCTGATGCTGAAGCGCTGGGACTCGATCTACGAGGCCGGGCGGCCGAAGGGGCCGTGGTTCAAGTGGAAGCGCGACCCGCTGCTGATCGACGCGGTGCTGATGTACGCCCAGCGCGGCCACGGCAAGCGCTCGAGCTTCTATTCCGACTACACCTTCGGCGTCTGGACTGACGACGCCGAGACCGGCAAGCGGGTGCTGACCCCGGTCGGCAAGGCCTATTTCGGCTTCACCGACGAGGAGCTGAAGCAGATCGACAAGCACGTGCGGGACAACACCGTCGAGCGGTTCGGTCCCGTTCGCTCGGTCCGCGCCGAGCCGCACGCCGGCCTGGTCTTCGAGGTCGCTTTCGAAGGCCTGCAACGCTCGACGCGGCACAAGTCCGGGGTCGCCATGCGTTTCCCGAGGATCAGCCGTATCCGCTGGGACAAGCCGCCGGGCGAGGCCGACGAACTGGCGACGCTCGAGCGGATGCTGGCGCGGATGGAGGCCCGCTAGATCCCCGCTAGTCGACGGGCCGGTGCAGGACGCAGAGCTTGTTGCCGTCCGGGTCGCGCAGATAGGCGAGATAGATTTTGCCGCGGGGGTTCTCGCGGATGCCGGGCGGGTCCTCGCAGGTGGTCCCGCCGTTGGCCAGGCCCGCGGCGTGCCAGGCGTCGCCCTGCTCGGGCGAGGCGCAGGCGAAGCCGACGGTGCCGCCATTGGCGTAGGTGGCCGGCTCGCCATTGATCGGCAGGGAGGCCGCGAAGTTGCCGCCCGGCGTGCGCCAGAAGATCCGGTGTCGGTCGACGACCCCTTCCGGATGGCCCAGCGCGCCCAGGGTGGCGTCGTAGAACTTCTTGGCCCGATCCAGATCGCTCGTGCCGACCATGACGTGCGTGAACATTTGAGAGTCTCCCCTTCGCGGCCCCTGCCCAGGCGCCGACCCGACGCGATTAGAATCCACCGCGAGGGCCGGGTCGAGTCTGACCCAGGGGGAGCCGGGCTTGGCGATTGTTGATGTTCCTATTATGTTCTAAGCTAACGTCCCTCTCCCCTCTACGCTCCGCGTGGGGGCGAGGAGTCTAGGCGGGCAACAACGCTTCGTCGGCCAGGAACTGCTGCAGGTTGCCGCCCTCGAACAGCACGCCCCTGATCCCGGCCCGCAGCGCCGCCTCCAGATCGGAGGGCTTGTCGCCGATCAACAGGGACCGGCCTCGGTCGATGGGCCATTCGGCGAGCGCGCGCAGGATCATGCCGGGGTTGGGCTTGCGGTCCGGCGGGTCGGGGTGGCGGTAGGCCTCCAGCGGGGCGTCGGGGTGCTGGGGCGCGTGGTAGAAGGCGTCGACGCCGCCGCCCATGGCCGCCAGGTCCTCGGCCATTCGGGCGTGCAGGGTGTGGACGTCGGCCTCGGTGTAGTAGCCGCGCCCGACGCCGGACTGATTGGTCACCACGATCACCAGCCAGCCCGCGCGGTTGAAGGCCACGACCGTCTCGCGGGCGCCCGGAATCCAGCGGAAGTCCTCCCAGCGGTGGACGTAGCCGTGGTCCTCGTTCAGCACCCCATCGCGGTCGAGGAAGAGGGCGGGGCGCAGGGGCGGGGCGGCGGGATCGGTCACGCGGCCATTATAGCGGCCCGGCCGCCTCCGAGGCGATTTCAAAAAGCCCTGATCGGTGTCTAAGGTCGCGGCTGCTCCCAAGTCGTCGAGGCCACCCTTGCCAACCCTGCCCTCCGCCGTCCTCACCCTTGATAACTTGCGGGTGGATTTCGCCACCCACGACGGGGAGGTGAACGCGGTGCGCGGCGTGTCGCTGTCGATCCCGCGCGGCGAGACCCTGGGCGTGGTGGGCGAGAGCGGCTCGGGCAAGAGCCAGACCTTCATGGCGGTGATGGGCCTTGTGGCCCGCAACGGCCGGGCCTCCGGCTCGGCGAAATTCCAGGGCCAGGAGCTGCTGGGCCTGAAGCCGCGCGAGCTGAACCGAATCCGCGGCTCGAAGATGACCATGATCTTCCAGGACCCGCTGACCGCGCTCACCCCCCATGTGCGGATCGGCGAGCAGATCGCCGAGCCCCTGCGGCTGCACGCCGGGATGAGCGGCCAGGCGGCCGAGGCCCATGCCAGGCTGTGGCTGGAGAAGGTCCGCATCCCCGACGCGGCGCGCAGGCTTCGGCAATATCCGCACGAGCTTTCCGGCGGCATGCGCCAGCGGGTGATGATCGCCGCGGCCATGGCCGGCGGGCCGGAGCTCCTGATCGCCGACGAGCCCACCACGGCGCTGGACGTGACCGTGCAGGCCGAGATCCTCGACCTGATGGCCGACCTGCAGCGCGAGACCGGCACGGCCATGGTGCTGATCACCCACGACATGGGGGTGATCGCAAGGCTCGCCGACCGGGTCTGCGTGATGAAGTCGGGCGCCTATGTGGAGGAGGGGCCGGCGGCGCAGATCTTCTCGAACCCGAAGACCGACTATACCCGCGCCCTGCTGGATGCGATTCCGCGCCTGGACCGCGAGGGCCGGGGCGGCCGGCCGGTGCTGAGCCCGGTGGCGGCGGACGCACCGGTGATCGTCGAGGGCCATGACGTGAAGGTCTGGTTCCCCATGCAGGCCGGCCTGTTCGGCGCGAAGAAGAACCTGCGCGCGGTGGACGGGGTGTCGTTCCAGGTGCGCCAGGGTGAGACCCTGGGCGTCGTCGGCGAAAGCGGGTCGGGCAAGTCGACCCTGGCCCGGGCCGTGCTCAACCTGATCCCGCCGACGGAGGGAACGGTGACCCTGCTCGGCCGCGATATCACCCATGCACAACGCGAAGCTATGCGGGCTGCACGGCGGGACCTGCAGATCGTCTTCCAGGATCCGCTCGCCAGCCTCGATCCACGCGTCACCATCGGCGATTCCATCGCCGAGCCCCTGCAAGTATTCCGTACACAGATGAATAGGGCGGAGCGGGACCGCGAGGTGGCGGCGATGATGGCCAAGGTCGAACTCGATCCGGCCCTGATCAACCGCTATCCCCACGAGCTTTCGGGCGGCCAGAACCAGAGGGTGGGCATCGCCAGGGCGATGATCCTGAAGCCCCGGCTGGTCATCTGCGACGAGGCCGTCTCGGCGCTGGACGTGACCATCCGTGCACAGATCATTGATCTGCTGATCAATCTCCAGAAGGAGATGGGCCTGGCGATGATCTTCATCAGTCACGACCTGGCGGTGATCCGCGAGATCAGCCATCGGGTGCTGGTGCTCTACCTGGGCCGGGTGGTCGAACAGGCGGACGGGGCCCAGCTCTACGCCGGCGCGCACCATCCCTACACCCAGGCCCTGCTGTCGGCCGCGCCGATCCCCGACCCGGCCATCGAGCGCACCCGCATCCGGGTCAAGCTGGCGGGCGAGCCGCCCAGCCCCATGGATCCCCGCGCCGCCTTCCGCTTTGCCCCCTCGCGCCTGCCGGTAGATCCCTCCGCCCCAGTGCTGCCCCCGGCGCTTGTCGAGGTCGCGCCCGGCCACCTGGTGGCCGAGTTCGACCCGCCCGCCGAAGCGGCGTAGTCCGCCGGCCATGACCCTGATCACCCCTGTCCTGATGTCCGGCGGCGCCGGCACGCGGCTCTGGCCCCTGTCACGCAAGGCCAGGCCCAAGCAGTTCCACGCCCTGGGCGGGGCCCGGACCCTGATCCAGGAAACGGCGCTTCGCGTCACCGGTCCGATGTTCGGCCCGCCCCTGGTCGTGTGCAACGCCGCCCATGCCGGCCTCGTCCGCGAGCAGCTGGCCGCGGTCGGCGTCACGCCCCGCGCCCTGATCCTGGAGCCGGAAGGCCGCAACACCGGCCCGGCCTCGGCCATCGCCGCCACCGTGGCCGCGGAGGCCGACCCGGACGGCCTGGTGCTCCTGCTCCACGCCGACAACCTGGTGGCCGATGTGGCGGCCCTGCACCGGTCCATCGCCGCCGGGACCGCCGCGGCTGAGGCCGGGTCGCTGGTGATCTTCGGGATCACGCCCACCGGGCCCGAGACGGGCTATGGCTATATCCGCGCCGCGTCGGGCGAAGGCCCGGTGCGCAAGGTCGCCGCCTTCGTCGAGAAGCCCGACCTCGCCACGGCCCGGACCTATGTGGCCGACCCGGCCTACAGCTGGAACGCCGGCATGTTCCTGTTCCGCCCGGCTGTCTTCCTGGCCGAGGCCGCCCGGACCGCGCCGGACCTGGCGGCCGCCGCCTTGGCCGCCGTCGCCGAGGCGCAGCGCGAGGGCGACGCGGTGCGGCTGGGCGCGGCCTTCCTGCGCTGCCCGCCGGTGGCGATCGACACCTCGGTCTTCGAACGGACCGACAAGGCCGTGGTGGTCGCCGCTGACATCGGCTGGAGCGACGTGGGCAACTATGACGCGCTGTGGGCCGGGGCGGAGAAGACCGGCGACGGCAACGTCGTGCAGGGGCCGGCCCTGGCCCCCGGGGCCGCCGGCTGCCTGGCGATCAGCGACGGGCCCCTGGTGGTCCTGGCCGGGGTCGAGAACCTGGCGGTGGTTGTCGAGAATGGCGTTGTGCTGGTCACCCGCCGCGACGCCCCGGGGGCCGTCCGCGACGCGGTCGAGGCGGTCCGCGCCGCCGGGCGTGAGGATCTGCTCTAGGCAGGGCGTTCGCCGGGGACTGCGGGCAAGGTAGCGGCCCGTTAACCCTGTTGGGCGAGATTGCCGCCAGGAGCTCCACCTTGGCCATGATCGCACTTCCCCGCCTTTCCGCGCCCAGTTTCGGGCCGATCCGGCTGCGCGCGCTCCTGACCAGCCACTATGTGGGCGCCGGCGCCGCCGCGGCCCTGCTGGCCGTGACGGTGGGCGGGCTGGCGATGGTCCTGTCGTCGCAGCGCCATGAGCCGGGATCCGTGCGGCTGCCCCTGGCCGACGCCGTGGCCAAGGCCCCCAAGGGCTGGAGCCAGTCGCTGCGCCGGCTCTCCGGGCCGATCACGGTGAGCCGCGACGTCGTTCAGTTCACCGAGCGGGCCGTGGCGCCGGGCGCCGGGGCGGGCTGGAACAGGCCGGGGCCGCCGCCCCCGCCGCTGCCCGTGCTGGCCGGCCAGGCCCTGGCCAAGGCCCCGGTCGCCGGGCTCTTCACGCCTGGGCCAGCCGGGCCCCTGCCGGTGATCGCCGCCGATGGCCGCACCCCCTTCGACGTCTACAAGCGCCCCTTCCTGTCCAACGGCCGGCCCAAGGTCGCCCTGGTGATCGGCGGCCTGGGCCTCAACGCCCGTCTGACGCAGCAGGCCATTGAGACCCTGCCCGGCGAGATCACGCTCGCCTTCGTGCCCTATGCCGACGGGCTGCAGGCCTGGATCGACCTGGCCCGGGCGCACGGCCATGAGGTGCTTATCGAGGCGCCCATGGAGCCGGTGGATTATCCCGACAACGATCCGGGGCCCTACACCCTGATGTCCGACGGCCGCCAGCCGGACACGGTGCGCAAGCTGGAGTGGGTGATGTCACGGGCCACCGGCTATGTCGGTCTATCCAACTACCTGGGCTCGCGGTTCCTCAGCGTCGACAGCGCCTATGGCATGCTCGCCACCGTGGTGAAGGGACGGGGCCTGGCCTTCGTGGACGACGGCGCGGCGGCCCGGCGGACCGGCGGCGGGGTGATCCGCGCCTCGGCCGAGCGGGTGATCGACGAGCAGCTGACCCGCGCCGCCATCGACCAGCAACTCACGGCCGTGGAATCCGGCGCGGCCCAGCATGGCCAGGCCCTGGGCTCCGGCTTCGCCTACCCGGTGACCCTGGAGGTCGTCGCCCGCTGGGCGCAGAGCCTCGACCAGCGCGGGCTGCAGCTGGCGCCCGCCTCGGCGGTGGTGCGGCGCTAGAAGGCGATCGCAGGGCCTTCCCCCTCCGTCCCTTGTCGCTGCGCTCCAGGCGCCACCTCCCCCAGAGGGGGAGGATCTTGCCGGGACAAGGGCCGCCACTCTCCAGATCCTCCCCCTCTGGGGGAGGTGGCGCGGCGAGCTTTGCGAGACGCGACGAAGGGGGAACCCGAGGCGCCGCCAACCCGGCGTTTGCCGCGCGGCCGCCGCCCGCTAGACTGCTCCGGATGAGCCAGGACCTTTCGCTCTATCGGCCCAATGTTGGCGTGGTGCTGTTCCATCCGAACGGCCAGGTCTGGTTGGGCCGGCGGGCCGGCGCGCCCGGGCCGTTCAACTGGCAGTTTCCACAAGGCGGCGTCGATGAGGGCGAGGACCTGGAGGCCGCCGCCCGGCGAGAGCTGGCCGAGGAGACCGGGGCCACGACCGTCACCGTGCTGGGCCGCACGGACGGCTGGATGGCCTACGACTTCCCGCCCGGACACCGCAGCAGCAAGTCGATGCGCGGCTGGCGCGGCCAGAAGCAGGTCTGGTTCGCCCTTCGCTTCGATGGCCGCGACGAGGAATTCGACCTCGCGGCCCATCCACCGGCCGAGTTCGAGGCCTGGCGCTGGGCCCAGCTGTCGGAAGCGCTCGAGCTGATCGTGCCCTTCAAGCGGGCGACCTACGAGGTGGTCGGCCGCGCCTTCGCCCCTTTCGCCGCCACTTCGCCGCAGGGGTGAAACCTTGCCGCCTGGTGGCGCTTTTGCCCTATGTTGCCTTGGCGACGGGCCCGGCGTGACAAGGGTCCGCGTTGCATCAGTGAAGAGATCTGGATGACCACCATTGTCATGGTGCACGGCGCCTTTTGCGGCGGGTGGACCTTCGAGCACTTTCGTACGCCTTTCGAGGCCGCGGGCTACGAGGTGGTCACGCCCGATCTGCGTGGCCACGGGCCGGACGACAAGCGCTATGCGGTGGCTGGAGTCTCCATGGCCGATTACGCCGCCGACATTGCGAAACTCTGCGCGAGCCTGCCGGAGCCGCCCGTTCTGATGGGCCACTCCATGGGCGGCCTGGTGGCGCAACTCGTGGCCCGGCGAACGCCCGTCCAGGCCCTGGTCCTCCTGGCCCCCTCACCGCCCTGGGGCGTCCATGGCCGCAGCCTGGAGGAGACGGTGACGGCGCTGGGCGTCCACATGATGGGCCCGTTTTCTTCGGGCGTTGAGGAAGCCGACCGCAGCCTGATGCGGCTGTACACCCTGGACCGCGTGCCGGAGGCCGAGCGCGAAGGCATTATTGCGCGCATGACCCGCGAGAGTGCGCTGGCCGTGCGCGAAACCCTGACCTGGTGGATGGATCCGTTCATGACCACCAGCGTGGGCAAGCTGAGCATGCCGGTCCTGGTGGTCAACGGCGAGCGCGACATCGTCCACTCCGCCAGCACGGCGCGCGCCGTGGCCCGCAAGCTCGGCGCCGACTTCCACGCCATGCCCGGCATGAGCCACTGGCTGGTGGGCGAACCCGGCTGGGACCAGGTGGCGCAGATCGCGCTCACCTGGCTGGCCGACGAGAATCGCGCGGTGGCGTAGGGCGCTTATCGCCTCAGCCGCTTCCACCCCAGCCGCAGCAGGCCGCCCAGGGACACAAGCGCCCAGGAGCCTTCCATGGCGGTGGCCGACAGGTTGAAGCTGGCGGTGAGCAGGGAAAGCAGGATCAGGCAGGCGCCGGCGAGATTGGCGCCCAGCGACAGGGCCCGCTCCGGATCGAGCCGGCCGAGCGCCGCGCCGGCGTAGGCGATCAGGACGAGAAGGACGCCGGCGAGACCCGCGGCGTCCTGCCAGCCCCCGACCAGTTCAGATGCATGCATCTGAACGGGCCAAGAGGTGGCTGATTTCAAGAGTCCCGAGCGCGTCGGGCGGCGAAACCGGTATCCACTTTCGCCTGACGCGCTCTGGCGTCATCAGAACTTGCGTTCCTGGTAGCGGATTTCGCCGGAGTCGTAGTTCTTGTTGAGCGGAGTGTCGTCAGGCTTGCTGAGGGTCGAGAAATTCACCGCCGTCGATTCCGTGGCGTCGAAATGCTCCCACGACTTGCGGATGCGCTTGATGTTGTCGCCGTCGGTGGCGACGTAGTTGGCCTGCAGCAGCAGTTCCGGCTGGTGCAGGAAGGACCACACCACCAGGGCCTTGACGATGGTGTCGGAGCCGCCGGGCGCATAGTGGACGTCGGCCTGGCAGACGTCCTTGTTGGAGCCGCTGGGATAGACGGTGAGGGTGTAGTTGCGGTCGCCGCCCAGTCCCACGGTCCAGGTGCCGTCGCGCTTGTTCAGCTTCATGCCGAAGGGTTTGGCGACGTCTTCGAGCTTGCCGCCGCGCACCAGGGGCACGCAGACCTTCTCGATGAAGTTGATGACCATGGCGCCGTCACCGGTGGTGGGCAGGGTCGGCGCGGCTTCGGCCGGCGCGGCGGGCGGCGTTTCCGTGGTCGCAGCGGGCGCGGGCGCCACGGCGGCGGGATCAGGCGCCATGCCGGCGGGCGCGGCCGGAGCCGGCGCGGCCGGAGTGGCCATCGGCGCGGAGACGGCCGGGGTAGCCATCGGCGCCGGCGCCGCCGCTGGCGGGGCGGCGGTCGTGGCCGGCGGGACCTGGTCCTGCGCTAGGGCCGTGGTCGAAAGACCCGCGGCGACGATCAGACTGACGAAGACGGTGCGCATCGAACTAATCCCTGACTTTTCGGCGCGCATAAAACGTGAGCGCCGCGCCCTAGGCAAGACCTGACATCTGCGAGTTTGCGGCTAAGCTTCAGCTTGCCTCGACGGCGTGCTCGGCGAGCACTGTGAAGCCGTCAGGGGTCACATCGGCGAACCCGCCGCGCACCTCGAAGACCGTGATCTGGCCGTCGTTGTGCACCCGCACGGGTCCTTCTTTCAAAGCCGTCATGAACGGAGCATGACCAGCCAGGACCCCGAAGTCGCCCTCGGAGCCCGGCGCGTCGACTTGATCCACCAGTCCAGAGAACAGCTCGCGCTCCGGGGAGACCAGCGAGAAATGCAGTTTATCCGCCATCCGGTCTAGGCTTCCGACGCCAGCTTTTCGGCCTTGGCGACCGCGTCCTCGATGGTGCCGACGTTGTAGAAGGCGGCTTCCGGCAGGTGGTCGTATTCGCCGTCAACCACCGCCTTGAACGAGCGGATGGTGTCTTCCAGGCTGACCAGCACGCCAGGCGTGTTGGTGAACTGTTCGGCCACGTGGAAGGGCTGCGACAGGAACTTGGAGATCTTCCGGGCGCGCGCGACCGTCAGCTTGTCCTCTTCCGACAGCTCATCCATGCCCAGGATGGCGATGATGTCCTTCAGGCTCTTGTAGGCCTGCAGGGTTTCCTGCACGCGGCGCGCGACGTTGTAGTGCTCTTCGCCGATCACCAGCGGGTCCATGATCCGGCTGGTGGAGTCCAGCGGGTCAACGGCCGGGAAGATGGCCTGGGCGGCGATGTCGCGGCTCAGAACGGTCGTCGCGTCCAAGTGGGCGAAGGAGGCGGCGGGCGCCGGGTCGGTCAGGTCGTCGGCGGGGACGTAGATGGCCTG
>CANJLK010000032.1 GCA_947475465.1 Caulobacteraceae bacterium | reverse complement strand
TGGCGCGCATCGAGGCGACCCTGCCGGAACTGCCGGACGCCAAGAAGGCCCGCCTGCAATCGCAGTATGGGCTGACCGCCTATGACGCCCAGGTGCTGATCACCGAACAGGCCCGCGCCGACTTCTACGAGGCCGCCGTGAAGGGCCGCGACCCCAAGCTCACCGCCAACTGGGTGACCAACGACCTGGCCGCCCGCCTGACCGCCGGCGGCATCGAGATCGAGAACAGCCCGATCTTCCCGGCCGCCATCGCCGAACTGGTTCAGCTGATCGAGGAGGGGGTCATCTCCTCCAAGATCGCCAAGGATGTCTTCGAGCGCATGTGGAGCGGCGAGGGCTCCGCCTCCGAAATCGTCGAGAAGCAGGGCCTGAAACAGGTCTCGGACACCGGCGAGCTTGAAGCCATCATCGACAGGCTGATCGCCGAGAACCCCGGCCAGGCCGCCCAGGTGAAGGAAAAGCCCCAGGCCATCGGCTGGTTCGTCGGCCAGATCATGAAGGCCACCGGCGGCAAGGCCAATCCGGGCGTCATCAACCAGATGCTGAAGGCCAAGCTCGGCGGCTAGACCCTCAGTAAGGCACCACGTCGAAGACCTGTCCCGAGGCGATGGAGACCATGGCGTAGCCATTGGCCGTCCGCACCCAGGCGTAGCCCCTGGGCGGCTGGCGCAACCGGTAGCGGCCATAGTCCGGCACCGCGCCCCCGGCCTCCGGCGCCAGGTAGCCGCCCCGCCGCGCCCGGGGCGTGGGCGCCGGCGCGTACGGCGGCTCGTACTGGGGTGCGTAACGTGGGGCGTAGGGCGGATACTGCGGCGCCGGTCGCGGCGCATAGACCTGGGGCCCGCCATAGCCGCGCGGATCGCCATAGTCGCCACGCCCGCCGCCGCGCTCATCGCCGCGTCCCCGGGCCTCGCCGCCGCGCGACTCGCTATGTTCGGCGCGCCGCTCACCGCCCCGGTCGCCGTGCTCGCGCGCCAGCGCCGCGCCGCCCATGGCCAGCGGCCCGCCCAGGAGGGCGGCTGCGGCAAGCATGGCGGCAAGGCGTTTCATCGCGCCGATGATCCTCACAAACTGGAGCCCCGTCGATGGGCCACCTTGGACCCGGGCATCTGAACTGCGCCTGAACGCGCCACCTGGGGCCGGAGCTTCAAATCCTGCGGCGATTTCGCACGCCCGCCAAGATGACGCTCAGACAACAGGGCGCTTAACCATGTGTTCAGCCTAGGTCCTGTCTTCTGTCCTCATAAGCCGGTCACAAGCGTCAGAACGACGTGGCGGCCGGCCCGAAACAGGGACAATGGTCATGCTTGCTCAAATGCAAGTCGCCAACGAAGGGCTGCCGCTACCGACTCCGGCGGCCACGGGCGACGAACTCTTCCGGATGGGTCTGCTCTATTCCACGGGCCAGGGCGGCGCGCCGCTCGACTACGTTTCCGCCCACATGTTGTTCAACCTGGCGGCCATGCGTGGCTCGCTGGAAGCCAAGGTCTACCGCAAGGAGCTCTCCGAGGAGATGGCCTCCGAGGACGTGGCCGAAGCGCAGCGCCAGGCCCGCGAATGGCTGGCGCAGGGCTGAGGAGGCTAAGACCGGGCATGAGCCGTCTAGGCAGGACGGCCGCCCTCGGCTAGAAACCGCCTTCCCCTCGCGGGCCGGTTCACCCCGGCCGGTGACGGGGCCCGAAGGCGTTCCATGATTGTGGAGCGTTTTCAACAAGGTGACGTGGCCGAGTGGCTGAAGGCAACGGTTTGCTAAATCGTCATACCCGAAAGGGTATCCAGGGTTCGAATCCCTGCGTCACCGCCACCTTTCCCTAAGTCGGTCCGCGATCCGGTCTACGGCGCGGGCGTTGCCTGCGGGCAGGGACGACCATCCCATTCACTCGCCCTGCGGACATATCCCGCCAAATCCCTGGCGGGGGCCGTGGCTTGGCCGATGGTGCCTGACGGCCTGGGTCGGCATGACCCGCGCGCCACAACCAGTTCGGGGCGGTGACATGACGGCAAAATTGTTCGCGGCGATCGCGTTCGCGTTGGCGGCGCCCAGCCTGTGCTTCGCCCAGTCGGCGGCAGATATCGCCAAGGCCAGGGACGAGGTCTGGACGATGGAAAAGAAGATCTACACCTACGAGCAGCGCAATCTCGGCGGCAGCTACTACTACGACATCTCCGCCGAGGGCTATCTGGGATGGGTTTACGGAACGCCGAAGCCCTTCCGTAAGGCGAAATCGCCCCCGGCGTTGCTCGCGACACCCACGAAGGAAGTCATCACCCCGGAGTTCACAGACTTCAGCCTGGAGGACAACACGGCGATCCTCTATTACACCACTCACCGCACGATGCTGAGGGACGGCACGCCGGTCGATCAGCACTTCCCCAACATTCACGTCTTCATTCGTAAGGGAAACAGCTGGAAGCTCCTGGCGTCGATGTCGCGCCTGGAGCCGCCCAAGGCGAACTAGGCGCCCGCCGCCGGTCTCCTGGGCGGCAAGACATGTCCGGCCAATACTTGCGCGAAGCCGGCGGGCGCCCAATCCTGTCGCCAACAGCCGCAAGCAGGCTAGGCGCCAGGGCGCCCGCGCCTGCGATCCGGCCCGCAAGCTTCTGTCCTGGGAGGGACCGGCCATGGACGCCAATATGGAGCGTGAACTCGCGCGCCTGCTCAACAAGCGCGCCATCGAGGAGGCGTTCCTCGACTACACCCGCGGGGTCGATCGGCTAGATATCGATCTGATCCGCGACTGCTTCCACCCCGACGCCATCGACAACCACACCCGCACGGTGCGGGGCTCGATCGACAACATGCTGAACTGGTGGCTGCCGCTGCAGCCGGACCGCGAGGCGACGCAGCACTTCGTCACCAACCAGAGGATCGACCTCGAGGGCGACACGGCCCACGTCGAGACCTACTTCTTTTGCCTGATCAAGCTGCGCGGCTCCGACGCCGCCACGATTTCCGGCGGGCGATACGTCGACCGGTTCGAGAAGCGCGCCGGCAAGTGGAAGATCGCTTTGCGGGTGGTGCTCAGCGAGTGGCAGACGGCCACGGACGCAAGCATCATGAAAGGCCTGGCGGATCAGGTGCTCAATGTTGGCTCTCGGGATCTGAACGATCCCGCCTACCAACGCCCCTTGGTCAATCCGCCCATGTTCTAGGCCAGGGCGCGTGACCGGCTGTCGGCCAGCCCTCAGGCTGGCCTGGGCGGGACGGGCGGCGGTCGTCATCGTGCGGCCAAACAAAGGCCAGTCGCTCCTTGAACAGTATCGCCGCCACCGCCGAGCGCCTGGGTTTCACCTGGCGTAAGTTCAAGATCACCCTTGGGGTCCTGATCGGCACAGAGTTCGCCTCGATCGCCCTGGTTGCGGTGTTCATGCCGATCATCCTGGTGCCGCTGACCAAGGAGTTCGGCTGGAGCCGCGCCGAGGTCTCCGCCGGCATCACGATCCAGCTCTGGACCGGAGCGATCATGACCATGGTCTGGGGCGGTATCGGCGACCGCTTGGGGGTCCGCGGGCCCCTGGCCGTCGGAGTCGCGGGCATGATCGCGGCGACGTTGGTCCTGGCGCAGGGCCACGGCTTCCTGCCGATCTACTATGCCTGTTTCGTCATGTTCGGCGTCATGGGTTCGACCGCCATCAACTACACGAAGATCATCGGGGCGATCTATACGCGCCGCCGGGGCCTGGCCATGGCTGTGGTCGGGATGGAAGGTGCGCTCATCTCGGCGCTGCTGCCGTTCCTGCTGGTCATCATCCAGCGCGAGTTCGGCTGGCGCGGCGTGGTGATGTCGACCGCGTTTGCGATGATCTGCGCCGCGCCGCTGGTCTTCCTGCTGATCGAGGAGCCGGCTCACGCGGCGCGCGCCAAGGCCGGCAAGGTCCAGGCCGCCGCGCCCGCCGCCCTGCCGGGTCTGACGGCCGCCCAGGTGCGTGTCAGCCCGATCTTCTGGCTGGTCACCGGCGCGGGCATGGCCGGCAACATGGCGATTACCGGCGTCGTGCCCCACATCGTCGCCATCGCCCAGTCCGCGGGCCTGAAGCCGGTTCTGGCGGTGGGGGCGCTCAGCGTCATCACCATCGCCCAGTTCGTGGGCCAGCTCTGCGGCGGCGTGACCATGGACCGCAGCCGCACCATCATGGTGGCCGTGCCGTTCCTGATCTGCCTGGCCGCGGGCCTGGTGACCATGGGCTTCGCCTCGGCCACGCTGGGCGGCGCGCCGATGCTCTATGTGGGGGCGGCCCTGACCGGCTTCGGCATCGGCGGGCGCCGGTCGATGAGCTTCTACTTCATGACCCGCTATTTCGGCGTCCGGGCCCTGGGCGAGATCGCCGGCCTCAACACCGCCGTCTCGGCCTTTGCGCTCGCGCCCGCACCGCTTTTCCTGGGCTGGATCTTCGACGTCACCGGCTCCTACAGGATCGGCGTGCTGGTCATGGCCGGCTCGTGTGTGCTGGCGGGCATTCTCTATCTTGTGTGTCCACCCTACCGGTTCACGCCGGAGGGGCACGACCTTCAGGCTGAGGGGGAAGCCGCATAGACCGCCACCGCCTCGGCGACACGTTCGGCGTGAGTGAGGTGCAATAGCCGGCCGCCGTCCGCTATGAGAACCACCGTCGCGTTGGGCATCGTCGCTTCCCAGGCCCGTTCGTCGGTGACCGTATACAGCGGATCGTGCGCCCCGATCATGATCGTCCACGGAAAGGCGCTGAAGCTCAAGGCCTCCGCCTCCGCGTTGCCAGCAAGCTCGCGGGCGAAGCCGCTCACGCCTATGGCGGCCTGTCGCGTGGCGCGCACATGGTCGGCCAGACACTCCGGATCGTCGAGCGCCGCCAGGTCGGCGGGGCAACCCTGCACCGTCCGGCGCGACAGCCGCTCGATATCGCGCCCCTTGGCCCCGCTCGCGAAGAAGCCCGCGAAAGCCTCGATCAGGGCGGGCCGTTCGATGACCAGCGCGGCGATGGCGCCGAACAGCCCGTCGCGCCGGCGAAGCGCCGGGTCGGTGGGCGTGGGGCCCAGCAACACCCCGTGTTCCACGAGCTCGGGATAGGCGGCCACGAAGGCCTGGGCCGCGACGCAGCTGCGTCCCAGCACCCGGACCCGCGCGATCCCCAGCGCATCGAGCACGTCCGCCAAATCCTCGGCCGCTTCCCGCAAGGGCATGGCGGCGGCGGCGGCGGGCAGGGGCGTGGTGAGTCCGAACCCCGGCCGCTCCACCGAGATCGGGCGCAGGCGGCGGGCGTGCAGCGCGCGGACCAGCCGGCCGGGTAGGCGCCGGCCGTTGGTTGTCGAATGGAACACCACGACCGCGGGCCAGTCGTTCGGCCCGTGATCTTCCACCGCGATGCGACCGGGGCTGCGGTTGCGCCCGACAAAGCGCAGCCGGCGCGGGGCGGGCTCTGGCGTCTCGATGTCCGTCGCGGTCGCCAGGCGGGTCAGGGCGTCGATCTCCCCGATCAGCCGCCCCAGGCCCGCGCCCATGGCGCCGCAGGCCAGGTGGACGGTCTGAAGGTCGGATTTCACCGCATGCTGGCTCGCGCCAACCGCCCGGGCGGCCTCGGCCCGGGTCGCCCCGTGGCCCACCGCCCAGGCCACGCGGGCCTGGCGAGGGGAGAGTTCGAACATGTCGGCCAGGGCCCGCCAGCCTTCGCCCCCGACACCGGCCTGGGGCATCTCGCCAGAGGCGGTGAGCGTCAGCTTGCGGACCAGATCGGGCTGGCGACGGGCGCCGGCCTTGCGCATGGCGCTCTCGATGGCTTCGCGGGCCGTCTCGTAGGCGACGCCGGTCGCGGCAGCCGCGGCGCGAAGGTCGTCGTGGCGCAGGAGTGCGGCGGTGACCCGCGTCTCCAGGCCGGTCAGGCCATAGGCGGCGGCCACCTCGAGAAGGGCGTCATTGGCCGGGCGGAACGCCAGGACGCAGTGGCTGGCGCCGCCGCTTCGCAACAGATCGCGGACCGGGCCGGTCATCGGCCAGCCGGCCGCTTCGGCGGCCGCGCCGACCGCCAGGGCCGTGGGCCGTCCGGCGCGATCGCTGGCCGGCGCGGAGCGCTGCCCTTTGGAAAGCCGCGCCTCCACCGCCGCGGCGATGTCCTGGGGATCGACCCCCAGGGCCGTGAAACCCGGATCGGCGAGGATCACCCGCCCGGTGTCGTCGCAGGCTGCGCAAAGGAAGGCGCCCGCCGCCACATCGGCCGGCGCCCCGGCGGCGGCTTCGGCCAAGGCCTGGGCAAGGGCCTCGGGGGCGAATGCGACGGCGGCGGCGAAGCCCTCGTCGTCCCTCAGCAGTTCAAGCGCGCGGCCCGGCGGGGCGGCGCGCAGGGCCTCAATGAACCGGTCTGCGAGTGTAGACACTATGTCCTTCAAGGGATTGGCATTGACCAGACGGGTCAACCCCCCAAGTGGCGACCCGCCGACGGGCGGTCCCCCATAGAGGTGTTCCTCGCGCCGCGTAAGGGCGCGCGTACAGAGGCTGCTCATGTTTCGTATCACGACCTTTTCACTCGCCGCCGCGGCTCTGTTGCTGACGGCCGCGCCGGCGCTCGCCGCACGCCCGACCGAACCTCCCCCAACCACCTTGCCGAACGCGGAATATGACGGCTTCGTCCTGGTCCAGCCCTCTACCGGCTACGCCGACGTCACCGGCCCTGGCGTCACCCAGGTGGGCTCCAGCCTCGTGAACATCGCCGGGGGCAACGCGCCCTCCGTCTTCGCCTTCGCCCAGGCGACGACATTTCCGGAGTACGGCGCCTCGGCGATCGGCGATCTGAAGTACTATTTCAGCGTCACCGGCGAGGGGACGGACCCCGTGCTCATGCACGCCCATGTCGTGGCCCTGATCAAGCAACTGAACACGGACATCCAGGCCGGGACCACCGCGAACGTCTACATCACGGGCTACAACAGCAGCGCACAGGTCAACCTGGGCATGGCGCCGGGATTCGACGGCCAGCAGTCCTATGACGACGTCCAGGACTTCTGGGTCATGCCGGGGATCGTCAACTACGTGAGCCTGCACGTCACCGCCTCGCTCTCCGCCGACGGCGAGCATTTCCGCGGCTATGGCTATGCCTACGCAGACCCCGACATCACCATCGACGGCGCCTTCGGCGGCTTCAGCCTGGCCTTCAGCGACGGCTATCGCAGCGGCAATGGCGCGCCACCGCCCGTTCCCGGCTCGGGCACGGTTCCGGAACCGGCCGCCTGGGCCTTGATGATCATGGGTTTCGGCGGCGTCGGCGTCACCCTGCGCCGCAGCCGCCGGATGTTCGCCTAGTCCGGCGAGCGTCGGGGCGCAGGTCCTGGGGAGAGCCAGGGCCTGCGCGTTGGCCGCGACAAGCGGCTGTCAGGTCACCGCGGCCCGGACCTGATGCTCGGGGCGATTGAATTCACCGCTCTCGACGACCTCGACGAAGTGCTCTGCGGCATTGTGGATGTCGAGGTAGCTCAGGAACAACGGCGAGAAGCCGAAGCGGGCGGCGTCGGGGGCGCGAAAGTCGCCGATCACGCCCCGCGCCGCCATGGCCCGCACGATGGCGTAGGCCGCCGGATGACGGAACGCCAGGTGAAGACCGCGGTCGGCCGCCGCCGCCGGACTGGCGAGGTCGAGGCCTCGCGCCTCCAGCCTGGGACTGACGGCGGCCCGGAACGCCTCGGCCAGGGCCGCGCCCTTAGCCTCGACCTGCGCCGGGTCGGCTTCGAGTTGCAGGTCGACGCCGGCTTCCAGGGCGGCCAGGCCCAGAATTGGCGGCGTGCCGGTCACCTGGGCGCGGATGTCGGGCGCGGGCCGATAGTCATCATCAAAGGCGAACGGCTCGGCGTGGCCCATCCAGCCGGTCAGCGGCGAGCGGATCGCCTGCTGGTGACGCTGGGCCACGAACAGATAGGCCGGCGCGCCAGGCCCGCCGTTCAGGTACTTGTAGCCACAGCCGATCGCCAGGTCGGCCCGACAGGCGCCCAGGTCCACTGCCACCGCGCCGGTCGAATGGCTGAGATCCCATAGGATCAGCGCGCCCTTGGCGTGGGCCGCCGCCGTCACCGCCGCCATGTCCCAGCGCCGCGAGGACTTGTAGTGCACTTGGGTCAGGACCACGACGGCGACATCGGCGTCGATCGCCTCGATCAGGGCTTCCGGCGCCACGGCCTTGAGCCGCGCCTGGCCTGGCGTGAGCGCCGAAAGTCCCTGCAGGACATAGAGGTCGGTGGGAAAGTTGCCGACTTCCGACAGGATGGTTCGCCGCCCCGGGCGCAGGGACAATGCCCCCGCCGCCAGCTTGAAGAGGTTCACCGAGGTCGAATCCGCCACCACGACCTCGCCGGCCTTCGCGCCGATCAGGCGCGCGATCTTGTCGCCGATCCGTGTGGGAGCCTCGATCCAGCCGGCCGAATTCCAGCTGCCGATCAGCCCTTGGCCCCATTCTTCCGTTGCGACTGCAGCCAAACTGGCCAGTGCCGTCCCGGGCGGTGGGCCAAGGGAGTTGCCGTTCAGGTAGATAACGCCAGCTGGCAGACTAAAGGCCGCTCGGAAACGCGCGAGGGGATCGGCGACGTCGCGGGCGATCGCCGCGTCCCGCAAGCTGCTCATCGGCGGTCCAGTCCCAGGGCCGCCAGGTCGCGCCGCACCTGCGCCAGCACCGGGGCCCAGACGCCGGCGGAGGCCTGCCGGTAGAGACGCGCGCTCGGGTGCCAGGGGCTGTCGGTTCGATTCCTGAGCCAGCGCCAGTCCGTCTCCACGGCGGACAGCAGAATCCACACCGGCTTGCCCATGGCGCCGGCCAGATGCGCGACGGACGTGTCGACCGCGATCACCAGGTCCAGGCCTCCGACGATC
Organism: Caulobacteraceae bacterium; assembly: GCA_947475465.1. GTDB lineage: Bacteria > Pseudomonadota > Alphaproteobacteria > Caulobacterales > Caulobacteraceae > Phenylobacterium. Next base: position 29,306 of record CANJLK010000032.1, on the reverse strand, counting down.
TCGGCGGTGTCCTGGAAATCGTCCGCGCCGGTGGCCTCAGGCGCCAGGTCGCGGCCCGGGGCCAGGAGGGCGGCGGCGTCATCGCCCTGCAGGGAGCGGAAGCGGTCGTTGACGTGGCTGGGAGCGCCGCGGGCGACCACGCCCACCCCGCCGCCGGTCGAGATCGCCGCGGCGCCGGCCAGGTAGGGCTGGTTCGGCAGGCTTTCCAGGGTGAGCCCCATCCGAAGCGGCAGGGAGTGGATCAGCGCCCAATAGTCGGCGCGCGGCGGAACGAATCCCGGCGTGACCGGCAGGACTTGAGCCGCCAGGCCGCGGAACAGCCGGGCCAGCGGCGGTGAGCAGGTGAGGATGACTTCCGCGCCCCGCGCGGCCAGGATAGGCGCCAGCCGCGCGAGCTGGATCTGGTCCCCCAGGCCCTGCTCGTAGACCACCAGCAGGCGCTTGCCCGCCAGGTCCTGGCCGGTCCACTCGGGATAGGGCAGGGACGGGCGCGGTATGCCCAACTGTGGCAGTTCGCGGCGGGCCTCGTGCAAGGGCCACCCGTCGGAATATCGCCCCTCGGCCAGGAGCAGGGCGCCAAGGCTGTGGCGCGGCGCAGCGCAGTCGGGGTCTATGGCCAGGGCCGCGCGGAACGCCGCCTCAGCCTCGGCAAATCGCCCGGTGGCCACATAGACCACGCCCAGGTTGTGGTTGGCGAAAAGAGGATGGTGCTGTCTCAGCTCAAGGTACTGGGCTTCGGCCTGCGCCCAGGCCCCCGCCCGATGGGCGGCGTTGGCCTGCTGGAACATCAGGTCGACGGACATGACGCACGCTTAGCCCGCTTCCCGTCGTCCAGGAAGGCGTCGCGGCCGGTCCCTTGCCGGTTCAGTCAGCCGTTCTTGCCCTTCACTTGTTCGCCCGTGGCCGCGTCGTCGCCGCCGAAAAAGCCGAAGCGGCTGCCGCGTTCGTCTTCGTGGCCGCCGTGGCGTTCATAGCGGCGGGCGTATTCGGCTTGGTCACGTTCGAATTCGGCCCGCGTGCGGTCGGCGTCGAAGGATCGCTCTGCGGCGCCGGTCGGTTCTGGATCTGTATTTTTCGCGTGCTTGGGCATCGTCGTCACCTTTCCCTTCCACCCCCGAAAATGAGAACGGACGGCCGGGGCCCTAGTTGCGTCTCCCATAGGCGCGCGGTTCGAGGGCGATGACATCACCGGCGTCCTTGGCGTCCATGAGCTTCAGCAGTCGGACGCGGGCGCGGTTCACACGGCTCTTGATGGTGCCCAGGGCGCAGCCGCAAATCTCGGCGGCTTCTTCGTAGGAAAGGCCCGCCGCGCCCACCAGGATCAGGGCTTCGCGGTGCTCGGGGGGAAGCTGGCGAAGGGCGGCCTGTAGGGCGTGCATCGCCACGCTCCATTCCTGGGTCGCGCCTACCTTCAGGGCGCCGGCGTATTCGCCGGTCTCGTCACGAACCTCCCGGCGTCGCCGGGTTGCCTGGGTGTAGTAGGTGTTGCGCAGGATGGTGAAGAGCCAAGCCCTCAGGTTGGTGCCGGGTTCGAAGCGCGCGCGGTTGCTCCACGCCTTGATCAGAGTGTCCTGCACCAGGTCGTCGGCATCCGCGCCATTGTGGCTCAGCGACCAGGCGAAGGCCCGCAGGGCGGGTATCAGGCCTATGACATCCTCGCGCCAGGCGGACGTCGCGGTCATGGCGGCCTCAGCTTTCGCCGGCGACAGGGCGGACTGCCCTCTACCGCTCCGGCGCCCGGTGAACGCGGCCCCTATGCAACCGTTCCGGGTGTGACTTCCCCGCGGTGGCGGATTCTTTTTGGAACCGCGAAAGCCTCGCCCCGTTGCTTCTCGGGCGCGGGCGCCTAGCTTAGACGGGTGGGCGCGCGGGCCTGCCGGGGGCGGCCCCAGGGGGACTGAATGGCGCACTCCGAGAACAAACCCCGGCTTGCGCCGCCCAAGGCGCCGGTGAAAGCGCCTGTCCGTGATCGCTATCACACGGTGAGGCAAGCGACCGAGGCCCTGACGCGCTCGCTGACCGCGGAAGACCAGCTGGCCCAGTCCATGCCCGACGCCAGCCCGACCAAGTGGCACCTGGCCCACACCACCTGGTTCTTCGAGACCTTCCTGCTTCTGCCGAACCTGGCCGGTTACAAGGTCTTCGATCCGAAGTTCCACTACCTGTTCAATTCCTATTACGAGGCGCTGGGCCCCCGGCAGCCCAGACCGCAGCGCGGGCTCATAACCCGGCCGTCGCTGGACGACGTGACCGCCTACCGCGCCTATGTGGATGAGGCGATGGGCCGCCTCCTGGCGCAGGGCGGGGCGGCATTAGAAGACCTCCTGGATCTGGGCCTCGCCCACGAGGAGCAGCATCAGGAACTCGTCCTGATGGACATCCTCCACCTGTTCGCCCAGTCGCCGCTGCAGCCGGCCTATGCGCCGCCAAAATCCGCAGATCCCGGGCGCACGCCCGCACCCGCCGCCTTCCAGCGCTTCGAGGGCGGCCTGGTCGAAATCGGTCATGCTGGCGGCGGGTTCGCGTTCGACAACGAAGGGCCGCGGCACAAGACATGGCTCGAACCCTTCGCGCTCGCCGACCGACTGGTGACCAACGGCGAATGGATGGCCTTCATGGCCGACGGCGGCTACCGGCGCCCGGAGCTCTGGCTCTCCGAAGGCTGGACCCGGGTCCGGGAGGAGGGCTGGTCCGCCCCGCTGTACTGGCAGGAGGGCGAGAGCGGCTGGCAGGCCATGACCCTGCACGGCCTGCGTGCGGTCGACCCGGCCGCGCCCGTCAGCCATGTCAGCTTCTATGAAGCCGAGGCCTTCGCGGCCTGGGCCGGCGCACGCCTGCCGACCGAGGCGGAGTGGGAGCACGCCGCGGCGGACCTACCCGTAGCCGGCAACCTGCTCACCAGCGGCCGATTGGACGCCGCCCCGCCACCGCCGGGCTCCGGCCTGCGGCAGATGTTCGGAGACCTCTGGGAATGGACGCGCAGCGCCTATTCGCCCTATCCGGGTTTCCAGCCCGCGCCGGGCGCGGTGGGGGAATACAACGGCAAGTTCATGGCCGGGCAGTTCGTCCTGCGTGGCGGCGCCTGCGTGACGCCGGGGGGCCACGTGCGTCCCACCTACCGCAACTTCTTCGCCCCGCATCAGCGGTGGATGTTCTCCGGCGTACGTCTCGCCCAGGACGCCGGTCCCGAGACCGCGAGATCGGATGCTTCTGCCTTCCAGACCGACGTGCTTGAGGGCCTGGCGAAGCCGCAAAAGCAGATCCCGCCAAAGCATTTCTACGACGCCGAAGGCTCGCGCCTGTTCGAGGCGATCTGCGACCTCGAGGAATACTATCCCACCCGCACGGAGATCGCGCTGCTGCGCCGCTCCGCGCGCGAAATCGCCAGCTACATTCCTGAGGACGCGGCGCTGGTGGAATTCGGCAGCGGAGCCAGCACCAAGACCCGGATCCTGCTCGACGCGGCGCAGCAGATTGCGGTCTACGCGCCCATCGACATCAGTCCCGAAGCGCTGACCGACGCCGCGGCGGCGATCCGGCGTGACTATCCCGCGGTCCAGGTCGCGCCCCTGGCCGACGATTTCACCCGCGCGCTTGATCTGCCGGCCGCCACCGAAGGCCGCCCGGTCGTGGGTTTCTTCCCAGGCTCGACCATTGGCAATTTCACCCCAGACGAGGCGAGGGCGTTCCTCAGGACCGCAAGGCGCCTCCTGGGACCTGACGCAGGCTTTCTTGTGGGCATCGATCTCGTCAAGCCTGAGGCGACGCTGGTGGCCGCCTATGACGACTCCAAGGGGGTGACGGCGGCGTTCAATCTCAACCTTCTCGCCCGCATCAATCGCGAAATCGGGGGCGACTTCGATCTCGACGCTTTTTCGCACCGCGCGGTGTGGAATGGGGCCGACAGCCGGATCGAGATGCATTTGGTAAGCCTGCGCGATCAGGATGTTCGCGTCGCTGGCCAGATGTTCCGCTTCGCGGCCGGCGAAACCATCCATACGGAGAACTCCTGCAAGTTCACCGTCGACGGCTTCGCCAGGCTGGCGAAGGAGGCGGGCTGGACGCTTGAACGCGCCTGGGCCAGCGACGAGCCCGCCTTCGCGGTGGTCCTCCTGTCCTAGCTTTCGCGGCCGCGGGTCCGGCCGCCGCCGCGACTGGCTTCCCCGCCCTTGCGGCCGGCGGTGGCGGCCAGGTCGCGATCCTTCGCGAAGCTGCGCTTTTCACTGGGCACGCTGGCCCCGCCCTTGCGGGCGATCTCGCGGCGGCGCTCGGGGTTCATGGCGGCGAACCCTCGGCGGGCGCGGGGCTTTCCGGTTTCAACGCTGGGCATGTCGGTACTCCTGTCAGGCGTGAATCCGACGGGGCCTTGCCGGAGTGGGGAGGTGTCCGGCCGGGGAGCGGTCTCGTCGGGCTTGTGGGGCTAACCAACGAGACGCGGCCAAGGTTGCGTCGAAAAGCTGCGACAACTTGCCGTGCCGACCTTGAAGCGCCGTCTAGAGGGGTAGTTCGACCCGCGCGGTGAGGCCGCCGCCCGACCGGTTGAGCAGTTCGACATCGCCGCCGTGACCACGGGCGATGGAACGCACCACGGCAAGCCCCAGGCCAATGCCGCCGGTCTGGCGGCTGCGCGAAGGCTCGCGCCTGTAGAAGGGTTCGAACACCCGCTCCCGGTCGGCAGGCGGTATGCCGGGGCCGTCGTCCTCGATCTCGACGACAGCGTGACGGTCGTCCCGATAGACCCGGGTCCGGGCACGGCCGCCGAATTTCACGGCGTTCTCCAAGAGGTTCGAGAACAGCCGCCGCAGCGCCATGGGATCGCCCTCCAGCACCACCTTCTCGCCGGCCTCCACCGCCGTGGCGCAGCCGGTCTCGGCCATTTCGTCGCAGAGGCTCTCCAAGAGGGAGGAGAGCTCCAGGCGCGTCCGCTCGCCCGGCCGGCTGGCGTCGCGCACGAAGGTCAACGCCGCCGAGATCATCGCCTCCATCTGATCGATGTCGCCGGAGATCTTGGCGCGCTGATCCTCCGGCAGGGTCTCGATGCGGAAGCGCAGCCGCGTCAATGGCGTGCGCAGGTCGTGGGCGATGGCCGCCACCATCGCGGTGCGGTCCTCCACATAGCGGCGAAGGCGCTCCTGCATGTCGTTGAAGGCGCGGACCGCCACCGCGATCTCCGCGGGGCCTTTCAGCACCAGGGGCTCGGCGCGGGGGTCGCGTCCCAGCCGCTCGGCGGCGTCGGCGAAGAGCCGGATCGGGGTCGAGAGCCGCCGGGCGAACACATAGGCGATCGGGGCGATAGCGATGGCCGACAGGATGAACCAAAGGGCGATCCGCCGTTGCCAGTCGGTGAGGCCGAACACTGGCTTGGGCTGCACCACAGCCCACATCCCGCTGGGCTGGCGGATGGCCACGGTGAAGGGCGCGATCAGGAAATGCTCCTCGCGCACGCCCTCGCGGGCGATCTGGTCGCGGATGATGCGGAACACCCGCCGGTCGGCGAAGGGCCCGGCGTTGGTGGCGATGACGATGTTCGCCACCGGCACGCCCAGGTCGGCGGACAGCCGCGTGCGGATCTGCGGAGCCTGGGCCCCCTCCATGGCGGGTCCCGGCGGAACCGCGACAGTGTGCAGTTCCAGGGGGCGACGCTCGGTGACCGGCGGTGGCTCGCCCCGGAATGCCTGCTCAATCTCCAGAAGGCGGTAGAAGTCGGGCGGGGTCGGCGGCAGGTTGAACAACAGGAGCAGGCTGATCGCCTGGGCCAGGACAAGCGCCATGCCGGTCAGGGTCAGCAACTGGACGAACAGCGACCCGGTCGGACGGACGCCGCGGTCGGGGGTCACGCCCGCTTCACCTTGGCGTTGAACATGTAGCCTTCGTTGCGGATGGTGCGGATCAGCTCATGGCCGCCGCCGCCGTCGTCGAGCTTGCGCCGCAGCCGGCTGATCTGCACATCGATGGCCCGGTCGAAGGCTTCCGAATCCGGGCCGCGGGCGAATTCCAGCAACTGGTCGCGGGTCAGAACTCTTTGCGGCCGCTCGACGAAGGCCCGCAGGAGGGAGAATTCGCCCGACGAGAGGTTCACCACCACCCCGGCAGGCGAGCGCAGTTCCCGGCGCACCAGGTCCAGGCGCCAGCCCGCGAACTCGCATCCGGCGCCGACGCCGCTGGCGCTCGACCTCTGCTCGGCGCGGCGCAGCACGGCCCGCACCCGGGCCAGCAGTTCACGCGGATTGCAGGGCTTGGCCAGATAGTCGTCTGCGCCCAGTTCCAGACCGACGATCCGGTCGGTGTCCTCGCCCATGGCCGACAGCATGATGATCGGCGGGCCGTTGTCGCCGTTGGCGATTCGGCGGCAGATGGCCAGGCCGTCTTCGCCGGGCAGCATGACGTCCAGCACGATCAGGTCGACCGCGCCGCGCTCCAGCGCCTGCTCCATTTCCTGGGCGTCGCCCGCGGTTTCGACCCGGTAGCCGTGCTTGCCCAGGAAGTCGGAAACGACGTCGCGGATGCCCGGATCGTCGTCGACCATCAGGATGCGCGCGCCGGCGGTGGCCATGTCTAGTGTCTGCTCCATGCGGCAGAACCTGGGTTCACCGCGTAACGCGCCGATTTCCCGACTGAAATCACTGCCGGTCTGCGCACCTGACCTCAGCTTTGGGCCAAAACCTGGTCCGCGACAAAGGGATTGGTCCGCCGCTCCTGGCCGAAGCTGGACATCGGCCCGTGGCCGGGAATGAACCGCACGTCGTCACCCAGGGGCCAAAGCTTTCCGGTGATCGAGGCAATCAGGTCGGCATGGCTCCCCCGCGGGAAGTCCGTGCGGCCGATCGAGCCCTGGAAAAGGACGTCGCCGACCTGGGCGAGTCTGGCTTCGCGATGGAAGAAGATGACGTGGCCCGGCGTGTGGCCCGGGCAGTGGTAGACCTCGAAGGCGGTCTCGCCGAGCGTGACCGTATCGCCGTCTTGCAGCCAGCGGTCCGGGGTGAAGCGGCGCGCGTCCGGCATGCCCCACTTGGCGGCCGAGACTTCAATGTCATCGATCCAGAAGGCGTCGTCGGGATGCGGCCCTTCGATGGGGACTCCCGTCGCTTCCTTCAGCGCCGCCGTCCCGCCCGCGTGATCCAGGTGACCGTGGGTGATCCAGATCTTCTCCAGCGTCAGACCCTGCTCGCGGATCGCCTCAAGCAGGCGCGGGACTTCGCCGCCGGGATCGATGATCGCGGCCTTCAAGGTCTTGGCGCACCACACGATGGTGCAGTTCTGCTGCAGGGGGGTGACCGGCGCGATCATCGCGCGGATCGGAAGCGGGGTCTGGGAACCGTCCAAGGCTGGTCTCAACTCTGCGAAGCGGCGGGAAGGCCGACTTCCTAGCGCAATAGAATAGGTTCGCCGTCGATTTTCACAACAAAGCCGACCCTCTGGCCCGGGATCAACGCCGTCATTGCAGGCCGCTGCGGGCGCGGCTAGCGTGCCAGGGCCCGGAGCGGGGCTTGGTCAGGTATTACGGGGAATTGCCGAATGGCGACGACAGGTCTCGCGCGCATCTTTCTGCGCAAGTCGGTGGGCCAGATACAGTCCGAGCACGAACATGGCGAACTCAAGCGCACGCTTGGGCCCTTGAACCTGATCCTGCTGGGGATCGGCTGCATCATCGGCACCGGGATATTCGTCCTGACGGGCCGCGCTGCAGCCCAGTTCGCCGGTCCGGGCATCATGATCTCTTTCGTCATCACGGGCACGCTCTGCGCCTTTGTCGCGCTCTGCTATGCCGAGCTGGCCTCCGCCCTGCCGGTCTCCGGCTCGGCCTATTCCTACACCTACGCCTCGATGGGCGAGGGGGCGGCCTGGGTCATGGGTCTATTGCTGATCCTGGAGTACGGCCTGGCGGCCTCGACGGTCGCCGTCGGCTGGTCCGGCTATTTCAGCAGCCTGATGGCGGACATGCACATCATCATACCCCCAGCCCTCACCGCGGCCCCAGGGGTGGCCGTCAAGGACGCCACCGGGGCGGTCATCGCCACCGGCGTCGCCAATGTCCCGGCTATCGTGATCATCGGCCTTGTCACCATGCTGCTGATCCGCGGCGTGTCGGAATCTGCAACGGTCAACAACGTCATCGTGGCGATCAAGCTGACGGTGGTCATCGCCTTCATCGTCATCGGCGCGCGCTACGTGCACCCGGCCAACTGGTCGCCCCTGGTGCCCGCCCAGATCCCCGCGGCGCCGGCCGGGACCAATATGGATATCTGGCATCAGATCGGCCGGGCCCTCGTGGCCGTGGTCAGCGGTGACAATTCCACCAAATACGGTGTGGGCGGCGTGATCCATGGCGCCGCGGTCATCTTCTTCGCCTATCTCGGCTTCGAGGCGGTCTCCACGGCCGGGGCGGAGTCGCGCAACCCGGGCAAGGACATGCCGATCGGCATCCTGGGCGCCCTGATTATCTGCACCGTCCTCTACATCATGACGTCGGCGGTGCTGGTGGGCATCGTCCCCTACGCCCTGCTGGACGTGCCCGCGCCGATCGCGCTGGCCGCCAATATGATGGGGCTGAAGTGGTTCGCGATCCTGGTGAAGATCGGCGCCATCGCCGGCCTGTCGTCGGTGATGCTGGTTCTGCTCTATGGCCAGACGCGCATCTTCTACACCGTCTCGCGCGACGGCCTTCTGCCAAAGGCCCTGGCCACGGTGCACAAGAAGTTCCTCACGCCCTGGATCAACACGATCATCGTCGGCGTGGCGGCCATGGCGGCGGCGGGTTTCCTGTCGCTCGATGCGCTGTCTGACCTGTCCAACGTCGGGTCGCTGGCCGCCTTCGCCCTGGTCTGCATCACCGTGATCTACCTGCGCCGCAGCGATCCGGATCTGGTCCGACCGTTCCGCACGCCCCTCTATCCCCTGGTGCCGATCCTGGGGGCCCTGATGTGCCTGGTCCTGCTGCTCAGCCTGATGGCCACCCACGCGACCCGCAACTTCTTCCTGATCTACCTGGTCGTCGGGATCGTGATCTATTTCCTCTACGGCATCCGCAACTCCAACCTCGGCAAGGGCATCGTCGTCAGGGGCCACGAGGCCGATCCGTTCCTCGATCTGCCGCACAAGGGCGATCTGGATAGCTAGACCCAGGCGTAGCGCGCTCTATTAGGCGCGCATGCTGCTGCCCATCCACGAGGCCCTGCCGTCGGTGAAGGCGGCGCTGGCCCAGGCCAACGCCGCCGTGCTCGTCGCCCCGCCGGGCGCCGGCAAGACCACGGTCACGCCGCTGGAACTGCTGGCCGAGCCCTGGGTCGGCGGCGGCAAGATCGTCGTCCTCGAGCCCCGTCGCCTGGCCGCCCGCGCGGCGGCCGAGCGGATGGCCGCGACGCTTGGCGAGCCGGTGGGCAAGACCGTCGGCTATCGCGTGCGCATGCAGTCGAAGGTTTCCGCCGCGACCCGCATCGAGGTGGTCACCGAGGGCGTCTTCACCCGAATGATCCTTGGCGATCCGGAATTGGCCGGCGTGGCCTGCGTCATTTTCGATGAATTCCACGAGCGCAGCCTCGACGCCGACCTGGGCCTGGCGCTTGCCCGCGACGCCCAGGGCCTGCTGCGCGAGGACCTGCGCATCCTGGTGATGTCCGCCACCCTCGACGGCGCCGCGGTGGCCGGCCTGCTCGGCGACGCGCCGGTGGTCGAAAGCCTCGGCCGCGCCTTTCCCGTCGCCACCCACTACCTCGGCCGCGATGAGCGCCTGCGGATCGAGGATCGCGTCGTGAAGGCGGTGGAGCGCGCTCTGGCCGAGGAGACCGGCAGCCTGCTGGTCTTCCTGCCGGGGCAGGGCGAAATCGCCCGGACCGCCGAGCGGCTGCGGGAACGCCTCCGCTCCGACGTGGAGATCGCCCCCCTGTATGGCGCGCTCGATCCCCGCGACCAGGACCGCGCCATTGCGCCGGCGCTTCCCGGCAAGCGCAAGGTCGTACTGGCCACCTCGATCGCCGAAACCAGCCTGACCATCGAGGGTGTCCGGGTCGTGATCGATTCGGGCGTCGCCCGTGTCCCGCGCTTCGATCCGGCGAGCGGTCTGACCCGTCTGGCGACCGTCCGCGTCTCCCGCGCCGCCGCCGACCAGCGGCGCGGCCGCGCCGGGCGCACCGAGCCGGGGGTCTGCTACCGGCTGTGGGACGAGCCTGAAACCCGGGCCCTGCCGGCCTACGCCGATCCCGAGATCCTCGACGCCGATCTGTCGGGCCTGGCGCTGGATCTGGCGCGATGGGGCGCGAAGGGCGCTGTGGGTCTGGCTTTCCTCGACCCGCCCCCCGCCGCGGCCTTCGCCGAAGCGCGGGCTCTGCTGGCGCGCCTGGAGGCCCTGACGGCGGAGGGGGTGCTGACCCCCCATGGCCGCGCGCTTGCCGACATGCCCCTGCCGCCGCGCCTGGCGCACATGGTCCTGAAGGCGGCGGACACCGGACAGGCCCCCCGGGCGGCCCGCATCGCGGCCCTGGTGACCGAGCGCAACCTGGGCGGCCGCGACGTCGACCTGCGTCACCGGCTGGAGACGCTTGAGCGGGACCGCGGCCCCCGCGCGAGGGACGCCCGGGCGCTGGCCGACCGCTGGGCCAGCTTCGCCGGAAAATCGGGCAGGGGAGCGGCGCTGTCAGACGGCCTGCTGCTGGCCTTCGCCTATCCCGAACGGATCGCCCGCGCCCGGGGTCCGCGCGGCGAATTCCAGCTGGTGGGCGGCCGGGGCGCCTTCGTCGAGGCCACCGACGCGCTGGCCCGCGAAACCTGGCTGGCGGTGGCCGAACTGGGCGGAGCGGAGCGGCGCGACCGGATCCTGCTGGCCGCGCCCCTGGACGAGGCCGAACTCCTGGCGGCCTTCGCCGGCCAGTTCGAGACCGAGGACCGCCTCGAAGACAGCGGCGCCGGCCGGCTGCGCGCCAAGCGGCTGACCCGCCTTGGCCGGCTGGTGGTCCGCGAGACGGTCGATGAAAATCCCGATCCCGCACTGATCGCCGCGGCCCTGGCCGATCGGGTCCGCGCCGAGGGCGTGGCCCGGCTGCCCTGGGGCGAGGCGGCTCAGACGCTGCGCCGGCGGGTCGCGTTCCTGCGCGGGGCCGATTCCGCCTGGCCCGACCTGTCGGATGAGGCCCTGGTGGCCGGTCTCGATGATTGGCTGACGCCGATCCTGCCTGGCCATCGGGCCCTGGGCGGCCTGAAGCCTGATGTCCTGGATGGCGCGCTTCGCACCCTGATCCCCTGGGACCTTCAGCGGCGGCTCGACGCCGAGGCGCCCGCCCGCTGGACGGCGCCCACCGGCAACAGCTTCGCCATCGACTACGCCGCGGAGGCGGGGCCCCGCGTCGATGTCCGCGTCCAGGAGGTCTTCGGCCTGCAGGAGCACCCCAAGGTCGCCGGTGTGCCCCTGACCTTTTCCCTGCTCAGTCCCGGCCATCGTCCGATCCAGACCACGCGGGACCTGCCGGGCTTCTGGAAAGGATCGTGGAAAGACGTCCGCGCCGACATGCGGGGCCGTTATCCCAAGCATGTCTGGCCGGAAGACCCCGCCACCGCGGCGCCAACCGCACGCGCCAAGCCCCGCGTCAACTGATCCCTTGCCAAGACAGCAATTTCATCGTTGGGTCGGCTCGACGGCTAAACGGCACAGAGTGGTCGAAATAGCTGAACAAAATCGTGGAGGATCTGATGAACTCGCCCGTCAAGCTGAACGAAATCTATGAAGACCTTTCGCCGTTCATCGGCGACGTGACGCCCGAGCATGTGGAAATCTTCTGGCGCGACGGCGTCGTACACATCCCGGGCTTCGTGAAGCCGGAGCTTTGCGAACGCGTCATCCAGCACTTCATGGACTGGAGCGGCATCCATTGGCGGGAATGGCCGTCCGATCCGGCCGAACAACAGAAGTTCGTCGCCGCCGTCGAGGCGCGCAAGGAACGCGAGAAGATGAATTTCGCGATCCGCCAGGACGATCCCTGGATGTTCAACTACGTGACCCAGCGCAAGTTCGGCGAAGCCGCCGCGAAGCTGCTGAAGGTGGCATCGGTGAAGATGCTGACCGAAACCCTTCACGCCAAGCTGCCGGAGGTGTCGGGCCACGGCAACGAATTCGCATGGCACCAGGATCTGCCCTGGATTCCGATCGACCGCTCCGAGGCCGTCCAGTTCTGGTGCGCCCTGGTCGACGTCACCCCGGACATGGGCCCGATGCTCCACCTGCTGGGTTCGCACCGCTCGATGCCCGGCTATCGCGGCAGCTATCAGGAAGACGCCCGCGTCAGCTATCCGGAGCTGTTTGAAAAGTACGAGTGCACAAAGCTTGAGACGGTGCCGCAAGGCGAGGCGGTGTTCCACCACGGCCTGACCTGGCACAGCTCGGGCATGAACACCTCCAACAAGGTGCGCTGGGCGATGTCCAGCTACCGTGTGGATGCGCGGTCCTGGTATACGGGCGCCCAGAACTTCAACACCGACGGGCTCGGCCTCAAGCCGAACGCGACCTTCGATCATCCGAACTTCCCGACGGTCTATCCGTAGCTGTCGGTTCGCCGATGACGGCCGCAGCCGGGCGTTCGCGCGCCCGGCTGCGGAGCCGTGTCTGGACCCGTGACGACCCAAGTTCCGGAGAAGCCCCGTGCTGAGCGCCAAGGACAACGAACTGATCACCCGGGTCGGTCCGGGTACGCCCATGGGCGACCTGATGCGCCAGTATTGGGTGCCGGCCTGCCTTTCCAGCGAACTGCCCAAGCCGGACGGCGATCCGTTGCGGGTGCTGCTGCTGGGTGAGCGTCTGGTGGCCTTCCGCGACACCGAGGGGCGGGTCGGCCTGATGCCGCACCAGTGCCCGCACAAGAAGGCCTCGCTGTTCTACGGGCGTAACGAGGAAGGCGGCCTGCGCTGCGTCTTCCATGGCTGGAAGTTCGACGTCGCAGGCCGCTGCATGGACATGCCCAACGAGCCGCCGGAGCGCGGTTTCAAGGACAAGCTCCGCGCCAAGGCCTATCCGTGCGTCGAGCGCGCGGGCTTGGTCTGGACCTATATGGGCCCGCGCGAGACGCCGCCGCCGATGCCGGCCCTCGAGGTCTTCGACGCCAATCCTCGGGACACCACCCTGATGGCCTATCAGGTGGAGTGCAACTGGCTCCAGGCCTTCGAGAACGACCTCGACATCACCCACTTCGGGTTCCTGCACGGCGGCCACTCCGAAGCCGAACAACTGCCCGAAGGCAGTGCGCTTCGCGAACTGATGCGCGACCGGGCGCCTCGCTACGAGGTGCTCGACACCGCCGCTGGCGTCATGAGCGGCTCCTATCGGACCATGCCGGGCGGGACCATGAAGTCCTGGTACCTGCAGAACTACCTGTTCCCGTTCTTCGGCCAGACCGGGGTCGGTATCGGCATCGGCGAGAAGGTTGCGTCCGGCTGGACCCAGAAGGCCGCGGGCATCACCATGAAGGTGCCCATGGACGACACCCACACCATGGCCTTCGTCATCGCCTCTGGCCTTGCGGCGACGACCGAGGATGGGTCGCGGGAATTCTACAACGACGAGATGTGGCGCAGCCTGCCCTTGCGCCCGAACACCACCGACTGGCTCGGCCGGTTCCGCTGGATCGACGGCGAGCACAACGACTACGGCATCGACCGCGACAAGCAGCGCAGCCGCGTGACCTTCACCGGCCTCAGCAACGTCATCCTCGAGGACACCTGCATGTCTGAGAGCATGGATCCGATTGTCGACCGCACGGACGAGCACCTGGGCGTGGCCGACCTGTTCCACATCCGCATCCGCCAGCGCCTGATCGCCGCGGCCAAGGCCCTGGCCGACCACGGGGCGGTTCCGCCGGGCGTGGACAATCCAGATGGCTACCTGATCCGGCCGGGCTTCCTGGAGCTGCCCGCCGACCTCACCATCGTCGATGCGGCCGAGACCTTGCGGGTCGGCGACGGCGGCGCCCACATGCCGGAATTGGCGCCCAAGCCCTGGGCCCGGGAAGACGCCTAGGCGGTCGCCGCGTAGATCATGATGCCCGTGGCCACCGACAGGTTCAGGCTGTCGGCCCGGCCGCGCATGGGGATCTTCACATTGACGTCGCACAGCGCCGCCATCTCCTCGGTCAGGCCCTGTTGCTCATTACCCATGAACAAGAGGGTTGGCCGGGCATAGACGGCCTCCGTGTGGCTGACGGGCGCGGTGAGCAGTGTGCCGACCACTGAGCCGGGCCAGCCGTTTCGCCACGCCGCGAACTCGGCCTCGCTCGCCCGCGTCAGGGGCACGGCGAAGATCGAACCCATGGTCGCCCGTACGGCTTCAACCGAATAGGGGTCGCAGCACTCGCCCACCAGGATCACCCCGCCCAGTCCCGCGGCGTCCGCCGTGCGGATGATGGTGCCGAGGTTCCCAGGATCCCGCACCCTGTGCAGCGCCACCCAGCAGGGCGCGCTGTGCGGGGGCAGGGTGTCGAGGGGAAAGAAGACCTGCTCGAAGACGCCCACGACCGCCTGTGGGTTATCCCGGCGCGACACCTTGGCGAGGATGTCCTGGGTGACCTCGATGACCTGGCCGCCGGCGGCCATGGTGGCGTCGATCGCCTTGCGCATCAGGGGGTGGCCCACCGCCTCGGCGCCATGCAGCAGGATCTTCGGCGCATGGCCGGTCTCGATCCCCTCGGTGACGGTTTTCAGGCCCTCGGCCACGAACAGGCCCGTTTCCTCGCGTTCCTTGCGCAGGTGCAGGGCGCGCACCGCCTTGACCGTCGGGTTGGTCAGCGAGGTGACGGTCCGCAGGCTCACGACGCGCCTCCCTCGGCCTTCCAGCGGGCATAGAAGCTCATCCCCACCTGGCGCGCGCCGCCGTCCTGGACGAGAGCCAGTTCGCCCCATTCGATGGTCCCGCCGCGCTCCTTCAGGGTCTCGGCCAGCAGGCCTGAAAGCGCCGCCCCGGAAATCCGTTCGGCATAGGCGTTCAGCACCAGGAAACGGGCATTTTCCGAGAGAAGTTCGCCGCATAGCCTTGCAAGTTCAGGCAGGTCCTCGAACAGCCTCCAGACCTCGCCGTCCGGTCCGCGGCCGTATTTGGGCGGATCGAGGATGATCCCCTCGTACTTCGAGCCGCGCCTCACCTCGCGCTGGACATATTTGCGGGCGTCCTCGGTGATCCAGCGGATCGGGCGGTCGGACAGCCCCGAAAGCTCGGCGTTCTCGCGAGCCCAGCCCACGGCCTTCTTGGAGGCGTCCACATGGGTGACCGCCGCGCCCGCCGCGGCCATGGCCAGGCTGGCGACCCCGGTATAGCCGAACAGGTTCAGCACCCTTGGCGGGGGACCGGCCTCGCGCACAGCGGCCTGCAGCCACGACCAGTTGGCCGCCTGCTCCGGGAAGAACGCCAGGTGGCGGAAGGCGGTGAACCGGCCTTTGAACTTCACATCGCCCCACGCCAGCGGCCAGGTGTCGGCGGGCTCGGCCCGGAACTTCCAGCGGCCGGCGTCCTCCTCGTCCGTTGGGTCGAACACCGCGTCGGCCGCGGCCCAGGTCTCGGGGGGCAGGGCGGGCGCCCACAGGCATTGCGGTTCGGGGCGCACCACGGTGAAGCGGCCATACCGCTCCAGCTTGCGTCCGTGGCCTGAGTCCAGCAGGGCGTAGTCCGACCAACCCAGCGTGCGCATGACGCCGGGCGATTCGGACACCTTGGGACCCGTGGCGCTCATCCGTCGCGCTTACGCGCTCGCCCGCCCTCTCGTCCAGTGCCGGCGGTCGCCGGCGGGCTCCGAGCCTCGTCATAACGCCGCCGATTTCGACGTAAGGCTTTGTCCGCATGGCGGTTTGCGCTACCGATAGGGCCAAGGACAGTTGTGAGGTTTTTGCTGTGTCGGACGCCGAGACCACGACCCGCCGGTCGGCCCGCAAAGCCAAGGGCGACGGCCACCTGCGCCGCGCCGAGATCCTGGAAGCCGCCGAACGCATCTTCGTCGCCGAGGGCTATGAGGGCGCCACGATCCGCAAGATCGCCGACGAGGTCGGCGTCTCCTCCACCGCGCTCTACATGCATTTCCAGGACAAGGGCGCGATCCTGCTCGAGATCTCCGAGCGCACCCTGACCCAGCTGATCGAGCGCAACCGCGAGATCACCGCCAAGGTGGCCGATCCCGTTGTCGCCGTGCGCATGATGCTGGAAACCTACATGCGCTGGGGGCTGGAGCATCCGAATTCCTACCAGCTCGTCTACTGTGCGCCGCGCCCGCCCTCGACCTGGACCGAAGGCGCCCGGGACCTGAGCTATCAGTCCTATGAGATCTTCGCCAAGGCCGTGCGCGACATCGCCGCGGCCGGGCGGTTGCGGGTCGGCGACGGCGATAGCGTCGCCCAGGCGCTTTGGATGTCCTGCCACGGTGTCGTGGCGCTGCTGATTGTGCGGCCTGATTTCAAGTGGGTCGATCGCGACGCCCTGATCAATGTGACCCTCGACAGCCTGATCGGCGGCGCGGTGGCGAGCTGACCCCATGCGGTTCGCCCGTTGGGCCTTCGCCGCCGCAGGCATCTATGGCGTAGTCACCCTGCCGCCGCTTTATTTCACCGAGCGGAGGCTCACTCCGCCGGTCAATCATCCGGAATTCTACTACGGCTTCATCGGCGCGGGCCTGGCCTTCCAGATCCTGTTCCTGATCGTCGCCCGCGATCCCCAGCGCCTGCGCCCGGTCATGCCGGCCTGCATCGTCGAGAAACTCACCTTCGTCGTGGCGTTGTCCTGGCTCTACGCGCTAGGTCGCGTGACGCCGCTCGTCTTCGGGTTGGGGATGATCGACCTGGTCTGGCTGGCGATGTTCGTCGCCGCCTACGTTCGCACCGCGACCGCGGCCTAGCTGGTCGGCTCTCCGGCTGACGCCACCACGGGTCCGTTTGAGGGATAGCCATAGGCCCCGCGGCGCAGGTCGGCGGACAGGGTGATCGCGGCTGCGCCGCCATTCAGCTTGGCGCGGTAGACCTGCATGTTCTCCATCACCCGCATCACGTAGTTGCGGGTTTCCGAGAACGGGATGCACTCGATGAAGTCGACCGGATCGGTCGACCCGCCGCGCGGGTCGCCGCAGAAGCTGGACCACTGGACCGGACGGCCCGGGCCGGCGTTATAGCCCGCCGTCGCCATGACGTAGGAGCCGGAGAACCGTTCAACCAGCTGGCCCAGATAGGTCGAGCCCAGGCGCATGTTGTAGTCCGGGTCGTCCAGCCGTCCCGGCGAATAGCTGACGCCGGTCTTGCGGGCCAGGATCGCCGCCGTGGTCGGCATCAGCTGCATCATCCCCCGCGCGCCTGCGCCGGAACGGATGACGGGGTTGAAGCCGCTTTCCTGGCGCGTGATCGCCAGTACGAGCGCCGGCTCCGCGCCGCCGGTGACTTCTGGAGGAGGCAGGAAAGGATAGGCCCGTTGCGGCAGGACAAAGCCCCGCTGCGCGGCCACCCGCGCCACCTTCATCGACGCGTCCTGATCGCCATAGCCGCGGGTCAGGTCGATCAGCAGGGCCTCGTCCTCGGCGGTGGGCAAGGTGTCGTCGAGCCCGGCCACGAAGGTCCGGAAGAGATCGTGCAGGCCCGCGTCGTAGAACAGCCTGGTCGCCTGGACCGCCTCGCGGCCCTCGAAGCGTGCGCGCAGGTCGGCGGTGATCACTGGATCGGCGCCCAACGTCAGGCGGTGGCCGAGCTTCTCGGCGGCCAGCTGGCCGTAGAAGGTCGTGTAGAACTTGGCCGCCTCGCCGTAGTAGGTCCGGCTGGCGTCGCGATCGCGCCGCGCCTCGGCGGTGCGGCCCAGCCAGTACTCGGCCCGCCCGGTGGTGATCGCGGTAGTGGCGATGCGCTCCAGGGCCTTGAAATGCTTCTCAGCCTTGGCCGGGTCGTTGAGGCGGGTGAGGGCGATCCAGCCGGCATAGAACTCAGCGTCCGCCGCGTCGCCGCCGACGGTGAAACCGCATTCCGCCGCGGCCGCGTAGGCCAGTCGCGCGTCGCCGCTCTTCAGCGCCGAAAGCACCAGGTAGTGGCGCTCCTTCCAGATCCGCTCGGCGATCTCGGGGCTGGCCACGTCGCGCGGGAAATAGGCGGCAAGTTCCAGGGCGGCGCTGTCCAGTCCCTTGCGGCGCAGGTAAGCGGCCCGCTCAAAAGCCACCCCGGCGCTGTTGGCCTGGTCGGCGGGCAGGGCGGCCAGCAGGGTGTTGGCGCTGGGAGAGTCGGCCCGGAAAGCCTGGCGCACGGCGGCGGCCTGCTGCTGCTCGGGTGTCAGCTGCGCCAGCATCTCGCGGGCCGCGGGCCCGGGCTGGCCATAGAGAAGGACGTCGGCCCGGCGCAGGTTGTCCTCGGCGGTCAGGATGTCGCCAAACCGCGCCTGCATGGCGCGCTGGGCCTCGACGTCGAACACCTTGTCTCGCCACCATCGCCGGACCACCGTGGCGGCGTCGCTGCTCCGGCCGAGACCCCGGTAGGCGGAGGCCAGCGCCATGGCGCCCTGCGGCGTGGCGGGCTCGGCGCCGGCGAACCAGTCGACGATCTGCTGTGGGGATTTTCCGGATGCCTCGATCAGCCGTTCGGCGGCGGCCTGGCGCCTGGCGGCGCGCGGCCAGCTGGCCAGTTCGCGGCGCGCATTGTCGACCTCGAAAAAGCCCAGCGAGTCCGCCGAGGTGTCGACCAGGACCCAGGTCGCGGCGCGGCGGGCCAGGGTGTCGCCGATCGTCGCGATGGCGCTCCTGGCCGCGCCAATCTCGCCGCGCCTTGCCGATTCCACCGCCTGGCGGAACATCTGCTGATCACTGGCGGTTAGCGGGTGGCTGGCGTTCTGGCGAAAGACGACCGCGTCGGGCACCGCCTGGGTCGCCGCCGCCAGGACGTCACCCAAGGGGTCGGCGGCAAGGTCGCCGGGCTGGGCGCGCGCCACCGCGCTCGCCATCAGGACGACGCCTAGGATCGGTAGAGCCTTACGGGCGACAGCGTGCAAAGCTCGCCTCCAGATACGCACCGAATCAAATACGGTCATTGCGGCCTTGGGCCACCCCAACATATTGTCGCGCCAAACCTAAACGCCGCTTAAAAAGCGCCAACTCACGGCAATTTGCTCACCATGGTACAGCCTTTGTTCAGGGGCGTCCTTCCGGCGCTCATTACGCCATTCCGCGACGGCCAGGTCGACGAGGACGCCTTCGTGCGCCTGGTGGAGCGCCAGATCGCTGGCGGCGTGCACGGGCTGGTCCCGGTCGGCACCACCGGCGAGACGGCGACGCTCAGCCACGACGAGCACCGGCGCGTGGTCGAGCTGTGCATCAAGACCGCCGCCGGCCGCGTGCCCGTTGTGGCGGGCGCCGGCTCGAATTCCACCTCCGAGGCCATCGAACTGGTGCGCCACGCCAAGAGTGTCGGCGCCGACGCCGCCCTGGTGGTCACGCCCTACTACAACCGTCCCAGCCAGGAGGGTCTCTACGCCCACTACGCGGCGATCAACGAGGCGGTGCAGTTGCCGGTCCTGGTCTACAACGTGCCGGCCCGCACCAGCGTCGACATCTCCAACGACACATTGGCCCGGCTCTCGAAGCTGCCGAACATCGTTGGGATCAAGGATGCGACGGGCGACATGGCCCGGGCCAGCGGCCAGCGCATCGCCTGCGGCGAGGGCTGGGTCATGCTGTCCGGCAACGACGACTCGGCCCTCGGCTACATTGCCCATGGCGGCCATGGCTGCATCTCGGTCACCGCAAACGTGGCGCCTGAACAGGTCTCGGCTTTCTATAACGATGCGCTGAGCGGCCAGTGGGCGGGCGCGCTAACCGGCCAGGATCGGCTGATTCGCCTGCACAAGGCGCTATTCCTGGACGCCTCGCCATCGCCCACCAAGTTCGCGCTCGCCCACCTGGGTCTTTGCCAGGAAGACGCGCGCCTGCCCATCGTGCGGGCCTCCGAAGCCTGCCGCACCGAGGTCGTCGCCGCCATGCGGGACGCCGGCGTGATCTGATGGCGCCGAAAAAAGACCCCGCGAACAAGCTCATCGCGGAGAACCGCCGCGCGCGGTTCGACTATTTCCTGGAGGACCGCTACGAGGCCGGCATCGCGCTGACCGGGTCGGAGGTGAAGTCCCTGCGGGTTGGCCGGGCCAACATCGCCGAGAGCTACGCTGCCGTGCAGGGCGACGAGATCGTCCTCGTCAACGCCGATATTCCGCCCTACGCCCAGTCCGGCCCGCACTTCAACCACGAGCCCCGCCGGCACAGGAAACTGCTCCTCAAGCGCAAGGAGATCGACAAGCTGATCGGCGCCGTGCAGCGCGAGGGCCGGACCATCATCCCGACCAAGCTGTTCTGGAACGAGAAGGGCCTCGCAAAGCTCGAGCTTTCCCTCGCAAAGGGCAAGAAAGAGCACGACAAACGCGAAACCAGCGCCGCCCGCGACTGGCAGCGGGACAAGGCCCGGCTGATGAAGGGCGACCGCAGCTGAGGCGCGACGTCGAGGCTATCGAGAGGGCCACCGTCGCCGGAGTCGCTGCGTCCACGGTCGTCGAGATCGACGGTTGGCTGGTCTCCCTGGACCGCGGGACGATAGGCCGGGCCAACAGCGCCGTGCCGCTTAGCCACGAGACAGGGCCCGAGGCCATCCCCGCCATCGAGGCGGCCTATCGCGCCCAGGGCGTGGCGCCGGCGTTCCGTGTCGCCGAGGCGCCGGGCCTGGCGGCGGTCCGCGAGGCGCTGGAGGCTCGTGGCTATGACGGCCGCCAGCCCACCGTGGTGAAGGTCGGTGACGCCGCGCTGCTGGCCGCCCTGCATGATCGGCCGGCGGAACGCCTGCCGGCGCCCGATGCGGGTTGGGCCTCGGTGTTCCTGGGCGAGGGCTTCGATCCTGTTGATGGGGCGCACCGGGTGGAAGCGCTCTCGCGCTCCCCGGGCGCCGTCTATGCCGCGGTCCGCGAGCAGGGCCGCACCGTGGCTGTCGGCGCGGCCAGCTTCGGCCATGGCTGGGCCGGCGTTCACGGCATGCGCACGGCGCTGGATCGGCGGGGCAGGGGCCTGGCCAGCCAGGTGCTCACGGCGCTAGGCCGCGCCATCGCCGATCATGGTGTCCAGCAGGTCTTCCTTCAGGTCGAAGAGAACAACCCGGCCCGGAGCCTTTATCGAAAGGCCGGGTTCCAGGCGGCGTGGCGCTATCGCTACTGGCGCCGGTAATCCATTCGCCACCGGCGCGGCGTGAAGGGAGCTCCTCAGGCCTCTGTCGGAAACCCGCCTTCGCGCCAGGCCTGCATGCCGCCGTCCAACGCCACGGCTCGCCCGAAGCCCAGGTCGCGCAAGGTCGCCGCCGCCAGGGTCGATATCTTGCCGAACTCGCAGACCGTCACGATGCGCACCGTCGGATCGGGCAACTCGTTGTTGACCCGAAGCTCCAGCTGACCCCGCGGCAGGTGGCGGGCTCCGGGCACGTGGCCGCCGGCGAAGGCGTCCTTCTCGCGGATGTCGAGGATCACCAGGTCGCGGCTGTTGCCGCCCAGGCGCGCGTTCAGTTCCGTCAGCGCCATGAACGGCACGCGCCCCGCCGCTTCGCTGAGCATCTGGGCCACAGTCTTGCCGCCGCTCATGTTGGTCCGCAGCGCCTCGGTCAGATGGGTCGGCGCGGCCAGGTCCAGGGCCTGCATCATCGCCACGAACTCACCGCGGTCGGTCTTTTGCAGGCGGGGTTGTCGGCGATCTCCGCGCCGATCGTCGAGTGGCTGCGTCCCTTGTAGTCGTGGGCCGGGAAGACCAGCGTATCGGCCGGCAGCTTGAGGATCTTGTCGAACAGGCTCTCGTAGAGTTGGTGCGGATCGCCGCTGGGCAGATCGGTGCGTCCGGTGCCGCCGATCAGCATGGCGTCGCCCGTGAACACCCGGTCGTCCATGACCAGGCTCATGGAATCCCGCGTATGGCCCGGCGTGTGCAGCGCCTTGATCCTCAGGTCTCCGACGATGAGCATGTCGCCATCATCCAGCCGCATGTCCGCGTAAGGGGCCGGCGCCAGGCGGTGCATCGCCACGGGGACGCCGAACGCCTTCCCCAGTTGCTGACTGGCTGAGAAATGATCGGCGTGGGTGTGGGTGTCGACGATGTACTTCAGCGTCAGACCATGCTGGCCCAGCAGGCCACGATAGCGGTCGACCTTCGATAACTCCGGGTCGATCAGCGCCGCGGCCAGGGTCGCCTCACATCCGACCAGATAGGACTGGCAGCCGCCCGATACGACTTGTTCAAAGATCATCGCAGGATCCCCCGATCGTCACCCCGCGGACCTTGGCCGCCTTGGCGCGGCTCGGCAACTCAGCCGAGGGCCTGATCCCGCCTTGATCTCGCCTGTCGCCATCCTGTCTGAAATCGGTCGCGGCATCGACGAAAAACGGCGCCTGAACCTTCATCGTTCGGCAGCACGGCTGTCACGTGGCGAGACCACAGAAGCCCCGAATTACGGGGACATCAATCGTGCATCACAACAGTTCAAACCTGCGCCGCAGGGCGATCCTTCTCGCCGGCGTGGCGCTCACCGCGAGCTTCGCTTCCCACGCCTTTGCCGCCGACGCGGCCTCCGACGAAGGTTCCGGAGCCCGCCTCGAGGAGGTGGTGGTCACCGCCCAGAAGCGCGCCACCAACCTGCAGGACACGCCCATCGCGATCTCCGCCCTGCAGAGCGACGATCTGGTCAAGCGCCACATGCAGTCGATCGAGGATCTGGGCGACGGCGCGATCCCATCGTTGCGGGTCTCGCCCTTCTTCGCCCGCCACTCGGCCCTCACCATCGGCATGCGCGGCATTGGAGCGCTCGGCGACGCCAACCAGCCCGCCCGCGATCAGGCGGTGGGCGTCTATGTGGACGGCGTCTACCTGGGCCGCGCCCAGGGGTTGGGATCGGCTCTCTACGAGGTCGAGCGCATCGAGGTTCTCAAGGGACCGCAGGGCACGCTGTTCGGGCGCAACACCGAGGGCGGGGCGATCAGCATCGTCACCCGTGCGCCCAGCGGCGAATTCGGGTTCCGCGGAACCGCCGGGGTCGGCAACTTCGGCAGCTACAAGACCGAGGCCCATGTGGACCTGCCGTCCTTCGGCGACGTCAGCCTGAAGTTCGACGGCCTGATCAGCAAGCGCGACGGGACCACCAAGAACCCGACCACCTCGGGACAGCCCGACTTCAACAGCTATGACAAGCGCGGGCTGCACGCCGAGGCCCTGTGGAAGCCCACCGACCGGTTCACCGCAGACTACGCCTTCGACACCTCTTATGACGGGTCGACGCCGGTCTTCGTTCAACTCCAGACCAAGGGCGCCTTGGCGCTCGCGCCCCTCGTCAAGCTGCAGCCGGAACGGTCGAAGTCCGCTCCGATCGGCGTGCCCCTGCGCGAAAGTGTCGGCAACACCTACGGCCACCGCCTGACCCTGGACTGGCGCCCCACCGAGACGTTGGAGATCAAGTCGGTCTCGGGCTATCGCCGGCTCAGCCAGTCGCAATACGACAATGCGGAGGAGGTGCTTTCCGCCTTTGCGCCCAACGGCTTCTTCGCCCGCTACAGCCTGGCCCACACCTACCAGGACCAGTACAGCAGCGAGCTGCAGGTCATTGGCCACTTGCCGAGCGTCGAATACGCGGCGGGCGCGTTTTTCTACCACGAGAACGCCCGCGACAACGCCCAGACCCCGAACTCCCTGCAGTGGAACGCCACCGGGACGGACTACACCTTCCTGACCCTAAACCTGTCTGCGGTGCCGTTCGACCGGGCCAGCCATGTCTCCACCGAGAGTTCGGGCGTGTTCGGCCAGGCGACCTGGACCCCGCCCGTCATGGGCGGCAAGGCGCACCTGACGCTGGGCGGGCGGTTCACCCATGACAAGAAGGACGGCGCCCTCGACACCGTCAATGGCGCGCTGCCGTCCTATGTGGACGCTAACAAGGCGGTCGTCACCGGCGCCATCCATCTGGACAAGTCCTGGGACCGGTTCGATCCCTTGGTGGTCCTGGCGGTGGACGTCACCGACGACGTCAACGTCTACGGCAAGTGGAGCACGGGCTATAAGTCGGGTGGCGCCAATTCCCGCTCGCTCACCTATCGGGCCTTCGATCCCGAGACCGTCTCGATGTTCGAACTGGGCGCGAAGACCGAGTTCTGGGACCGGCGGGCGCGTCTGAACGTGGCGGCCTACACCGGTGATCTGAAGGATGTTCAGACCGACTTCAGCGTCATCATCCTGAACAACAACCGCGGCACCCTGGAGACCACCAACGCCGCCACTGGCAAGACCAAGGGTCTCGAGCTGGACCTCACCGTCGCCCCGATCGAAGGCCTGACGCTGGGCGCCAGTTACACCTACACCAAGGTGACGCTCTCCAAGGCGTTCAACCCCTTCACCAACGCCCAGTCGGTGATCTTCCCGCTCTACGTCCCGAAAAACGCCGGCGCGTTCAACGCCGACTACCGGCGCCCGCTTGGCGCGGCGACCTTCGAACTGCATCTCGACGCGAACAAGTCCGACGGCCAGTTCACCAGCACGACGGACACCACGGTCAGCGACGACGCCCTGGTGGTCAACGGCCGCGTCGCGATCAGCGACATCAGGCTCAAGGACAGCGGCGGCGACCTGGAGGTCGCGGTCTGGGCGCGCAATCTCCTCAACGAGGACCACGCCTTCCTGCGCAACACCAACGCCGCGCTGGGGACCTACGCGATCTTCAACGATCCGCGCACCTGGGGCGTCGAAGCCCGCCTGAAATTCTAGACCGCCAACGGAGATTCATCATGCGACTGAAGCACCACATCACCGCAGCGGCGCTCATCGCCGCCCTGGCGCCATCCATGGCGGCGGCGGCGATCACCCAGGCCAAGGTGGAACGCCAGGGCCCCGACGTCCTCAACCTTACATGGACCAGTCCTAACCCGGTGGACGTCTACGAGACCGATGCGGCCGGAACGCTCTCGAAGGTGGCGCAGCCTCTGGCCCGGGGCGACCGGGACGGGGCTTTCGGCCGCGATCACGCCGGCCTTGCCCGCCGCTATTTCCTGCTGGTGGATCAGAAGGATCATCAGGCCATCACCGTGGCCGAGCGGGCCTTGCCCTTGGCGCAGGGGTCCAACTTCCGCGACCTTGGTGGCTACGACGCGGCCGGCGGCAAACACGTCCGCTGGGGCATGATCTACCGCTCTGCCGGCCAGCCCATGCTGTCCGACGAAGATCAGGCTCAGATCAAGGCGCTGGGCCTGGCGCAGCTGGTTGACCTTCGCTCCAGCGAGGAACGGGTCATCGCGCCCAGCAAGATCATGGGCGTGCCCTACGCCGCCATCGGCTATTCCATGACGGACCTTCTTCCGCAGAACGCCACGGCCATGCGCAACGGGGCCGACGTCTATCGCCGCTTCCCGGAGATGTTCGCGCCGCAGTTGCGCCTGATCTTCGCCCAGCTGCTGAACAAGGCCGAGCCGCTGGCCTACAACTGTTCGGCGGGCCAGGACCGTACCGGCTTCACCACGGCGATCATCCTCTCCGCCCTTGGGGTTCCCAGGGGCGAGATCGTCGACGACTACCACCTGTCGACGGTCTATCGCCGTCCCCAATATGAGCTGCCGAAGTTGGACACGGCCACCGCCGACAATGCCGCCGCCCGCCTGTTCGCGGTGTCCCAGAAGGATCCCAACTGGCTGACGCCCCAGCCGCTCAAGGACGCCGAGGGCAGGCCGTACCTTGACGGCGCCTTCGCCGAGATCGAGGCCAAGTGGGGGTCGGTTGACGGCTACCTGGCCAAGGAGATCGGACTCACGCCCGACGACATCGCCAGGCTCCGCCGCCTCTACCTGCAATAGAGGGCGCAGAGCGGGTTGAGGAAAAGTGGGAACCGGTTTTCCGCCTGCAACCCGCTCTAAACTCTTAGAATCGATCACGTTCTTCGAGTTTGAATTGGTTCAATCCAAACTCGACGCGATCTCGGCGCGACTCATCGAAAATTAGGGCTTTTGGGGTCTTCTGCCTCTCCGCGACAACCTGGAACGCCGGGGAGGAAGACATGTCGACCATCTTCAAGCGCACGATCGGCGATCATTTCGAGCCCGACAATGTCGATCCCAAGGTCCAGCGCCAGCTGCGCGGACACCTTGAACAGATCGACTACACGGCCAACGCCGCCAACCAGAAGGTCATGGCCGGCGCGCTGGGCGGCCTCGACGTGCAGAAGTTCAAGCGCCTGGCCCTGGCCACCGCGGAGGCTCGCGCCCGCTGGGTGGCCGTCGGGATCGCCTCGACGGAGGCCGGCCGCACGCCAGACCACGCCCAGATCGAGGAGCTCGCCCGCCTCAAGCAGGCCTACCATGAGCTGACCGAGGTCTATGACGCCATGCGCCGACTGGTCGAGCGCGGCTACGTGGCCTACTCGACCACCTGAGCGGCCTCAGGCCTCGATCAGCGCCCTGGCCCGCGCGAATACGGCCTCGAACATGGCGGGCGTCAGCCGCCCGGTGTTCGTGTTGAGCCGCGAGCAGTGATAGCTGTTCAGCACCACAAACGGCCCCGCCCGGAACTCGGTCCCGTGGCCGGGCAGGCCGGCCGAGGCCTTTAAGCCCAACGCCTTCAGCACATTACGTCGCGATACGTCGCCCAGGGTCACGATCACCCTCAGTCGGGGCAGGGCGGCGATCTTGGCGGTCAGGAACGGGCGGCAGGTGTTCTCCTCGCGGGTTTCCGGTTTGTTGCCCGGCGGCGCGCAGCGCACCGCGTTGGTGATCGCGCAGTCGATCAGCCGCAGGTCGTCGTTTCCGTCGGGATCGTAGCGGCCCTGGGCGAACCCCAACTTCGTCAGGGTCTCGTAAAGGATCCAGCCGGCGCCATCGCCGGTGAAGGGCCGCCCCGTGCGGTTGGCGCCCTGGCGCCCGGGGGCCAGACCGGCCACCAGCAGGCGTGCGTCCGGATCGCCCCACGACGGAGCTGGCCCGTTGTACCAGTCCGGGTGCTGGGCGGCGTTGACGGCGCGGTAAGCCACGAGCCTTGGGCAAAGCGGACAGTCGCGCGTTGGCTCGGAGGCGGCTAGATCATCGGACAGCATGGTTCGCAGATAGCGCGATCCGGCCCCTGGGGTGCAAGACCATCGAACCGAATTTCCTGGAAGCGGGCCGGGGCCTGGATGAGGCCGTCGTGGTGGCGCTGGGCAGCAACCTGGCCGGCGGTTTCGCTTCGTCCCAGGCCCTGCTCGACGCCGCGATCACCTGCTTTCCCGCGGCGGGACTGCGCGTGCTGGCGCGCTCGCGTTGGTGGCGCTCGGCCGCGTGGCCGGACCCGGCCGGTCCCGCCTATCGAAATGGAGTCGCCTTGGTGGAGCCGGATGGCGATCCGCAGGCGCTCCTCTGCGCCCTGCTGGACATTGAGCGCCGGTTCGGCCGCGTTCGCGCTGACCGCAACGCGCCCCGCACCCTCGACCTCGACCTGATCGCCGTCGGCCGCCTGGTTCTCGAAACGCCGCGGTTAATCCTGCCGCACCCACGCGCCCACGAACGCCTCTTCGTCATGGGTCCCCTGGCCGAGATCGCCCCCGCCTGGCGCCATCCGGTCAGTGGCCTGACGGCGGCCGATCTGGCGGCGCGCGCCACCGTGGGCCTGGATGCGCGGGGCGATTAAGCCCCCGCGACCTTTGCGGCGTTGCACAAAGGCGCCCGAACCTCTATTTTGGCGGGTTCTATCCCGTATCTGAGGAATCCATGGCTCGCGTCACCGTCGAAGACTGCATCGAAAAGGTCCCCAACCGCTTCAGCCTCGTGCTGCTGGCGGCCCACCGGGCGCGCGCCATCTCGGCCGGCTCGCAGATCCTGGTCGACCGCGACAATGACAAGAACCCTGTCGTGTCCCTGCGCGAGATCGCCGACGACGTGGTCGACGCCGAGGAACTGCGCGAGACCCTGATCGGCACCCTGCAACGCGTCGACGAGCGTTCGGAAGCCGAGGAAGAGGCCGAGACCCTGGCCCTGCTGGCCGACCCGACCCACATGCAGATGAGCGAGCTCGAACTGGTCCGCGCCCTGCAGAGCGACCGCGACGGCGGTCAGGAGGAGCGGTACTGAGCCCCGAGGGCACAGAACCTCTCATCGCCCCGGCGGCGCCTTCGGCCGCCCCGCTGCCCCACGCCTCGACAACCGACGCCCCCATGGCCGGCGTTTCCAATCCTGACGCGCTGCCGCCCGCAAGGGTCGGCGCCGGCGCTCATGCGCCCAGCGCGGCGAAGCGTCCGAAGATGCTTCGCCAGTTCGAGCTGATCGACAAGGTCAAGTCCTACGATCCCACCGCCGACGAGGCGCTGCTGAACCGGGCCTATGTCTACGCCATGCGCATGCACGGCGCGCAGATGCGGGCCTCCGGCGATCCCTACTTCGCCCACCCTATCGAAGTGGCGGGCATCCTCACCGACTACCGGCTCGACACCGCGACCATCGTCACGGCCCTGCTGCACGACGTCATCGAGGACACCCCGGTCACCCGTGCCGAGATCGACCGCCTGTTCGGCGCCGAGATCGGCGAACTGGTCGAGGGCGTCACCAAGCTCTCCAAGCTGGAGCTGTCCTCAGAGCACCTGCGTCAGGCTGAGAACCTTCGGAAATTCATCCTGGCCATTTCCAGGGACGTTCGCGTCCTGATGGTCAAGCTGGCCGACCGACTGCACAACATGCGCACGCTGCAGTACATCAAGAGCCCGGCCAAGCGGGAGCGCATCGCCCGCGAGACCCTCGACATCTACGCCCCCCTGGCGCGCTCCATCGGGGTCAACCGCATCTGCACCGAGCTCGAGGAACTGGCCTTCGAGCACCTCAACCCGGTGGCCCGCGACGCCATCTATCGCCGCCTCGACAAGCTGCGCGCCGACCAGGGCGGCGCTGTGTCGATGGTCTCCGCCGAAGTCGCCGCCAAGCTTGAGGCGGCCGCGATCCCGGCCCGGGTCTATGGCCGCGAGAAACACCCCTATTCGATCTGGCGAAAGCTCCAGCGTAAGTCGATCGGCTTCTCCCAGCTTTCCGACATCTTCGCCTTCCGGGTGATCACCGACACTGAGGAGGACTGCTACCGGGCCCTGGGCGTCATCCACCGCACCTGGTCCAGCGTGCCCGACCGGTTCAAGGACTTCATCTCCACGCCCAAGCGCAACAACTACCGGTCGCTTCACACCACGGTGGTCGGGCCGCGCGGCATGCGTATCGAGATGCAGATCCGCACCGAGGCGATGGACCGCGTCGCGGAGGAGGGGGTGGCCGCCCACTGGCGCTACAAGGACCAGTCCTACGGCTTCGACGCCGAGCACCAGGCGGCCGCCGGCGG
>CANJLK010000031.1 GCA_947475465.1 Caulobacteraceae bacterium | reverse complement strand
GGCGGCGGCGGCGTTCTGGGCGTAGTCCTTGTACTTGCCGGTGCCGACAATGAGCCGCGAGGTGAAGGTGCGCCCCGCAACCGTCCAGGTATCCGCTGCAGCCTGGCCAAAGCCGTCCATGTCAGCCGCCTCCGATGAAGTGCACGATCTCGATCCGGTCGCCGTCGGCGATCGGTGTGTTCCAATAGGCCGAGCGTGGCACGATCTCCAGGTTCCGCTCCACGGCCACCTTGCGGTCGTCCAGGCCCAGGGCTTCCACGAGTTCCGACACGCTGGCCAGGGCCGCGAAATCGCGTGGTTCTCCGTTGAGCGTCAGGTTCACGTGGTCCTCCCCGTCCAGCAAGCTTGTGACCCCGGTCCGCGCCCGGTACAAGCGCGCTTGAATCGACGGCGGAGCCGAATGTCGAAACCGATCTATGTGCTGAGCGGGCCCAACCTCAACCTCCTGGGTACGCGCGAGCCGGAGATTTATGGCCATCAGACCCTTGAAGACGTGCGTGGCCTCTGTGAGGCGCGCGCGAAAGCCCTGGGCTATGCCATCGTCTTCCGGCAATCCAACCACGAGGGCGAACTGATCGACTGGATCCAGGAAGCCCGCGCGGCCGCCTGCGCCCTGGTGCTCAACCCCGCCGGCTACGGCCACACCTCGGTGGCGATACTTGACGCCCTGAAGGCGGTCGATGTGCCGGTGGTCGAGTGCCATCTTTCGAACCCGGCGGCCCGCGAGACGTTCCGCCGCAAGACCTATGTGTCGCTAGCGGCCACCGGCGTTGTCTCCGGCTTCGGCGCCGCAAGCTATGAACTGGCCGTCGAGGCCGCCGCCGGCCTCGTCCGCCAGCGCCTCTAGACGAAGAAGATAAGGGTATCCCCATGGCTGGTGCTTCCAAGCCCCCGACCTCCACGACCGACGCCATTGACACCAAGCTGGTGCGCAAGCTGGCCGACATCCTCACCGAGACCCACCTCTCGGAGATCGAGGTCGAGCACGAAGGCTTGAAGATCCGGGTGGCCAAGACCCTGACGGCGGCGCCTGTCCATTACGCCCAGGCTCCTGCCCCGGCGCCCGCCGCGGCGATCCCGGTGGCGCCGGCTGCGGCCGCCGCCGAGGCCCCGGTCCGCGCCAGTGGCGACCTGGTGAAATCGCCGATGGTCGGCAGCGTCTACCTCCAGCCTCAGCCGGGCGCAGATCCGTTCGTGAAGGTCGGCGACACCGTCACCGCCGGACAGACCCTGATGATCATCGAGGCCATGAAGACCATGAACCCGATCCCGGCCCCCAAGGCCGGCAAGATCGTCGAGATCCTGGTGGAGGATGGCCAACCCGTGGAGTTCGGCGAGCCCCTGGCGGTTATCGGCTAAACCCCATGTTCGAAAAGATCCTCATCGCCAACCGCGGCGAGATCGCCCTGCGGGTCCACAGGGCCTGCAAGGAAATGGGCATTTCCACGGTCGCCGTGCATTCCGAGGCCGATAGCGGCGCCATGTGGGTCAGGCTGGCCGACGAGAGCGTCTGCATCGGCCCGCCCGCCGCCTCGAAGAGTTACCTCAACATTCCCTCGATCATCGCCGCCGCTGAGATCACCGGCGCCCAGGCGATCCATCCGGGCTACGGCTTCCTGTCGGAGAACGCCCGGTTCGCCGAGATCGTCGGGGCCCACGGATTCACCTTCATCGGGCCCAAGCCCGAACACATCCGGATGATGGGCGACAAGATCACGGCCAAGCAGGCGGTGAAGGCCGCCGGCATCCCGGTGGTGCCCGGATCGGACGGCGCCGTGACCACGGAAGAGGAAGCCTTCGCGGCGGCCAA
This sequence comes from Caulobacteraceae bacterium, assembly GCA_947475465.1. Classification (GTDB taxonomy): domain Bacteria; phylum Pseudomonadota; class Alphaproteobacteria; order Caulobacterales; family Caulobacteraceae; genus Phenylobacterium. The sequence goes on along the minus strand of CANJLK010000031.1, from coordinate 38,197 downwards.
GGAAATCGGCTTTCCCGTCCTGATCAAGGCGGCGGCCGGCGGCGGCGGACGGGGCATGAAGGTCGCCCAGTCGGAGGAAGACCTCTACGAAGCCGTCTCCACCGCCCGTTCGGAGGCCAAGGCGGCGTTCGGCGACGACGCAGTCTACATGGAGCGCTACCTCCAGACCCCGCGCCATATCGAGTTGCAGGTCATCGCCGACAGTTTCGGCAATGTCTGCCACCTGGGCGAACGGGACTGCTCGCTGCAGCGTCGCCACCAAAAGGTTCTGGAAGAAGCCCCCTCTCCCGCCATCGACGCCGAGACCCGGGCCAAGATCGGCAAGGTGGTCGTCGACGCGGTCAAGGCCATCGGCTACCTGGGCGTCGGCACCATCGAGTTCCTCTACGAGAACGGCGAGTTCTTCTTCATTGAGATGAACACCCGTCTGCAGGTGGAGCATCCGGTCACCGAAGCCATCACCGGCATCGACCTGGTGCGCGAACAGATCCGCATCGCCGCCGGCCTTCCGCTCTCCTTCGCCCAGAAGGATGTTGTCTTCGAGGGTCACGCCATCGAGTGCCGGATCAACGCCGAGAACCCCAAGACCTTCGCGCCATCGCCGGGCCTGGTGACCGACTTCCATGCCCCGGGCGGCCTGGGCGTACGGCTCGATTCGGCCCTCTACGCCGGCTACACGATCCCGCCTTACTACGACTCCCTGATCGGCAAGCTGATCGTCCATGGCCGCGACCGCGAGGAATGCATCGCACGGATGATGCGTTGCCTTGGCGAGATCGTGGTGGCCGGCATCGACACCAACATCCCGCTCTTCCAGGAACTGTTGACCAACCCCGACATCATGGCCGGGAACTACAACATCCACTGGCTGGAAAACTGGATGAAGGCGCAGGCGGCGAGCGCGGCCGCTTAGCGCTAAGCTAGCCGCATGGCGCACTTCGACGTCCGCGAATTGCTCGACTGCTATGCCCGCGGCGTCTTTCCGATGGCCGATGCGCGGGAGGACGAGCGGGTCTTCCTGATCGATCCTGAACGGCGCGGGGTGATCCCCCTGGAGACCTTCCACGTTTCGCGCCGCCTGGCCCGCACGGTGCGCGGCGACCACTTCGAGGTGCGGTTCGACACATGCTTTCGCCGGGTGGTGCAGACCTGCGCCGAAACGGGACGCGGGCGAACCGAGACCTGGATCAACCACCCTATCGAAGAGCTCTACGTCGCTCTGCATGAACAGGGCTTCGCCCACAGTGTCGAATGCTGGCGAGAGGGCGAACTGGTGGGCGGGCTCTATGGGGTGTCCCTGAAGGGGGCGTTCTTCGGCGAGAGCATGTTCTCGCGGGCCCGCGACGCTTCGAAGGTGGCGCTCGTCCACCTGGTGGCGCGGCTGATCGCCGGAGGCTACTGCCTGCTCGACACCCAGTTCATGACCGAGCACCTTAGGCAGTTCGGGACCGAGGAGATTTCCCGCAGGACCTATCATCGCCGGCTGGACGCGGCGCTGAAGGTCGATGGCCGGTTTCAGGTCGGCGGGGCTTCCTCGGGCGGAATGGCCGGCTTGGCCGCTGGCGCCGCAGGCTTTGGCGCGGCCGGCGGTGGAACCGGGGCCGGGGTCGAAGCGGGATTGGGCGCCGCCAGCGCCGGATCCGGCGAAGCTGGCGCAGCCTCGACCGGTGCGGTCTTAGCCGCCGGTTTCGGCGGCGGCGCGGCGCCCGGAGCCGGGGCGGTCGCCCTGCAACTGATCAGCCAGGCGTCGTAGACCGGGTGCTCCAGCGGATGGAGCCCAGGCGATGAGGCGTACATCCAGCCCTTGAAGGCCTGCCTGGGCGGCGGGATCGGCTTGCCCGGCGCGGGCCTGGGCTGGCTGTCGATGGTGAGGTAGGCGATCGAATCGTCGATCGGCTCATCCGGCGCCGTGCGCTCACAGGCCTTCACCGTGAAGACAAGGCTCTTGTAGCGGACCGGACGCCCCACGGCGGCCTCGAAGCGCATGCTCTCGGCAGTGACCTTGTCGAGCGCCTGGATCACCGCCACGTCGTAGCGGGCGCGGCGGGTCGGCGTGGTGAGAATCTTTTCTTCCACCTGCGCCTTCGGGGGCGGCGCGGGGGCGACATCCTTTGGCGAGATCGGCGGGGCGGCCAGGGGCGCCGGCGCCTTGACGGTCGCTGGCGGCGCCTCTTCGGGCGGCGGGGCCGCAGGCGGCGCGGGCGGCGCCGGCTGGGCGCTGACCGCAAAGGCCACGGCGAGCACCGCCAGTCCGGCGGAGCCCAGGATCAGAGTCTGGTGTCGGCTGGGCACGGGCCGGCTATTCCGGGGTCCAGGCCTCGTAGTCGCCGGTGGCCTTCTGGCGCACGCCCCCATGGGAGATGGCGCCCTGCGGCTTATAGGCGTGGATCGTGCCGGTCAGGTTCGGCCGGTGTTCCTTTTCCCACGACTTGATCAGGAACGGCTCCACGGTCGGCGGCTCGTCGAAGGTGTAGTGCAACCAACCGTGCCAGTCCGGAGAGACCTTTGATGCCTCCGCATAGCCGTTGTAGATCACCCAGCGGCGCTTGCGGCTGTCGTAGCTGTCGGAGTTGTCGCGCGCCTCATAGTAACGGTTGCCCAACTCGTCCTGCCCGACGAAGCGGCCCCGCCGACCGATATGGAAGCGGGCGCCAAAGGTGGCGCCGTTCCACCAGGTGAAGATCGAACGCAGGAAATTCAGCACGGGATTCATGTCTCTGGGGCGGCTTCGACGGTCGGACTATAGGCGGCGCCCCCGGGACCGTCCAGCACCCGCCGCCCAGCAAGATGTTGGGGATAGGTGGGGCCCCGACCGCAACATCTATTGCCCGGGTGCATCCACACTGCCTAACCTCACCCCAACGGAGTCGGTTGATGAGCGAAGCGGCCGCGCGGGCGGGATTCGAAACGCGGTGGTTGGAAGCCGGCGGCCGGATCGTCGAGGCGAAGGGTCCGTCCCATTGGGCCGATGCGCGCCTGGAAGCCTGGATCGACTGGGCCGGGGGAGAGACCGACATGGCCGCCGCCATCTCAGACTATGTGGAAACCCTGGCGGCTCGGGCCCAGGCCCGCGGGCTGGTAAAAGACGTCCGTGCACGCGCACGCTTCCGCCAGGATCTGACCGCCGCCCTTGAGACCGGCGCCATCGCCATCGGTCCTGTCCCTTCCGATCCTCCGGTCTCAGTGGTCGATGCCTCAGCCCAAGACGCGCATTCGTCGCTCGACCGGATCATCGCCAGACATCGTGGCGAGACGGCGGTGCGGGCTGCCGCGGCTGGACTTGGCCGTCGGCTGACGGCGGTCATGGACGCCGTGGCGCGGTGCGAGGGGGCGGCTGACGCCTGCGCCGACCCGGCGCGCAACCCTGGCCTGGCCCGGGCCTGCGAAGCCGCGCGGGCGGCCGGCGCCGGCGACGATCTGCTGCTCGAAACCATCGGCCTCGCCCGGGCGGGCGAAACCCGATGGGCGGTCGAGCCGCTGTCCAGTCCATCTGAACCCCAGTTGATCTTAGCGGGACCTGCCAGCCGCAAGGTCGCCCTGGCGGCCTGGATCACCGGCTCGGTGACGCTGGCGGCCGACCTCCGAATGGCCCACGCGATCGCCGCGGCGCAGGGCGGCCTGCCGGGCGGGGTCAGCCTGATGGCCTTCTGGACCGATGACGGCTTCGACATCGCGGCTTTCGAAACGGCGGTGACTCTGCTGGCCAAGGCCCTGGGCGCGGCCGCCGACGGACCGGTATTGCTTGGACTGGCGGGCCTGGGCGACTGGCTGGCCGCCCATGGGCTGGACTATGACAGCGACCGGGGCCGGGAGACCGCAGCCGAGCTCTATCGCGCCGCCGCGGACGCCATAGCGGCATCCGGCGCAGTGCTGGACGGCGGCCTGATGGTGTTCAGCAATCCGGAGCTGTCCTTGCGGCTTGGGGGCGGCAGTCTGGCGGCCGAGCCCTGGGCGGGGCCGGTGCGGCTCGCCGAAACCGAAGACGGCGAGACCGTACGCGTGCTCGCCGAAGCGGCGCTGCGCGGCTTGGCGCTCGCCGGGGCCGACGTGGTCGAGGCGCAGGGCCACATCCTGGGCCGTTCGGAGCTCAGCGAGTCGCCCGGGATCAACCACGCCGCCCTCTCGGCCCGAGGCTTCACTAGTCACGAGATCGCCGCAGCCGAGGCCGCGCTGCCCCTGGCCCGACACCTGTCCGAGGCCTTCCGTCCGGCCGTGATTGGAGACGGATTCATTCGCGACGTTCTGGGCGCCAGCCCCGAGCAGCTTGCCGACCCCGACCTCGACGTCCTGGCGCTAGCCGGGTTCAGCGAAGCCGACGTCGCCGCAGCCGAGCGTCACGTACTTGGGGCCGGCGACCTGGCCGACGCGGACTTTCTGTCCACGGACCAGCAACTGGCGTTTCGGCTCCCGTCGGCGCTTGGCGAACACGCTCGCCTCGCCATGGCCGCGCGGCTGGCGCCATCCCTGACCACGCCGCCGGTGGCCGAGATCTTGCTGGCCTGGGACGCTGAGCCCGACGCGGCCCTCTCGGCGCTGGCAGACGCGCCTGTCGCCATTCGCCTGCGCCGCGCGCCGCCGCCCACCGATCTATCCCTCGTACTTCCCGAGCCGGTCGAGGCCGCACCCCGCCACGCCCGCGAGGCGCCCGCGCCGGAGCGGATCGTAGAGCGGGTGGTCGAACGCGACCGCACCCGTCGAAAGCTGCCTGACCGCCGCAAGGGCTATATTCAGAAGGCCCGCGTGGGCGGCCATAAGGTCTACCTCCACACCGGCGAATACGACGACGGCGAGTTGGGCGAGATCTTCATCGAAATGCACAAGGAAGGCGCGGCCTTCCGATCTCTGATCAACAACTTCGCCATCTCCGTCTCCATCGGCCTGCAATACGGCGTGCCGCTGGAGGAGTTCGTCGATGCCTTCGTATTCACCCGGTTCGAACCCGCCGGGCCGGTCACCGGAAACGACACGGTGAAGTCCGCGACGTCGATCCTCGACTACATTTTCCGCGAACTGGGCGTGTCCTACCTGGGCCGCCGAGATCTGGAGACCGGCGATCCCGGCGAACTCAACGCCGATGGACTTGGCCGGGGCAAGGCCGATGGAACGGACGGCCCTGTGGCGGAAGACGAGCCCCAGCCGGTGTCACGGTTCATCTCGCGGGGCCTGACGCGGGGCGCGGCGCCCGACAACCTGGTCTTCCTGCCCAGCGCCAACCGGTCGGGCGGGCCCGCGGCGCTGGAGATCGCTGACGTCTGCGCGGCCTGCGGCGACATGGCCGTGGTGCGCAAGGGCGCGGCGATGATCTGCGAGACCTGCGGAACGCGCGCGGGGCGCGCAGGCGGCGACCTGCAAGCCTGAAGGTTGTCCTAAGCCCTTAAGAATTACCGCGAATTAAGTGGCGCCATCGGACTGGGCGCGCCACATGCATCCTTGTGAAGACCAAGGACCGCAGCCTCGTGACGTCACCCCTCCCCCGCCTCCTGCTCGTGATCGCCGCCGTGGCCGCGCTCGCGCCCGCGGCCGCCACCGCGGCCGGCGGGGACCGGGAAGTCGCGCGGATGACCTCGTTCGGGGGCGCCTGTCCGCGCTGCGAACTCTCCGGACGAAAAATGAGCGGCGCGCGCTTCCTGGGAGCCGATTTCTCCGGCGCCGCCCTGGTGGGGTCGGACCTGCGCGAAGCCCGATTCCTGGGCTCGAACTTCTCCGGCGCCAATATGTCCCGCGCGGACCTGACCGACGCCACCATATTCGGGGCCAATTTCAACAACGCCAACCTCTCCCACGCCCGGCTGCGGTCCGCGGAAGCCAAGGGCGTCACCTTCGCCGGCGCCAACCTGACCAACGCCGACCTGACAGACGCCAGCGCCACCGGGTCGAACTTCGCCAAGGCGATCCTGACCAACGCCACCCTGCGCTCGGCTGAAATGCAGGGCGCCAACCTGACCCGGGCCGAGGCCAAGGGCGCGGACTTCAAGGACGCCCAGATGACCGCCGCGGTCCTGGCGAACGGACAGTTCGACCGGGCCAGTTTCCGCGCGGCCGAGCTGAACATGGCCGTGCTGACCGGCGGGTCCTTCGACGGCGCGGATTTCAAGGACGCCGATATGCACCGCACGGTGATCGCCGGCGCCGACCTGTCGCGGGCCCGTGGGCTTACCCAGGAACAGGTCGACGAAGCCTGCGGCGACGCCAGGACCCGCCTGCCGGCCCGGCTCGAAAGCCATGGCTGCACCAACCTGCACATGATCATCCGCCAGGCTGGCCCCGCGGCATGGCCAGCTGCGCCGCCCGCCCCTCCGGCGCCCCCCGCGCCACCGGCGCCGCGCTTCCTGGTGGCCCTGCCGAACTAGCGAGCCGCGCTCAAACCTTGATCGGCGGCGCCAGGCGGACATGCAGTTCTTTCAACTGCTTTTCCTCGACTTCTGAGGGCGCGTTCATCATCAGGTCCTGGCCCTGCTGGTTGAGCGGGAAGGCGATGACCTCGCGGATCGCCGTCTCACCGGCCAGCAGCATGACGATACGGTCGATGCCGGGCGCCAGGCCCCCGTGCGGCGGCGCGCCGTGGCGGAAGGCGTTCAGCATGCCGCCGAACTGCTCCTCGACCACGTGGGGGCCGTAGCCTGCGATCTCGAAGGCCCGCAGCATGATCTCCGGCAGGTGGTTCCGCACCGCGCCGGAGCACAGTTCGTAGCCGTTGCAGACGATGTCGTACTGGTAGGCCAGGATATCGAGCGGATCCTTGGTATTCAGGGCCTCCAGCTCGCCCTGCGGCATCGAGAAGGGGTTGTGGCTGAAGTCGACGTGGTTGGTTTCCTCGTTCATCTCGAACATCGGGAAATCGACGATCCAGACGAATTCGAAGCGGTCCTCGTCGATGAGCTTCAGGTCGGTCCCGACCTTGGTGCGGGCCGAGCCCGCGAACTTGGCGAAGACCTTGGGGTCGCCGGCCACGAAGAAGGCGGCGTCCCCCTGCCCCATCCCCAGTTGGCCCATGACCTCGGCGGTCTTGTCCGGCCCCAGGTTCTTGGCGATCGGGCCGCCCCAGCCGCCCTGGTCCTCGCTCCAGAAGATATAGCCCAGGCCCGGCTGGCCCTCGCCCTGCGCCCAGCTGTTCATGCGGTCGCAGAAGGCGCGGCTGCCGCCCTTCGGCGCGGGGATGCCCCACACCGCGTTCTTGCCGTCCTCCAGGATGCGCGCGAAGAGGCCGAAGCCGCCGCCGCGGAACGGATCCGAGACGTCCTGCATGGCGATCGGGTTGCGCAGGTCCGGCTTGTCGGTGCCGTACATGGACATGCACTGGCGATAGGGAATGCGCGGGAACGGATAGGGCGTGACGCTCTTGCCGTTGGCGAACTCTTCGAAGACGCCGTGCATCACCGGCTCGATGGCGGCGAAGATATCCTCTTGGGTGACGAAGCTCATCTCGACGTCGAGCTGGTAGAATTCCAGGCTGCGGTCGGCGCGCAGGTCCTCGTCGCGGAAACAGGGCGCGATCTGGAAATAGCGGTCGAAGCCGGAGACCATCAGCAACTGCTTGAACTGCTGGGGCGCCTGCGGGAGCGCGTAGAACTTCGAAGGGTGCAGACGCGAGGGCACCAGGAAGTCCCGGGCGCCTTCCGGCGAGGACGCCGTAAGGATCGGCGTCTGGTACTCCAGGAAGCCCTGGCCGATCATCCGGTTGCGGATCGAGTGGATGACCTTGGAGCGCAGCACGATATTGCGGTGCAGGGTCTCGCGGCGCAGATCCAGGTGGCGGTTCTTCAGCCGGATTTCTTCGGGATAGTCAGGCTCGCCGAAGACCGGCAGCGGCAACTCGGCGGCTTCCGAGAGGATGTCGACCTTGCGTACGCGGATCTCGACCTCGCCGGTGGGCAGGCCCGGATTCACGGTCTCGGCGGAGCGGGCCACAACCTCGCCGTCGATCCGGATCACGCTCTCGGCGCGTACGCGCTCGACGAGTTCGAAGCCGGGAGTCTCGGGGTGCAGGACGAGCTGGGTCAGGCCGTAGTGGTCGCGCAGGTCGACGAACATCAGGCCGCCGTGGTCGCGCTTGCGGTGGATCCAGCCGGAAAGACGCACGGTCTGGCCGGTGTCGGCGGCGCGAAGCGCGCCGCAGGTATGGGTGCGGTAGGCGTGCATTTCGTGGGGTAAATTCGGCAATTTATGAGGCGCGGAAGGGCGCATGAGGGTTGGCGAAAGTCAAGGCGGACGAGGTTCACGGACGGCTGGCCCCGCCCGGGCCCGCGAGCCCGCGCCAGCCGCCGTGCGGTGATTTCCGCGGTGTCCGAGGGCGCGTCCATGAACATAACAAGAACATCGGTCAAGCCAAAAGTCAAGAAATTTGCGCCCTCTCCCACCGACCCCGCGCCACGAAGGGCCTTGACGGCGCCCACGCCTGACGCGCCTATGTTCTATGTTTGTTCTTTCCGAGAGGCCCCATGCGCTGGCTCCCCGTGCCGATCAGTCTCGACGCCAAGCTGGGCGATCACCGGCGCTTTCCCCTATGCCGGGTGGTGGTCGCCTGTGTGCTCTGCGGCTGGTCGAAGGGCTACAGCCCGGAGCGGATGATCGCCCGGCTGCACGAACTGAAGGCCGGCGGCCATCCCACGCCCATGGCTGACATCGCGCGGCGCATCGGCTGGACCTGCCCCGGCTGCGGCCGCGTGAAATGGCGCGCCATGCTGGCCTGGCCCCCCGGCGTCGATGAAGCGGAGGTCCAGCGGCTGACGCGGCAGTTGCGGAGCTAGGGCCTTGCAGGGAACCCGCTCTCCCGTCCTATTTCGTCGCCACCCCTATGTCGTCAAGCAATTCACGAAACATCTGACTGAGCGCCATGTGCAGGCCTTCGTTGATTTTCTCGGCCGGTTGACCGGAAATCGCATATTTCCCCGGCGTAACGTCGGCCTTCGAATAAGTCTTGTGAACGAGCGCCTTACCATCAGGTGACTTCACATCCGCCATCATCTGCACCGACACCTTTGGTGTGATGGCAAAGCCGAGGTTGCTTGCCTGATCGTAGGCGAAGCTGAAATTTGCGACCTCTACCATTACCGCATAGCTCCCAGCGATCGGGGTCTCATTCGTGACCACCCCGCCAGCGAAGCCCGCGGCCAATACCTTCTCACCGATGGCCCGGACAATCTGCCCCATGGGCACGTTGATGCTTGTTGCGGAGCCTGTGAACGAGGTTGGGTGAGGCGTTAGCACCTGATTCACCTGGGAGTTGGACATCACCAGAGTGGCCTTTCCCTGGACAATTGGCGCAGCAATTCCGGCCGCGACCAGTTCCGGGCGCGGCGCGATAGTCGAGGTGCAGGCAGCCAGGATAATCGCAGCCAAAGCAACGAGTGCGACTTTGAGCCCGCTCATTTTTGGGGCGCCTTGAGTTCGGCAACGGCGGGCGTTGCTTCAAGTTTTACGACGAGGGGATTCGGAACCAAGTCCAGCATTGCTCCAGTCGACATGTCTATGCCCGCCCCGATGATGCCACCCACCAGCACATTTCCTGCCATTCCGGCCCCTCCCGCGCCCGAGACCTTATTGGTCACTTGCCCGTGCCACGCTTTGTACCCGACCTTTGTGATATCGACCCCAAATTCGGACTTGCGGGCCATCTTGAAAGAACAGGGAGTTTGATCGCAGGCAAAGCCGTTACTTGTACGGACCGCCGCTCCTGAAGGTTCGGTTTGGACGCTCCAAGTGTCCGAAGAGCCACGCGTGATTGTCGCGCACGCACCCGTTGAGGCCAACACAGCGCAGCACACAGCCGCTCTCGCGACTTTTCCAAGAATTTTCATTGAGAAGCCCCAGCATTGAACGTTTTGACCCCGCATCCAAGTGATGCCCACAGCCCGAGGTTGTCAATGGCAGCGCTTGCTACGGATGCGGCAGCAATGCCATTGCCAAGCTCTACCGATGGGTATGGATTGCTACGGGGAAAGCGATGTGAGCGTCACGCCACGCACCCTTGGGAGCTAAAGTGTGGCATCACCGACCACGACCCTTTTTGCCCAGGGGCTAACTGGCGACCTACTCGTCGACGCAATGACGACGGGATACAAGTGGAACCTTCAAGCGGACCGGACCATCGATTGGTCAATATCGAACGGATTTCAGGGCGAGTTCTGGACTGACCCCAGCGCGGTAATTCAGCACGTTTCGGACGCCCTAAACATTGTCTCTTACTACGCAAACGTCAGTTTCAACTACGTCGGCTATTTGACGACGCCATCTGCGGCTAGCGCCGCTGGCGCCGAGATCGATGTGACGATTGATGGCGGCGGCCAGGTTTTCACAAATAACAACGTTTGGGCGTTAGGCTTTTTCCCAACAACAACGGGTCAGACGGCGTACGTGGGTCAACCCGGTGACGTATTTCTCAACATTCGAAGCGCCGCCAACACGCTTGCGTCCTACGACCCCGGTTCAATCGGTTGGGCCCTGCTGCTTCACGAACTTGGACACACACTTGGCCTGAAGCACCCATTCGATAATGGCGGCACAGGCCATCCCACCTTTGAGAATTCTGGCCTCGGCTCTTTGGATCAGAAGTTCGCCACCGTCATGGCCTATGCCGACGACTACAATTGGAATCAGATCGCCTATCACCCGGCTACACCGATGGCGCTCGATGTCCTGGCCCTGCAATATTTGTACGGGCCGAACATGACCACAAACCTCGGGGATTCTCTCTACAATCTCACCGCATCCAATCTGTTTCTGACCATTTGGGACGCGGGGGGGCAACGACACGGTGAGCGTCGCCACGCAAGGCGGTGGTTGGCAAATTTACCTTCCCTACGCCCAGCTTTCTTCGTTGGTTGCGACGAAAATTGGCTTTGCACTTCCGATGAGCGACATCTCACTCTCGACGCCCCACAGTCTGGACTGGCTGACGGGTGACATTGAGAACGCCACGGGGTCGGCATTTAGTGACGACATCCACGGCAATGACCTTGCCAACCAAATCTTCGCAGGCGCCGGAAATGACACGATAGTCGGCGGCAACGGCCAGAGCTACCTGCGCGGCGAGGACGGCAACGACACCATCGCCGGCGGCGCAGCCTTCGACGATATCAACGGAAACATGGGCAACGATACGATCCATGGAAACGGGGGCGACGACTATTCGGTCGGCGGCAAAGACAACGACGTCCTGTTCGGCGATGGCGGCAACGACATCGTGTGGGGCAACCTAGGCAACGACACCTGCGACGGCGGGGACGGCAATGACCAAGTGCGCGGCGGCCAGGGCGACGACAGCGTTTCCGGGGGGGCCGGGAATGACTTCGTATCCGGCGATAGAGGCAACGACACGATCTCGGGTGGCAGCGGCGCGGACCTTTTCCACGGCTCGCAGGATGCGGGGATCGACCGCATTCTTGACTTCCATCTATCGGAAGGGGATCGGGTGCAATTGGATCCTGGCACAATCTACACCCTCAGTCAGCTCGGCGCGGACACCGTGCTGGACATGGGGGGCGGCAACCAGATGATCTTAATGGGTGTGCAGATGTCCACGCTCACCCCGGGCTGGGTATTCGGAGCGTAGGCACTTAGCCTTCCTTGCCGCGAGGGACGCAGCGCAGCCGGTCCAAATGATGCGCGTGCTGGCACGCAGGTAGGCGCGGAAGGCGGCGCCGATACCCGTCTGGTCCGTGTGAGGCCCCCCAAACAGGGGGATCAGTCTATGCTCCGGCTTCGCGACCACAAGCGGAGCAGGCCCTTGGACCGTCATCCGGTGTGCGGGTCTTTGCACGCGCCGGCCCTCACCCTGCCTTCTCCCGCTGGCGGGAGAGGCGTTACCTCGGCCGAAACCGCTTGATCGCGGGCCAGCCCTTCGGCGCCAGCTTCCCCGCCCCCGCCCGCTGGCCGGCGAAATCGCGCCAATTGTCCCACAGGCGCGTGCGGCCGGAGCCGTCGAGGGTGGCGAGCCGTCGGCGGGCTTGAGCGCCCGGCCGCCGCGAGAGACGCTCTCGCATGACGCGCGGACGCGAAAGCGCCCTACAGGGCCGGCGCCTTCGGCGGCTGGGGCGGGTGGTGGTCGTGGGCGCGGAACAGGCGGCCGCGTTCGGCGATGGCCAGGATGATCAGGCCCAGCAGGGCGTTGATCATGAAGCCCAGGGTGAGCGGGAGGGTGGAGCCGTTGAAGGCCTGGCCGATCAGGACGCCGACCGTCGTGCCGATGGCGGTGGAGAGGAAGCCCTGCACCGATGAGGCCGTGCCGGCGATGTGGCCGACGGGCTCCATGGCCACCGCGCCGCAGTTGGGGCCGATGAGGGCGAACATGAACATGCTGACCGCCTGGAAGACGATGAAGAGGATCATGGTCTCGCGGCCGGTGGCCACGAAGCCCAGGCGCACGAGGCTGATCAGCAGCAGGGCCGTCATGGCGCTGTGGGCCACGAGCCGCATGCCCAGCCGCTCGACCACGCGGGAATTGATAAGGGCGGCGATGGCCATCAGGACGCCGGCGGCCCCGAAGGCGATGGGGAACACCGTGGGCGCGTGGAAGGTGTGGGCGAAGATCTGCTGGGAGCTGTTGAGAAAGCCCACCAGCCCCCCGAAGTTCAGGGCGCCGGCCAGGGTGTAGCCGATGGACGCGCGATTGGTCAGGGCTTCGCGGCCGGCCGCCGCGATGGACGGCAGGCTGATGGGGCGGACATTCTGCGGCGCAAGCGTCTCCGGCAGGCGGAACCACACCCAGGCGCCGGTGAAGAGGCCAAAGGCGGCGAGCCCGTAGAAGATCGAGCGCCAGGGGGCGACCAGCAGGACCAGCTGGCCGATGGACGGCGCCACGATCGGCACGCTGAGGAAGATCATGAAGCACAGGGAGGACACCCGCGCCATCTGCCGTCCGGAGTAGCAATCGCGGACGATGGCGGTCGACAGGACCCGGGTCGATCCGGCGGCGAAGCCCTGGACCGCGCGGGCGGCCAGCAGCAGGTCGAAGGTTCGCGCCTGGCCCGCCAGCAGGGCCGTGATCGCGTAGACCGCCAGGGCGGTGAGCACGATGTTGCGCCGGCCGTAGCGGTCGGCGAGCGGACCGTAGACCAGCTGGCCCACGCCGAAGGAGCCCATGTAGACGCCGATGACCAGTTGCTGGTGGTTCTCCACCGCGACCTTGAGGTCGGCGCCGATCTGGCCGAGCGCCGGCAGCATGGTGTCGATGCCCAGCGCGTTCACGGCCATCAGGCAGGCCATGAGGGCGACGAACTCCCCGAAACGCATCTGGCCGGCGGCGTAGTCCGTTTCGGTTTTCAGGGGCGCCTGCATGGTCGGCCCCGGCGTAGCGGCGCCGGAGGCCCGGGGCAATGCCGCGCGTCGAGAGTTCTGCCTGGAGCCTGCCCGCCCTTGGCCCTAATCTGACGGCCTGGGTCGGGGGCGAGATGAGCGGGACGAATTCCGGGGACGCGCTGAGCGAGATCATGGCCGCGGTGCGCCAGGAGGATCGGCCGCGGGCGCTGGCGCTCGCGGTGGCCGCCTGGCGAGGCGGCGGCTCCCATCCGCTCGTCCTGATGCTGGCCGCCGAGGCCTTGGAGGCGCAGGGCGAGGCCGACCAGGCGATCGGCCTGCTGAAGGCCGCCCTGGCGGTGTCCGACGAACCGGAGCTTTGGCGGCGCTATGGCGCGGCCCTGGCGCGGGGCCAGCAGTTCGCCGACGCGGCCGAGGCGTTCGAGGAGGCGCTGGATATCGACGGCTCCGACCTGGCGGCGCTGCGGGGGGCGGCGGCGGCGCGGTTCCAAGGGGGCGAGATGGCGGCGGCCGACGCCGCCTACCGGCGCATACTGGCGTTGGCGCCGCAGGACCTGGGGGCGCTCACCGGACTGGCCGCGGTTGCGGTGCGCAGGCGGCAATTCGACGAGGCGCGTGGCTTCGCGCGGCAGGCGTTGGCGGCGGCGCCCGGGGACCTGTCGGCCTCGATGACCCTGGCGCGCGCCGACCTTCTGGAGGGGCGCGCCGAGCGCGCGGCGGCCCAGGCCTCTGCCCTGCTGGCGCGGCCGGACCTGGGCCTGGAGCCCGGCATTGCTCTCCTGGACCTGCGCGCCGAGGCGCTGGATGCGCTGGACCGCCCCGCCGAGGCCTTCGCCGACTATGCCGAACGCAACGCCCGGATCGAGCGCGGGGCTGAGGCGGAGATCCGCGCCATGGGCGAGCGCCGGATCGACCAGGCCAGGCGCCTGCAGGCGTTCTTCGCCGGCCAGGACCCGGCGGCGTGGCGGACGCCGCCTCAGGCCGGCGCCGATGATGCGCCGGTGAAGGGGCATGTCTTCCTGCTGGGTTTCCCGCGGTCAGGCACCACGCTCCTGGAAAAGGCCCTGGCCAGCCACCCGCAGGCGAGCAGCCTGGAGGAGATCGACCACCTGGATGCGGCGGCGGGCGACCTGTTGGCGACGGAGGCCGGCCTGGGCGAACTCCTGACCCTGAGCGCGGCCCAGGCCGCGGCGCGGCGGGCGCGGTACTGGGAGGGCGTGGGCGCCACGGTGGGCGGCGAGCTTTCCGGCAAGGTGGTGGTCGACAAGATGCCGCTGCACACCCTGGCCCTGCCGCTCATCGCGCGGCTGTTCCCAGGCGCCCGGATCCTGTTCGCCCTGCGCGATCCGCGCGACGTGGCGCTGAGCTGCTTTCGGCGGCGGTTCCAGCTGAACTCGGCCATGTACGAGTTCCTGACCCCGGAGCGGACCGCGGCCTACTACGACGCCGTCATGACGCTGGGGATGCTCTATCGCGACCGCCTGCCCCTGGCGCTTTGCGAGGTGCGCCACGAGGCGGTGGTGGCCGACTTCGATGCAGAGGTGGCCAAGGTGCTGGCGTTCATCGGCCTGGACTGGGACCCGGCGGTGCGCGGCTTCGCGGCCCGCGCCCAGGCCCGGGCCCGAACTCCCAGCGATCTACAGTTGGTCGGAGGGTTGAGCGACGCCGGCATCGGGCAGTGGCGCCGCTACGAGCGGCAGCTGACGCCGGTGCGGCCGATCCTGGACCGCTGGGCGGAGCGGTTCGGCTACGCGCCCTAGGCCGAACGTCCGAACGGCGGCGGACCCCAAAGGCAAACGGCCCCAGGCGCGGGCGCCCGGGGCCGTCAGGACTTCGATCGTATCGCGTGTTAGGCGAGCGCGACCTTGCGGCGGCGCGAGGAGCGCAGCGCGGCGCCCGCGACGCCCATGCCGAGGATCGACAGGGCCCAGGTGGAGGGCTCCGGCACGTCGCCGCCGGCGATCGCCGAGCCGAAGGTCACGTCGTCGAACACCACGAAGTTGGCCACGCCGCCGAAGGCGATGGACTTGGCGGTGCCGGCGAAGCTCACGCCGACCGGCGTGAAGGGGCAGTAGCCCGCGTTGTAGCCGGGGCAGCTGCCCGAGGTGAGGCCCAGGTTGATGGTCGCCAGAAGATTGCCGGTGCCGCCAAGGCCGTCAAAGACCTGCACATTGCCGCCGTGGGTGTTCGGCTCGGCGTAGAAGAACGAGAACCCCGTGTCGAAGCCGGCCGCGTAGTCGAGGATCGTGCTGGTTCCGCTCAGGAAGAACAGCCCACCCTTGTCGGATCCCGGCGCCAGGCCGCCACGCGAGGTGTTGGAGCAGCTGACGGACGTCGAGTTGAGGCAGATCGCCAGGGCGTTGCTTTCAAAGTGGACGCCGTAGTTGGTCCCGGTCGTACCGTCACCGCTGGTGCCGCCGTTGTAGAAGTCGCCGACGGTGGCGTAGCCGCTCGGATAGGTCGCGTTCACGCCTTCGAAATTCAGCACGACAACCGACGCCTGAGCGGCGCTGGCCATGGCCAGCGCAGCGGCGCCCGCCGCCAGGAGGAGCTTAATCTTCATTGCCACAATCCCTTCGACACCATGTTCTGTCGCCAGAACGTCCAGCCCCCGGATGGTCTTCACGATCGCGACCCCGAGTAATGTCTTGTTAAGCTGCGGAAAGGCGCAAAGACTCGCAAGGCGTGTCCACTGAGGAGAGACGCGAATCGCCCGCTGAGGGAATTCCAGCGGGCGCCCAGTCGAGAGCCTTACTGGCTACTTCGGCCGGAACCGCTTGTTCGCCGGCCAGCCCTTGGGGGCCAGCTTCCCGGCCCCGGCCCGCTTGCCGAGGAATTCGCGCCAGTTGTCCCAGAGCCGGGTGCGGCCCGAGGCGTCCACGGTGCTCATCCCCGCCGTCTCGTCGAAGACCAGGGCGTCGCGCAGGCCGCCTTCCCTGTAGGTCTGGAGCTTGACGCCCTTGCCCCTGGGCATCTCGGGAAGCTCGGCGGCCGGGAAGACCAGGATCTTGCCGTTGTCGCCGATGACGGCCAGGTGGTCGCCGACCAGGGGAAGCGAGACGAGCGCGCCTTTCGATCCCGCATTCAGCACCTGCTTGCCGGCCCGGCGGAAGGCGATGGCCTCGTCTTCCGGCAGGATGAAGCCGTAGCCCTCCTTGCTGGCCAGGACGCGGCGGCCGCCGGGGCGGTGCACGAAGACGTCGACCAGGCCCACCTTGTCGTCCAGGTCGATCATCAGACGAAGCGGCTCGCCATGACCGCGCGCCCCGGGGAGCTTGTCGCAGGCGAGCGTGAAGAAGCGGCCGTCGGAGGCGAAGATCAGCAGCTTGTCGGTGGTCTCGGCTGGGACCAGGAACTCGAGCTTGTCGCCTTCCTTGAACTTCAGTTCCGAGGGGTCTTCGACCCGCCCCTTGGCGGCGCGAATCCAGCCGCGCTCGGACAGGATGACGGTGATCGGCTCGCGCACGATCATGGCCTCCAGGGCGGCCTCGGTGTCGATGTCCGGGGCGTCGGCGAAGATCGAGCGGCGTTTGCCGAGCGTCGTGTTGGCGCCGACGATGGAAAGGGTGTGCTTGAGGCCCGCGCCCACCAGCTTCCACTGGGCCTTGTCGGAGGCCAGCATGGCGGTGATGCCGTCGCGTTCCTCGGCCAGGTCGGCGTGTTCGCGGCGAAGCTCCATCTCCTCCAGCCGGGCCAGCTGGCGCAGGCGGGTGTTGAGGATGGCGTCGGCCTGGAGGTCGGAGAGGTCGAAGGCCTCGATCAGCTTCTGCTTCGGCTCATCCTCGTAGCGGACGATGCGGATCACTTCGTCGAGGTTGAGGTAGGCGATCAGGAGGCCGTCGAGGATGTGGAGGCGGGCCTCGATCTTGGCCAGGCGGTGGCGGGCGCGGCGCACCAGGACCACGCGGCGGTGGTCGAGGAAGGCCCTGAGCACCTGTTTCAGGCCCATGACGCCGGGGGTGCCCCGCGCGTCGAGGACGTTGAGGTTCACGCTGAAGCGGTTTTCCAGGTCGGAGAGCTTGAAGAGGCTCTCCATCAGCACCTCGGCCTCGACGTTGCGGCTCTTGGGTTCGAGGACCAGGCGGACGTCCTCGGCTGACTCATCGCGCACGTCGCCCAGCAGCGGGGCCTTCTTGTTCTCGATCAGCTCAGCCAGCTGTTCGACGAGGTCGGCCTTCTTCACCTGGTAGGGGATCTGGGTGACGACGATCTGGTACTTGCCCTGGCCCAGGTCTTCCTTCTGCCAGAAGGCGCGCAGGCGGATGCCGCCGCGGCCCGTTTCATAGGTCTCCAGCATGGAGGCGCGGGATTCCACGATCACCCCGCCGGTGGGAAAGTCAGGGCCCTGGACGGCCTTGTTCATCAGGTCTTCGGTGCTGGCGTCGGGATTTTCCAGCAGCAGCAGGCAGGCGTCGATCAGCTCGGCGGCATTGTGCGGCGGGATCGAGGTGGCCATGCCGACGGCGATGCCGGTGGCGCCGTTGGCCAGCAGATTGGGGAAGCCAGTGGGCAGGACGACCGGCTCTTCATCCTGGCCGTCGTAGGTCGGCTTGAAGTCGACCGCGTCCTCGTCGATGCCGTCCAGGAGGAGCGTGGCCGCCTCGGTGAGCTTGGCCTCGGTGTAGCGCATGGCGGCAGGGTTATCGCCGTCGATGTTGCCGAAGTTGCCCTGGCCGTCGACCAGGGGGTAGCGCTGGGCGAAGTCCTGGGCCATCCGCACCAGGGTGTCGTAGATCGACTGGTCGCCGTGCGGGTGGTAGCCGCCCATCACCTCGCCCACGACCTTGGCGCACTTGCGCGCGGCGTTTTCCGGATTCAGGCGCATCTCGCGCATGGCGTAGAGCACGCGGCGCTGGACCGGCTTCAGCCCGTCGCGCACGTCCGGCAGGGCGCGGTCGGTGATGACGCTGAGCGCATAGGCCAGGTAGCGGCGTGACAGCGCCTCGCGCAGGTCTTCATCGATGATGCGGTCGGCGGGACCGCCGGGCGGCGTGAGGGTGACGTCGGTCATGGGAATCGGCTCGTGGAAGCCGCCAGCATAGCGGCCCGCGGCGCCGGCGTCCCCGGGCGCGGGCGGCCGTCCACAGGCCGATCGCGGCGGGTCCTGGCGGGAAGACCGGACAACCCGCCTAGGTAGACCCCCCAGGTTGAGCCGGCGGCTGCGATGGCTAAGCTTGTTTGCGAGGCTCACGGCCTGAGCGCGGCGGAATGAGACACCCGACAATGAGCCAGCTCGACTCACTGACGGCGCCCGGACAGCCGCCACCTCGCCCATGGACGGCCGGTCCGCCCGGTTGGGACTTCGACGGCGCGGAGAACCTCCGGATCTTCCGCAACGCGCTCGAAAAGCACGCGATCGTCGCCATCACCGACCCGCGCGGCCGCATCCAGCACGTCAGCGACCTGTTCTGCCAGATCAGCGGCTACAGCCGCGCCGAACTGATCGGCCAGACCCACCGGGTGGTCAATTCCGGGATACATCCGCCGGCTTTCTGGACGGACATGTGGCAGACCATCGTGCACCGCGAAACCTGGACGGGGCAGATCTGCAACCGGGCCAAGAACGGCGAACTCTATTGGGTGCAAAGCGCCATCACGCCCCTGCTGGACGATCGCGGCCGGTTCCTGGGCTATCTGGCCGTGCGCACCGACATCACCGAGCTGAAGCAGGCCAAGGCCGCGCTTATGGCCGAGACGGCGCGGCTGGAGGAAGCACGGCTGGGCGCGGAGGCCGCCGCCCGGGCCAAGGCCGACTTCGCCGCCACCATCAGCCATGAGATCCGCACGCCGATGAACGGGGTGCTGGGGATGCTGACCCTGCTGCTGGACACGCCGCTTTCGCCGGCCCAACGCGACCAGGCCAAGACCGCCCGGGACTGCGCAAGAGGCCTGCTGGCCCTGCTCAACGACGTGCTCGACTTCTCCAAGCTGGAGGCCGAAAAAGCCGAGGCCGAAGCCCTGCCCTGCAGCCCGGCCCGGATCGCGGAGGAGGTCGTGGCCCTGCTGGCCGACCAGGCGCGCGCCAAGGGTCTGACCCTGGACATCCAGGTCGATCCGGAGGTCCCGAAGACCATCGTCAGCGATCCTTCCCGGCTGCGGCAGGTGCTGTTCAACCTGGTTGGCAACGCGCTGAAGTTCACGGCCGAGGGCGGCGTTCGGCTGCGCATCGGCCGACCGGGCGGCGGGACCGGAGAGCCACGACTGCGGTTCGAGATCACCGACAGCGGCTGCGGGATCGAATCCGAGGCTCAGGGCCGGCTGTTCACGCGCTTCACCCAGGCCGACAGCTCGATCACCCGCATCCATGGCGGCACCGGGCTTGGATTGGCGATTTCAAAGAAGCTGGTTGAGCTTCTGGGCGGCGAAATCGGCGTGGCGAGCGCGGCCGGCGCCGGCGCGACCTTCTGGTTCACCGTCGACTACCAGCCCGCGGCGGCCCCCGAGGCCAGGGCGACCGCGCCGAACCTGCTCGAGCCGGCTCCGCCAGGGCTGCGGATCCTGGTGGCCGAGGACAACGCGGTGAACCAGCGGGTGGTCGAGGCCATGCTGACCAGCTTCGGCTACATCGTCGATATCGCCGGCAACGGCGAGGAGGCGGTCGGCATGTTCCGGCGCGGCCTGACCTATGACCTGGTGCTGATGGATATCCACATGCCGGTGATGGACGGGCTGGCCGCCAGCCGGGAGATCAACAGGCTTCTGGGTCCCGACGCGCCGCCGATCATCGCGCTGACCGCCAATGTCTTCAGTGAACAGCGGGCCAGCTATGCCGCGTCCGGCATGGTCGACACGGTCGGCAAGCCGATCGACCTGGACGATCTGATCGGCGCCATCGCCCGCGCGGCGGCGCCTCCCGACCGCTACGCCCGGTCGGGGCCCGCGGCGCCCCGCACGAAAAAGGCCGCGCCCCACGGACGCGGCCCTTCGCGATCGGTAGCGATCTAAGGCCTAGGCGGCGTCCATGGCCGCGCGGCGGCGGCGCAGCATGGCGCCGGCCAGGCCGAAGCCGCCGATCATCAGCGCCCAGGCGGCCGGTTCCGGCACAGCGTCGCTGGTGATGGTGGTGGAGAACAGGGCCTCGCCGCCGGTGTCGATATGCGCCCAGATCCAGCCAGCGTCGGGGCTGATCCCAGTGATCAGGCCGTGGTTGCGATACCAGATGCTGGAGGTGTCGCCGTTGGTCGCCCACTGGTCCGGGGTCTCGTTGGGCGTGACCCAGTTCAGGGGGCCGGTGAGGGTCTGGTAGCTGTGGGCGACCACCCGCCAGTCCGCCTGGTCGGTGTTCAGGGTCTGCAGGCCGTTGGCGAACTGGAAGCCCGGCCCCGAGAGGCTGAGACTGCCCAGGAAGGCGTCGGGATTGCCGCCGTTCATGTTGCTGAGGCCGTACCAGTTGTTGGCGACCACGTGCAGGTAATAGGTCTGTCCCGGGTTGAGCGTGGTGTTGAAGGTCTGGGCCGAGGTCCAGTCGTAGCCGCTGGTCAGGTAGGTCCCCAGCACCGCGTCATTGGTCGAGATGAAGGCGGCATATTCGTTGTCGGCGCTAAGCGTGCCGGTCAGCGTCGCGGCCTGAGCGCCGACGCCGGAGAAAAGGACGGCGGCCGCGGCGACACCGATGAAGGAGCGGATGACTGAGGACATTCTGGCGACCCTGAATTTTATGCGAATATTATAGTAAACCTGAGATTTACTATCGTCACACCGAAGCATCGGAGCGTCTAATCCGAACAACTACAGGGGGAATGTTTACATTATTCTTATATCGCCTCTATAGACGCCCGGCGTCGCTCAGCCGGTCCACCAGCCAGAGCCTGGCCGGCGGCAGGGGGCGATTGAGCGGATTGAAGATAAACTGCTCGAGGAAGTGGGCGGTGAGATCCAGCCCGGCGCGGATATCCCCGGCCGCGATCCGCGACTGCGCGGACAGCAGAAAGGGCGGCAGGCTCAGCATACGGTCGCGATAGGGCTCGCCGGCCGCGCGCGACACCGCCCGGCCGGTGCGCGGGCTGACGTAGATCAGGTCATCGGTGACGCCCGTCGAGGCGCATTTGGACAGGTCGAGGCCGAAGCCCAGTTCCTGCAGCAGCCCCGCCTCGAAGCGGACGAAGACGGCGGGCCACAGGTCGGTCAGGGTCAAGGCCGCGATCAGCGCATCCATGGCCTCGTAGGCCCCGGAATGGGGCTCTCGTTCGGGCAAAGCGCCCGCGGCCACCGCAGCTGCGGCCGAGAGGCCCGCCAGGGCCAGAGGATCGTCGAACAGGGCGGACGGCCCCTCCCCCTGCGGCTCGAGGCTGGCGGCGCCCAGCTGATCGGCGACGCGGGCCCTGTAGCGGACACTGACCTGGGCCCCGGCCTGGAGGAACGGTTTCATCTTGCGCGAGGCGCCGCCGGCCACGTGGGCGGCCCACTTGCCGTGGTGGGCGGTCAAGAGCTCGACGATGGCGCCGGCCTCGCCGAAGGCCCGCGCCGAGAGCACGAAGGCGTCGTCTTCGAATTCCATGCGCCTAGCTAGCATGCGGGCCACGTCATGGCAGGTGGTCCGTCGCCAGCGTTCGGAACCCTGGGCGCCCTCCGCGGATTTTCCGCTGATCCCCACGCTGAGGACAATGCCATGACCGGACATGCCAAACCCACCAAGGCCGAGATCGTCGCCCTGGAGAAATCCTACTGGGACGCGATGAAGGCGAAGGATGGCGGCCGCACCGCCGCCCTTTCCGGCAAGACAAGCCTGGTGACCGGCGCCAGGGGCGTGATGACCGTCCCCAAGGCGAAGATGGGCAAGATGACCGAAGATGGCGCGTGGACGCTGGAGTCCTACGTCTTCGACGACGTCGAGGTGGTGTCCCCTGCCCCCGACGTCGCGATCATCGCCTATACGGTGCGCCAAAAGGTGACGATGAACGGCAAGGCCCAGGAACTGCACGCCGCCGACAGCTCCACCTGGATCCGTGGGGCCGACGGCTGGGAATGCCATGCCCACAGCGAAACCATGCTGCCGGACAAGAAGGCGGCCTGAGGGCCGGTGTCAGGCGTCGAAGTCCAGCCCCACGTCGCCGTAGAATTCGCGTTTGTCGGCCCAGCGTTCGTCCACCTTCACGTGCAGGAAGAGGTGGACGGGGCGGTCGAGAAGCTCGGCGAGCTCTTCGCGGGATTTCTGGCCGATCCATTTCAGGGTCTGGCCCTTGGCGCCCAGGATGATCGGGCGCTGGCTTTCGCGCTCCACATAGATGGTCTGCTCGATGCGGGCCGAGCCGTCGTGCTTCTCTTCGAAAGCGGTGGTCTCGACGGCGGCGGCGTAGGGGAGCTCCTCGTGGACACGGAGGTAGATCTTCTCGCGGGTGATCTCGGCGGCCAGCAGACGTACCGGAAGGTCAGCGGTCTGCTCGGCCGGATAGAACCAAGGCCCCTCCTTCATCAGCGCCGCGAGACGGGCCTTAAGATCGTCGACGCCATCACCCTTGGCGGCTGAGATCATGAAGACTTCCGAATAAACCCCTGTATCGAAGAGAGTCTTTGACAGGGCCAGCAAGGTGTCGCGGCGCATGCCATCGATCTTGTTGAGCGCCAGGATGGCCTTCTTGCCGGAGGTCTTCAGGCCCTCGACGATGGATTCCACGTCGGCCGCCGAGCGCTTGTCGGCGGAGGTCGCGCCGGGTACGGGGGCCTTCAACTCAGCCACGGCGTCGACCAGGTGGACGATGACGTCGGCGTCCGCCGCCCCGCCCCAGGCCGCGCGGACCATGGCGCGGTCGAGCTTGCGCCGCGGGGTGAAGATGCCGGGCGTGTCGACGAGCACGATCTGGGCCTCGCCCTCCATGGCCACGCCACGCACGGGAAAGCGGGTGGTCTGGACCTTCTGCGTTACGATCGAGACCTTGGCGCCCACCAGCCGGTTGGTGAGCGTGGACTTGCCCGCGTTGGGCGCCCCGATGATGGCGGCGAATCCGGCGCGGGTGGTCATTGGTCTTCGAGTCTTTCAAACATCATGGCGGCGGCGAGTTTTTCGGCCTCGCGCTTGGAGCCGGCTTTGGCGGTAGAGGGCGGCAGGCCAGTGACCTGGACCTGGATGGTGAAGGTGGGCTCATGGGCCGGCCCCTCGGTCTTGATGACCTCATAGATAGGGACGGCCAGGCCCCGCGCCATGGCCCATTCCTGCAGCAGGGTCTTGGGGTCCTTGGCGGGCGTGTCGAGATGCTCGAGGGCCTCGGCCCAGAAGGTCAGGACGAAGGTGCGCGCCATGGGAAGGCCGGCATCGATGTAGAGGGCCGCGATCAGCGCCTCGCAGGCGTCACCCAGCACCCGGTCATTGTCGCGCACGCCGACCTTGGTGGCGCCGGCATCGACCCGCAGCGCGTCGCGCAAGCCGGCGGCCCGGCCCGCGACGGCGCAGACCTGGTAGTTCACCAGCTGGTTCATCAGCTTGGAGAGCTGGCCTTCGCTGGCGTCCGGCAGACGCTCCATGATCGCCTCGGCGACGATCAGGTTGAGCACCCGGTCGCCCAGGAACTCCAGGCGCTCGTTGTCGCGCACGCCGACCTTGCCCTTGACCACGCTGCCATGGGTCAGGGCGCGTTCCAGGAGGTCGCGGTCGGTAAAGCTGTGGCCGATGCGGCCTTCGAGATCGGCGATCGCCGCGACCCGGGTGTTCACTGGAGGATGTTGAAGAACCGGCTGGGCTGGAGGTTCATCACCCAGGTCCAGGGCTTCAGGATCGAGGCGCCCTTGGACCAGGAGAGCAGGATGATCTGGGCCTTGCCCACGAGATTCTCGGCGGGCACGTAGCCGACGCCGCCGGCCTCCGGCGGGACGCGGCTGTCCTCGGAGTTGTCGCGATTGTCGCCCATCATGAAATAGTGGTGCTCGGGCACGACATAGACGTCGGTGTTGTCGAGCTGCTCCTGCGGGCCGAAATCGTTGGTGATGTAGGTCTTGCCGCCCGGAAGGGTCTCGCGATAGCGCGAAACCGTCTTCACATAGTCGTCGCCGATGTCTTCCTGCACCGATCCCAAGGGCGTGCGGGGCACCTGGACGCCGTTGAGGTAGAGCAGGCCTTCCTTCATCTGGATGCGGTCGCCCGGCACGCCGATGACCCGCTTGATGTAGTCGATCTTGGGATCGCGCGGCAGCTTGAAGACCACGATATCGCCGCGGTGCGCCGGCTTTTCCATCACCCGGCCGGAGAACAGCGGCAGGCCGAGCGGCGCGGAGTAGCGCGAGTAGCCGTAGGTGAACTTCGAGACGATGATGTAGTCGCCCTCATAGAGGTTCGGCTCCATCGACGCCGAGGGGATCGTGAAGGGCTGGAAGAAGATGACGCGCAGGAACAGCGCGATCAGCAGGGCATAGACGATCGTCTTGAAGATCTCGACGAACTCGGCCATCGCGCCTTGTTTCTGGTGAGGCTCGGCCGCCTGTACGTTGTCGCTCATCGATGGTCCCTGGAGTCGTCCGGCGTCTCGGACTGCCGTTGCTACGCGCTGGATACATCACGAGCAAGTTTCACGCCCGTGAAGAAGCCGTCATGCGGCGGGTTTGCATGGCAGGCCGCGTGACAAACCCGCTTGCGCCCGCCACAGAGGAGCGATGACCGGCCAGCCCCTCAAGCCCCTGCACGCGCTCCTGGCGCTGGCGGTGATGATCGTCTGGGGCACCAATTTCGTGGTCATCAAGGTGGCGCTGGCGCACCTGCCGCCACTGACCTTCGCAGCCCTGCGGTTCACCCTGGCCCTCTTGCCGGCCGTGTTCTTCCTGAAGCGGCCAAACGTGCCGTGGTGGAACCTGGCCGCCTATGGCCTGCTGATCGGTGTCGGACAGTTCGGCCTGCTGTTCATCGCCATGGGCCACGAGATCTCGCCAGGTCTCGCCTCGCTAGTGGTGCAGACCCAGGCCTTCTTCACCATCGGGCTGTCCATGATGCTGACCGGCGAGCGGGTGCGCGGCTATCAGCTGGCGGCCTTGGCCATGGCCGCCGCCGGCCTGGGCTGGCTGATGATACACGCCGGCGCCGACGTCACGCCGCTGGGCCTGGCCCTGGTGCTGGGGGCTGCGCTCAGCTGGGCGGGCGGCAACACCGTGTCTCGGCGGGCCGGGAGCGTGAACATGTTGGCCTATGTGGTCTGGGCGAGCCTGTTTTCAGCCCCGCCGCTGATCGCCCTGGCGATCGGCCTGGAAGGCTGGCCCACGGTCTCAGGCGCCATCGCCCATGCCGACGCTATGACCTGGGCGGCGGTCCTCTATCAGTCGGTGGGCAACACCCTGTTCGGCTATGCCGCCTGGGGCTGGCTGCTGGGACGCTATCCGGCTGCGACCGTCTCGCCGCTGTCGCTGCTGGTCCCGGTGTTCGGCATGGCGGCCTCGGCCGCGGTGCTGCATGAGCCCCTCTCTAACTGGAAGCTGACCGCCGCGGCCCTGGTCCTGGGCGGCCTGGCGATCAACACCCTGTGGCCGGCGTTCCAGCGCCGCCGGTTCGCCGCGGGCCGGACGGCCTGAGAGGGGCGTCGGCCAGATCATTTTGTCCGACAAATCGGCGGCGGCGTCTTGTCAGTCCCGCCCTGCCCGTCCATGACTCCGCGCTTGGTTGAAGGGGCCTGTGAGAAGGCTTCACGTCCAGAGGAGGCGCTAGATGGCTGTTGAAACAGGTCCGGTCCGTGTCGAATTCCCGGTGACCGTCCTTGGTCGCCCGCACGTGGTCGTCGCCCGGGTGGTGCTGCCCGATCCGCAGGCCGCGGCCAAGCTCGCCCGGCCGGTCTGGGCCTTCTGCATGCACGGCGCGACCGTGGACTGGCGCTACTGGTGCACGCGCGTCCCGGGCTATGGCGACGCCTATGACTCCAGCGCCTTCTTCTCCGGACGCGGGTTCGGGACCGTCGCGATCGACGTCTTCACCGTGGGCGAGAGCCCCTATGACGGCGACGCGCGCGACATCACCTGGGAGATCCTGGCCGAGACCCACAACTCTGTGGTCGAACAGCTTCGTGAACGCCTGGCGGCGGGAACCCTGGTGAGCGGCTTTGGTCCGGTGGCCAATGCTGCGATCCTGGGCTTTGGACATTCCAACGGCGTGCCGCTGGCGGTGATCCAGCAGAGCCTCTACCGCAGCTTCGAGGCCATCGCGCCCATGGCCCTGTCGGTGGGCCCCTTCGGCGGATACGGCCATCGGGTGTCCTTCGAGGAGGGCGGCCGGCCGCCGATCGACGTCGCCCTCGACGAACATGGCATGGTGCAACTGCCCCGGCGCACGAGCCGGTTCCCCAACCACCTCGACGACGTTCCGCAAGACGTGGTCGACGCCAAGACCAACCTGTCCTTCCCGCCGTGCTCGATGCAGATGGTCTCGGGCACGCCGGCCATGCCGCACGCCGCCCAGGTGGAATGTCCGGTCTTCATCGCCTTTGGCGAGGTCGATACCAGCGACGACCTGCTGTACGAGCGGCGCTATTACCCGAAGGCTGAGGACGTCACCGCCTGGATCCAACCGGGGATGGCGCATTACCACAATTTCGCCGGCACCCGCCGCGAGCTGTGGCAGGCGCTGTGCATCTGGGCCCAGACCCGGGCCGCCGCAGCCGGCGGCGCCCACGCGGCGAGCGCCGAAGCGGCGTGAGCGGCGAACAGGCGGCGGACCTCGACCTCGGCGCGCCCCGGTCAGGCCAGACATCGGAAGAGCGGCTTCGGGCGCTTTGCGACAAGCAGGAACTCCTGGAACTGGTCACCCGCTACTGCCGGGCGGTCGATCGCTGCGACCTGGACCTGCTGCTGAGCTGCTACCACCCCGACGCCATCGACGATCACGGGACATTCAAGGGCCGCCCCGCCGATGTGTTCCCTGCGATCCTGGACCGGTTTCGCGCCATGCCGCCGACCCAGCATATCCTGAGCAACGCGCTGTTCGAGATCCACGGCGATGTCGCCTATGGCGAGGTCTATATGGCGGTGCGGACCGGCGGGCCCGATCCGGCGCCCGGACCGGAGCCGTTCGGCCGCAATCTCGACCGCTATGAGCGGCGCGGCGGCCCGTGGAGAATCGCCCAGCGCAGAGTGATCATCGAAAAGTTGCCGGGCGACCGCGACCACACAGGATTTTTATTGGGCCGGAAAGATCGCCGCGATCCCTCGTACAAGCGCTGACAGAATTCATACAACTGTTTGAATTGGGCCGATTTTCGAGCCCAGACCCGATTTGCGAGGGAGCTTTTACGGGGCTCCGCACGCCCTGCGACAACCTGCCCGCCCCATGAAAAGCGCTTGATATAACGGCGCTTTCCGCTTCTACACTCCCGCTGTTGTCTGAAAAGTTCGTCCGACAAACCGCGCCACGCGGGGAAGATCGGAGACGAGACCGGGGGAAACCATGGGCTGTTCCACACGCGCCAATCTGCTCTGCCACGGCGGCTTCGCCGTCCTGGCGTTCTGCGCCAGCCTGGCATCCGCGCCGAGCGCGTCGGCCGCCGGCGCGGCCGAGGCCAGCGCGCCAGGCCAGATCGAGGAGGTGGTCGTCACCGCCCGCCGGGTCGAGGAAAACATTCAGCAGGTGCCGGTCGCGGTCACCGCGGTCTCGCAGCAGCGCCTGCGCGAACTGGCGGTCAGCAACATCGTCGACCTGACGAAAATCGCGCCCGCCCTGCAGACCGATCCCAGCGCCTCGCGCCAGGTCTTCCGGCCCTCGATCCGCGGTTACGGCCAAAGCTTCGGCTCGGCCGAGAACAGCGTCATCGCCTATGTCGCCGAAGTCCCGAACTTCCCGCGCCAGTTCTTCGACCTGCGCAGCATCCAGGTCCTGAAGGGGCCGCAGGGCACCCTGTTCGGTGAGACGGCGGTGGGCGGCGCGGTGCTGTTCGAACCGCAGCGTCCCGGCAACGAATACGGCGGCTATGTCACCGCCCAGGTCGGCAACCACGACTATCGCGCCGCGGAATTCGCCGCCGACATCCCGGTGATCAAGGACAAGGTCCTGGTGCGCGTCGCCGGCCAGCTGCGCAAGCGCGACGGCTACGTCCAGGGCATCCCCTCCTACCGGGGCGCGGCCACCGACCTCGACAACGTCGATACCGACCAGTTCCGGATTTCGGTGGTCTTGAAGCCGCTCGAAAACCTGCAGAACTACACGATGTTCGTGCGCAGCCATGAGAAGACGAACGGCACCGACTACGCCATGTCGGTCTATCTTCCGCAGTTCCTGAATCCGGCGCTGCGTAACGTCATTCCGGCCAACAGCCCGCAGGCCTCGGCCAACTTCCTCTACTTCACCGGCAACCTGCCGCCGGCCGGACAGACCTACGACCAGCTGCTGCGCGCGGCCTACGCCAAGCAGAACGCGGCCGGCCCGTTCGTGAACTACCTCGACTTCGATCCGCACGGCGAGATCATCGACAACGGCGTCGTCAACCAGACCAAGTGGGACATCAACGACGCGATCACGATCCGCAACATCTTCGGGATGTACTGGACCCAGAGCTACGGCAACGGCGGCAACTTCGACGGCAACGACCTGCCCTTCGTCGACAGCCCCGGCCTCTATTACAACGCGAACTTCTCGAAGGACCGCTTTGTCGGCGGCTGGCCGAACCGCACCTGGACCGATGAAGTCCAGGTCCAGGGCAAGCTGCTGGACGGACGGCTGAACTGGCAGGCGGGCTACTACTACCGCAACCTGAACAACCGTGAGTTCCAGGCGACCGGCGGCCAGCCGATCACCAATAACACCTCGGGCAACCCCGCCTCGGCGGCGGTCTGCGCGAGCCTGGCGACGGCCACGCCCTGCACCACCTTCACCCGCACCAAGGGCACCAGCCGGGCGTTCTACGCCCAGGGCACCTTCGCGGTCACCGACGCCGTCCACCTGACGGGCGGCATCCGCCAGACCCAGGACCAGCGCTCCAGCCTGACGACCGCCGGCCCGACCGTGTTCGTTCAGTCCAACGGCCTGCCGCTGGCGATCGGCTTCATCGACCAGCCGATCTCGCCGACCGCGCTGACCAGCACCACCACGGTGCCGAAGATCTCCAAGACAACCTACAACCTCACCGCCGACTGGCGCGTGACCAAGGACATCTTCGTCTACCTGACCCGGCGCACCGGCTATAAGAGCGGCGGCATCAACGCGAGCGCCGCCGTCGACTCGCCGCTGCGCGTCTACGGACCGGAAAACATCACCAGCAACGAAGCCGGCGTGAAGGCCGACTTCAACGTCTTCGGCATGCCCGGCCGCGCGGACCTGGCCGCCTACAGCGACACTTACGAGAACGTGCAGCGCTCGACGGTCGTCCCGGGCCAGGCCCTGACGGTCATCCAGAACCTCGCCAACGTGAAGAACCGCGGCTTCGAACTGGAAGCCTCGTTCTTCCCGGCCAGCTGGCTGGAACTGGGCGGCTATCTGTCGGTGATCGACGTCAAGTACGACAGCTGGACCGAGAACAAGACCTGCGCGACCGAGTTCTTCCGGCCGCAGTGTTTCAACGCAGCCGGCGTCCAGCTGGGCGCGACCACCTCGGTCGTCATCGACCACTCCAACGGCAAGCTGACGGTGACCACGCCGGCCGCCGGCGCGGCGCCCGCCGTCGTCACCACGGCGACCTTCAAGCCCGACGTCTTCGGCTTCACGTCGCGGTCCCGCTGGGCCTTCACGCCCAAGCTGCACCTCGACGACCTGACCGGTGAGAAGATCACTCTGGGCGCCAACATCTACCACCGCACCAAGTGGACGATCACCGACGCGCAGTACTCGATCTTCGCCGGCCAGAACGCCGTACCGACAACGCCGGGCGTGTTCGGCGTGCCGGTCCAGGGCGCGGCGCCGTTCGTCGCCGGCTACACCCTGGTCGACCTGCGGGCCGACTGGCGCAACATCCACGGCGGGCCGGTCAGCGCGGCGCTCTCGGTCACCAACCTGACCGACGAGCTCTACGGGGCCTCCAGCGGCAACCCGCTGACCATCTGCGGCTGCATCGGTACGATCGTCGGCGAACCGCGCATGTGGTTCGCGGAACTGCGCTACGACTTCTGACGGTAGCTCGACGTCTCAAGGGCCCGCCGCATGACTCGGCGGGCCCGCGACGAAATTTCCCTGGGAGGCTTTCATGAAGAGACGACAGGTCTTGGTTCAGGGAGCCGCCTCGGCCACCTTGACGGTGCTGGCGGGCGGCGCGACGGCCGCTGAGACAGGGACGAAGCCCATGGCTATCCAAGAACAGGTCGTCGAGATCACCACGCCGGAAGGCAAGTGCACTACCTTCGTCGCCCATCCCGCGGGCGGCGGCTCCCATCCCGCGGTGCTGATCTTCATGGACGCCGCCGGCTACCGTAAGGAGCTGTGCGACATGGCGCGGCGCCTGGCGGGCGCCGGATACTTCGCCCTCCTGCCCAATCTCTACTACCGCTCTGGCGTGCTCGACCTGGGCCCGGCCGACGTCAATCAGCAGAGCGAATGGTTCAAGCGGACCATGACCTATGGGGCCGTGCTCAATGTGCCCAAGCTGATGTCCGACACGGATGCGATCCTCGCCTGGCTGGACACCCAGAAGGCGGCCAAGAAGGGCCCCATGGGCGTCATGGGCTTCTGCATGAGCGGCGCCTTCGTGCTCAACGCCGCGGCCCGCCACCCCGAGCGCTTCGCGGCCGCCGCCACCATCTATGGAACCTCGCTGGTCACCGACAAGCCCGACAGCCCGCACAAGCTGGTCCCGGGCATCAAGGGCGCGCTCTATTTCGCCTACGGCGAGAAGGACCCCTTCATCCCGCACGACCAGGTCGAGGGCATCCGCGCGAGCCTCGCCGGCAAGACCAACGCCGAGGTCGAGGTCTATCCCGGCCTGCAGCACGGCTTCGCCTTCCCGGAGCGCTACGCTTACGACAAGGCCGGGACCGATCACCTGTTCGCGCAGCTCGAGGCCCTCTACGGCAAGACCTTAGGCTGACCGGCGCCGGCGCCCACAACCGCGGCTCCAGGAGACCTGACAGGTCATGCCGGACCATCACCCCACCGACGTGACCGCCGCCGCGCCAACACGGCGTGACAGCCCCTATGCCTGGTTTGTCGTGTCGCTGCTGATGGTGACCTCGGCGGTGTCGTTCGTGGACCGGCAGCTGCTCAACCTGCTGATCGAGCCGATCAAACACGACCTCCACGCCAGCGACACCCAGCTTGGATTCCTGCAGGGCGCGGCCTTCATCGTGGCCTATCTGGCGTTCGGGCCCTTCTGCGGGCGGCTGGCCGACAAGGGAGACCGGCGCAACCTGCTGGTCGCGGCTGTGGTGCTTTGGAGCAGCGCCACCATCCTGTGCGGCCTCGCGGTCAACCTGCCCATGCTGTTCGCCTCGCGCGCGGGGGTCGGCGCAGCGGAGGCGGCCCTTGGGCCGGCGGCGGCGTCGCTGATCGCCGACTACTTCACCAAGGAACGGCTGCCTCGGGCGCTGAGCATCAATATTCTGGGCGCCTATGTGGGCGGCGGGCTTGCCCTGGTGTTCGGCGGCCTGGCGGTTGGCTCCGCCCGCGCGATCTCCGCAGCCGTGCCGGCGTTCTCGCACCTCGCGGCCTGGCAGACGGCCTTCATCACCGTCGGGGCTCCGGGCCTCTTTCTGGCCCTGCTGCTGCTGGTGATCCGCGAGCCCGCGCGCCGGTCGTTCGTGGTGACCGACGACCATCCCACCGAGCAGGTCTACGGCCTGGGGGACGCCGTCCGCTTCCTGTGGGCCAGCCGCAGCTTCTACGGCCGCTACATGGGCGCCATGACGCTCCTGACCCTGGTGCTCTACGCCGTGCCGGCCTGGATGCCTTCGCTGATGATCCGCACCTTCGGCATGGCGCCCAAGCAGGTCGGATTGGCCTATGGCGCCACCACCCTGGTCATGGGGGTGCTGGGCGCCCTTTCGGGCCCGACTTTGAACACGCTGCTGCGCAGGCGCTGGCCGAACACCAGCATGATGCTCTGCGTGGCGTTGCCCGCCTTCGCCATCGCCGCCACCCTGCCGCTGATCGCGCTGGCGAAGACCTTCCCGCAAGCCTTGGCTGTCGCCGCGGCCGTCACCTACTTCTACACCCTGCCGCAGGCGGTCGCCGTCTCGGCGCTGCTGATCGCCACGCCCAACCGCATGCGTGGGATCATGGGGGGGCTGTATGTGATGTGCGCCTCGGGCATCGGCCTTGGCCTGGGGCCGGCCCTGGTGGCGCTGGTGACGGACAAGGTGTTCGGCGACCCGCACGCCATCGTCCTGTCGCTGCCCCTCGTCGGCGCCACGGCCGCGATCGGGGCGGGACTCCTGGCCCTGGGCTCCCTGCCCTACGTGGCCGCGATCCTGACGAAAGCTACGCCGGCAACGCCTCAATGATCACGAAGGCCTGGGCGTAGGGGTGATCGTCGGTGAGGCTGAGGTGGATCACCGCCTTCATGCCGGTGGGCGTCATCTCTTCCAGGCGGGCCAGCGCGCCGCCGGTCAGGGCCATGGTCGGCTGGCCCGAGCGCATGTTGACCACGCCCATGTCTTTCCAGAAGACGCCGCGGCGCATGCCGGTGCCCAAGGCCTTGGCGCAGGCTTCCTTCGCGGCGAAGCGCTTGGCGTAGCTGGCGGCGCGGTCCGGCTTGCGCTCCGAGCGGGTGCGCTCGATCTCGGTGTAGATGCGTTGTGTGAAACGGTCACCGAAACGGTCGAGCGTGTCCTGCACCCGGCGGATGTCCGACAGGTCCGAGCCCAGGCCGATGATCATGCGGCGCGCTCGGATCTGGCTTCGTCCATCAGAGCCCGCATCCGCTGGATGGCGGGGCCAAGGCCGATGAAGATCGCCTCGCCGATCAGGAAGTGGCCGATATTGAGTTCCATGAGCTGAGGAATGGCGGCGATGGGTTTCACCGTCTCATAGTCGATGCCGTGGCCGGCGTGCACCTCCAGACCAAGGCCGGAGGCCTGGGCGGCGGCGGCCCTCAGCTTCTCCAGCAGGGCGTCGGCGCCGGACAGGCCCTCGCGCACGGCCTGGCACCAAGCGCCGGTATGCAGTTCCACGACCTGGGCCCCAATGGCCGCGCTGGCCGCCACCTGCGCCGGATCGGCGTCGATGAAGCAGGAGACGCGGATCGAGGCGGCCCGCAGGTGCTGGACCACCGGGGCGATGGTGTTGTGGCCCTTCACGACGTCCAGACCGCCCTCTGTCGTGACCTCCTCGCGACGTTCGGGCACCAGGCAAGCCGCGTGCGGCCGGTGGGCCAGGGCGATGGCCTCCATCTCGGCGGTGACGGCCATCTCGAAGTTCAGCGGGCGGCCCCGGCGCCGGGTGATCGCCGCCAGCCTGTCGATGTCGGCGTCGGAGATATGCCGGCGGTCCTCCCGCAGGTGGGCCGTGATGCCGTCGGCGCCGGCCGCCAGCGCCATTTCGGCGGCGCGCACCGGATCGGGATAACCCTCGCCGCGCGCATTCCGCACCGTGGCGACGTGGTCGATATTCACCCCGAGCCGGAGTTTGGTCATCCCCTGAGCCTCTTGGAGCCCGGTTCCTCGGCAGGCAGGGCCGCCAGTTCGGGGGGAATTTCGTCGGGGGCGTAGGAAGGCACATCGACGGTGGCCAGCGCCACCAGGGGCCATCCGACATCGGCCTTGCCGCCCGACCGGTCGACAATGCAGGCGCAGCACAGGACGACCCCGCCGGCCGCCTCGATCGGCTCGACAGATTCGCGGAAGGAGCCGCCTGTGGTGATCACATCCTCGACGACCACGACCTTGGCGCCCGGGGCGATCTTGAAGGCCCGGCGCAGCTTGAACTTGCCGTCCTCGCGCTCGACGTAGATCGAGGGCACGCCCATGGCGCGGGCGACCTCATAGCCCGGGATGATCGCGCCCACGGCCGGGGCCACGATGATATCGGGCTTGCCGAACCGCGCCTCGATCTTCTCGGCCAGGGCCTTGCACAGGCGCTCCGTCCGGTCGGGATACTGGAAGACCAGGTTCTTCTGCAGGAACATCGGGCTGTGCCGGCCCGAGGCCAGGATGAAATGGCCTTCGCGCAGCGCGCCCGCGCCACGGAACTCCTCAAGGACTTGTTCGCTGTTCATGGCCGCTGATACCGCGCTTTCCGGCAGGCCGGAAGATGTCGGCGGTTGCCGCGGGGTGCGACGCGCCCTTAGGTGTCGCCATGCGAACGCTGCTGATCGTCCTGGCTGTCTTCCTCGCCATATGGATCGGGGCCGGCGCGGCGATGGTGGCCGCCGCCGGCACGTTCAGGCCATCCGGAATCTATGTGGACATCGGCGGGCGCAAGATGCGCCTGGTCTGCGCCGGGCCGGCGTCCGGCGCCCAGCCCACCGTCTGGATGGAAGCCGGCGCCTTCGGCCTGGCGGCCGACTGGGCGGCGATCCAGGAAAAGCTGAGCGCGCGTGGCATCCGCTCCTGCGCCTACGACCGGGCGGGCATGGGCTGGTCAGACCCCGGACCCCGCCCGCGCGATTCCAGCGCCATCGTCGGCGACCTCGAAAAGCTCATCTCGGCCTCTGGCGAGCCGGGTCCCTTCATCCTGATGGGCCACTCCATGGCGGGCCTTCACACGCGGCTGTTCGCGGCCCGCAATCCGGGGCTGATCGCCGGCCTGGTGCTGATCGAAGCCACCACGCCCGAGCAGATCGACAGTCCCAATACCCAGAAATTTCTGAGCGCCTTCACCTCCATCTCGCGTCTGGCGGCGGTTTCGGCGACGCTGGGCACGACCACGCCGCTTTATTCGAAGTACGGCGACAGGATCGGCCTGCCGCCCCAGGGCAGCGCTGAGAAGCGCCACGCCTATGTCTCCGGCCGCCACGCCCGGACGGCGGCCAATGAGGTCGAGACCTGGCCCCAGAGCGCCGCCGAGGCCAAGGCGGCCGCGCCCTACGACAGCCACTGGCCGGTGGCGGTGATCGTCGCGGCCCGAAACGGGCTGGGGCCTGAGTGGAACGACGCGCGCAAGGCCCCCGTCCGGGCCTCGCAGGCCGGCTACTACGAGGCGGTCGAAGGAGCGTCGCACACGACAATCCTGGGCGAGACCTATGGGGATGCGGCCGTCAGGGGTGTCGAACACATCCTGGCTCACCTGACGCCGGCGGGCTGAAACCGGCCGTCCTGCTTAACGTGAATTTACCGCACAACTTCACCATTGGGCAGGCGTCCGCGGGGTAAGGGTCGGCTTGCGCACGGACGTTCCTGCGCCGCCCAGTTCAGGTTTCCCGCGAGTCCCATGTCCGCCTGTTTCGCCACATCGGCCGATTTCAGCACCGCCGCGGACGCGGAGGCCCAGGACATGGCCACCTCGCGGCGCACCAAAACCTTCGCCGCCGACATGCCCGAAGGCCTGAAGCCCCGGCTGCGGCTGTTCCTGAGCGTGGATCTGGTGGGCTCGACGGCGATGAAGCAGTCGCAGCAGGCCTGGCGACCGGTGATCATGAACTTCTATCGGGATTTCGATCACACGATCCACAGCCAGTTCAAGGCCTTCAACCACGGCCGCACCCATACCGCCGCAACGCCCGAGTTCTGGAAGAGCAACGGCGACGAGATGCTCTACACTTGCGAGCTCAACAATCTCGAGCAGGCGCACAACACCATCCAGATCTGGCTGGCCGCGCTGCACGAGTACCGGTCGAAGATCACCTCCATGTCCGACCGGCTGGACATCAAGTCGACGGGCTGGATCGGCCTCTTCCCGATCCCCAACGCCGAGGTCTTCTTCCGGCGCGGCGACGCCCACCGACCGTCAGGCGACCTGAACGATGCGGTGCTGCTGCAGTCGGAAATCCGCGACCAGTGGTACGCTGGCCAGAACCGCCAGGACATCACCCGCGACTTCGTGGGACCGTCCATCGACACCGGCTTTCGGTTGACCGCCTGGGCCAAGCCGCAACGGTTCATCATTTCGGTCGACCTGGCCTTCCTCCTGACCAGCTCCTACACGGCCATGACCGATCCCCTGCCCCTGCACTTCAGCGGACGCGAAGCCCTGAAGGGCGTGATCGACAACGAGCCCTATCCGATGATCTGGATCCCCGTGGGCGGCGAGAAGGCCGTGGATCAGACGGTGGGCCGCCACCTGGTCGATCCGGCGGTGCTCCGCTCCTACTGCGAAGTGATCATCGAGCAGCACTACCGGTTCATCACGCCGCTGTTCCTGACCGACGCCAGCTACGAGGATTTCGACTGGGCGCCGCCCTATATCATCAACGAGATCAAGACCCTGTGGAAAGACGAGCGCCGGTACCGCAGCGAGGCCAGTCCGGTTCTCTCCCCTAGCGGCGGGGTGCTGGGCGTCCGCACGGCGCAGCGGCGGCGCGGCTAAGGCCTCGAACGCCGCGAGCGCGCCAACGAAGATTCTTGAACCACGGAAAACACGGAAAGACACGGGAGGCCGACCCCTTCCATGCCATGTTCTTCCGGGCTTTCGGTGGTCATTTCCTCTTCCGCTCTGCGGGTAGGAAGAGAGGCGGTTAGGTGGACCGGTTGCCGGGAGCGACGCCCTGGGTCGCGCTCCCGCCCACGACCGCGCGAACCGCAAGCATGGTCAAAAGAACCGCGGTCAGGGCAGTCACGGCAACGCCACACAGCAAGGCAATCGTCCCGCGAAGATCACCCGGATCGAGAAGCAACCAGTCTGCCATAGCCTCTCCTGCAGCCATCCCGTAGGCGCCCACCGTGAAAAGGCCGGCGGCAAATATAAGCGTCGCCAAGACAGCTGCAGATGCCGCAGCCACGACACGCGCCAGAACACGGTGAAATCTCACTGACCTTTCGGTTGCCCAATAAGAGATCGCACCAACCGAGGTAGTTGCGACACCCCAGCCAACCAGGACTATCGGAGCAAACGAGGATTCTAGCGCCGACACCGCACTAAGCCTGGGTGCGGTCGACGGTCTCAACGCTGGGATTGGCGCGCAGCGCCGCGGCGATATGGGTCAGGTGCTTGGCGTCGTTGACGTCTACGTCGATGTCGACATCGAAGAAGTCGGCCTGGCGATGATGCATGCGCAGTTGGACGATGTTGCCGCCGGCCTCGCCGATGATGGTGCAGACCTGGCCAAGCACGCCGGGTGAATTGCGGATGGTGGCGGTGAGTCTGGCCCGGGCGATGGCGTTACGTTCGGCCTCCGGCGTCCATTGCAGGTCACGCCAGACGTCTTCGCGGTCCTCGAAGTCCGCGAGCTTGTCGCAGTCGATGGTGTGGACGGTCAGCCCGGAGCCATCCTCTTGCAGGATGCCGACGATCCGGTCGCCCGGCACCGGCGAGCAACATTCCCCGAAGTGGATGGAAACCCCCGGGGTGAGCCCGCCGCCGCGCACATAGAGCCTGGCGTTGCGGCCTCCCTCGATCGGATGGCGGGCCGATGCGGCTTCCTTCTCGGAGGCCTTGAGGCCCGGGAAAATGGCTTCCAGCACCTGGGGCGCCAGGACCCGGCCACGGCCGACGGCGCCGAACAGATCCTCCTCGGTGGCCGCCGCGAAGCGGTCCAGCGCCGGGCGCAGCGAGACGTCCTTGCGGCTCTTGCCCGCGGCCTCGAAGACCTGATCGAGGGTGGCGCGGCCGAGACGCAGGAACTCCTCCTTCTCGGTCTGGCGGATGTGGCGGCGGATGGCCGAGCGGGCGCGGCCGGTGACCGTTATCGAGCGCCAGTCCGGCGGCACCACGGGCTTGCCGCCACGGATCACCTCGACCACGTCGCCGTTGACCAGGACGGTGCGCAGCGGCTTGAGCTCGCCGTTGATCTTCACCCCGATGGTGGTGTCGCCGATATCGGTGTGCAGGGCGTAGGCGAAGTCGAGCGGCATGGCGCCGGTAGGCAAGCTGACCAGGCGGCCCTTGGGCGTGAAGACAAAGGCCTGGTCGAGGAACATCTCCATCTTGGCGTGTTCGACCAGTTCCTCGGCGTCGCCGCCGTGCTCAAGCACCTGAACGAGGTGGCGCAGGTTGACCAGCGGGTCGCGGCCGCCGGCGGCCGCCTGGTGC
>CANJLK010000030.1 GCA_947475465.1 Caulobacteraceae bacterium | reverse complement strand
GACACCGGCGGTGTGATGACGGATCTGGGTACGCTCGGTGGGATCCACAGTTTCGGTAACGGCATCAATGCCAGCGGTCAGGTGACAGGCTATGCCTTCACGGTCGGCAACGCCGCCCAACATGCCTTCCTCTACTCGTCCGGGGTGATGACCGACCTGAACGACCTGATCGATCCGCTGTCTGGGTGGACATTGGTGTGGGGTCAGGGGATCAACGATCTCGGCCAGATTACTGGATACGGTTACAATGCAGCGGGCACTGGACGCGCATTCCTGCTGACCCCGCTCAACTCCGCAACAGTGCCTGAGCCGGCGTCGTGGGCTTTGATGCTCAGCGGCTTCGGCCTGGCCGGCGCAGCTTTGCGTCGCCGTCGAATGAAGGCGAGCCGCCACCGCATGATGGCTAGCCGCGCGGTGCGTTGCCGCGCTTGGAGCGTGGTCAGCGGCAAACCAGAACTAGCCAACGGGCTCCATACCGCTGGAAAGGCTTCTAGGCTCCCTTTTGGGATCGGGGGGATGTCGTCGCGTGGATGCTGATGAGGCGGACCGCCGCCAACGCGAAATTGCGGAACTTCAAGCCCGCCTCGATGCCCTCAAGGGTGAGACGAAGCCGGCGAAGACGCCACATCAACGGGCCGGCGTCGGCTGCGCAGTGGTGTTGGCGGTTCTTGTATTGGTGATCTTGGTTGCCGGGCTCAGTACCTGCGCGGGCGACGATGCCAGCAACGCGAAACAGTCCGGCACGTCGGAGGTCCAAACGCCTCCTGCGCCGGCCAATCAAGCCGCGCTCTCGCGTCCCGCGATTGAGATCCCGCCAGAGTTGGCAAGTCGATGCGACATTGCCGAGTGTCCGGCCGGTACCATCGTCGTTACGGCTCCGGCAAAGGACGGCGCATTCTTCGCCTGCCGCTCGGAGGCGCTTTCCGACTACACCAATTTTGTCCTTGGTCTTGTCGCGATGCAGAAGGAGCTGACGGGCTCAATGCCGAACATTGATCCCGAAACGGGCGAGCCCGCCTATCAGGAGCAGACGCGGCAAATGCTCAACGAGCTTCGGTCAAAAGCTGGCGTGACAACTTTCGATCAGGCGGTCGCAATGTGCGCCAGGGGTCCACACCGGCAGAAGGTCACGGTGATGAATTTTGAAAAGGGACGAACCTCAACCTGGGTTGGGCAAGGCAAGTCTGGAGCTTCGTACTGGGTCCCGACGAACGAATTGGAGTTACCGAGGCAACGTCGGTAAGAGCGTTTCCGAAAGCCGCACGGTCCTGCCAGTCTCTCGGGAATAGGGGAAGCATCTGAGCCACCTGTTCCCAGGGGCGCATCCCAATCTTTCTTGGGTCAGCAATCCAAGGTGACATGCGCAGATGGGCCCTTGCCAGTAAGCCTCCAGCTGGTCGCTGAAAACGGTCGCGGCGCTCTTGGAGGGCCTTATCAATTTTGCCCGGCCGCTCAATTTTCAAAAAATTCCGAGGGCAGGAAGGTGGCGTCATGAGGGCGCTCGAAAAAGAGGGGCCGCGGGGCCAACTGAGGTTCGACCACTGCCGAGCTGCAGGGGCGAGATCGCAAACCAGGACCTAGGGCTCTAGGCGCTCGCGGCCGTTATGCTCGACCACGATGACCACCAGGCCCTCAGGAACGGCGTCGCCGAACTTGCGCTCTATGGCCTGCCGTAGGCTTTCGCCGGAGGGACCGCGGTCGACCCAGACAAGCGAGCGATCCACCACCGCCGAGACGACCTCGAGCTTAGCCAGGCGAGTGTCCAGGGTCACAGCTTACCCTCCAGGACCGCAACGCGTTCAGCCAGGTCGGCGGTCTCATAGGCCTTCCTCGCCGCCTCCAGCAGATCGGCCAGAGCCTTTCCCTCGCCAGGGGTCAGCACGCCGTCGGCGACCGATGACACCACCGCGCCAATGACCACCGGCAGGTCCGCCGGCCCAGCCAGGCGCGGCAGCCGAACCGCCAGGGGCAGCTCCTTCGCATCGGGTACGATCACCCTGCGGAGTTCGCGAGCGGCCGTCATTCGCTCCGAGAGCGTCGGCGTGACGCCGTCGATGACAGACCCGCCCATCACCCTGACGAGAAAGTCGAGCGGGTCGGCCAGTTCTTGCAGGTGGCGGCGTGAGGCGACTGTGCGCCGGTTAGGCGTCCCGGCGACGCGACCACCGGTCTTGGCTGGCTTTGTCATGATTGCCCTGGCTCTACTTTAGATATCCGACAGGGATCGCAGTGATGACCATGTGATGACCCTCTTGCTAAATTATAGTCGTAATTTCAATTATGGTGTTGAGTTTACTAGCCAATATATCCTCATCGCAACGATGCGCATGTCCCTAGTCAGGACATCGAGATAGAAAACCGAAGCTTGGCAATGCGTCACCGCCGGCCAAGAGAGCGCGCAGGCGCAAGCGCGGCCTTTCAAGACGTCACCTTTGCGACATGCAGGACGGTTACGCCCTGATCGGCGAGACGTGCGCCGAGTTCTTTCTCGAGGTAGTCGATGATCGTGCCTGAGTGGGAAGTGACCCAGCCTCCGTCGCCACCAGGCCGCCAATCACAGCGAGCGAGGTAGGCAGAGGCTTTGCCGTGCTCTGGGTGGCTCAGCGCCTCAGCCTTGATCCAGTCAGGCCCCTTCCAAACGAACTCCGGAGTGACACTGCCGGGGTCGGGGTAAGACAGGTGCTTGCCTGCCTTCAGCCACCGGGCCATGTCCGGGGCGCCCTTGCCGCCGAACGCCTTCTCGGCATCGGGGCGCATCCTGTCGATCGCACCGACCAGGGCGGCCTGCTCGGATACCGGAAGCTTGCGCCACTCAGCCAATGAGTTCGGCTTGCTGGAGCGGCCACCTGCATGGGGATAGGCCTTCCAGGCCGCGACAAAGGCCGGAGGGTATGTGCGCCTGGAAATCGGCTTCGGATCGGCCGGCGCGGGGGAAGATGCTTCAGCATCTTCTCCTTCTGTCCCTCTCTCTGTCCCTGTCTCTGTCCCTTGGATGCGTTGTCCTGAGGGACTTTCGTCGATGTCCCCGAGGACATGATCGGGACACTTCGCGGTCGAAGAGCACTGGAGGAACTCTTCCAGTGTAGGCGTCGGCAGGCTGCCGCCGCGTTGGTTGGCCTTCTTGATCCGAGAGCACTCGGTGGTCCACCGTCGTCGGAGCTTACTGGTCCAGGCAATGAGCGCCTGGTCTGCGACGACTGGGTGATACAGGCGCCCGTCAGTGCATTTAACGAAGCCTCGCAGCGCACCTGCCTTGTGTCGAGCGAAGGTGCGCACGTCGCGCCCCAGACCCAGGAGCCGGGTTAGAACGGCGTCGTTGTCCGGCAGGGACGCGGCCGGGATCTGATGCCAGGAGGCAGCCCATAACATGACTGCATACCAACAAGCCTCCGGTGCCTCCTCAGCCGCCAATGTGCTGTCGCGAAGCCGGGCGACGTGCAGCGGCATGAACGGAAAGTCCTGAAGATTGCAGTCCTTCGGCGTGAGTGGAGGTCGGGTGGCAACCACCGCTAGGCTCGGCCATGACGAGGTGTGGCGCCGCACCCGCGATTAGATGTGGAGGTCGCCGACTTGCTGGCCGCCCACTCGAAGAGATCTGATACCCGGTAGCGAACGGCTCTGCCGAAACTGGAGAAGGCGCAGCCGCCACCCCTTAGGCGCAGCTGACGCAGGTATGATCGCGACAGGCTCAGAAGCGCGGCCGCCTCTACATCGTCAACGAACCGGTCGGGGTGCAGTTGTTCGGCGGGCGCAAGCATAGGCGCCGCCGTGTCCGTGGACACGTCGTTCATGGTGGCTATTCCCTTTGAGAGGCTTGTTGGTGGGGGTCAGCAACCGCCCCGCCGGGCGGCTCCTTCGCGGTCGCGGCGGATTGGATGCGCTGTGGGCTACGCCTCGACCAGAGGCTGCCTAGATCAGCCCGACGATCTTCGCCTTAGGCTCCAAAAGGAGATGCCAGGATCGACCAGGGCGCGAAGCGTGGGCGCAGCGGATTTGAAGGGAGGCAAAAAAAATGCCGCGGCGGCGGCTCGGGGCGCGAAAGGCGTCCCTTATCTATCTAGGTGCCAGTTTCCGGACGGTTCGGCAAACAAATAAGTTCACCCCTGCTTCTGGTGGGTCTTGGCCAGTCACTGAGCGCTTCATTGACGGCGGCGCGGACAGGTTGCAACGCTGCCCGGACGTCATCGTCCGCCGCCGATAACGTGAAGGTCGGCGCTGGAGCCACCGAGCATAGATGCCGCGATCTCCTTGGAGATTTTGTCAGCCGCCGCCGCAAGTGGGTCGTCGTCAAGGTGTGCATAGCGCGAGGTCGTCGCAACGTGCGTGTGGCCGAGCAGCTTACCGATGAGGAACAGCCCAGACCCGCCAGCCACGCCTACTGAAGCAAAGCTGTGGCGCAGGTCATGGATACGAACGTCCGCGAACGGAACCAGCTCTGAAGCGTCCTGGCCAGCCGCTTGGGCGGCCTCTCTGGCGGTCTTGTCTATCCGCGTGCGGATGCCGACCCAGAACCAATCAAGATTACGGATTGGGATCGATGCGTCCCGAGGATCGGGAAAGACATAAGCGCTCTTAGTGCGCTGGACCTTGCTGAGGAGTTCCAGGGCCGCAGCACCGAGCCTAATCACCTTTCGGCCGGTCTTGCTGTCTTCAAGCTGTAGGAGCTTTCGCTCCGGGTCGAACTCGGACCACCGCAGCCGAGCGATTTCGTTCTTGCGGGCGCCCGTAACAGACAAGAGGCGGACTATCGCCACATGATGCGGGTTAGCGCCTTCACCCCCCGCGGCGGTCAGGGCGTCGCCTAGCTTGCCCAGTTCGGCCGGCGACAGAAACCGTTCGCGCTTCCCGTCCGCAAAGGTCTTGACCCCGATACAAGGGTTCGCCGCGCACAACTTCCGGCCCATGGCGAAGTTGAACATCGTCCGAAGCAGCTTGACGGCTTTGGTGGAAGCGGTCTTCCCGCCCCGCGCGTGAGGATGTTCGGAAGTTTTTA
Organism: Caulobacteraceae bacterium; assembly: GCA_947475465.1. Classification (GTDB taxonomy): domain Bacteria; phylum Pseudomonadota; class Alphaproteobacteria; order Caulobacterales; family Caulobacteraceae; genus Phenylobacterium. The sequence continues at coordinate 36,561 of CANJLK010000030.1, read as the reverse complement.
CCTTGCCTCTGGCGATCACATTCATCATCCGCTCGACATCACCCGACCCCAGCTCGGTGAGCTTACGACCGCCGATCAACGGCTTTATGTGTCGCTCCACTCTGATCGTATCCAGTATCAAGGTGCTAGCCTTCTTGGTGGCCACTCCCTCGGCCAAATACAGATCGCAGAGCTCCGCAACGGACAGCGTCTTCCGCGCCTCGACGCGATCGGTTTGCGGATCCTTGCCGGTCTCCACCATCGCCAAAGCGCTCTTGGCCTCGGCGCGCGCCTCGACCGGGGTGAGCTTGTCGGACCGGCCGATCTTGAACTGGCGCAGGGTGCCGCGCCGCCCCCCACCGACCCTGTAGCGGACCACGTAGGTCTTGGTGCCGCTCAGCTCGACCCGCAGGCCAAAACCCTTCAGTTCCGCATCCCACACCGTGTAGCGCAGCGCTTTCTTCGGCGCGCCATCCACCGAGGCCTTGGTCAGTTTCATTGCCATTCTGGGCCACCGCGCTCGATCTGGTCATCACGCGGTCATCACCATTGGGGTGAAGCGCGCGAACAACAGTGTCGCACTGTGACTGGAAAGTGCAAGAAATTCAAATGGCAATGAACACTCGTGACGCCCCAGAGCGCCCTACGCCTCCAGCTCGATGTCCCAGTAGAGGTAGTCCAGCCAGCTTTCGTGCAGGTGGTGCGGCGGGAAGCGGCGGCCGTGCTGCTGGAGTTGGAAGGCGGTGGGACGGTGCGGCGCGTGGTGCGGATGCATGTTGGCCTCGCGCGGCGTGCGGCCGCCCTTGGTCAGGTTGCAGCGGGCGCAGGCGGTGACGATGTTCTCCCAGGTGGTGCGCCCGCCCCGCGAGCGCGGGATCACGTGGTCGAAGGTCAGGTCCTCGGAGGCTGAGCAGTACTGGCAGGCGAAGTCGTCGCGCAGGAAGAGGTTGAACCGCGTGAAGGCCGGCGGCCGGTCCTGGGTCACATACTGCTTCAGCGACACCACGCTGGGCAGCTGCATCTCGAAGGACGGGGAGTGGACGAACTGGTCGTAGGTCGAGACCACGTCGACGCGGTCCAGGAACACCGCCTTGATCACATCCTGCCAGGGCCAGAGCGACAGCGGATAGTAGCTGAGCGGCCGGAAGTCGGCGTTGAGCACGAGCGCGGGATAGCCCGACGGCGGGCGGCTAAGCACCTGCATCGTGGGCCTCCGGTCGGCGCCGGGCGCCGGATGGGTACGCGGATGAACTGAAGACCGGGCCTCCGTTCGCGACGTTTCCGGCGGCAGGCGGACTCCTCGATGGAATGTCCCGCCCCGCCTTGGCGATCACTATAGGCAGAGATTCGGCGACATCTCCATGACCGAGCCCGGGCCCGGCGGCGCTTTTGCCGCGGCCGCGGCTCTTGAGACGCACCTCCGCTCAATCGGCGCCACAGCCTGCTGTCCCGGATGACCGGGCCGGGCCCCTGCGCCCATGAAAAAGGGGCCCGCGAGGGCCCCTCGTTCGCGTCGGCGAGGATCGGGCAGACTAGCCGCCGACCGTCGCCAGGGCCGCCGAGACCGCCAGGCCCATGCCCAGGAAAAGCACCGGGGCCACCTTGTCGACGAAGCGTTCGAAGTTTGCGAGAGACATGACACACACCTTTGAGTTTGAGTGTTGAAACCCTCGTCGCGCGAGGGCGTTTGTTATGTTAACGACGATAAGATAACATGTATCTAAGCGGCGTCAAGATATCTTTACGGCGCCTAGATACGGATTTAGAGTGTTCCCGATGAGCAATGCCCCCGCCGAAGCCAGGCCCTACCATCACGGCGACCTCAGCCGCGCCCTGGTCGACGCCGCCCGGCGCCTGCTGGAGTCCGAGGGCCCGAGCGCCCTGTCGCTGCGCGCCGTGGCGCGGGAAGCCGGCGTCAGCCCCGCCGCGCCCTACCACCACTTCAAGGACAAGGGCGAACTGCTGGACGCCGTGGCCCACGAGGGCTGGCTGATGCTGGACGAGGCCCTGGGCCGGGCCAAGGCCGCCGCCCCTTCGATCCGCGAGGCGGTCGCCGAGCTAGGCGTGGCTTACGTCTGCTTCGCCCGCGACCATCCGGCGCTCTACCGGGTGATGTACGACTGCGCCCGCGACAAGGAATCCCTGCCCGAAGCCATGCAGCAGGATGGCGACAGCGCCTATTGCAAGGTCCGCGACACCCTCATCGAGGCCGGCGCCGACCCGAGCGCGTCCGTCGATCTGGAGCTGGCGACCGTCGCGGCCTGGTGCTCCGCCCATGGCCTCGCCGAAATGACCAGCTTCAAGCAGTTCGATCCGCTCAAGGAGGCCTGCGGCGGCGAGACCGCCTTCTTGCGCGCGGTCTTCAACCATATGGGTCTGGTGCGCGCCGCGCTCGGCGAATAGATCGTTCCGGGTGGCTGGCTTCGTCACCCGTTTCGCGCCCTCCCCCACCGGCTATCTGCACCGGGGCCATGCCTTTTCGGCCCTCACCGCCTTCGAGGCGGCGCGCGCGGCCCACGGCCGCTTCCTCCTGCGAATCGAGGACATCGACGCCACCCGCTGCCGGCCGCCGTTCGAGGCCGCCATCTACGACGACCTTGCCTGGCTGGGCCTGGCCTGGGAGAGCCCCGTCCGCCGCCAATCCGAGCACTTGGGGGACTATGGACGCGCGCTTCGCGAACTTGGCGAACGCGGCCTGCTCTACCGCTGCTTCCGCACCTGCCGCGACGTCGCGCAGGCCATCGAGAGCGCCCCGCATGGCGCGATGGAAGCCTTCCGGGGCGAGGCCCTGCCGCCGGACGAGGAAGCGCGCCGGATCGCGGCCGGCCAGCCCTACGCCTGGCGCCTGTCGCTGGCCGCCGCCGAGCGCGCCCTGGGCGGTTTCGGCGCGCTCACCTTCGAGGAAATCGGCGAAGGCCTCATCGCCGCCCAGCCAGACCTGGGGGGCGACGTCGTGCTGGCCCGCAAGGATGTCGGCGTCGCCTATCACCTGGCCGTCACCGTCGATGACGCCCTGCAGGGTGTGACCCAGGTGATCCGCGGCCGCGACCTCTTCGAGGCGACCCATGTCCAGCGCCTGCTGCAGGCCCTTCTGGGCCTGCCCACCCCAACCTACCGCCACCATCGCCTGCTCACCGGGCCGGATGGCAAGCGCTTCGCCAAGCGCGACGGCGCCGAGACCCTTCGGTCATTGCGCGACCGTGGCGTCACAGCCGCCGAACTACGCGCCGAACTGGGATTTCAGACCTAGTCCCCACGCCAACCGCGCCCGCTCGATCGCCGTCAGCTTGGCGTGGAAGGCCTGCCAGTCGTCGCGCTCGGCGATCGGCGCCCAGATGGCCTCGATCTCGTCGTAGAGCAGCTCCTCGGGCTCGGGCCTGGCGAAATAGGGATCGGCCAGCCGCTCGGGCCGATCCGGCGCGAAAGCCGCCGCGGCCGCGCGAAATTCTGCGAAGGCCTCGCCGGCATAGATGTCGCCCCGCACGCTCGCCAGCGCCCGGGCCTCGTCGCCGCAGAACCAGTCGAAGAAGAAGGGTTCCCAGCGCAGCCTCTCGCCGCCCTGGGCGATGGCGCGGAACATGGCCTGGACCAGGGCGGCGTCCTCGGCGGGCCCGCGGGGCGCAAGGCCCAGCCTGGCCAGCAGCGCCTCCGTCAGCGCCTCCAGATAGGCCGGCCCAAAGCCGTTCAGGGCCGCCACCAGCGGATCGGTCTCGGCGATCAGGCTGAGCGCGCCTGCCAGCTGCTGCAGGTTCCAGAACACCGCCTCCGGCTGGCGGCCGAAGCTGTAGAGGCCCTGGTGATCGAAATAGGCCGCCGTGAAATTCGGATCGTTCCGCGGCAGGAATCGGTAGGGACCGTAGTCGAAGCTTTCGCCCGACATGTTCATGTTGTCGGTGTTGAGCACCCCGTGCACGAACCCCGCCGCCATCCACGCCGCCACGAGTTTCGCGCTGCGCCCCACTACCGCCCGCAGCAGCGCGGCGGGACGGTCGTTGGCCCCGGCCAGTTCCGGATAGTAGGTGTCGGCCACATGCTCCGTCAGGGCCGCGATCTGCCTGGGCCGGTCCAGGAAGGCGTGGCGCTGGAAGCTGCCGAAGCGGATGTGGCCCCAGGACAGGCGAACCAGGACTGCCGAGCGCGTCGGGCTGGGCTCATCGCCGCGCTCCAGGTCCTCGCCGGTCTCGATCAGCGAGAAGCTCCGCGAGGTCGGCACGCCCAGGGCCTCCAGCATGGCGGTGGCCAGCACCTCGCGCACCCCGCCCTTCAGCGTCAGCCGCCCGTCGCCGGACCGCGACCACGGCGTCTGGCCCGAGCCTTTGGTCCCCAGCTCAAGCAGCCGGTCGGCGCCGGTTTCCCGCATCTGGGCGTAGGTGAAGCCCCGCCCGTCGCCCAGGTCGGGGTTGTAGTTGCGGAACTGATGGCCGTGATAGCGCTGGGCCAGGGGCGGATCGATATTGCCGGGCAGCGGCTGGAAGCGCCCGAAATGGGCGATCCATTCGGCGTCGGTCAGCGTGTCCAGCCCCACGGTGGCGGCGGCCCGGTCGTTGCGGAACCTGAGCACGGTCTGCGGGAAATCCGCCGCCCGCACGGGATCGCCGAACTCGGGCCCCAGCTCGGGGAAGCGCGGTTCAGGTCGATAGGCTGGGGAGACGGGCATCCCCGTCAGATGACCCGCGGGCGGCGGCGCCGCAAGCCCGGCGCGCCGACGTCAATAGAACCGCAGGTCCGGGTCCACGGTCTTGCCGGCCTCCAGCTGCACCCCGAAGCTGTTCAGCATCATGGCGATCTGGGTGTACTGGGCGACCAGGAACACCAGGTCCATGCACTGCGCCTCGGTGAGGTGGGCCTTCAGGCCGGCCCAGCTCGCATCGCTGATGTGCTGGTCGGCGTTGAGGTCGTCGCAGGCCCGGATCAGGGCCCTCTCTCGCTCGGTCCAGCCGGGCGCATCGGCGCCGGCCTTGATGCGCTCGATCTCCTGCCCGGTGAACCCCGCCCGCTCCGCCACTCGCGAATGCTGGTTCCACTCATAGCCCGATTTGCACAGCCACCCGGTGCGCAGGATGATGACCTCCGCGTCGCGCAGCGTCAGGCCCTGGCGGCGCGAGACCACATAGGCGCCCCACGACTTCAGGGCGCTCAGGGCGTCGGGAATGCGCACCAGGGTGCGGAACAGGTTGAGGATCTCGGTCCCCTGCACCGGCTTGACGATTTCGAGCTGCTCCGGCGTCAGTTCGGCGTCCGACAGGGCTGCGATGCGCGGGGTCTGCAATCTCATGGGTGTCCTCCCGGCGCGCTCATCCGGCGCGTCCCGCGGCCACCATAGCCGAGCACGCCGGCCCGTCGACGCTCAGAATCCCTCAAGGTCCGGATCGGGGGTGAGACCAGGGTCCAGGGGCACCCCGAAACTGTTCAGCATCATCGAGATCTGGGTGTAGTGCCCGACCACGAAGACCACATCCATGCACTGCTTTTCGCTCAGGAAGGCGCGCAGCCGTCCCCATGTGGCGTCGCTGACGAACTGGTCGTCATGCAGCTCGTCCGCCGCCTGGACCAGGGTGGCGTCGTGCTCGCCCCATCCGGCCGCGCCGGCGCCCTTGAGGCGCACGATCTCCTCCGGGGCGATTCCCCGCCTGGGCGCGGTGCGCACATGCTGGGTCCAGGCATAGCCCGCCCGGCACCGATAGACCGTGCGCATGGTGAGGATCTCCACCTGGCGCTCGCTCAGGTCGTTGTCGGGAGACAGGACATAGCCGCCCCAGGCCTTGAAGCCGACCAGCGCCTTGGGCGCACGGCCCAGGGTGCGCATGATGTTCAGCACCATGTCCGACTTCACCGGCTTCACCACCGCCGCCTGCTCGGGGGTCATCTCGGCGTCGGTGAGGGGCGCGATGCGGGGCGATTTCAGTCTCATGCCATCTTCCCCGGCTAGGCCCGCGCCAGGTCCGGATCGGGCGTCTTGCCCGTTTCCAGCTGCACGCCGAACGTGTTCAGGATCATCGAGACCTGGGTGTACTGGCCGGCGGTGAACACCACGTCCATGCACTGCTTCTCGCTGAAGTGAACGCTGAGCTCGGCCCAGGTGGCGTCGGTGATGAACTGGTCGGCATGCAGCTCGTCGGCCGCGCGGAGCAGCACCGCGTCCCGCGCCCCCCAGCCAGCCTCGGCGCCGGCCTTGATCCGGCTCACCTCGTCGGCCGTAAGCCCCACGCTCAGGCCGATGCGCTCATGCTGGTTCCACTCGTAGCCTGAGCGGCAGAGCCAGCCGGTCCGCAGGATGACGATCTCGCGCTCGCGGGCCGCCAGGTCGTTGCGGCGCGACAGGATGTAGGAGGCCCAGACGTTGAACCGCTCCAGCGCTGCCGGCGCGCGGGCCAGCGTACGGAAGATATTGAGCACCCGGTCGGGCCGGAACGGCTCAAGGGCCCTGTCCTGCTCCGGCGTCAACTCGGCGTCGCTAAGCGGCGCGATGCGTGCGGTCTTCAATCTCATAAGGTCCTCCGGCCGCCTCTGACGGGCGTTGAGCCACCACCATAGCGCAAGGCCGGACGCCGTCGATTGCGCGCGGATTTCCTGCTACGCCACGTCCATGGCCAAGCGGATCACGCTCGATTTCCTGAAGACCGAGAGCGCCTCCGGCCTGATCCTCGCGCTGGCCGCCCTGGCCGCCATCCTCGTCGCCAATTCGCCCTGGGCGGGCGGCTATTTCGGCTTCGTCGCCGCGCCGGTCACCGTCCAGCTCGGCGCCTTCCGCGAAACCCTTCCGGTCATCGACTGGATCAAGGAAGGGCTGATGGCGATCTTCTTCTTCGTCGTCGGCCTGGAGATCAAATACGAGATCGTGCGCGGCGAACTGGCCAATCCGCGCCGCCTGGCCCTGCCGGTGCTGGCGGCGCTGGGCGGGATGATCGGGCCGGCGCTGATCTACCTGGCCCTCAACGCCGGGCCCGGCGGCGCGCCCCAGGGCTGGCCGACCCCGGTCGCCACCGATATCGCCTTCGCCCTGGCCGCACTCGCCATCGCAGGCCCCAGGCTCTCGCCCACCTTGCGGATCTTCCTGTTGACGCTCGCCATCGTCGATGACCTGGGAGCCGTGGCCCTGATCGGCTTCCTGTTCACTGCTCAGATCCACCTGGCCGCCGTGGGCGGCGCCATCGCCAGCATCGGGCTGATGGGCCTCCTGGGCCGCTGGCGAAAGGCGCCCTACCTGTTCTACGCCCTGGGCTTCGCGCTGGTCTGGGCCTTCACCCTGAAGTCGGGGATATCCACCTCTGTGGCCGGGGTCGCGGCTGCCGCCACCATCCCGTTGGAAACCCGCAAGCCCGGCCGCCCCGGCGTGCTGGAGGACTTCATGGAAAGCCTCCATCCTTACGTCGCCTTCCTGATCCTGCCGCTGTTCGCCTTCTCGGCAGCCGGCTTTTCGGTCGCCGGACTGGGCCTGCACGACCTCTTCGGGCCGATCGCCCTGGGCGTCGCCGCGGGCCTCTTCTTCGGCAAGCAGGCCGGCGTCTTCGGCGCCACCGCCCTGGTCTTCGCCCTCAAGCTCGCCAGGCGGCCGACGGGGACCAAATGGGTCGAGCTCTACGGCGTCGCCCTGCTCTGCGGGATCGGCTTCACCATGAGCCTGTTCATTGGCCAGCTGGCCTTCCCGCTTGGCGACCCCGGCGACCAGGCCCAGGTCCGGATCGGCGTCGTCGCCGGCTCCCTGGCTTCGACTCTGGCCGGCATGGCGGTGATCGGCTGGTCGCAACGCCGCCGGCGCCGCGAGCAGGACTAGGAATTGAACTCAAGAAGGAAGGCTGCGGAGCGAGACAGTAATCGCGAAAGCCGCGCCTCCAACAATCGGGAGGCCGCCGGAGACTGAACAGCCGACTTGGCCGGATTGGGCTACGCCTGAAACGTCGCGGGCGGCCGCAGCCACAGATGCGCCAATTTGAAGCCGTTTTCACGCAGTCGGCGCAGAATCGGGCTCTTAAGGACCCGGTTCCAAGCCCAAGCGAGCACCAGACAAATCAGCAAGACCAGAGCCAACCGCAGGCTCCGGTTGAAGCCCAAAGACCTGAGCCAGATGACAAGGGGGATGTGCATCAGGTAGATGAACAGGGACGCGTCGGCGATGGCATAGATCACTGGCGTCAGCACGCGGGGGATGCGCAGGTTGGTAATGAAGACCAGGGCCAGGCCAGCAAGCGCGATGGAGACGCCCTCCGCCGGATAGCCGAACGCTCCGGTGAGCACGGCGCCGCCAGCGGTGGCCACGAGGCCCAGCACCATCGACTTGCTTCTGCGTGGTGAAGCCAGAAGCGCGCCGCACGCGAACACGAACAGCTGCGCCACGAACTCATAGTGCCACCACGCGCCGACCGGCACGCCGGGGACAGCGTCAAACTCCGGCGCCAACAGCGGCATGATAAAGGCCGCCACCGCGCCGAACGCCAGACTGGCGCTCAAGACCCACAATTTCACGTTCAGGTGACGTCGCGACTTACGCGTGATGACCTGAACGGTCCACGCCATGGTGGCTACGGACAGTACGATATGCACGAGCGCGTGCACGTACCACAGGAAGCTTTTCGTCGTCGAAATATCCTGCAGCATCAGCAAGTCGTCACGGCTCACCCGGTGGGTCGCCAGCCAGAAGACCGGAATGAAGACGCCGTAGTAGATCACGCAAAGGGGGACGAGGGGCCACAACAGCTTTGCCGCGCTCTGGCCACGGTTCAGCCCCGGCAGCTGCACGGCTCCAAAGAAATACCCCGACAGCAGCATCATCGCGCCCACCGCGCCCGTCGACACCGATATAAAGCCGAAGTGGCCGTACAAAACCAGTAGGATGGCGACGAACCGGATCAGCGCAGGCATGTCGGCGCGTACCGTGATGCGGCTGCGGTCCTTCTCGCTGGCTGCGGCGAGCTGGGCGATGGTGAGGCGAACCCAACCGGCGGGCATGGAACCGATCAGCTGCTCGGTCTGCAGCAAGACGTTCACATAACTCAGGCTGTCCCCGTTCAGGGAGTTGAAGGTGGTCTTCGGGCCGACCGCATGGCCTGGGAAGAGGCGCGACCATCCGTCGATCAGGCCCCGCTCCACCTCACGCGGGTCCGAAGGCGGACGGACGGCGGGGTTCGCCCCCGCCTCCAGATGCTCGGCACGCAACGCCTTGCGGTCGAGTTTGCCGTTCGGGTTCATGGGCAGGTAATCGACCGCGATGACCCGGACCGGCACCATGTAGGTCGGGAGGCGCTGGCTGCAGAGCGCCAGGATCTCGGAGTCAGAGCGCCGCGGATCCACCACGAAGGCCACGATTCCGTCGGCGCCGCCGCCTTCGGTCAGGGGCCAGGGCACCGCGGCGACGTCCTGTGAGTCGGCGGCCGCTCGAAGGCTGGCCTCCACCTCAAACAGCTCGACCCGGTAGCCGCGAATCTTCACCTGATCGTCGATCCGGCCCAGGAACATGTAGCCGCCCTCCGGGATCGACTCCGCGAGATCGCCCGTGCGGTACCAGCGGCGGCTCGCCATCCCGGGAAAGGACCGTCGGACGAAGCGCCGCTCTGTCTCTTCGGGCTTGTTCAGGTAGCCTGTGACCACCTGAGGACCGCCGATCCACAACTCACCGGGCTCGCCAGTCGCCGCGAGCTGGCCGTCCTCGCCCACCAGGACACCTTCGCTGCCGACGTTGACCTCACCGATCGGCGCCGTCGGGCGATCGTCTCGGTCCAGATCTGCCCTGTTGAAGGCGTGGCCGGTAATGGCGATGGTGCCTTCGGTCGGACCGTAGAGGTTGAACAGCTGCGCGTTGGGGCAGGCAGCCTGCCACGCATTGGCCAAACTGATTGGAAGCGCCTCTCCCCCCAGCAGGCAGTAGCGCAGATCGGGCACAGGATTCCGCCCGACATCCAGGTGTAGAAGATGTCGTGGGCGGACGCGTCGAACGAGAGTTCGAAGAACTGCGTACAGCGCATCCCGGCGGGAAGCTGCAGCCGATAGTGCATCGCCTCCAGGTAAGCGGCGAAATGGCCCCTGGCGACGATCACGCCCTTGGGCTCGCCCGTCGTGCCCGACGTGAACATGTAGTAGACTGGCGTGTCACCGGTGACCGCCACCGGTTCTGCTTCGGCGGACCCGGGCGTCAGGTCATCTTTCAGAGATAGCGCCGCACACAGGTCTTGCCGCCGTGACTCGGTCTCGGCGTCGGCGACAATGACCCGGCACTTGCTTTCCGCGGCGATGTGCAGCTGCCGGTCACGTGGGAACTTCATGTTCAGGGAGACGTAGGGCCTCCCCATGATCACCGATCCCAGGACCGCCACATAAGCGTCCAGGGACTTTTGGATCAGGATGCCGATAGCGCCGTCGGCGCCGACTGTTGCGCGGTGCCTGTCCGCGAAAGCTTGGCCGAACGACCAGAGCTCGCCGTAGGTGTAGCCCCGAGATCCGAGTTCCAGCGCAACGCTGCCGCGGTGACGCTCGAAAGCGTCCGCCAACTCCGCGCCAAGCTGATCACAGTCCTGCACGCACGCTCCCCCACCAATGGAATAACGTTGGTACTACTATGGGGGAGACGATGTCAGGCCATTACTTCCTCAAGGCGAGTCGCCACGACAGATAGCCGCAGCTTCCCCTTCGTCATCTGATATAAGTATCGTATAACGTATTATAAGATATATTATACGAATATTACGCCACCGCTTAGCGCCGCGACCCCAACGCCTCGGCTTCGCTCGCGACATCCGTTATCCGCCTCGCGCACGCTCACTGCGCAAAGGATGGAGATCAGCCCCCGATCGCCGCCCGCAGCACGTTGACGGTCTCGCCCACCACTTCCAGCACCTTCGGCGAGACGTCGGGCATGGTGTAGAAGTCGTGGATGAGGCTCGGGTAGTGCAGCTGGGTCACCGGCACGCCGGCCGCCTCCAGCCGCTCGGCGTAGGCGCGCCCCTCGTCCTTGAGCGGATCGAAGCCGGCGGTGACCACCAGGGCCGGCGGCGCGCCGGACAGGTCGCGGGTCTCGATCATCGCCCGGTGCGCCTGCGGGTGGCCGATGGCCGCCAGGTGCCGGTCGAACCAGGCCAGGGCCGCGCGGGTCAGGATCGGCCCGTCCAGCGCCTTGCGCGAGGCGGTCTCCTCGCGGGGCCAGACGCCCGGATAAAGCAGCAGCTGGAACGCCAGGCGCCGCGCCGGGTCGTCCTTGAGGTCCAGGGCGATGGAGGCCGCCAGGTTGCCGCCGGCGGAATCCCCGCCCACCGCGATCCGGGCCGGGTCGGCGCCCAGTTCGGCGGCGTGGTCGAAGGCCCAGCGGGTGGCCGCCAGCGCGTCGTCGTGACCTGCCGGGAAGGGGTGCTCCGGCGCCAGGCGGTAGTCGACGCTCAGCACCCGGCTGCCGGACCCGGCCGCCAGCCGGCGGCAGTGGCCGTCATGGGTGTCCAGGTCGCCGATCACGAAACCGCCGCCGTGGAAATAGACCAGCAGGCCCGAGGGCGTCGCCGCGCCCGGCGGCATGTAGAGCCGCGCGACGATCTGGCCCTGGGCGCCATCGACGCTCAGGTCGCGCGCGGCGACCTCCGCCGGCGCGCGGGTGTCCTGCGCCTGGCGCTGCATCTTGTAGCCGCCCCGCACCAGCGCCGCCGGCAGCAGGTTGATGTCCGGCGCCGGCTGGCCGCCCAGGGCTCGTTCCTGCGCCGCCAGCATGGCCTGGAAGTCGGCGTCGATGACCGACGACATCGCGGGCCCGCCTATTCCGCCGCCTGCTTGGGCGTGTAGCCGAGGATGGCCTTGGTCTCGAGGAACTCGTGGAAAGCGAAGTCACCCCACTCGCGCCCGTTGCCGCTCATCTTGTAGCCGCCGAACGGCGCCGTCATGTCGGCCCCGCCGTTGATCGAGACCTGCCCGGCGCGGATCTTGCGCGCCACCATGCGCGCCTTGTCGATATCCGCGCCATTCACATAGCCCGCCAGGCCATATTCGGTGTCGTTGCCGATCTCGATGGCCTGGTCGAGGTTGTCGTAGGCCAGGATCGACAGCACCGGCCCGAAGATCTCCTCGCGCGCGATGGTCATGTCGTTGGTGACATTGGCGAACACCGTGGGCTTCACGAACCAGCCCTTGTCGATGCCCTCCGGCCGGTCGGGACCGCCGGTGACGAGCGTGGCGCCTTCCTCAACGCCCTTCTTGATCAGAGCCTGGATCTTGTCCCACTGCACCTTGGAGACCACCGGACCCATGGTCGCGTTGCCGTTGGGATCGCCCACCGTGACCTGCTCGGCGGCGTCCTTGGCCGCCGCGATGGCCTCGGCCATCCGCCCGGCCGGGACCAGCATCCGGCTCGGCGCATTACAGGACTGGCCGGTGTTATTCATCATGTGGCCGACGCCGCGCGCCACGCTTTTCGCCAGCACGCTGTCGTCGAGGACGATGATCGGGCTCTTGCCGCCCAGCTCCTGGTGCACGCGCTTGACGGTGGGCGCCGCGTTCTTGGCCACCTCGACGCCGGCCCGGGTCGAGCCGGTGAAGGAAACCATGTCCACCTCCGGATGGGTCGAGAGCGGCACGCCGACGCCCGGCCCGTCGCCGTGCACCAGGTTGAACACGCCCGCCGGCACGCCGGCCGCATGCATGATCTCGGCGAAGATCTGGCCGGAGAAGGGGGCGACCTCCGAGGGCTTCAGCACCATGGTGCAGCCCGTGGCGATGGCCGGGGCGACCTTGCAGGCGATCTGGTTCAGCGGCCAGTTCCAGGGGGTGATGAAGCTGCACACGCCCACCGGTTCCTTGACGATCATCGTCTGACCGCGGTCCTCCTCGAACTTGAAGTCCTTCAGTATGCCCGCCGCCACCGCCAGGTGGCCCATGCCGGCCGGAACCTGCGCGCGTTGGGCCAGCGAGGCCGGCGCGCCCATTTCCTCGGTGACCGCCGTGGCCAGGTCGCCGAACCGCTTCTGGTATTCCGCCAGGATGCGGCCCAGCACCTCCAGGCGCTCCTCGCGGCTGGTCTGCGACCACGACGCGAAGGCCCGGCGCGCCGCCATGACCGCCTTGTCCACATCGGCCGCGCCGCCCAGCGCGATCTTGCCGACCACCTGCTCGGTGGCGGGATTTTCCACGTCCAGGGTCTTCAGCGCCACCGGATCGACCCAGGCGCCGTCGATGTAGAACTTCAGGTACTCGCGCATGGTGTCCTCCCGGAGCGTTTGATTGCGACCGTGTCCAGCCGCCGGGAACGTCGCGTCCCGTGTTCGGCCTCATGTTAGTGATCGGCGTTCAGTTGGGAAAGGCCTCTCGCCGCTACAGTTGCGGCACAAGCGCCCCGCCCGCAACCGGACTCGCCCATGAAATTCGCCCTTCGCGCCTCCTCGGTTGCTAAGCCCGCCCCTGCTCGCTAAAGCCGGGGCAATCGAACCTACGGAGCCTCCCATGGCCGGCATCGCCGTTATCGCCATCTTCCTCGTCGCCATCCTGGCGCTGAACTGGTTCGATTTCGGCCGGCTCGACTAGGCTGACCGCGGGTCCGCGCCATGGCTGACCGGGGCTGCGCGCTCATCACCGGCGGCGCGCGCCGACTGGGCCGGGCCCTGGTCATCGCCGCCGCCGACGCCGGCTACGACGTCGCCATCCACGTCCGCCATGTGGACGACGAGGCCGAGGCGACCGCCGCCGAGGTCCGCGCCCGGCGGCGCAAGGCCGCCATCCTGGCCTGCGACCTGCGCAAGGAATCGACCACGGTGGCCCTGGTGGGCGAGGCCGAGACCGAGCTCGGGCCCGTCACCCTGCTGGTCAACAACGCCAGCGTCTTCGAGGAAGACGCCTTCGCGGGCATGAACCGCGCCTCCTGGGACGCCCACCTGGAGACCAATCTGCGCAGCCCGCTCGTTCTGGCTCAGGTGTTCGCCCGGCGCCTGCCGCCGGGCCGGGAGGGCCTGATCGTCAACATGCTCGACCAGCGGGTGCTCAATCCGGCGCCGGAATTCTTCTCCTATTCCCTGAGCAAGTCGGCGCTGTGGGACGCCACCCGCATGCTGGCCCAGGCGCTCAGCCCCCGCATCCGGGTCAACGCCATCGGACCTGGCCCGACCCTGCCCTCGATCCATCAGGACCAGGCCGCTTTCGACGCCGAGGCCGCCGCCACCCTGTTGCAAAGGCCCGCCTCGCCCGACGAGATCGGCCAGGCCCTGCGCTACCTGATTGACGCGCGCTCGGTGACCGGACAGATGATCGCCGTCGATGCGGGCCAGCACCTGGCCCGCAGGACTTGAGGGCTAAGCCCGTGGCCTCGCCGCTTCCCGAACCCGCCCAGGACGCGCCTGCTCAGCTGCGCACGGTGATGACCAAGGTCTTCGTCACCGGCCTGAAGATCGACGCCGAGATCGGGATCTATCGCCACGAGATCGGTCGCGCCCAGCCCCTGGTGGTGGATGTCGAGCTCGATGTGCCCACCGCCGGCGCCGAGCGCCTGGCCGACACCTTGAACTACGAGACCATCCTCACCGCCGCCCGCGAACTGGCCGCCGAAGGCCATATCCAGCTGGTCGAGACCTTCGCCGAGCGCCTGGCGCGCCGCTGCCTGACGGACCCCAGGGTCACCCGCGCCCGGGTACGGGTTGAAAAGCCCCTGGCCCTGGCCCCAGATGCGGTGGGCGCCGGCGTCGAGGTGACGCTGGTCCGCGCCTGAGGATTTCAAGATGACCGAGCGCCTGGACGACGGCCGCCCCGAAGACCGCACCCTGCCGGGCGTGGCCTATGGCCTCTACCTGCTGGGCCTGACCCACGGCTTGACCATCATCGTCGCGGGGATCATCGCCTATGCGAGCCGGGACGGCGCGGGGCCGGTGATGCGCAGCCATTACGATTGGATTATCCGCACCTTTTGGCTCTCCGTCGTCTGGTCGATCGTCTGGGGGGCCGTCGCCGTGGTCAGCGTGCCCCTGTCCTTCCTGCTGATCGGCCTGCCCTTCCTGTGGCTGTCGCTGGGCATGCTGGGCCTGGTCTGGGTCTGGACCCTGGCGCGCCTCATCGTCGGCGCGGTCGCGCTCTCCCGTGGTGAACCGGTGCCCCGGCCCATGAGCTGGATCGTCTGATTTCAAAATGGTCGTCATGGCCGGCCTTGTGCCGGCCATCCAGACGCACCGGGTCCGCGCGCAGAATCCCCAGGTCGGCGTCTCTGATCCCCGG
Source organism: Caulobacteraceae bacterium (assembly GCA_947475465.1). Lineage (GTDB taxonomy): Bacteria > Pseudomonadota > Alphaproteobacteria > Caulobacterales > Caulobacteraceae > Phenylobacterium. The sequence continues at coordinate 21,420 of CANJLK010000030.1, read as the reverse complement.
GACAGGCCCGGGGACGACGATCGCACTTCAGATGACGCCCTACGCCGACACCAGTTGCCGCCGCACCATCTTGGCGTAGTCGTCGGCCAGGCCCAGCGAAATAGCGCCCGGGGTGAACCGGTACTCGCCGATCTGGCCCACGGGGGTCACTTCCGCCGCGCTGCCGGTCACGAAGCATTCGGTGAAGCCGGTCAGCTCCTCCGGCTTGATGTGTCGCTCAATGACCTCGTAGCCCTTGCCGCGGGCCAGCTTGATCACCGACTGGCGGGTGATGCCGTTCAGGAAGCAGTCCGGGAGCGGCGTGTGGATCACCCCGTCCTTCACGAAGAACACGTTGGAGCCGGTGCTCTCCGCCACATAGCCGCGGTAATCCAGCATCATGGCGTCGGCGTATCCGTCCTTCTCCGCGGCGTGCTTGGAGATGGTGCAGATCATGTAAAGGCCGGTGGCCTTGGCGTGGACAGGTTCGGTCTCCGGCGAGGGGCGCTTGTACTTGGCCCAGCACATGCGGATGCCCTTGGCGCGCTCTTCCGGGCTGAAATAGCTCGGCCAGTCCCACACCGCGATCGCCACGTGGATCTTGGTGTTCTGGGCGGCGACGCCGATCATCTCCGAGCCGCGCCAGGCGATCGGCCGGACATAGGCGTCGGTCAGGCCGTTCTTGGCGCAGGTGTCCTTGCAGGCCTGGTCGATCTGGGCCACCGTGAACGGGATTTCCATGTCCAGGATCTCGGCGGACTTGAAAAGGCGTTCCGTGTGCGCCGTCAGCGCGTAGATCTCACCCCCATACATCCGTTCCCCCTCGAACACGGCCGAGGCATAGTGAAGACCATGCGTCAGTACGTGCACCGTCGCCTCGCGCCAGGGCACGAACTGGCCGTCCAGCCAGATCCATCCATCGCGGTCGTCGAAGGGAACGAGAGACATTTGAGGGTGACCTCCTTTCAAGAAGCCCCCCTTGAAGCCCTCGAAGGCCCGCCCGTCAAACGAATTGGGCCGCTTTTGTCACCCGCCACCTTGGAGCGCCTACCCTTCCGTCTCCTCTCCCTTAGGGGGAGGTGGCGGCCCGAGCGGAGCGATGGGACGTCGGAGGGGGTTCTGTGGGCGACCCTCGATTCCCCTTCCGTCACGGCATCGCAAGAGCTCGCCGCGCCACTTCCCCCCGAGGGGGAGGGTCTGGTCGCCAACCGCCGGCCTCTGGAGGCTCGGCCATGAACGCGCCCGCCGATCCTCGGCTGATCCTGCGCGAGGACGAGCTCGACGCGGGCCTGGAGCTGCTGATGCTGGCCGAGGCCTCCATGTGGGCGGCGGTGGATCTGGGCCTGGAGGCCGCCGACCTCGGCCTGGGCCGCTCCCACTGGCGCGCCGCCTTCCTGCTGCGCCGCCGACCCGGCATCGGCGTGCAGGACCTGGCCCAGCTGACCAGCCTGTCGAAACAGGCCGCCAGCCGTATCCTGACCGACCTGGAGGCCAAGGGTCTGGCCCAAAAGGCGCCGGGCGATCTCGACGGCCGCCGCCGCACCGCGGTCCTGACGCCGCAGGGGGAGGCCTTCGAAGGGGCCATCGCCGAGCGCCTGCGCGGCCAGATCGGGCGCGCCTACCGGGACGGCGGGCTGGACGCGGTGGGCGGCGCGCGCCGCATCCTGGGCGCCTTGTCGGGCGGACGGGCGCGCGGCGCGGGAGGGCGGCTCTGATGGCGCCCGCCGACGCACCCCCGCGCAGCCGCCACCTCCTGGTGGTGGACGACGACGACCGCATCCGCGAGCTCCTCAAGGAGTACCTGGCCCGCGCGGGCTTTCGGGTGACCACCGCTGCCGGCGGCGCGCCGGCCCGGCGGCTGATGGAGACCCTGGACTTCGACCTGGCGGTCTTCGACGTGATGATGCCGGGCGAGGACGGGTTTTCGCTGACGAGGTGGCTGCGCGAGCAGCGCGGGCCGGCCGGACGCACGCCGGTGCTGATGCTCACCGCCCGGGGCGAATCCGAGGCCCGCATCGAGGGCCTGAAGACCGGAGCCGACGACTACCTGGCCAAGCCCTTCGAGCCGGAGGAACTGCTGCTGCGCATCGAGGCGATCCTGCGCCGCGCCCAGGATAGGCCGGCGCCCGACGCCGTCCTGACGCTCGGCCGCTGCCGCTTCGACCCCGACCGTGGCGAACTCACCTGCGACGGCGAGCCCGTGCGCCTGACCGAGGCTGAGGTGGCGCTCCTGCGCCAGCTGGCCCGCAACCCGCACGAACCCGTCGACCGCCTGGAGCTCGCCCGCGACACGGTCGACCCCTCCGGCCGCGCCGTGGATGTCCAGGTGACCCGCCTGCGCCGCAAGATCGAGGACGACCCCAAGGCCCCGCGCTACCTCCAGACCGTCCGCGGCGTCGGTTACAGACTGGCGCCGGATTGATGCGCCTGACGCCGCGCGCTGTCGGCCGCTGGATCAAACGGCAGCTGCCGGGGACCCTGTTCGGCCGCTCCCTGCTGATCATCGTCCTGCCGATCGCGATCATGCAGATCGCCGTCACCTATGTTTTCTTCGACGCCCACTGGCAGACCGTCACCAGCCGTCTTTCCGAGGGCCTGGCCGGCGACATCGCATGGGCGGTCGAGAGCTATCAGGACGACCCGAGTCCCGCCGCCTTCGCCCGCCTCGCCTCCCGCGCCGAGAACTCCATGGAGCTCTCCATCGCCCTGCAGCCCGGCCGCAAACTGCCGGAGGGCCGCAGAGACGCGCCCGTGCTGATCGAGCCCTTCTTCGCCCCCATCGACCAGTCCCTGCAAAGGGCGCTCGCCGCCCGACTCGACAGCCCCTTCTGGTTCGACACCACCCGCTACCCGGCCTTCGTCGACATCCGCGTGGCCGTGCCGGGCGGGGTGATGCGCATCCTGGCGCCTCGGGACCGAGCCTTCGCCACCCAGGGCCACATCTTCGTCCTGTGGATGACGGTGGCCACCATCCTGCTCACCGGCATCGCCATTCTGTTCATCAGGAACCAGGTCCGCGCCATCGAGCGGCTGGCCAACGCCGCCGAGGCCTTCGGGCGCGGCGCCGACGTGGCGGCGTTCAAGCCGCACGGCGCCAAGGAGGTCCGCCGCGCCGCCCACGCCTTCATCGACATGCGCGCCCGCATCCAGCGCCACATCGACCAGCGCACCACCCTGCTGGCCTCCGTCAGCCACGACCTGCGAACCCCGCTCACGCGGCTGAAGCTGGAGCTGGCGCTCACCGAGCCCTCCAAGCGCGCCACGGCCATGAAGCGCGACCTGGCCGAGATGGAGCACATGATCGACGAATACCTGGCCTTCGCCCGCGGCGAGGGCGGCGAGGCGGTCGAGACGGTGCATCTGCGCCAACTGATCGACGAGGTCAGCGAGGGCGCCGTGCGGGCCGGCGCCAAGGTCGCCGTCGAGGCTGATCCCGATCTGATCGCCCAGGTCCGGCCCAATGCGCTGAAGCGCGCCCTCTCAAACCTGATCATGAACGCCGCTGTCCACGGCGAGCATGTCGCCGTCGCCGCCCGTCACCGGCCACAGGGCGGCGTCGAGATCAGCGTCGACGACGACGGCCCCGGCATTCCCGAGGATCAGTATGAGGACGCCTTCAAGGCCTTTGGCCGCCTGGACGAGGCCCGCAACCAGAACACCAAGGGCGTGGGCCTGGGCCTCGCCATCGCCCGCGACGTGGCCCGGGGCCACGGCGGCGACATCATCCTGTCGCGCTCGGCCATGGGCGGCCTGCGCGCCGTGGTGCGGCTGCCGGGCTAGAGCCCTCCTGCACCCTATGGAGAGCGCCGCCGGCAAGCGGTCGCACGGACGCCCCGCCTTGCGGCGAGACGTCCGACACCCGTCAGAAGCTATAGGAGACCGTCGCCTGGAAGCTCCTCGGCTTCTCCGGTAACACCACGGTGCTGCCGAACAGTTCGGTGAAGTTGGCCCGGAAAAATTCCGCGTCGGTCGCGTTCTTGACCACCGCCCGGAACAACCAGCTGCCCATCCTGTAGGACGCGCTCAGGTCCACCAGCGTATAGGATGGCAGGCGCACGACCTGCGACTGGCCGGACCACACCGAGTCCACGTGCGAGGCGCTGGCGGCCAAGGCAAATCCGTTGTCGAAGCCATAGGTCGCCGTTCCGGAGATGACGTTTTCCGGGATACCCGCCCGCCGCGACGCTTCCCGCGTGAAGATCGGCACCAGGCCCAGCGGCTGGCCGCCCAGGTAGAGCGCCGGATTGGAGACGTTCTTCAGGTCCTGGATACCGAAGAAACTGAAGGCCGTGCCCGCGTCCAGGTAGGATAGATTATAGACCTTGGTCTTGGTGTAGGCGCCGGTGAGCAGCAGGTGCTCGTCGACCGCCCAGCGGAATTCGGCTTCCGCGCCCTTGGTCTCGACGGACTGGTTGGTCACCGAGGACTGGACGTTGTGATCGGTCCGGTCCTGTTTGTAGACCGACACGGCCGCATAGAGCTTGCCGCCCAGCCAGGACCCCTTGACGCCGCCCTCGTAGAGGTTCGAGGCGGCGATGAACGAGTTTCCGGCCACGTCGGCCACCAGGACCTCGGCGCCTTCGCCCACCACCATCGTGGACTGCTTGGAGACGGTCACGTAGGGGATCAGGCCCAGCGGCGCCTTGTAGTTGGCGCTGGCGGTCCACGACCAGGCGCCCTTGCTGTTCGACGCCGTCAGCAGTGTGCCCGGCGCGACGGGCTGCCGCTTGGGATCGATGGTCGAGATCACGTCAGTCTTGTCATACCGCGCGCCCAAGGTGACATCGAGGCCGAAGTCGAAGGCCAGGTCGGCCAGGCCCGCCAGGCCGTAGTCGGTGTAGTGGCCGGTCAGGTAATCCGAATACCCGCAGTCGCATTGGGTCGATAGCTGGCGGGTCGAGAGCGGCGTGTAGCCGACCGTCAGGTCCACGCGGTGGAAGTATTCGTAGGTGAAATCGTCCCCGAAGTGGAAGTTCGTGTAGCGGATCGACGGCGAGGCCTGGAAGGCGAATTTGCCCATGTCGTTGGTGAACGTCTTCGCAAGGACGATCTTGTCCTCGATGACGTAGGTGTCGACGAACTGTGAGAAGCCATAGGCGTTCTCGTTCAGGTTCTCGGTCTTGTCGTAGAAGAGCTGGTTCTTCGCCTCGAGATCGTCGGCTCCCGTGTAGATGATGTCGAAATAGCCGGTGGTCTGCTTGTTTCTGAGGAAGTCGTCCGGCCCGGTCAGGGTGTCCTTGCGGCTCAGCTTCGCCGTTCCCGAACTCGTCAGGGCCAAGGGTCCGCCGGCCGGAAAACAGGCGTTGGTGATCGAGGACGCAAAGACGCCCCCGCCGCAGGCGAAGCCGCCAAAGGGCCCCAGCCCGCCGATAGCGGTGAGCTCGGCGTAGGAAATCTTGCCGTCCGGCGCTCCGATGTCCGGCACGGCCTTCGCCGCGCCGGTGATATAGGTCCCGTTGTCCACCAGGGCCTGGGTCAGGCGGTTCCAACCGCCGTTCTGCTGGCCGTCGTACTTGTGGTACATGCCGCCGAATTCGACCCGCAGATTGTCGGTGATATTGCTGTCGAAGGACGCCTGCAGGATCGTCTGCTTGGTGGACATGTTCCGGTAGTAGCTGCCGGAATCCTCGACCTCGCCATAGAGGCTGTAGCCGAATTCTTGCTCGCCGATCTTGGCCGGGCCGCGGACCTGGGCGGTCAGGACGCTCTTGTCCCAGCTGCCGGTGGTGTAGCTGATGTCGCCCGCCGGCGAGGTCATCAGGGCGCCGTTCACCCGGGCGGACTTCGGCACGAAGTTCATATAGCCGCCGGTCTTCGACGGGCCGTAGATCGGCAAGGCCGGACCGCGCACGATGTCGATCCGGTCGGATGCGCCGATGGGCGTCGGATAGTTGCCGGCGTTGTCCAGGCGGCGGATGCCGCGGAAGTAGACCTCGCCCGGCGTGCCGCGGATATCCAGCGCGCCGCCGACCCCGAAGAACGAGTTGGTGAAGGTCCCCGGCGCCTGGGCGACCAGGTCGTAGATCTCGGTCACGCCGAAGCGTTCGATCTGCTCCTTGCTGATGGTCGATGCCGAACGCGGGGTTTCCACGATCGTCTTGTCGAAGCCGAAGACCGAACCGACGTTCTTCAGCGGCAGGGCGTCCAGCGAGCCCGTGACGACGATCTCATCGACGGTGGCGGCAGCTTCGCTGGCCGGCCCCTTGGCCTGACCCCAGGCCGCCTGGGTCATGGCCGTGCTGGCTAGCAGGCCGGCGGCGATGGTCATGGCGCATTGGCGAATTCGTGGAGATTTCTGCCCGACACCCACGGCGCCGCGCGCAGACTGCATGTTCTTCATTTGAATTATCCCCTTAAGTTGCCCCGGATACTGCGGAGCCCGCGCGCCAAGGCGCCTCTTAAGAGGTCTTCACGGCTCGTCGAGCTGCACCCCGATGAAGCCGCCCAGACGGCCGCCACCGGAACCGTGGCCCGGAGGCGCAACCTAAGCTTAGCTGTATGGGGCGGGCGCAGAGTTCGGCCCGGCCGCCCATTCCCTACGCAGTCGGCCCGCCCTGCGGCGCGGCCGGCGAATCGAGCCCGCCGGCCTAGCCGCCCAGTTCCTTCGAGCGGCGCACTGCGTTGGCCACTGCCTCGCGCAGCAGGGTGGGCAGTCCATGGTCGCCCAGCAGCACGTTCAGCGCCGCCTCCGTCGTCCCGCCCGGCGAGGTCACCTGACGGCGCAGATCCACCGGCTCGGCTGCGCTCTTGGCCAGCAGGGCGGCTGCGCCCGCGACGGTCGAACGCGCCAGCTTCGCCGCGTCGCCCGGCGCCAGGCCCGCCGCCACGCCAGCGCCCTCAAGCGCCTCGACGAAGGCATAGAGATAGGCCGGCGCGGAGCCGGAAACCCCGGTGGCCGCGTGCATCAGCTCCTCGTCGGCCAGGACGACCACCGTCCCCAGCGGCTTGAACAGGGCCTGGGCCCGGGCCAGCGCCTGGGGCGTCGCGGCGTAGAGGCTGGCCGTGCCCTGGCGGATGGCCGCCGCTGTGGTCGGCATGACCCGGGCCACCGCGCGGTCCTGGAAAGCCTGGGCGATGTCGGAGCTCTTCACGCCTGCGGCGATGGACACGATCACCGCGTCCTTGGCCAGCAGCGGGGCATAGTGCGCCGCGGCCTCGCGCCAGACCTGCGGCTTGACGCTCAGCACCACGGTCTTCGCGCGGGCGAGGTCCCTGTCGGCGGGATTGAGCGCGGCGCCGGCCTTCACCGCCGCCTGGGCCGCCAGGCCGGGGCTGGGATCGGCGATCATCAGGTCGGCCGCCGCGAAGGCCTTGGCCTTGCGCCAGCCGTCGATCATGGCGCCGCCCATATTGCCGGCGCCCAGCATCAGGATGGGTGTGGTCATGGGGCGGACCCTAACAACCCGCCCCACCCTCGTCATCCTCCGGTCGCTGAAAGCCGATCCGGGGGATGACGATCTAGGCGATCAGGCCTCGCCCACCGTCTCGAACATGCAGGCCGCGATGGCCTCGGCAGGGGATTTCAGGCCCTGGGTCAGGAATTCGAACGCGGGATAGAAGCGGTCGGCGCCCTCGACGGCCACGTCGATCATCGCCGCGGCCTGGGCCAGCGAGGGCTGCTCGTTGGTCATCAGCGCCATGCCGTGGCGGAAGATGATCTCGCCGTCTTCCCAAAGCTCGAAATGGCCCAGCCAGCAGCGCGGGTTCACCTGGGCGATCAGGTCCTGGGCCGCCGGGCGCATCTCGGCGGTGATCGCCATGTCCATGGACAGGCAAAGCTGCAGGCAGTCGCCCTCCGGCCGCCAGGCGAACCACAGCTCGTAGTCCTTCCAGTCGCCGGCCAGGGAAAAGGCCAGGTCGCCGTCTTCGGTGCGGTCGAACGCCAGGTTCTCCGCCGCCAGCACATGCTCCACGACATCCAGCGGGTCGTTGCCGAGCACGACGGTGTCGTCAGTCTGGGTGGTGTCCATAAGACCCCTTTCGCAGCGGGCGGGGAGCAGACGGCCGCCCCCGAATCGCCTGCGATATTGAAATTAATCTGGTTTGCGAGCGCGGCGTCACCCGGTTCTTAGCTCCGTGCGGCCACAATCGTGTGTCTGCTGTGCGATCAGGCCGCGCCTTTCGCAGGTTTCGGTCTGGCCTTGGCCGCCCGCAGTCCCTCGACCTCGGCGCGCAGGGCGGCGACCTCGGCCTTCAGCGCCTCGAGGTCCTCGCGCCGGACCAGGTCGAATTCGGCCGCCACGCGGTCAGCCTGGGAACGAAGCGCCGCCTTGGCCTCCTCGCCCGCCGCCTGGGCCAGGCCCATGGCCGCGGTGGTCAGCTTGGCCATCTCGTCGAGAAAAGGGTTCTGGGTTTGCATATCCGGCTCGATACGGCGGGAAATTGGGCCGCCACACCGTCTATATGGCCTCTGGAGGGGTGAAAGCGAAGGGCTTCTCCTCTAAAGCGTGTGGACAACGCCGGAGCCGAGCCACCAGTGCCCTTTCCCCACATCGACCCCGTCCTGGTCCACATCGGTCCTTTCGCCATCCGCTGGTATGCCCTGGCCTATGTCGCCACCATCCTGCTGGGCTGGCGCTACGCGGTCTCGATGCTGCGCAACCCGCGCCTGTGGGCCCATCGGGCGCCGACCCTGGCCGTCGAGCAGATGGACGACCTGATCCTGTGGCTGACCCTCGGCGTGGTGATCGGCGGCCGGTCGGGCCATGTGCTCTTCTACACCCCCTCCCTGATCTGGACGGACCCGCTGGAGATCCTGCAGGTTTGGCACGGCGGCATGAGCTTCCATGGCGGCGCGATCGGCGTGGTCGTGGCGGGCTTCGCCTATGCCAAGAAGAACGGAGTCGACCCCCTGCGGCTCGGCGACCTGATCGTCGCGGCTGAGCCCATCGGCGGCCTCCTGGTGCGCATCGCCAACTTCATCAACGGCGAGCTCTGGGGCCGCCCGACCAAGGCTCCCTGGGGCATGGTCTTCCCCGACGCCGGCCCGCTGCCGCGGCATCCCAGCCAGCTCTACGAGGCGGCCCTGGAGGGCATCGTCCTCTTCCTTGTCCTGCGCTGGGCCACCCATGGCAGGAAGTGGCTGAACCGTCGCGGCGTGGTCATGGGGCTGTTCCTGACCGGCTACGGCCTGATCCGCATCGGCCTGGAAAACGTCCGCGAGCCGGACAGCTACATGCCCAACTTCCCCTTCGGCCTGACCATGGGGATGATGCTCTCCACGCCCATGGTGCTGATCGGCCTCTACCTGATCCGCCGCGGCCTGAAGGAGCCGCTGCCTCCCGCGACAGGCCTCGATGAGCCTGCGTGAGCGTCTGGCGGCCGAGATCGCCGCCCAGGGTCCGATCACCGTCGCCCGCTACATGACCGCGTGCCTGCACGATCCGGACTTCGGCTACTACGCCACCCGGCCCGCGCTGGGCGAGGACGGCGACTTCATCACCGCCCCCCTGATCAGCCAGATGTTCGGCGAACTGATCGGCGTCTGGGCCGCCTCATGCTGGATGGCGCTCGGCCAGCCCCCCCAGATTACCCTGGTCGAAATGGGCCCTGGCGACGGGACCCTGATGAGCGACATCCTGCGCGCCGCCGCCAAGGCGCCGGGCTTCCTGCAGGCCGCCGAGATCTGGCTGGTGGAGACCTCCGCCCCGCTGCGTATCGCCCAGGCCGGGCGCCTGGGAGACCAGGTCCGCTGGGCCGCCGACCTTGCCGATGTGCCGGACGGCCAGCCCCTGCTGCTGGTCGCCAACGAGCTGCTGGACTGCCTGCCCGCCCGCCAGTTCGTCCGCACCCGTCTGGGCTGGGCCGAGCAGATGGTGGGCCTCGATGCCGGAGGCGAGCTCGCATTCGGGCTGGCCGCGACCCCGGCCGCCGGCCTGCTTCCGGACGCGGCTGTCGGCCAGGTCTATGAGCAGTCGGCGGCCCAGGCGGCGCTGGGCCAGGCGCTCGGCGCCCGCCTCGTCCGGGACGGCGGCGCGGCGCTCCTGATCGACTATGGCCGCGCCGAGCCCGGCTTCGGCGACACCCTGCAAGCCCTCAGCCATCACGAAAAGGTCGATCCCCTCGACGCCCCGGGCGAAGACGACCTCACCGTCCACGCCGACTTTCCCGCCGTCATGGCCGCCGCCCGCGCCGAAGGGGCGGGGGCCGCCCTCCAGACCCAGGCCGCCTTCCTCGCCCGCCTGGGCATCGGGCCCCGCGCCGAGGCCCTGCTGCGCGCCCGTCCCGACCGGTCGGAGACCCTGGGACGCCAGCTCAACCGCCTGATCGCCGCCGACGAGATGGGCGAACTCTTCAAGGCCTGCGTCCTCCACTCCCCCGGCTGGACCCCGCCGGCTTTCGAAGACCTCGAGCCATGACCCTCCCCGTCCTCACATCGCCCCTCCTGGATGTGACCGGCGTCCGCCACGCCTTCTTCACCCGCCAGGGCGGCGTCTCGACGGGAATCTACGCGGGCCTAAATGTGGGCGTCGGCTCTGGCGACGACCCCGCCGCCGTGCAGGAAAACCGCCGCCTGGCCGCTGCGCACTTCGGCGCCCGGAACCTCGTCACCGCCTATCAGGTCCACTCCGCGGAGACCCGGATCGCTGACGGCCCCTGGGCGGCCGACCCGCCCCAGGCCGATGGCGTGATCACCGCCACCCCGGGCGTGGTCTGCGGCGCGCTGGCCGCCGACTGCGCGCCGGTCTTGATCGTCGATCCTGAGGCGCGGGTCGTGGCCGCCGCCCACGCCGGCTGGAAGGGCGCGCTCACCGGCGTCGTCGAGGACGCGGTCACCCGGATGATCGGCCTGGGCGCCCGCCGCGACCGCCTGCGCGCCGCCGTCGGCCCCTGCATCGGCCCCAGGTCCTACGAGGTCGGCCTGGAGTTCCTCGACCGCTTCACCGCCGTAGACCCCGGCCACGCCCGATACTTCAGCGTGGGCGCCGCACCCGACAAGCGCCAGTTCGACCTGCCGGCCTTCGTCCTGGCCCGCCTGGCCGCCGCCGGCGTCCGGACCGCCGAATGGATCGGCCGCGACACCTGCGCCGAACCTGACCTCTTCTTCTCCAACCGCCGCGCCTTCAAACAGGGCGAGCCCGACTACGGCCGCCTGCTCTCGGCGATAATGCTGGAGGCTTGAGCGTGGCGCCTTGCCGACTCTCCCGCGCCTGCTACAAGCCCGCCGCATAGCGCAATCGCATCTCGGGGGCTTACGATGAAGCTGCTGGCCGGCAACTCCAATCGCACGCTTGCGGAAGCGGTGGCGGCCCACCTGGACCTGCCGCTCACCAAGGCCCAGGTGAAGCGCTTCGCCGACAACGAGGTGTGGGTGACCATCGACGAGAACGTCCGCGGCGAGGACGTCTTCGTGATCCAGTCCACCAGCTACCCCGCCAACGACAACCTGATGGAACTGCTGATCTGCATCGACGCGCTGAAGCGCGCCTCGGCCCGGCGGATCACGGCGGTGATGCCCTACTTCGGTTACGCCCGGCAAGACCGCAAGACCGGCGGCCGCACCCCCATCTCCGCCAAGCTGGTGGCCAACCTGATCACCCGCGCCGGCGCCGACAGGGTGCTCACCATGGACCTCCACTCCGGCCAGATTCAGGGCTTCTTCGACATCCCCACGGACAACCTGCTGTCGGCGCCGCTGCTGGCCAACGACATCAAGTCGAACCACAAGAAGACCAACGAGCTGATGATCGTCTCCCCGGACGTGGGCGGCGTGGTCCGGGCGCTCGCCGTGGCGACCCGGCTGAACGCCGAGCTCGCCATCGTCGACAAGCGCCGCTCCGGCCCCGGCAAGAGCGAGGTGGCCAACATCATCGGCGACGTCGCCGGACGCCGCTGCATCCTGTTCGACGACATGATCGACGGCGGCGGCACCCTGACCAACGCCGCCCAGGCGCTGATCGACCATGGCGCGGCCGAGGTCTCGGCCTACGTCACCCACGGCGTCCTGTCGGGCGCGGCGGTGGAGCGGGTCAATTCCTCGATCCTCAAGGAGCTGGTGATGACCGATTCGATCTCGCCGCCGGACCGGGCCAGGGACGGCGGCAAGATCCGCTACGTCAGCTGCGACCGGTTGATCGGCGAGGCGATCCGCCGCATCGCCAACGAGGAATCCGTGTCGAAACTGTTCGACTGAGACGACATTCCCGCCACGGCTACGCTTGCTCAGCAAGCGTTTACCGTGCGAGGGCATGATCCTGCCGGGGGGCAATGGTAACTTAGATCCCGCTCAGTCGAGGGGAAGGCTCCCGATGACCCGCAGTTTCCCGCCCCAGCTGATTCCGTCCCGTTTGCTTTCGGCGATCGCCGCCGTGGCGATCCTCGCCGCCTGCGCCGCGCCCGCGCCGCCGCCCGTCGCCGTCGCGCCGCCGCCGCCCGTGCCCTCGGTCGGCCTCTCGCCCAGGGTCATCGAACAGGCCAGCGCCTACCGGGCCTATGTGATCCGGGCCACCGCCATTTCGCCCGAGTTCTCCGACGGCGGCGACGTCGCCCGCGGCGTCAAGACCGGCGTGGCCTACGAACCGGGCCAGCTGCTGCGCGGCGCGATCGCCTACGGCGCCGTGGCCGCCCTGCAGGACGCCGACTTTGTGGCCGGAGTGCGCAAGTTCGCCGCCGATCCCGACCAGCGCCGAAACGTCGCCTACGCGATCATGAAGGACCCCGCCTACGCCGTGGGCTTCCAGGGCTCCTCAGGCGCCGCGGGCCTGGTGATCGCCGCGCTTGGCGGCGACGGCAAGCGCCTGCTGGACGTGGGCCGCACGGTGAAGAAGGCCGCCTACGACGTGCAGCATTCCGCCTGGTCCAAGGCCGACGTCCAGGGCCGCGACGACCGGCTGGCCCTGGCCAAGCAGCTGTCCGCGACGCCGACCCTTGGCCAGATGGACGAGACCTCGCGCCTGCAACTGGCCGTCACCGGTTCAACGCCCATGGGCCTCGAGCCGCGCGCGGTCAGCCCGCCCTATGGCCCGGTGGTGATCCGCAGCCTGGCGGTGGCCGCCCTCGCCGCCCTTGGCTACGCCGACGACGCCAGCCTCGCCCAGGTCATGCCCATCCTCTCCGAGCCCGGCTCGGCCAGCTGCCTCAACATGTCCAAGCTCAACCTCTACCAGTGCCTGGCGGTCGCGCGGCCGAACTACGAGGACGTCTTCTGCCTGGGCCAGCACATCCTGATGGACACCGGCCACTGCCTGATGAAAGGCGCCGGTGTCTCCGACCCGGTCGAGGACCGCGCCCGCGCGCCGGCCCCCCTGGCGGTCACCCCCGTGAACACCGACACTGGCCTGCGCCCCAGGTCCAAGAAGCGCTGAGCTAAAAAGCACGGCCTGAGCCAGCCCGGCCCGTTGCGTCCGGCGGGCCTTTTGTGTATCTACGCGCACCTTTCGGCCCAACAGGGTCGCATCCTGCGTCGCCGCGCACCCTTCGCGCGGCGGTTTCGTTTTTGAGGCAAGGCCATGGCCGAGATCGTACTGAACGTTGAACTGCGCGAACGCACCGGCACCGGCGGCGCCCGCGTCGCGCGCCGCGCCGGCCTCGTCCCCGGCGTCCTCTACGGCGGCAAGCAAGCCCCCGTGGCCATCTCGGTGAAGGCCAACGAGTTCCGCAAGGCGCTCTACACCGGCAAGCTCCTGGGCCACCTGGTGACCCTGAAGTACGGCAATGAGACCCAGCCGGTCATCGCCAAGTCGATTGACATGCACCCGGTCACCGACGTGCCGACCCACTTCGACCTCTACCGCGTCGACGCCGATCAGCAGATCAAGATCGCCGTGCCCCTGCACTTCGCCCACCAGGACGAATGCCCCGGCCTGAAGCGCGGCGGCACCCTGAACGTGGTCTTCCACGACGTGCTGGTCTCCTGCCACGCAGACCAGATCCCGGAAGAATTGGTGATCGACCTCAAGGGCCTGGAAATCGGCGGCTCGGTCCACGTGTCCGACCTGACCTTCCCCAAGGGCGTCGAAGCCGCCATCGACACGGCGACCGTCCTGGCCACCATCTCCGGCGCCTCCTCGCAGGCGGATGCGGATGACGCGGCCGATGCGGCGACCAGCGAAACCGCCGCCGCGGCGTCCAGCGCTGAGGGCGGCGAGGCCTAAAACCTCATCGCGCCCCTGCTATCGGGTAAGGGGGCGGCCATGCTGCTCATCGCGGGGCTGGGAAATCCCGGCCCCACCTACGCGAAGAACCGCCACAACATCGGCTTCATGGCCGTTGACGAGATTGCGCGCCGCTGGGGCTTCTCCGCGGCGCGTTCGCGTTTCGGGGGTTTCGCCGCCGAGGGCGCCATCGAGACCGCGCAGGGCCCGGTCCGGACCCTGATCCTCAAGCCCCAGACCTTCTACAACGAGAGCGGCCGCGCGGTGGGCGAGGCGGTGAAGTTCTTCAAGCTCGATCCGGCCGTCAACCTGGTGGTCTTCTACGACGAGATCGACCTGGCCCCTGGGCGGTTCCGCATGAAGGCCGGCGGCGGCGCGGCCGGCAACAACGGCATCCGCTCGATCACCGCCCAGATCGGCCCGCACTTCCGCCGCGCGCGGATGGGCACCGGCCACCCGGGCGACAAGGCGCTGGTCATGGGCCACGTGCTCTCCGACTTCCACAAGGCCGACAAACAGTGGCTGGAGCCCCTGCTGGAGGCCTGCGCCGAGGCCGCCCCCCTGCTGGCCCAGGGCGAGGACGAGAAATACCAGACCGAGGTCATGCGGCTGGCCCCCGCCGACAAGCTCGACCCCCGCAAGGCGGCGCGCGGAGAGTAGGCCATGCTGGCGGGCGTCTCGCTCTCGTTCCTGTTCTCCATCGCCATGGCGATCCATGCGCTGAGGACCGGCCGCCACTATGCCTGGGCCGCCGCGATCATGGTGCTCCAACCGCTGGCCGGGCTGGTCTACCTCTTCGTTGAACTCCTGCCCGAGGCGATGGGGACCGGCCGCGTGCGGCGCGCCGGCGCTGCGGCCATCCGCACCCTCGATCCCGGCCATGAGTACCGCCAGGCCAAGGCCGCCCTGGCCGAGGTCGCCACCGTCCACAACCAGGCCCGGCTGGCCGCCGCCGCCGCCGCCCTTGGCCGCCACGAGGAGGCCGAGCGCCTGTTCCGCGAGGCCGCCAAGGGGGTTCATGCCGACGACCCCGCCCTGCTGCTCGGCCGGGCCAATGCGCTGCTCGATCTGGCCCGCCCCGCCGAGGCCCTTGAGGTCCTCACCCATCTGGGCGACAGCCCGGTCGATGAGCGCACGCCGGCCAGCACCATGGCGCTCGGCCGCGCCTTCGACGCCCTTGGCCGCGCGGCCGAGGCCGAGGCGGCGCTCAGGTCCGCCGCCGAGACCGTCCCGGGCTTCGAGGGCCAGGCCCGCTACGTCGCCTTCCTCGCCCGCCACGGCCGCGCGCCCGAGGCCCGCGCCCTCCTCGCCGACATCGACCAGCGCCTGCGCAAGGCCCCGCCCCACGCCCGCCGCGAAGCCCGCCCCTGGCGCGACCTGGCCGCGAAGGCGTTGGGCTAGCGCCTCGCGAAGCGATTAGAGAACAACCGCGGAAAACACGGAAGGACACGGAATCGAAGCGGCCCGCCTTCCGGGTCTTTCCGTGTTTTCCGTGGTTCAAATTCCGCCTTGGCGCTGACGCGGCGGTTCTTCGCGTGCTAACCCCGCGCGACACGAAACTCCGAAAGATCCCATGGCCCTCAAAGTCGCCATCGTCGGCCTACCGAATGTGGGTAAGTCCACCCTGTTCAACGCGCTGACCCAGACCGCCGCCGCCCAGGCGGCGAACTATCCGTTCTGCACCATCGAGCCCAACACCGGCGACGTGGCCGTGCCCGAGCCGCGCCTGGAGACCCTGGCCGGCGTCATCCCCTCCAAGGAGATCATCCCGGCGCGGATCAACTTCGTGGATATCGCGGGCCTGGTGCGCGGCGCCTCCAAGGGCGAAGGCCTGGGCAACCAGTTCCTGGCCAATATCCGTGACTGCGACGCGGTGGCCTTCGTCGCCCGCTGCTTCATCGACGACGACATCACCCACGTGGAGGGCAAGGTCGATCCGATCTCCGACCTGGAGACCATCGAGACCGAGCTGATGCTGGCCGACCTGGAAAGCCTGGAAAAGCGGGTGACCAACCTCGAGAAACGCGCCAAGGCCGGCGACAAGGAGAGCGCCCAGACTCTGCGCCTCGTCCAGCTGGCGCTGACCGAGCTCAACGCCGGCCGCCCGGCCCGCAAGGCGCAGGTCTCCGCCGAGGACGATAAGGCCTGGAAGATGCTTCAGCTGCTCACCTCCAAGCCGGCCCTCTACGTCTCCAACGTCGATGAGGCCTCCGCCGCCGAGGGCAACGCCATGTCGCAGCTGGTGGCCGAGCGCGCCGCCCGCGACGGCGCCGACCACGTCGCCATCTCCGCCCAGATCGAGAGCGAGATCGCCTTGCTGGACCCCTCCGAACGGACGGAGTTCCTGGAGACGTTGGGGCTTGCCGAGCCCGGCCTCAACAAGCTGATCCGCGAGGCCTACCACCTGCTGGGCCTGCAGACCTATTTCACCGTAGGCCCCAAGGAAACGCGCGCCTGGACCATCCACAAGGGCGACACCGCGCCCCAGGCGGCCGGCGTCATCCATACCGACTTCGAGAAGGGCTTCATCCGCGCCGAGACCATCGCCTACGACGACTACGTCCGTCTGAAGGGCGAGGCGGGCGCCCGCGACGCCGGAAAACTCCGCCAGGAGGGCAAGGAGTACGTTGTGAAGGACGGCGACGTGATGAACTTTAGGTTCAATGTCTGACCAATAATTCTGGGGAGCGAACACCATGGCTGAGATGATCAAGATCGCCGGCGCCGACGGCTTTGAGTTCAACGTGTGGCGCGAGGCCGCCTTCACGCCGCGCAAGGGCGGGGTCATTGTGATCCAGGAAATCTTTGGCCTCGACCAGTACATGCGCGCCGACGTCGAGCGCTGGGCCAAGATGGGCTACGAGGCCATTGCGCCGTCCCTCTTCGACCGGGCCGAGGCGGGGTTCACCGCCGAACACGATCCGGAGGGCGTCCAGGCCGGAGTGGGCCATATGCGCGCCACGCCCATGGACCAGGCCCTGAGCGACATCGCCGCCTGCCGCGACTTCCTCAAGGCCCACGGCGATAAGGTCTGCGTGGTGGGCTACTGCTACGGCGGTTCCCTCGCCTGGCTGTCGGCCGCCAAGCTCGACGGCCTCAGCGCCGCCTCCAGCTATTACGGCAGCATGGTCCAGGCCAACGCCGAACTGCACCCGAAGTGCCCGACCATTGTCCACCTGGGGCGAACCGACGCCGGAATCCCGGCCGACGAAGTCTCCGCGGCTGTCACCGCCGCCAACCCTGGTGTTCCCGTCTATATCTATGAAGCCGCCGGCCACGGGTTCAACATCGAGGCGCCGGACCGCTACAACGCCGAGGCCGCCGACCTCGCCCGTCACCGCACCCTCGAACTGTTCGACAAGGCCTAGGGACCGGTGGGCGAAACCGTCCGGCTGAATAGCGCCGCCGACGGCTTCGAGTTCGCCGCCTACCGCGCCGGCGTCAGAGACGCCCGGCGCGGCGGTCTGGTGATCCTCCACGCCATCTGGGGGGTCACGCCGCACCTGCGGGCGCTTGCCGACAGCTATGCCGAGATTGGCTACGAGACCCTGGTCCCCAGCCTGTTCGACCGCTTCCAGCAGGGCTTCGCCGACCAGGACATCGATCTGGCCCTGAAGGACCGGCAGATGGGGTTCGGCGACGCCACCCACTGGGGCGGCGACGTGCTGGACGCCGTCCAGGCCGCCATCGATGCGCTCAAGCCCCCGGTCTTCGCCCTGGGCTTCTGCTACGGCGGCACGACAGCCTGGCTGGCGGCGGCCCGCTGCACAGGTCTGGCTTCGGTCGCCGCCTATTACGGCGGCCAGATCACCGACAACCTGGACGCCGCGCCGAAGGTCCCGATCATCCTGCACCTGGGTCGCACCGACGAACTGATCCCCCCGGACAAGGTCGAGGCCATCCGCGGGGCCTATCCCGACATCCCCGTCCACCTCTACGACGCCGGCCACGCCTTCGTGGCCCCCAACGCCTACGACGCCGAGGCCGCGCGGCTGTCGCACCTGCGCACGCTCGCCTTCTTCGCCCGCAACGGCGGCGGTCGCGGCGAGGCCTAGGCCTAAAATCCTCACCCCTCAGGGGGAGGTGGCGGCCCGAGCGCAGCGACGGGACGTCGGAGGGGGTTGGCTGGCGGCCTTGCGTCCCCTCCGCCACATCTCGCAAGGAGCTCGCCGCGACACCCTACCCCAAGCGGTTCGGATCTTACCGCCTTGCTACGTCTCCTCGATCTGCGCCCGCACGTCGGGCACGGCCTCCAGACCCCGCACCAGGATCGCCTGGGCCACGAGGATGCCGATGCCTGCGGCGTAGGCGGAAAAGACGTTGGCGCCGGCCAGGCCCGCCGCCGCCGCCCGGCCGATCTCGCGCCACGCGAACAGGCCCGCCCCCAGCAGGAGCGCGACGCCCACCAGCACCGAAACCGGCGTCTGGCCGAACCCCGCCCGGAAGCTCACCCAGACATAACGGGCCAGCCGCTCTTTAACCGGTGGTATGGCCAGCGGCAGGACCAGGCACCCCATGAACCATGCGGCTGGCCAGACCAGCGTCCAGCGCAGAACCTGGGCGCTTCCGCCGGGCAGCCGGCCCACCGCGTCGACCGCCGCGGCGGCATAGATCAGCACGGCCGCCGCCACCGTGGTGTCCTGCATACGCTTGAAATTCCGCCACGCGGTGGTGAAGGCCATGCCGCCAACCTAGAGATCGCTTGCGGCATCCGAAAGGCGGCGTCGCGGCGGGCGCGCGGCTTGGCTATGCTGGGCCCCGTAATCTCGTGACTCGCTTCAGCTCCGCCCTCGCCGCCGTCCTGGCGCTCGCAGGCTCCCCGGCCCTGGCGGGCGAGGCCGCCTGCTGGTTCGAGGGCGGCGTGGTCGTGGCTCCTGCCGAGGTCATGGGGGTGGCCGGCGATTTCGTGATCGACACCGCGACACCCCACACCCAGCTGGCCGAAAGCCAGGCCCAGGCCGCCGGTTTCGCCGAGACCGCGCTTACCGGCGGCGTGCGTCTGGCGGGGCTCGATCTCACCGGACGCACGGTCGCCGTCGCCGACCTCGATATGCGGACCGGCGCCCTGCCAACTCCGGTCGCGGGCGTCATCGGCGCCGATGTCCTTCGGCCCTATGTGCTGGACGTCAGCTTTGCGCCCTGCCGCCTGCGCCTGAGCCGGGCAGGTCACGCACCGCCATTCGGCCGCCACGCCGCGCTCCCGATCGGATGGATCGCCGGGCGTCCGTTTGTCCAGGCAGCGGTGTCCGATAGCCGCCTGGCCCTGTCCGCCCGTTTCGTCCCGGGCACGGGCGTGGACCGCGCGATCCGGCTGAGCGACGTCCTGGCCGACGCCCCCGGCGCGTCGCGGCGCAAGGAACTCTATCCCTACGGCGTGCTGGCCCCCAGGCTGCGGGCGCTCTCCTTCGCCGGCGACCTGGCCGAGAACCTGGCCTCAGGCCTGATCGGCGCCGAGGACCCGGCCCTGGCCGGCCAGATCGGCGCCCCGTTCCTGGCCCGCTACCGCCTGCGCTTCGACTTTCCGGCGGGGCGCCTGTACCTGGCGCCGGCCGCGGACTGATCCCACGAAAAAGGCCCCGGATCGCTCCGGGGCCCTGGTCGTCTTGCTGCGCCTCGTCGCCTCAGTGGGAGACGTTGCGCCAGATCTTCTTGTAGCTGGCGTAGAGCAGGCCCGAGAAGATCAGGAGGTAGATCAACGCGCCCAGGCCGAACTGCTTGCGGTCTTCCATCTTGGGCTCGGCGGCCCAGGCCAGGAAGGCCACGACGTCCTTGGCTTCCTGATCGACCGTCGACGGCTTGCCGTCGTCAAAGGTCACCTTGCCGGCCGACAGCGGCGGCGTCATGCCGATGAAACCGCCCTTCGGCACGGCGCCCTTGGCGCCCGTCCAGCTGCCCGAGACGTCGCCCGGGAAATACGGGTTGTAGTACTTGCCCGGCAGGGCGGTCAGGCCCTTGGGCGGCTCTTCGAAGCCGGTCAGCAGCGAATAGATATAGGCCGGTCCGCCTTCGCGGGCCTTGGCCATGACCGACAGGTCCGGCGGCGCCTTGCCGCCGTTCGACGCCGCTGCGGCGGCTTCGTTGGCGAAGGGGTTCGGGAACTTGTCGGCCGAGCCCGCCGGACGCTGGATCACGTCGCCGGTGTCGCCGTCGATGTCCTTGACCTGGATGTCCTTGGCCAGCGACTTCACATAGGGGTTGTCGTTGGGGTTCGGATATTTCGGATCGTAGAACGGCCCGCCCTTCTGACCCAGGTTGCGGAAGTACATCAGGTTCATCGAGTGGCAGGCCGAGCAGACCTCCCGATAGACCTTGTAGCCCCGTTGCAGCTGGGCCTGATCGAACTTGCCGAACGGGCCTTCGAACGACCAGTGGACGTCCTTGGGCTCTTCGAATGAGGTCGCGGCCGAAGCCGGGCCGGCCAGGAGGGCCAGTCCGAGCGCCGCGAGCGCCAAACCTTTGCGCAGCATCAGGCTCAACCCTTCTTTCCGGAAGCCGACAGGACCGGTTCGGAGATCGACTCCGGAGCCGGGAGGGGTGTCTCGGTGAGGCCCAGGACCGGCGTGATCACCCAGAAGTAGACGAAGTAGTAGAGCGCCGCGATCCGCGACAGCCACACGAAGCTGTTGATGTTCGCGTCACCCAGCTGCAGCCCCGAGACGCCCGGGATCACCAGGTCGTCCGGCGAGTGGGCGCCGCAGAAGCCCAGCACGATGCAGGTCAGGACCAGGATGAAGAAGTAGAGCTTCGCGGTCGGGCGGTAGCGCATGGAGCGCACCTTCGAGGTGTCGAGCCACGGCAGGACGAACAGGGTGGCGATCGCCCCGAACATGGCCAGAACCCCGGCCAGCTTGTTCGGCAGCGCCCGCAGGATCGCGTAGAACGGCAGGAAGTACCATTCCGGCACGATGTGCTGCGGCGTCACCAGCGGGTTCGCCGGGATGTAGTTGTCCGAGTGGCCGAGCGCGTCCGGCATGTAGAACACGAAGACCGCGAACATCAGCAGGAAGACCGAAATCGCGAAGCCGTCCTTCACCGTGTAGTACGGGTGGAAGGGCACGGTGTCGGCGCTGGACTTCACGTTGACGCCGGTCGGGTTGTTGTTCCCCGGCACGTGCAGCGCCCAGATGTGCAGGCCAACGACGCCGGCGATCATGAACGGCAGCAGGTAGTGCAGCGAGAAGAAGCGGTTGAGGGTGGGGTCATCCACCGCGAAGCCGCCCCACAGCCAGGTCGTGATCGAGGGACCGACCACCGGGATGGCGCCGAACAGGTTGGTGATCACCACCGCGCCGTGGAAGCTCATCTGGCCCCAGGGCAGGACGTAGCCCATGAAGGCCGTGGCCATCAT